>NZ_JBNDJO010000002.1:0-769568 GCF_050434965.1 Paraburkholderia sp. GAS38 | reverse complement strand
CATCTGGCTAGGCATGCAGCGAATAGTGGACTTCGTTGCCGGCATCAGGTACATGCGCGAGGTCGAGCAACAGACTTGTGTGTAATGGAATGCGTCTACTCTCCGTGTCGCCCGAGTTTTTTTCACCGGTAACGGATGCGTGGCCAGGAACTTGTCAACGTCGAACAGATTGTCGTTTTCCGGTTCGAAGCTGTACAGCGCCCCCCTGCGAAACCGCGTGCGGTACTGTTGAACCGGATTGTCTGACGCCGGATCGATTTCGATTTCGACACCCAACAGATCAGTCAGCAGTCTCTCAATCATGCGCGTCTGGCTGGTCGAAATGTGATCGAATTCGGCGTAAGTCATTGGCCGCGTCGGTGGTATGAACATGCGAAATCGCGCCAGTGGCCCCTTCCGCACTTCCGGGTCCGGGTCGTCCCTCTTGCGCACCATGTGACTGAATGAATTTGCGAGCAGGAATTTGTACGGCAGTAGCCCCAGGCCCATGTTCAAGCGCCGGTCCAACTCTTTGAACTCAGCAACCGGGAATTTATCGAAATCCTTGACCAGCATTGAAGCATGTTCCAGGTGGTCACCTGCCTTCGTAACGTAGTTGCCTTCGTCGTTGAGTGTGCGGAATTTTCCGAAAATGATTGCGGGGCAGTCCGCAGACTTCATGTGCTCGCGCCGCTCGGATTTCGTCACTTCCCGTCTGACCCCGGCCCAATCACTGATAACAGGTTGCATGACATTGATGAGACCGCCCGTTTTGCTATCCGGCGCATATGCATCATCGAGTAACGCCGCGTCGAATCGCAGATCATCAATCAAAGGCTCACGCATGCTGACGTTCCTGGTGGTTGCGTTGCCGTTGGTAAGCCCGCACTCCATCTTCCTGCATGCATTCATAGAGAAACGCCAGGACCTCGCGCCAGTGCCACAAAGTCTTGCCAGTCGAACGTGCGTAGGCGGGAAACTCCTTGCGTGCGGCGCGCTGAAAGAATTCAGATGTCGGAAAAAACGTGTAGGGAATTCGGTACTCGGTGATTTCTTCAAGGGTCAACATTTCTTTATGCATAGCGTGGCTCCTTCGATTCGGCCCTAACCTATTTACAACTTGCAGACGCATCTAGCGGCCCCTCACGATGAAACTAGGCTATTGCGACGCGACAGCACCTGCTCCCGAAGACCTAGCCGCAGCCAACGGTGTTTTCCGGCATTAGACGGACTGCTCTCGCACCCGCATGAATCGTGCTGGTTACGGACCTGCAGAACAGCAAACTTGTAGATCGCTCGCCACTCTTGCCAGAACCCGGCAGCGCAGGATTCCGGACGAGTCAGTGGCGGTAGCGGCCAAAGCTCATCCCCAAAAGCGCCATCTCTTGTTTCAGCATCGGGTCTACTGTTTCTGCATCCGATGCCTCCAGCGCCCGCACAAATACGTCCACGCGCCAGCGCGCTACTTCGTTCGCCTGTTCTTCGCTCATGCCGTTTGCCATGTCCTCGCGACGTGCCGTTTTGAACTGTTCAGCAATGTCGCGCAGCTTGCGCATGACATCTTCATCAGAGTACTTCTTGTCCATAGGTGCGCCCCTTTGTCGTTTCGATGCATCGTATTTACTCGCCAGATACGGAATAGCGCGGCTCGATGCCGAAACTTTTTTTTCGAACCCGCCGGTCGCCATGCCGTCGACTACCGCGCTGCGCCATTAGCGATAAACTGCAGCCTGACTTCCATCCGGCTCACGGTGAATAGCACAAACCATGAATCAGTCGATCAATTTGCGCGCCGCATCGAAGGATGACGAACCGTTTCTTCTTCAACTTCGCAAGCTAACGATGACCGAGCATCTGGAGCGAGTCGCTGTTCCGGTCGACGATGAGGCGCACTACCTGCGCATCAGGTCAAACTTCGAAGATGCGAAGATTATTTGCGAGGGAAATCGCAGCATAGGGCTGATCAAATTAAGCCGCATGCCTGACGAATGGCACGTGCATCAGATACAGATAATGCCGTCGCACCAAGGTAGAGGTATCGGCAAAGCCATCTTGACTGCAGTGTTGAAGGAGGCGGAGCATGTAGGCGTTCCGGTCACTCTGAGTGTGCTGCATGGGAACCCGGCCCGTCGTCTGTACGATCAACTCGGCTTCCAATTTGTCGCCGAACTACCCAAGAGCACGAAGCTCGTTTGGCACCCGCGGTGACCGGCTACCGGCTTATCTGGTTGCGTTTTTATCAAACTTGAAATCGTGACCTACCACGATGCGCCCTCTTTCGCCTTAGCGAAAGCACAGATCGTCAATCCTTCGCCGCGACTGAACCGGCAAACACATCCAGCACAATCCGTCAACAAATTTTTCTGGATTACTACCTATATCCGTAACTCATCTGGTAAACGTCGCCCTTTCCCGGCAAAATGACTAAATATTAGATGTTGCGCCGGTCATCAACGGCCTCCGTGCTCAGGGTCTAAGCCAGCGCGGGATTGTCGAACAGTTGAACCGGCTGAACATTGCAGCCACACGTGGCGGCCAATGGTCGCTCCTTCAGTTGCAGAACGTTCTGGCACGTATCGACGGCACCAAGAGAAATCCGGCTACCACTGGCGCGGCAACCTCGGGCGGCTGATTCCTGGGTACCAGGCTGCACATTTCAGCGTTGAGGGCGCAACCGCGGACATTTCATCAATGCGTTGAGGCTGTCCGATTTTGAGCGAGACCTGGACGGCGCGCTCTCACGATTGCGTCCGCAAGTTGTCGTTGCGGACGCAATCCATGGCCCAGGACGGCCTGACCTTTTTGCCCTTGCCGGTGACACGCGTTGGTGTCGGTGGCAAGCGCGGTTTCGACCCGGCAGACGAGCAGCGACTAGTCGACGCCTGCCTGCAACCGGGCGCATCGCTGTCTAGCCTAACCCTGAAGGCAGTTTAAACATCCAGACCTTCATATAAAAATCCGCGATCATTTGAGCGTCGTCAATCTGGTTAAGACTGCAGTCACTCGTGTACGGCCATCAGTTCGGAGCAGGCATCTTCCCGTATTCCGCGCTATCGGCCTGCTCCTTTTTCCATCCCTCATCCGTGTCCACTAAATACCTCTCGCAGCTCATCGAACCCGGAAGTGAAAGCGGGCTTCGGTCTGTCAAAAAGCAGAGGTTGGTAGAGACCGACGCAGGGCTCACTTGTCGGCCCGATCCATCCGCGTAGCTCGGAAACGCCTGGACCTGGAGTTCAAGCTCTGCATCTCCATCCAATCGCTTTGGCTGCACAATCGGTTTGCCATTGATCGTTACCTCGAATTCCATACCCGGCAGTGCTTTGCCAGGCCAGTACTCCAGCACTGCCAAGACAGCCTTTTGACCCAACCCGAGATCACACTCGAAGGGCTGCTTCGAATATCGCCGAATGAAGTCGCTGAGCTCATATATGCCTTGCTTCTCAAGCGACGCCGTTTTCGGACAACTCGCGTCGCACACATTCCAGGTCATGAACGTACTGACCTCTAGTCGGTTGATCGCGCCCAAGCACTGGATACGGATAAAGCTAACCGGGACATCGGCCCACGCCCCTTGCTGTAGGAACGTTAGCGTTGCCAGCGCTAGGATCGCTCGCAAAATGCATCGCTTTCGCTTCCAAGCACACATTACACTTCCTCCCAAAATGCGACGATTATTGCAGGAAACACCCTTGGAATTGACCCCGAAATCCTTCGTTTCATAGCTGGCGCTCGTCGACCGAAGCAGATGGCTGAAGGATGCATCACGGCGACCCTCCAAATATCTCGATTGACCGCTTGCGCCGACCGTCAACACTACTGCGGAAAAATCGAATCCTGTGAGCATTCGTTTCAAAGGTCCCACGCTACTGCCTGATGGCGTGAGTACCGCTACCGTTACTGCAAGTACCAAGTTGCTGCTGGTATCCTTGACGACTTCGGATGGGGTTCGACGCGCAGCGGAAAAATTCTCCAGCGCGTGAAACACAACGGTGATTTCACCACGGCCACAGTGCGGAAAAAACTCCCCTCTCATAGCGTCGGTTTACTTTTTTTGCGTACAGGGTAATCAATTTTTTGTCTACTTCTTGCTCGACTTTAAGGATATCCGCCTCGTTACGAGCAAGCTGCGTATAAAATCCGATTGCTGGGTCCCCAATGGCGTGCACCTTGGCCTTTATTGCATTTCTCCCGTCAGCGGTATCGTCGTTCATCAGAAACGAATCCCTTAGCGTGTTCATCAGTGATTCCGATGTAAATTGGTTGGATAACTGATTCAGAAGGGTTGCGCGCTGTCCATACAGAGGCTGCACGGCAGCATCACGCTGTTCGCCGATCTTCGTGAACTCATCGTAGGTTGCGGTAGCAAGCGCGACTTCTTCGTATTTACGATAGAGTACCTGCGTACACAACGTTAGTTTGGGCGCCAGCTCACCAATCTGTGCCAGCACCTTGCTATTGGATTCGAGAAGAGATTGCGGCAGGACCTCGTAGCCACGTGCCCGCGTCGCCGGATCAGCAGCAACCATGTGATCCAGTTCATTTAGCATGAGCCTGTATGTACCAGCCTCTGTCTGGTACGCAGACGCAAGTTGTTGCTCCGTCGCACGGCACTCAGCCTGCTGGTCGCGCATCGGCCGATAAAAATCAAGCACCAGGTCCTTCCGAGACGTCATGTCATCTTTATACGTTTCGATCAAGGCCGTGAACAGAAATCCACCAAGGAAGACTGGCGCAATTGCGACGATGAGTTCGTGTCTCAGTGAAGGGGCTTGCGCGCGAGGCATAGTTAAAGTCGGGCTCGTTAGTAGTTAATCAAAATGAAGCGGGGAAAATTCGGAGTTCTACCCCCGTAATACCGTAAACGGCATTTCGACGCTTTTCTGAAGGTCTGCGTCGGAAGGCACAAGAACCATCGACGTATGCTCTCAAAAACGGCGGCCACGTTTAGAACTACCGTCTGACCTAACCATCAAGCTGATGGGATACGGATGCCCGTGTCTACTGCACTCGCGCCACGCCGACCTAAACCGCAGTCGTAGCCCGCCGTATCCGAACTTAAAAATAAAAGTCTTATATCCAGCTAGACGGATCGACAGGCGAGAACCCGCACTATTTCTTTCGACCGCTGCCGATGCCGTCGCACCGCGCACCGCGCACCGACGGCAACGTTGCCGGATTATGTTCAATACATAGAACGCCGATTCGTACATCTTGCAGATTCAGCTATCCTCATCAATTAGTTTGACAAATCAGCGGCCAAGCGAATAGCCAGCGCCGATAGTCTTTCGCGCCTTACGTTGCATATGCCTGCTGCATGAATCAGTTCGCGACCATTTTTGGGACGGTAGCTGGAATTCCTGAGATGGGTACCGAAGCGCGGCTTGGAAAACGGGATGCGCGGGAGAGACCCACGCGTAAAATCATTTTCATCGCACGTCCACTGTTGCGTAGCAGGGAATATTCGTTCCTTGAATCACCGCTGCTGGTTGAGACAGCAAGTAGTGGCGCAGGCGATCAAACTGCCCCTTAGATGTGAGCATAATGCAGCCCTCGCTGATTCCCCAACAGCCTTGTAAGTCGACGGGCTATTGACTAAGCTTGACCGGGTACTCGTCAAACTAACGGAGTTAACCATGGCTGGATTTAATCCGATTACGCTGCGCGCTGTCGATAACACCAATAAGCAACTGTTCGAGTATTCCGTTCCATTCACCTCGGAAATCACGGCCCTGCGAGTGATGGAGCAGGCCTTCGTGCTCGCGCAGACGCCCTCGAACTCCGATCCGTTTCTGTTCACGCTCGAATACTACGGCTATAGCCAGTCAGTGCCGTACCCGGGATACCTGGGATACGAAGTCGAAAGTATTGCGGGGCTACCGAGTAACTCGTTATTCTATTGGGAGTTGCTGGTCAATGGCGTTGCATCGTCCAGCGGCGCGAATACGACTTATCCGAATCCGGGCTCGACGGTGACGTGGCAGTACACGGCCATACCGTCGGCCAACCTGTCCAGAAGGGCCGCGCTGGTGCAGAAGCGGCACCAAGGGCGCGTCTAACGGATTCGTCACTGGTAGGTTCGCGTGGGCGGCGACCACTTGAGTGTGTGTCGCCGTTCCCCCCTGTTCACGCAACTAAATGTCGTGGTAACCATTAGTCTCGCTCGGCAGCAGCACGAGCGAATCGCTCGCGTCGGTAACGTCGTGGCTGCGGGTGTCGCGCTTCTGCTCCGGCAACGCCTGGTTGTGAGGTTTGCTCTTGCCACCACGGTGCGGGCCTAGTGTTGTCTCCGCATTTTCGCGTTTGCTAATCGTGGCATCTGCCAGTAGCAACGAGTCGCCCATTAGTCCTACATCCGGCGAAGTCACATCCAGCGAATCGTCCACACCAAACCCAACTGTCACGTCAACATACTGGTTCGGCCTAGCACGTACCAGGAATTCCGGTTCGTACTCGTCCGATGCGCCGCTTGACATCGTGCCGGTCAGTCCGCCGTTGGATATCAACGCATAACCTTGGTCGTGCATCCACTTCGCAACTCCGGGATTCGTCGGTCCATCGTCAACATCTGCCTCATAGGCGATCCGTCGCCACGCAATAGGCCCTCTGTCCTGTGGGTGCCACGGGTCGGGGGCGTCGTTGATGGCGAGGGCTGAGCCGAAAGCAGGTTCGTCGGCAGATTGGTCTCCTAGGTATAGCTCGGCGCTGGTATAGGTGACATGCACAAGCGACTTGGACGTGTTCTTGACCTTCACGTCATACAGCACGTCATAGAGTCGCGTGCCGTCCGGGTACTTCTTGATCTCGGTTACGGTCAGCGTGCCGTCATAGTCAAGCTGCTTCTGTTCGTCCGTGCCCAACGCGATCTTTAACTGCTGGTTCTGGTAGGCCAGTTGTTTTAGCGTCTGGTCTTCAAAGGTAGCTTTAAAGTGAAACCATTCATACCCGCCGCCCACCAGGCCAATCCCGACCAAAGCGACGTTGGCGAACCCCAGAATGCGCTCCCAGTTCATGTTCCATCCCCCGGCAACGTCTTCGCTAGTCGCAGCGAAACGTTACGGTAACCACACTATTTGTTGGAAATGCCCAACCCGTCTCGGTATTTGTGACCTCGATGTTTTTCCCAAGGCTGTCGCACTTTTTGTTTGCGGCGGTTAAGGCCATCTGTCGCGCGCCGGTCGCTGCACCCCGTGCTGGGGATGCGTTCGCGGACACCTGATAGGTATTGTCGGAGACCTTTAGCGGGTCGCTCTGCCACGCGCAACCGGTCACGCCGATGACAAGCAAACTACCTGCAAGGATCATTTTCATTTCGTACGTCCTTGGAACGGAATACGATGAACAAATAGTAACGCCGTCACGCGTGCCTGGCACCGTTGCAATCAATTGCATACCAACTAGCTGCTGTCATTACTTATCATCAGCCTTAGCAGGCTGAACCAGATTCCCGGTTCGCATCGACCTGCGGAACCGCTCACCGCGCAGGAACGCTCGACGGCTGCGGCGTGGCAGGCGACTTAGTACAGCTTTCCACCGGTCAGGCCGTAATGCCAGTTGATGATAAAGCGATGGAAACGCTCCGATTCACCCGGACGATAGCCATGCTCCAACTGAACGTCGAACCTGTTGCTGCGCAAAGTCTCGGCGTAAGCAGCGAATTGCTCGTCGGAGCCATCATGCTCGATGATCGACACGAGAGTAACCTGAGCATCAGGCGAACGAGCCTTCATGTCAAAAATGATGCGGCGCAAGGTATCCTCGATCCGGTTGTCGGTCGGGTCGGTACGAGGCACTCCATGATCATCGACCTCTTGGATCAATTGTGCATCTTTTGCCGTGAACATATATCTCCCAAAATTAAAAGGCGACGTGGATTGACCGGGCTTGCTATTTACTGGCTAGCGTATCAATCTGCAGTATAGAAGCAGACATGATTGCCGCGAAAATTCTCGGCGTGAAGCTAGCCGTCGCTGGCCCAACTCAACGGCCACGACCCGCACGCCTATCTGAAGGACATCCTCACGCGATTGCCGACCCACAAGGCCAGCGACATCTCTGCATTGCTGCCGCATCGCTGGCAACCAACCGTGACCGTCGATTAGCGTAGCTCGTCAAGGCGCGTTCCCCAGCCGCTTACTTCCGAACCGCTGAACCGCTCGGCAGGTCACCCAGATGCGGCCCAGCAGCCACGCGAACTTCACGGCGAATTGGTACAGCTTGAAGATTGAAACCGGAAAGCCTTTGAATGTCCGTCCGCTTGCGTCAGCGTGATCGATGTAACCGTTCGGGTTGGATCGTATTTATTTACCGTCCTCACACGAAAATTACTGCCCGGGCTTCACCCATACCACCCCACCGCCGTACGTTGCACCCTTTTTGTTCTCCCAACCCAGTTGGCGCATGATCCGACCAGCACGGCGCATGTGCCTCTGCTCCAGCCGCTCCGACTTAGACACGCCGACCGCCTCCAAGATATCCGCCATCCGCACCCAGCCAGTGCTGGGCCGGTCCATCCGGTAATTCCGGCTGACGTTGTCCAGATACCGTTCAATCGCTTCCTCCCACGAGTCGGCGTACTGTCGGGCCGACCTTTGCACCTTAAGCTGGTCGATAATCGCGCGGTCCTCGACCGGATCGAATTCCCACCGCTCACCCTGCCTGTACCTGTGCACGGCTTCGGCCAGCAGTTGACCGCGATTTTCCCGCAGCCACTCCATGTTAAAGCCATCACCAACCACGTTCACCGGCCACAGGTGATAGCCCTCTGCCTGCTTCAGATACTCCGTGTCGCGCGTGACCCCGACCGGCACGAAGCCACGTGCATGCCTCCTTGCCTTGCTATCGTGCGTGGCTTGATACGTGTCGGTCGTCGCCGCCAGGAAGCTGCGCAGACTTTCCTTTTCCACAAACTCGGCGAAGTCAAACAGCGCCACAATCCAAGCTGGTGAGTGGAGCGGGTTAGCGTGCTTCAGGTCACCGGGTGTCAGGCTGTCCGAAAACGCCGCGCCACCCAGCACCGCCAGCGCTTCGAGCACGTTAGCCGTATTCCGGGTGCTGCTGAACACCAGCGTCGCTGGCAGCGCTATGCCGCCCGGGTCCGTGCTCAATGCACGCGCGACCATGCCGAGCAGCCATTTCTTGCCAACCGCGCACAGATAGTCGTAATCCGGATCGTCAGCCGCCACGCCGAGCACCCTAGGTAACCAGGTATTGACGCGGCTTTTGCCACGGCTTTTGCCGCGCCAGTTCAGGCCGTTGAGCTTGTCTCGCACGAGGTGCATCCGCGTTTCCCTCGCCACCTTGGCGACTGCGGCACGAACCCCGTTAGCCGTAACCGTGATATCCACCTGCTGCATCAGGATCACGATGCTGACCACAAGCTCGTCGCTGATCTCACCGACCGGCAGGCCCCATTTATCGGTTGCGAGAACAACCAGTTTGTTGGCGAACTCGTCGTATGCCAGCACTTCTGATATTCCGTTCAGCCGCAGGAAGACGCACACATCGCTGATGGTCGCGGGACCATCCTTACCGGACAGTTCAAGTGGCAGTGCGGGCCGCTCGCCGATTGCAGCAGGTACCGGCTTTTCGACCGGCGTTTGGGTCTCCGGAGCGATACGGCTTACCTGGGCGGGTTTCTTTATAGGCGTGCGTGCCGGTGAAGCTTTGACCAACGTGCGCCGGTCGCGGGGTTTGATGTTCGCGAATACGTCTGGATCGTCGGCTTTCGGTGTGGCTTTCTTTTCCATAAGTTCTCCTATTTGATTTCAAGAAAGAGGTTGCCAGCGACCGCACGGCAACCCTGAAGCAACCCGTTTGCAACCGCATGGCAACCCGGGCGAAATGCGTATAGAGCTTGGTTTCCTACGGAACAGCAGTGTCGGTGCAGGCAGCCCTCCGAAGGGCGACCGGCACGATTTGATGAACTACGTTGATACGTTCGATGAACTACAGCCGCGTGCTGTCAGATGCACGGGTACCGGTAGAGTAGCCAGGCACGGACTCGCCGTCAAGAAATTTGTTGACTTTCTTTAGCACTCCGTGCTAGTTGACGTTTTGTGCAGACTCCAGAAGGATCAACCCGCCAGATAAGCCTCATAGGCACGCCGCGCTTTTGGGTCAGCCATCTGCTCCGGCGACGCGTTCAGCTTTTCGAGCGCATGGAGCGCTTCGAGCGCCACCTGCTCAGCCTTACCATCCTTATCCTGTCCAGCATCAGGAAGGCGTCGTTTCCCAATGATCGTCTGTATATATAGTGCGCATCACTCGCCCTTGAAATAGCTGTCCCACTTTGGCGTGTCCGGCTCCAGTTTCCTCGTGATCGCATCGTCTGCCTGCTTGATCAACCGCTCAAGCATCTCGCGCTTCGTCAGCTTGTGACGGCGTGCCAGACGCTCCAGAGCTAGATTCGCTCCGGCGCTGACCCACACGTCCAAGCGCCGGTCGCCGTTGCCGCCCTCACCCGCCGTTGCGCGTCTCGCCCTGTAATCGGCCTGACGTTCTGCCGATGTTTTAGCAACTGGTATTTTTACAACCGCCTTCGTCGCTGCTGCCTTTGTCGGAATTTTCATTTCCTCGTCTACCGTGAACTGTTACCCGGAATATTACGCCGTTACCCGGTCACGCCCTGCGGTTAACTCAGGCACCAGACCCGATCAACGCAGTCCGCCAAATAAATCAATAAATAAATATCCGACAGAATCCACCAAAACCGTCAAGGCTCCGACAACTGAACTTCACCTGCCGCTGCCCCTCCGCTGACCGTCCTTACAGAGACCGCATATTTTTGACAAGCAACCCTGAGTTTTCTTGTAAACCGTTACCCGGTAACTTAAAATGGACTTGTATTAAACGGTCGTCTTGATTTAAGACCACTACCGGTCGCAGACATAAATCTGCCTGTCAGCGCGAAAAAAGTTTGACCCTCGGGGTAAATCATGGTCGCAGGAAAATTCGTTACTTACTTTCGGGTCTCAACCCAACGCCAGGGGCAATCCGGACTCGGACTCGAAGCGCAAAAAGAAACTGTCGCTAACTATCTCAAGGGCAGTGACTGCGAAGTCATTGCCGAATTCCAGGAAGTCGAAACCGGCAAGGGCAGCAACGCACTTGTCAAGCGCCCGCAGTTGGCACTGGCACTTGCACTGTGCAAGAAGACCGGCGCACGGTTACTTATTGCAAAACTGGACAGACTGGCTAGAAACGTTCACTTCATCTCAGGTCTGATGGAATCAAAGATAAAGTTTGTCGCGTGCGACCTGCCGGAAGCCAACGAGTTAACCCTACATGTCCTAAGCGCCTTTGCGGAATTCGAGACCAAAAGAATTTCCGAGAGGACTCGCGATAGTCTGCGTGCTGCCAAGGCCAGAGGTGTCGTACTCGGCGCTGCTGGACCAATCAACCTCAAGCCGAACATTGAAGCACGGCAAAAGGCGGCTGACGAATACGCGTTGAGCCTAGCACCGGTCATCAACGGCTTTCGTGCTCAAAACATGTCCCAGCGCAAGATGGTTGAAGCACTCAACAAACTAGGAATCCGGGCACCCCGAGGCGGCCTGTTTGTGAAAACACAACTGGTTCAGGTGCTCCGGCGGCTCGATGGCTTGGCACTCGCTGCCCGACTCTTGCAGACTGGTTCACCGACCCCGCCCAACAGACCGCCTGGTTCAACTCCAGAATACTTTTAGCAATCCTGACTATCTACCGCTCCGAGTCGATGTTGAACCAAGGCCAGCGCTAGTTCTTGCACCAGTTGGAAAACGGAATTTCGCCATCCTTGCGCGGTGCGTCATCTAGAAAAAATGACCAGTGCAAGGGCGGCTCATTTCTCTCCAGCTGAACCCGCATCTCTTTACTGACATCGAGGTCAATTTCGGCGAATGCGCTATCCAGCGTAAGCTGGCGCTCTTGCCCAGGCAGAAGCAGTGTACCCGCCTGATTATTCGGCGTTGGTCCCGAGTGTAGTTCTACACGGAGGTACTCGATGCCATTGTGTTTGACGTTGCCCCTGTGTCGCATCGGCATACCAGCACGGATTGAGCCAATTTTTACCACGTTTGCAGGTAGATCAACCGATAGGGACCAATGTCGGGCGGTCACGTTCCCTTCGTTGAAAAGACGAGGAACGACTCGATATACACATCGTTGCAAGTTCAACTCGTGTTGAATAGTTTGTATTTCGAAGTCCAGCTTCACCCGTGGATGCGTCCGCCGATTCATCACGTCACGAATGGAAAAATCATACATCGGCTCTGAAATCGGGCCCGTCCGCTGATAGTAGAGCCTGTCTAGTCGGTTCTGATGCGCAGTATCTGCCTGATCGATTTCAATGACGAAAACACGCCCGTCAGAATGCTCCAGCACCTTGATGCGGAACGCACTGAAAACCGGATCGGTGCTTGATCTAATGATGCTGGTAAGCTGCTCGACGGATACCTTGTCGTTCGTTACCGGTACGAAGCCCGTTGCCATGCTTCGCTTTCCATCATTACCCTCGGCAACTCCGATAATGAGCGTCCCGCCGCCGCCGTTCCCAAATGCGCTCACGTCCTTGACCAGTTCGGAGCGAACCTTGCTTGAAAGCTCATTGAATACGTGGCCGGATTTGTATTCGAGCGAGAAGGATTCCGATTCCTCATTGAACAGAGCTTCAATTTCTTCGATGGTGTCGTACATCTTGGTCCACTCCAAAATTCACGGCTTAAACAGAGACAGCTACCCAAGCACGGCACGGCCTTTAATTCACGCACCGCTCGCGAACCAGCTTCGCAAGCCGCAACCATGATTCGTACACTCCGACATGATTGCAACCAGGAGGCGCGACAGAACCGGCAGAGATGAAACCCTCGATTCCTGCAATTTTTAGACGGCGCTCCGCCTTCTTGCCCAACGCGGCAACGACCGCCTTGTCAAATAATCGCACTTGCGGAGCTAGGAAACGTCGCGCACATTCACGTTCAACTTTGATGCTGACACGGCCCCCCTCTTTTTGCGCCGAACACAAAACGGAATCCGTGATCCATGTCCGGCGCATCTGTGTTTCGAAATCAGCGTCGGGCCAGCACAAATCGAGTATTTTTCGTACGTTCCTATGAAATAGGTCTTTGCCACTTGAAAAGCCATACCACGCGTACTCGCAGGCTGAGTCAAGTAGCCCGGACGCCGTGGCATCGCCAGTGTGAGATTCACCTGAATGCGGATCACCCGGTTCCGCACAAACGAGAATTAGGCGCACCTCGTCCACTGCGCCCGTTGCACCGCAAAAACCCCTTGGCACATGACCGGCAGGTGGGTCCCAGCGTGCTCGATTGCGACAGTCTCCCTCGACGCAACTCGCGCAAGGTTGATAGGCAGGCAGCAATATTTGACGAACATCACGGTTTGGCATCATGGTCGGTTACGACATTCATTGCTGATTGCGCCGTCGCGTACGTGGTAGCAGGCTTCGATACATTTTCCTAACGATAACTATTGCATGACAGCGCGACGGCTTGCATCATTCAAAGCTACGAGGTACGGCATCAAGTATGGTCGAGTGGTGATCACACGCTGGTGGTCGTTCCATGACGCACTGGCTTGTTGCCCTGGTGCTCGCCGCACCAAGCATAGGCTTCGCCCGCCTTCCTGCCGGACTACCGTGCGCAAACTGGCCGACCAGCATGGCCGAGGTCAAACTGCAGAATGCGCGACTCATCAAAATCGCGCAACTCGACGAATCGAAAACAACGGCCACCCCGCTTTCGGTAGAGAAAATTGGCAAAGACCTGTATCGGCAGGTTTTCGATATAACCCTGCATTCTAGGTCTGGTCAGGAATTTCACGTCATCACGGTCAATAGTGCGTCGTCGGTCGAATGCTCGATGAGCGGCGTTGTCGTTTACTTGGTTTCCCGCAAATTCGGCGCGGATGGTCCATAGGTTGTGGATCGGTAAGTCGCCATTCAATGATCCACAACTCATCAATCAACGCGGCCATCAAAAATTTTACGGCGGTGGTGGTAACCGTAGAAGTTCATCAGCCTGTTTCCACGCGTCGTACTTCCCATGCATGTCATCACGCTGACGATGAATTGCAACTGCCCATTCGTTGTCCACCGACCAGCCAAGAAAATGATCCCAAATTCTGCCGGTGTGCCCCAACAGGTCAGAAAGCAGGAGTTGACACGTCACCTCGTTGCGTTGGAGTAAAACGTTAGAATTCGGAACAGGATGACCGCCAAGTTCGCAGTGGTACCCATAATCCTTTCCCCGGAACTTGCCATTGGCCGCTTGCCTGAGTTTGGCGGGTGTGAAGAAATTTCGGCGTTCGTCGGCACTGCTTCGGAGCCAACGTTCGGCGTCGTTATCCCGACACTCAAAGGCCCACGCGAGATACTCGATCTCCACCATTTGGCGAAGCAGGGCAGCAGCAGCGTAGTGCCTCCCGTCCGCGAACAGGTCGGCACTAGCGGACGCGAGTTGTCCAGCGATACGAAACAGCAGTGAAACAGCGATGATTTCATCGCTGCCATGTCCATAGGGTGATTTGCCACCGACCCGATCACCGCCGAAAATATGTCCCACAGCCTGTAATTCTTCGCCTACCCGTGTGAACGTTTCGGCAGTGAATTTTGCCAGATCGTATCTCACAGTGATTTGCGATGGACTTGTCGCTGCTGCCCTAGCGGCAGCAATCAACGCTTGGGAGTCGCTATCAGATGACACCTACTTGCTCCCTGCCTGTCGCGTCGATTGACGGTTTGCGCGGTGGTAAAGGTGCCGCAAGTGCAGTCATTTCCTCAGCCGGGTACAGATTCAGGAATGACCGCGCCTCATCCGTCTTGCGAAAACCGGTGAAACCACTAACTTGTGAATAAAGTACTCGGCGAGGCAAGGTCAACTAGTCATGATGGGCTGAAGATGCCTCAAAATGGCAGCCACTTTCGGATGACTTTGCTTGGCCTCCATTCGTTTATTGTATTTTTCCAGCTTCCGGTCTATAGACTGCCCCGCACGGAACATATTTGTTGCAGATGAATCTTTATTGAGATTTTTTGTAACGGAAACTTCATTTGAAGATAGGAGCTGAGAAATATCTCCGATCTTCTGACTGTTCGGCAAAAGTGGTGTGCCGTCGTAGGCATACAACGGCTTGGCGTTCAATTCATGCAGCGAGCACACACCACCAGCAGGCCTCATTATATCTTTTGCGTGATTTCCAGGGTCATTTTGTCCATAGATAACCTTTGAGTTTGGAAATACACACGCAATCATAGATGCACACATTTTGCATGGCTTCAGTGTCGTATAGATGAATAAAGCCTGCTGGTGAAAATCCTCTTGCGGAAATCTTTTTACTGCCGCCTGCACAAGATTAACCTCTGCATGAAATGTGACGTTAATATTTTTTTGATTATACGAAACTGCTAGTACTTGTCCTTCATGGGTTGCGAGCACAGCCGCAATATTATGCCCCCAGTCTCCTTGCGGTGGACGAAAAAAGCCGCGAAAACCAGCCCTATTGTAAGCCAACGCCAGATAAAGTCGGTGGTAATATCTCGCCTCGTTCCAATTGTTTAGGTCGGCGTGCGGAGGTTCGCCAGCAAATTGTACTATACAGTTATCGAGTGCCTGTCTTTCTGAAACGTCTCTCGCGTCTAGATGAATCCATTTTACATGTTCGTAAAAATACGAATGAACAGCATCGTCGAACTCTGCAGAATAAGAAGGTGGCTCGATAAACTCTGGATGGATCTTTACTTTAAAAGAATTGAAGAAACTGATCATTTAAACGGCCATTTTCTCCTGCCCAAGCCGTGCGTCGCAATATATGATGCGAAATATGTCCTCATTACTGAGGGAGTGACCGGATGCAGCCCCTTGAATAATATTTACGATTGGAGCCCATTTTTTGTGTCGCACCGCAGTGTATATTAGTGTCGGATTTTTGACAAAAAATCCGAAAACAACTTCGTCATTAACTTTTGCAACTTGCGAAAGTCTCATCAAGACTCGCAGTTGAACATTCGTGTAACTCATAGTGTCCCCTTGACAGATAAGTGAATATTCAATCTGCGGTGCCACGAGCCTGCCGCTTCTAATTCTTGATCATACGCTACCCGAGCTACCCGCGATCCAGGCGGTCTTGCAAAAGAGTATGGCGTGTCGCATCCGACCATCAGCAAGGCGGCAGCGGACGCCGCCTGAATTTCGTGCCACGGTGACTTTTTGAGCGCACCGCTCGTATAGCGTGTGACGTCGAGTGTCGCTGACCGACCCATTACGGCCTGTCCACTTACTGCGCCATCGATGTCCGCATTCAAGGGCCCAGCGGCCGTCCGTCGACTCGCGTAGTTCGAACGAGGCAGCCGACCGGCAGACCTCTCGATTAAAGCTTTTATGCTTATTTATTGGCTAACATTCAGGGTCCACTCAAAGCACCTTCGAGGTGATTGTAAACTCCATCCAGGCATCCCTTTGCCATGTAAGCCTCAGCTTCGGTGCACGGATGTTGCGCACGAAGCTCTTTTTGCGGATGTACAAAATTTCTATAATCTCTCAGCACTTGATCTATAGACGCCGCTCGTTGCTCCGGCAATAACTTTATACTTACAGAAACATTAATCAAATCAACGAGTTTCCACTGGCCCGAAGCGATCGGCGTTGTTTCCCCTCTGAATTTCGGCGCTTTGGCGCTCGAGTTCACGATATCAATGTAGTTTTCTTGCGTGAGCACGTCATAGAGGATGGATTCAAGAATGCTTCCCGATAATATTACAGCGCTCTTCCATGCACCATCCGGCATTAGGATTGAATCTAGCTCCCTGTAGTCTCTTTGAATAATATTCTTTAATTCGATGTTGCGAATAAACGGAAATTCTTTTAATTTGCCACCAGAATTTCCGTACGAATAGGATTCCAGTATTCCCTGCAGATCAGTTGCCATTCGTGCAAATTTTTGGAGATCTCGGTGGTTATATGCCCCAATATTTGCCAATTTAGAAAAATGTAATCTAGCAAGAACGAATTCGTATCTTTTATCCGGATCGAAATCGGTAGTTTTAAAATTCTTTATTTCAGAAAAAATCAAATTAGCCCATTCGCGAAGCGACACGTTATCATGCGTCCCTTCGCTTTTAGTCGCGACTATGAAGGATGTACATAGCTTTTTTATATAGTCGATCATAATTTTGGTATTGGCTAGTTAGGAGGCGATCTATGTGATCCCACTGTTGTCCTGCTGTTGGAACCGGATGAAGAACCATTCTGGTCGGGCGGTCAGGGGACCCGGTTGCGCAGCAGACCGATTCCTGAATGTTCGACTAACGATGGATGTGAAGGAGGTTTGTCGCCGGTTATCTGAAGCGTGAGGCAGATGTTTGGTGGCCGTAGAGGTGTTGAACCCCTCCTCCGCCTTCCTAAGTCCACGTGATGGACTTAGGAGGACGTTGCACTACCGAGTGCTTGCGGCCGAGATAAGAAGCTTCACAACGGGGATTGAATACGAAATCTCTTCTGCCGTCAAGTTGTAGTCAATCGTTAAGCGAGTCTTACAAGCAGAAGCAAATCTAGTGTCATTTGTCAGAAATTTCCGCAATCCGTAGTGCCGTTCCTGCGAAAATCGGTGTTTTAAAAGCACATCTAGCTCAGGCTTGAGCGCGCCACACAGCCGAGCCGCGACGGACTTGACGACACGAGTAAAAAGAATGAAGTCAGAAAACTGCAACTTGTCATACGCGTTGGGCACAACAAACGGTCTCGCGCGCGCATTTTTCGGTGCAGCAGCGGGACGCACGACGAGATCATTATGACGTTGTTGCAACTTGTCCCGATAGTTTTTTAATTGGCGGGTTTCCTTGCCTTCGTGCATAAAGGCGTTCCGGACCAGACGGAAATATGTGAAGACACTGACATCGTCAAAAAAATCCGAATCCTCCTTTTCATCAATAGCGTCCGGGAGTTCTTTCTTTGTGATGCGAATTATCCAGTCGAGTTCGGCCTCATCATTGCCGCGAGCAATTGATCCCGATGCTTTTTTCCACCTATCGCCTTGCGGTAAATCATTGACAAGATCATAAAAAAATTGCTCCGCCTGCTGATAGACCGACAGCACGTAGAATTGGGTGCGCCTTGCTGCAAAAGATTCATCGGTGAGTTGTTCGTTGTGGTCAACTCGTATTTGATGTTGCTCGGACTCATCCTTAAGTAACTTTTGGGGCTCTCCTTTAATGCGATGCAAGAGGCTCCGCACGGCCAGTTCGTTCAATTCAACGAGTGCATCGTACTCTCCAAGATGTCGTTTGAGATTAACGTAACTCGGAAAACGAAAACGTGGCGTTACTTTATTTTCCATCTTGAAAGCCTTTTGATATAGTTATTAGTTACTCATCGACGCGAAATCTGCGACGGATATAATATCAAAACACACATTAAAAGAAAGCTTCCACGTGGACAAGCGCATATCGCGGCGACGCGACGCAAAGACGGGGAATGTGACGGCCGAATTGGCGTTTGATAAACCGCATGAAGGTCCGTTGTTCGAGCGGATCAGCCGTTTGCGTTGCCACCTAATCACGAAGGCGAACGGCCGTACTTGGCCGCGTGCCGTCTCATGCAATCGGCATACGCAGCTTCAACCGCGCCAGGCTGCGATCGGCAGCGCGCGACCCACAAGGGACCTTCGGCGCCCCCGGTAGCGGACATTCGCGAGCAACTATTCGACTGGTCCAAGGTCGATATACTGTCGTCGCGGCGGGGGGAAGGACACTCCGTCAGGGGCACCAGTGGGTAATGCCGACCGCGCCCAGGGTCTTGGGCACCGTCTGCGTAATAGTCAGGCGCAGACCTTGCCCCGCCGCACCGATTGATTGAAGCTCACTGCTATGCCTCGCTACCGCCCTTCCCTAAAGGCCGAAGCGCATGTTCGCGCGGTAGTTCTCGGGGCGCATCGCCTGCTAGCCCGTAAACTTCAATACCACTCAATAGACCAGCGCTCTCAAAAATAAATATCCCGATCGGCGCATCATCGGGACCAAAAATAAAGTCCCCGAGAATGTGTACGCCGGGGGGCGCTGGTTCGTGACCTTTGACTTGGAAATTGATAGACCCACAGCCGCAGGGACAGCGCCACGGCGTTATCTCCGCAACTGCGAGTTGCCCAAGAAATTCTCGCGCTTCCGGCTCACCATGTTCAAGCATCCAACGAGCCAGAGACATCTCTGATGCAGATAGTGGGCGGTTTTGTGCGGGAGGATTCATGGGGTGAGAATTCGGCCGTCATCCTTCGGATTGTGAACAATGTACGCAGCGGTGTCGAGTGACCGGAACTGGCCGCGCACAGCCTCGTGCAAAGGCATAAACGACCTGAGCCGCGCAAATCTCCGGTTGGCGGCACGCGACCCGACGCAGCAGGTGGAAAAATACTGAAGGGAAAATTGCCGGTCGTCCCTTGTGACTGACGGCAACGCAGCGCGCGGAAATCAAAATAAAGTTGGCAGCGGGTGCCACGGCGCGCGGCCTTGCAAAAGAATACGGTGTGTCACATCCGCCCATCAGCAAGGAGGCAGCGGCTGCCGCCTGAATATTCCGGCAGCACGCGGCGGACAATGGTCACGGCTCCAGTTGCAGCGTGTGCTCGCGCGTATCGACGCCGCCGAGAAAAATGCGACCGCCAATGACGCGGCAACCACTGGCGTCTGATTCTTGGATACCATGCTGCATATTTCAGCGTTGAGGGTGCAGGCCGTGACAGTTCACTCACGTGCCGACATCAGGAAAGCCTCGCTATATATTTACGATTTAATCATCGATAATTTCTGGAGGTAGATTTTGGCAACGTATGCGAAGCTGAAAGCGCAACTCGAAGCGCTGCAACAACAGGCAGAAGCCGCACGGCTCGCTGAGTTACAGACAGTGGTCGAGCAAGTACGCGCGACGGTGCGGGAGTACGGACTAACCGTTGAAGACATTTTCGGTCGTCAGCGAGCGCAGCGCGGTACCACGTCGAAGTCAGTACCCGCAGCAAAATATCGCGATCCAAAAACCGGCGCAACCTGGAGCGGACGTGGGCGTGAACCAGTGTGGATCAAGGGTAAGAAGCGCGAGCGCTTTCTGATTCAATTGGATGAGTCGTAAACGCCAACCAATGTTCTTCGCGGCCCCATTTGTGCAGGTGTTGCGCCACTTCGCAATCCCGCAAGTGCATGGGCAGAATTCACGCGCGATAGGAGATGCGAATTCAGCGAGTTACGCGTCAGTGGTTACGGAGCGACTTTGTGTGATCGAGGTCCGGTTCCTCGCTCCAGTGTCATGTACTCGTCCAGACGTGAATCTTTCACTCTGTACCAGACCAGCTTGCTTCCTCGACGCATAAATACATCCGATTCCGGCGCAAAGTGAGGGCAAGGGGCACTCTCGTCACCCCATCCATCGTCATAGCAAAGTCGAACGTGCAGTTGGCCGTTGCGCGCCACTCCGCTTACCATGCCGGACCAGGCTTCCTGATTGGAGCCATCGCTCCATGTACCGGACACCATGTGTCCCCGCTCCGACAGGTGTAATTCCGCACCGTGAAAACGCACTCCGTCGTCGTCCAACTCAAAGTACGACCAGTCACCGTCGAACCCACTCGTGGCAGATGCGACAGCAGGAGCTACGGCGAGAACGACAAACAAAAAGGTAGATACGAACCGCAGTCTCACTTGCATCAGCACCCCAGGTACAACCTCAAGTACGTCATAGGTCGCCTACTGACAAATCACCGTTCCACCGTCCGCGCTTACCTGCCGACACATCGGTGTCGAAGGCTGCGGAGCACACCCAGGAAGATTCTTGCCGAGTCCGATGCAGGGATCGGTGGGTGTCGCGGGTGGAAGCGGATTAGGGTGAGCAGCAGCAAACGCTGCATTGGTGCGCATCACCTGGGCGTCATAGTCATGTTTGAGCTTTATGGCTTTCTCTTGCCACATAGCTGCCTGACTGGAATCGCCCTTATCTAACGCTTCCTGTCTATGCTTCAGGAAATCGTAAGTTTTTATAGAATACGCCAACTCTTTTGGGTCCGAGCCTGTTTGCTAATAATAGGCAATGCGTTTGGCATAGACATCCAGTGAGTACAGGCCCGTCGAAGGATCGGGCGTCGGCATATTGCCATGGCTTTGTGCTGTGCGTAGGTTCGGACCTGCCAATGACGTATAGGCCGGTGACGTACAGGCCGCCATGAGACCTGCGAAGCAAACGGACAGTGCAACTTTGAATTGCTGTTTCATTGGCATCAACTCCACCTTTTTTGGTCGAATTTTCCTGGAGCCGATTATAACCAAGCGCCGTGACGTGCCAGGATCAAACGTCAACCGACATCGAATTCTGTGAAGCGACGAGCTTCGGCGGCGGATCACAATTGCAGATGCACAGGTCTTCACTCAGAGCCGCATGCCGTCCGTCCGGTGCAGTCATCGACTGACGGGGGCCGTCACATTTAATCTTGCCCGTCGAATTGCAAGTCGGACATACCACCTCGTCACCTTCGTGCGCGACGTGCACACCGCTCAACTGGACCGTGGTGGGCTTCGCCTGCACAGTGCCGCTCGCGGTCGTCTTGTCGCCGTCCAGTATCAGATATCGCTTCATAATGTCGCCTGCAGTGATCGTGCGGTCCAAATGCCATCGCACGAGCAGGTGTCATCCCGCCTATGCGACTGCAAACCCATCGAGCTTGAACATGGTGGGCGTCGGCTTCGCCATCCAGACCGCAGAGGTTAAAATCATCGAACCAAAAAAGTCTGTGCTACACGTCGCCCTAGCATTCGGACGTGTAGCTCGGACGAAACTCGATGTCAGTAACGATTCAGTTCTTGCCACACGCTTGAAGGGGGAATTCCGGCGTATAGGCAGCATCGTGAGACTCGAACGTCGTCTTATTCACGTTCAAAATGTCAACGCCAAGGCGCGTTGCGATGGCAATGAATTTCCCATCTGCGCTGAAGTCCGCAGAATAAATCCCTGCGCCATACGTCTGCCGAGCGACTGCCTTGCGCTGCCCATCTAACTTGTAGAGCGTCAGATAGTTGGTTTGCGGAGATTGCGGATTTGCTTTCATAGGCATTCCGTACAGAACCAGGTAGGTATCATCCGGGCTGAAGCTGCCGCCGTCGACCTGGTGGCCTATCTTCGCGCTTGCGGATTTGCCGTCCTTTCCTGTGATCGTCAGCAAACCGGGCTTGGAAACCTCGGCCCGGTAAGCATCATCGCACGAGACCACCGCGTCGGCGGCGTGCGCAACGCCGCACGAAAACAGTAACGCCCACATCAGACTTCTGAACATTTCAACCACCAAATTTTGTAACGCAAATCTTCGGCTCATTCTCCGTAAAATATGTGCTAGTAAGGACCTTTTTCTTACTGTCTACTTTTAGATTGAGGAACTCGTCGCCGCACGCAGGTGACAGTTCTTCGAAGTTCCTTAATTCTCTGGAATAAGCAAATACACGATAGACCTCATAAACCCCCATGCCTTCATCCAAATACGATACTGCGAATCCTTTTGTTCCATCGAACCTGTAGTCCCCAATGCTCAGGTGCAGCTTCGATTCGGTATCGATGTCGATGCTTTTATCGACTTCCCCTTTTTCATCGGTAATTGCGTAAGAAACCTTGCCATCAGCTACTGAGACAGCCACGTTCGTTCCATCAACCGGACGAAAATGAATCTCATCACTCGACGCCCATGAGGATGGGCCAGCCAGGAAAAGAAATGCAAAAAACAAAAATCTGCTGAGTCTCATTTGATTCACTCCGGTCTATGCAAGTCGGCCTGGACTTGATTTTTTGGATGCGGTGGCGCAATCATCTGCAAAACATCCGACTGGATTATATCGGTTAGCTCGCCAAGGATATACATCGAATAGGCGTGCCGTTCATAATAGCCGTTAAAACCGCCATTGACCAATCTATTCACAAAACCAACGTTTTCCGCAGAATGACCTCTATCAACCACACGATTTATATTGATGCCCTGAGAAAATGGCTTCGAAACCCAATAAAATCCTCCGGAATCGCATGCCAGATCATGATCTTCAGCCACAATATCGGGATCAAACCGCGGTGCCCATGTCATCAATTGCCCATTGTCATTGGGGTTCGACGAATAGTGTTGCGAAGTCGATGTAATGCGCGGATGAGCAGCCGCAGAAGGGAGTCTCTCAACGTAAGGCCCAGAATGGTCTGGCAATTTCTTATACTCACCGTAATCCTTGTAATTTCCAGCCCACGTAAGCTGCATAATCCCTCTGCCATAAAAGGCAGCATAATACTGCGTTGCCGGGTTTGCGCTCGAATATTGACCAAATCCCCACTCATGCATCAGTCTTCTTGTTCCACCGAGATTACGCCACTGCGCGGTTTCCAGAAGGACCTGGGCCAAAAATATGGCAATCCGTTGCTGATCCGGGCCCAGGTATTTACGCGTGCACCGATTTAGCGGCGCTACGTAATCGAGAACACGAGCGCGAGCTTCGGCTTTGGTGATCGTATAAATATCATTGGCGGTCGTAATCGCGGTGCGCGGATTTCCACTTTCGGAGTAGAACAAATGACGCGGAAACGTCAACGCCATTTCATCGGTGCTTAGCCACCCGCACTTCCTGAAATGCCGGATGAACTGCAGCGGGTGGAAAAACCAGAGTTTGCCATCAGGCAAACCGGTTTTATCCCAGAACTGGAACTTCTTCAGCAGCGTCAGAAAATCGCTGTAGCCGGTCGGGTTGGTGTCCTTCTGCTTGCCGTAAAAGCCATCTGCATCGTTCAGCTTCGCGTAGCGCGTCTCATTGTGAGCGCTATCCCACTCGGTTGGGGCTTCGCAGATAAAGCCCTTTAGCATTGCGCGAACGGAATCATTGCCCAGGATGTAGTTGCACAACGCGTCTTCGTCTTGGTACTCGTTATCCTTTCCGTTGATCACAGGCTGCGGAACGCTACCGAGAATCTTTTTCAGTTCGTCGACGTCACACAGACCATCGTCCGTGTACGGCGTATTGGCATCACTGATCTTCGTCCAGCCCGCGAAGAACGGAAAATCCGCATCGGAAAGCTTCACGATGCTGCTGCCATTGATGTCGATGTAACCTTCTTGCCCTTGCGCATACGTGACCCGCAACCATGTCGCGCGAGGACTTGGCTGACTGATCGGATGCGGGTTGCCGCTCACACCCGGAGCAAAACCAGGCGGGGTATTTATTCCACCATCCTGCAACGTCGGATTAGGCGAGAGAATCCGTCCGAAGCGCAGCAGTTCGTAACCGTCGCTCGGACATTGCGGATACAGCGCGGTTGCCCGCTTGTAAAGGTCGTATTCGTACCCCGCTTCCTTGACGGGCTGCGGGGTAAGCAGCGTGCGCGTACCGTCCGCCTCCACGCTCCACGTGTTCGTGTACCTGCTGCCTTTGTGGAAGTATGTTTCGACGTGTAGCGGGTTCTGGTTCGACCCGTCTTGCAGCTTGTCGAACGCAATTCCTTTGAGCTTGCCGTTATCAACGCCAGGCGGGTAGTCCTGGAACTGCTGACCAGCCGGAATGATGAAGTAACTGTGCCCCCAGTAATCGGTACTCGTGGGGGTCGTTGGCTTTTTGTTATCGAGTTGCGTACTGTTGACGTAGCCAGTGAAGTCGCCGGGAAGCATGAAGATTTCAAGGTGCAGGTGACGCATTCCGTGACAGGCCCCGGCCAGCCCAAGCACATCCTTCCGGTACACCTTCTTGCCACCGCCTGACTGTCCTTCGTCGGACGTCGGCGTGCGCAGGAACTCCGGTAAGGAATTGACCTGTACGCCCAGGCCGGTATAGCTGTCCAGGTCCAGCAGATGCATGTAAAGCGAATAGAACGTGATGGAGCGACCGTCTCCCGTTTCGGTCGAATGCTTGAGCAGCACGAACCCTGCATTGCTATCGAGCACGCCTTCACCACCATCAATTGCTTTCTGGCACACACGGTAAGCCACCACCTCGCCGTCTGCGATGGCGCGTACCCGCTCATTCTGTGTGTCGGGCATCAGGTGGACGCCGGTATGCCAGCGTCTATCAAAGGCAATCGGATAGATGCCATGCGCGAGTTCGAACTGGTCGACGGCATCCATCATCGGATCGATGGCATCCGCACTAACGGACGCCGCGCCTGCTGCGGGCAAAAAGGGGGGGCTGATAATCATTGTTAGTGCGACATGTTATAGGTGTTCTTCATCTTGAGATCACCTTGCGGGAGGGATGGCAGCGGGGTATCGTCCCCCGCCGGTCCTTCAAACGAGTGCGATGCAGCTTTGACCGTGAATTTTCCAGGACAATGGATTTCCACGTTGCCGTTCTCAATCGTGATGCTCGCGCCACCGCTCGTCACAACCACTTTCTGTTTTGCCGCGACCAGCACATCCTGACCGGCACTGGATATGCGCAACTGCTTTTCCGAAAACAGATCCATCCCGTCGTTCTGTGCCTGAATCTCCACCTTGCCATTGCCCGCGAACAGCTTCATTCCGGCGCTCTGGACAAACAGGCTGATCTTTTCGGCTACGCTCGCCACGAACGATTTTCCGGCAGCGAAATATGTACTTTCGCCACTCACGAAATTCAGGTGCTGATCTGCGGTCATGCGTGCGGATTTTTCCGTTGAGATGCCGATTCCGGACGGGCTGCCGAATAGCATTTGCGGCTCACTGAAAGCGGTTGCATTGCCTGTACCGCCTCCGGCCGTCCGGCCTCCTGTAGATTGAGCAGCGACTGTATGTTTTGTCGCACTGGTGTACTGCGTGAGCGAATCGTGTCCCGGCTGCAGGCTTTCCGCGTTGCGCTGCCTGCTCGCGTCCGACAGACCCTTGACCACGTTTTCCGCGCGCATCAGTTGCTGCTGCGTATCCGACGTGTCGAACGGTTGGCTGCCTGCTGACGTGGTGTGCGTCGTGACGTAAAGACCCTTGTTCGCACGTACCGCGCCATACGCATCGGTTTTCAGGTCAAACCCGCTTCCCATATATGAGCCGCGCGTGTTCCCGTTCTGGTCAACCAGATAACCCAGGTGGAGCAGGCTGTTCGCGCTGCTGCTGAAAAGTCGCGCCCTCGTCTGACCGGTCGCGTCATCGAGAACCATCTCGTTATAGCCCGAGCCCGAGTACTCTTTGGACCGATAACCCGACAGTATTCCGTTGCTGTTCCATTGCGGTTTGACCGCACCGTTGTAGACCCGATGCAAAACCAGCGGCCTGTCGCAATCCCCACCGACATAGCCCACTATCACTTCTTCACCGATACGCGGAATATGGACACCGCCGTATCCGCTGCCCGTATCCGACTGTGCGACTCTTATCCAGCATGATGCCTGCTCGTTGCCAGGATTCAGTCGGTCCCAGACGAACTGAACCTTTATGCGGTTCAGTTCGTCCGTATAGGCTTCTTCCCCCTTCGGCCCAACGACAATCGCCGTTTCAAGGTGCATCTCGGGCTTCCGGTGCTCGAAAGGGCTGCGATACGGCACACTCACGCGTTGCGCCTCGACCTCGACCAGATAAAAGCCTTTGCTGCCGTCCGCGTGAGCAATCGTCAACGACTCATTGCCAGCACTTTCCGCCCTCGCCTCTGCGAGTTGCTTTTTCAGGCTATGTGGAAAATTCGATTCACCCGACGACAGCGGCAGATTGTTCTCGATGTAGCGCCGCACCTTTATTGCAGCGAATTCGCGCTGGCTGGCCTGATCGCTGTCATGCACCGGATGACTGTCCAGAGTGAAACGAAGGCCAGCGTCTATGGCAAGCACACCACCCGCGCCATGAAACCGCTTGGCCCGCGACTCCCATTCTTCCAGACGTATTTTCGACAGATGTTCGCCCCGGTCCTGCGTGGCGTAGGTGTACGGTCCCGTGTACTCGTACACCTCGGCCTGCTCAGGCAGGTTGCCCTGGTTCGCCCGCGTCGGCAGCGTCGTCCCTTTGGGATTGGACGGTGCGGATGGTGACTTGTAGTCGAATGTGCATGTCGTATGGATCGCACTTTGAAGTGTGCGTGATGCGCCCCATTGCGTGAATGCATTCGCCGCGCTGGTGACGCCAGAACGGTAGAATTCGACAGTCTCCGGCGACATCGCATCGAGGCTGTAGACGTCGTCGGTAATGACGAGCGTGTGCGACTTGCCGTCCGTGCTATGTCGCCAGAAGCCGAACAGGCCTTCGTCTTCCATCAGGCGATGCACGAAATTCCAGTCGGTTTCGCTCTGCCGACAGTAAGAGCGTGGCGGCAGCGGCTGTGATAGCGCAAACTGGAAATATCCCTTCGCCTGTGGATGCTCGTTGAATACGTCGGTAATGATTTCGTCGGCGGACTTGTCCTGCCAGTTCCGCATGTCGCGCCGGAACCTCAGGAAATGCATCCACGATGCGAAAGATAATTGATAGCTTGCCAGACTCCCATCTGCGCCAAGCCTTCGCGCCGTATGGATATAGCCGTTAACCGGCTTGTACGATTTATCACCCTGCTGTATCCAGAGTGTCATCGGCTGCGCGATGAGCTTCTTGAGCTCGACGTCGCCCGCCCCCGACAGCATATCCAGCGTCACGCTGAAATCGCGGCCCAGTTCGCCGTGCGTGACGGCACGGTGCGGCACCAACGTGTCCTTCGGCAAGGCAGGAATGTCGGTTTTCAGCAGTCGGTCCTGCTGAATCAGGCCACCCCGGATGGCCTGGACAAGGTCAGTCATGTTCATGCGTTATCCATCTTGTCGGGTAAGCGCCTCGCGTGCTCTCTCACGGAAACGCCTTCGTGAATCTGAATGCCTGCAATTCTGGCGCGATTTAGATGTTAAGAATTTACCGCAAATTAAAGCCCCCCGTACATCCTGAAAACGCCAAATCGTGTTTGGGTGCTTAGCCGACGACCATCTAATTCGGGGTGGTCGCGTACTGCGTAGCGATTTATCCAATATGCATACGAGATATGCATGGGTCGCCTGAGATGGGACGCGCGGCGGTATTTAATCGGTTGCACGGTGTCGGCCAGCCGCTCCGCCGGTTCCTGATTACGCAGGTGATGACGACCAGCGACCAATCAAGCAGCCGCTTCGTCTGGCAACGCACGAGGACTATCCCGCTCAAGATTGCACGGAAGTTGTCGATAAAAAGCATCGAATGGTCATAGCGTAGTTTTCTCGGTTCGAAACTCCTGGAAATACACCTGAACAATGAAAGCAGCAAAACCAAGTATTTTTCTGGCGTGGGCGTTGCCAGTGGCAGCCTTCGCCGGTACCGGATGTCTAGTAATACTCCAAAGCGAACACCCTTGGGTCTCCACGCTAACGCCACCACTAGGCCTCGAAAAGCATCCCCTGCTTGTCGGCTTTTGCTGCGTATTGGGAATATGTGCAGCGACCGCTGTCGCCATCTTCCGCCTTACGCTTCAGGAATTGGCGACCGGTCACCCCAAAAAAACGTGGGTGAAGTTTCGTGCGGAATGCTACGCGGCAGCCGGATTGTTGTCTGTGATCGGGTCAGTCGTCATCGGAGCGGCGACCGTTGACGCCTGGACAGATCAGGTTCACGAAATGGGCAACGCCGCAGCCCCAAAAATGACTGTCGTCTTTACAGACTGCAATGCGCGCCTCGAACGTAACCCAAACAAAGGGATGCCTTCAACTTCAAAGCCGGCCCAGCAGGCGTCGGTTGGTCACGACGCGGATCGTGCGCCCCGTGCCGTTAATGTCTCCGGGCAACAACCGACAGCACCATTCACAATGTATTGCGAATCATCGCAACCAGCGCCTGCTCCACCTACAAGAGATTTAGTTACGGTGGTGATGGCTGTAGTCATTTTCAGTCTAACGGGCTGTGCCGTTGCTACCAAACTGGCTATTGCTTGGCACGAGCATCAGAACTCCAAGGAGACACCCACGAAAACGCCAATAACCGATTCACCAGGCCCACGCGAATCATCGCCTACCCCCAACCCTCAAAGCCCCAACTTCCCCTCTCTACCGGCAATTTTGCTCGTCGGTCTAGCGCTTTTCTGTTTTTGGGCGGACAGTGGTCAAGGTCGCGAAAAGTAGTGAGGACGGCGGGCGATTTCGTCATGCGCATGTTTGTGGCACTTGACGGAAAGTAAAGCAAGATTTGTCGCGGGTGCCGCCACGCAAAAGAATTCGGCGCATCGCATCCGACCATCAGCAAGGCGGCAGCGGACGCCGCCTGAATTTCGTGCCACGGTGACTTTTTGAGCGCACCGCTCGTATAGCGTGTGACGTCGAGTGTCGCTGACCGACCCCGAACGGTCGGAGGCCGCAGCCATAAGCAGCCGTTCAAAGGCATCTCATTGCTCCAAGCGCTGCCCAGAAATGACCTCCTTTTAGACACGTAGCTGGCTAAGCCCGTCGTTCATCGCACAATGAATAAGTTCACCACGCGAAGTACACCGCGCTCGATTTCGCGCCACCGAGCAAGATCGGCTTTATCGCGGATGTTTGTAACTTCGGCCCGCACTCTGAGTTCGGGCACATCGAAATGAATTTCGCATCGAGTGAGCAGGTCACGCGGTGGAAGCTTCTTCAGAGTGCTCCTGCAAAACATGAATGTTGAGTCGTCTTCCGGGTCGTAAAAGTACTCCACCTGGTCGCTTGGGATATCCGTCGATGGGTGCTGAATCGAAACATAGTGTGCGAGGCCCCAGACATCCGGGGCTCTATCGTAGGGTCCCCAGTGTGTCTCATCCTCGTGCCACCGTTCCGCAACCGCCCTGGCTGCAGTCGGGTAATAATGAGTTTCAAAGCCTACATGTATCCAGCGGTTGCCCGGTGGCGGCAAAGTCTTTACCGTGTTGTACGACCGAATGTAGTCCGCGTAGTCGCTCGCATTCTCGATAGGTTTGAAATCGGTTTGCCGTATCTTGATTGCAAAATCGGCAATTTCGTTGTCGAACGTAGGGCGTTTGGGTGCTTTTTATAGGACTCAGCGCTCCAAATATCGATTCCTTTGTAGGCAACGGGCCCAATCAGGTACTCGGTCGGTACCACGAGCTTTGCTCCTCCCATGGTTCCCACAACCGGGCACGTCGCCCCTGTCAAAGGATTTGGCGTTTGGCGCGGAACCCCTGGCGCACACTCCTCTGCATTCGCCGTGGGAGCAGCGAACAAAAGCCCCATGAACATAAATTGCCTTAGACGCAAATGCAGCTTCGAAGTGGTAAAAGAGAGGTGCATAAATGAATACGCAATCGGGTAGCGGACCAGTATCAGCGAGCGGGTCGACTGATGGGCGTCTCAGTCGTCGGCACGGTGGCTTTTGAGCATTTTCACAAGCGCAAACGCGCCTAGGATCGCCCCGCCAATGGACATTGCCGATAAGCTCAAGGTCAGAATATCGAGCAAACTATCTTGCGGAAAGTCCAACACGGAGTGTTGCGGCACGGCAGGGTCGTAGTAGACCCATACAGTACTTCCAACTGCCCGAGTCTCTTCATCAGCTTCGGCTCGGTGCTTAGATGAAAACATATGAACGAAATAGGCATTGCTCAAGGCCGTGCTTTTAGCCTCGTATTTCCGCCCATTCACTGAATATGAGTAGGTCCAGCCGGTCTCCCAATTGACGTGGCGACCCATAGCCCGGTGAACGTATGCCGTCTCTATGGTTCCGTCGGTCGACGCCCAATTTTGCTGAATATTTTCCCAGTGCCAGCGATCAAAAACTCCGTACCCCAGCCACCCGCCACCGACCAATAAAGCGAGCAAATTTAGAGCAACAATCCCCTTCCGCAAAGGCTGCACTTTCACCTGCGCGCCACTAGATGATAGGTTGGTCACTATTAACTCTTCTGGTCGTTTTAGCATGGTTTGTACGATACATTCCGCAGCATCTCTCCGGCCCGTTTACGCACATTCGACAATATTTGACGCTGTTCATAGAGTGATTGTCAACAATTGGCATTCCTTCGTCGAATGTCTCAGACTGGCCGCGGCCCATCCGATGCAATCGGCATACGTCACCTGAAACTTACGGGCCGGTGGCAGAGCAGTCGCCTATCTGTTTGCTGGAGAGAGTCGAAGAATTGGTTCAAGTCGCTAATCTCGTTTCGCGCTAAGCAATACGTTGCAAGTCGCGTGGTCAGAAGGTCGGCGTGATCGAGGGCGGCTCAGGTTGCACTCGCTTCAACGCGGAATCTCCGTCTGCAACCCACAATAGACGGTGGACGAGCCGATAAGCGGACACTCAACCGCGTATCGCTGTGCGATACTCGCGCCTTAACTTTGGTTCGTTCATGAATAGCTTCCAGTATCGTCGCGTCAATATCGTTGGCGCTCCTGGATCAGGAACTACAACACTGGGGCGTGCGCTCGCAGCGCGGCTCGACTTCAACTTTATGGATGCTGACAGCTTCTATTGGAAGCCGACCGTCCCACCGTTCAAAGAGAAATATGATCCGGATGCGCGCTTGGCGATGCTTCTTGCTGAACTTGAGGCATCCCACGCATCTATAGTCGCGGGCTCAGTGTGCGGCTGGGGTGACAATCTCGAAGATGGATTTGACCTCGTTATCTTCCTGTCGCTGCCGACCAAGCTTCGGCTGCAGCGAATCGAAGCACGGGAGATTTCCTTATTCGGGGGTGCCGATCCTGCCTTCCTTGCTTGGGCCGCACAGTATGATGAGGGTAGGTTGCCGGGTCGTAGCCGCTCGCGCCACGAAGCTTGGCTCGAAAGCCGCCTATGTCGCGTGCTGCGATTTGAGGAAGATCAGGCTGTTGACATCCGGGTCGAACAAATTATCGAATCAATTTCGCGGCCCGCCTGATTCTTATCAGCAGCATCAAGGGCCGCTTCTGGCCGAACCCCGCCCGACGTCCAGCGCGCGTGAATTCGTCGGGCGCGCATCGTGCGTCGGACCGTAACCGACCCATAAGGGACCTTCGGATTCGCCGATAGCGGCCATTGGGTAGCTTGCTGCTAAACTCGAAATTAATCTCGATCACCGTGCCACCCTCGTGAGTAACGCCGAACAACGCCCTCCTGACTTCGAGCCGGACAAATTTATCGACTTGCTGCGTCGCCGTTATGAAGAGAACCCGGAACAGTTCTCCATTACGCAGGAGCATATCGAGCGATGTACAGGCCCACTAGGCGAAGTAATACCGCACAGATTCGATGCTTTTGCACTCGTGCTCGCTCGTGGATATCACGATGGACAACTGTCCTTTGCCTTCTGCGATGCGGTTGTGAATATCATGGTCGGGAAAGTGCACTCAGATTCGGTAGCTCAACGCGATACGTGGCCGCCGCTGTTCTGGGATGTCTTTCTCGCATTCGATGCTGGAGAGTTCTTCCGGGCTGGTGAACGTCACATCGATCCGGCCGAGAAGTACACAAGACCGTTGATTGCGAAAATCATCGACGAGTCGAAAAATGATGCTGGATGATCGTTCGCGGCCAGCTAGCCGGGAATTTCTATGAAGATTTCCGTACCGTGACCAAATCTGACATCTTTGCTGCGGCGACGGCCTTTGTGGACTGGTCACGCCCATGGATTTTTTATGACACGGTGATGGCGCAGCCCGCACTTACAGCGTCTGATCGCGCCATCATAGAAAAGATTTGGCTAGAGGTGTGCGGGTCCAGTCACTGGCGACATACCGACCTCAGTCAATGCTGTGCGACCGCCGATCACGCGCTTACGATTGCTTTTCCATGGCTGCCTGAGCAAGCACGTGCAAAGTTCGTGCGTGCCGCTGCGTATCAATGGAAGTAATCAACGTCACCTTCCGTAACCAACCAGAAGAGAGCAATCGAGTAACACCAAAGTGGTTTTTCAGTCTGCTATTAGCCGCCACGTTTCTTCATCGCAAAGGCTCACTGTATTTTTATTCTCATACCATCCGTTCACCGTTGGCAGGGATGTAATAACCGCAGGAATGCCTTCTGAAAACTCCACAAGGCAAATGGTTTTCCAACCATGTGGTATCTCATCAAATGGCGCGGCAAATTGCTGCGTTACACCAAGAATCTTGCAGCGTGTTCGTGTGACTGACTGTGGTGCGTTCTTCGGAAAAGCAATCGCGAAAGTCCGACCTACTGGAATATCGGCGTAAGCAAACGAAATGAGCAAAACTTCACAGTTTGCGGGCCGTTCCTTCGGAAGTGCGCCCCACACATGGAACAGGACTGTCGGCGAGGCTCGCCCCTCAACGTCTAGCACTCGTTCACGCAGGGGTACGTTACTCTCAGGGCGCACGTCTAAATTCCTTGTTGATCGGGTTTAGAGCAACGTTTGGTTGGGTATGTCATCGAATCAAGCCGCCGCGTCGAACGACTCAAATTGGCCGGTTACTGTCTCATGAATCCGGCATGCGGTAACCCGCTTCGGGTCGCCAGCCACGCCAAGACTTAACTAATAATCGAAAACGACATGATTGCTGTTTGACCGCTATCGAAACTGAGTGTTACGCCTTGACCGAACGTAAGGATCTCAGAGCCAACCTTCTCTTTGAGTAGGCTCATTTTCAGTTGTGTCACGCCTCTAGCCGTGGGCGATGGCTCGATCAGCCGAAATGTAATATCTGGGCCGATGAGCGTCCTAACGCCGCCACAAGTCTCCGAGATATATCCGAGTGCAACAAGCTGACGCCCAAAGCTGGCTGCTTCGAACTCATTTAACGCCACGGTGACTTCGTCGATATCTTTCATGTAGCGAGTTGCTTGAAACTTCGCAGCGTTATATTGGTGGCGACTGATGCCTTCTCCGCCGGACCACAGGCTGCCCCGGCTCTTTGTCAGAAAGTCTCGATCCACCTCCATTACCCACGAACAAAACGGCTCGGCCTCGCCTTCGGGATATTCCACTAAAGGAAGATTCCAAAACCAAGGGATTGGATCTCCATCGACTTTACGTTCGAATAGTGAAGGGGCGCGTGGACGCCCCATCGAACCCAAACACTTCGCTACCCGCTCTATACCCCCGACTTCCTCTACCGAGAGGGCGACCCCGGAATCGCCCACTTGTTCCAGGCTCGACGGCGCGCGAGATGGACTGAAAAACTCAATGTAGGTATTAGCACCTGTCAAATAGATGCCCGTCCAGGCGCGGTCGTCACCGGCCTCTATCGTGCTAACTTCCATATTGGCGAATTCATTTCGCATGAATTCAGACTCAGCAATCGCATTTTGTGCGGTCACGTCAACGTGAACGTAAAGATGATTTAGGTGTACGTCAGGCGTTTTCAATTTCTCTCCGCTTGAATGACATCGCACTAGCAAATGCTCACGCTGCTGTCTCGCTCCACAATATGGACACCGATTGTCGCCGATTCCGACTGCGGGGTCGACCGACCGTAGCTGGCCGACCACAGTCCGACGCGATTCTCGCTCAACCTACACGAGTTCTGATTTTTTCAGCACCTTCACAAATTCGTGGACAATTCCCGCACACGTCCCATGTTCAACGATGGTATCGAGCATAGACAGCAGGTCTCGAAGTTCGCCTTTCGTGAGAGGGCCATATTCTCCGCTGATTTCCTCGTAGCGCGAGGTACCGCGCGAGGCGGTCGAACGGTGGAGTCCGTACCCTTTCGCCTGGCCCTCCACTGAGAGCTGAAGCCACAGTGAACCCCCATCAGAAGCGGCAGCACAGTTGACTACGACTGCGGAAGGCGACGTGTAGTCTGTCATATTGAAGTTGTGGTAGATGGCAATCAACGAACAGGGATAGGTTCCACCTGTTCGGAGAGAGGTGGTGCGATTAAGTCAGCAGGGAACCCGGTACCGTTCGATTGTTGACGATCTACGGTGCGATGTCGAAGGTCCGTTCCTGGCCGCAGGTGGCCGAACCGAGTCCGACGCTGCACACCAGTTCAAGGCCCTCGTTCGTAGGCTTCGTCAAACAGAAGCTCCAGCCCCGAATGCGCACCTCGCAGGCCATCCACGACGGACCTAGCCCAATCATAGTACTCGCGCTTACGCTCCCACGACCAGTCGGCTGGAGGGCTGGCCGAAATATCGCGCAGGTTGCATATCTTGTCGGCGAGCTTGACCAGCTTCGCCGCATGACTGAGGTTCTGCGCATGCTCTACCTGAAGACGCTTTCTGTCCTGCTTAGGAAGCCGTTTATCGTCGGTCACTTCAAGAACGATGCTTGACACTTCTGACCCGAAGATCGCTTGTAGTTCTTCAAAGGTGGTTTCGGTGTCTTCAATTGTGTCGTGGAGAATCGCCGCGATCAGCACGACCTCGTCGCTGACATCGGCCTCGTTCGCCAGGACGTTTGCAAGTGCAATCGGATGATTGATGTAGGGAGACGCGTCGCGGTCCTTCCGCCTCTGCCTGCGATGCTTTTCCGCCGCGAAGGCTATCGCCTGAATGATTCTGTGCATACGTGTGCTCCGATTTACGTCCCGTCGCCGTGCCGCAGTCTATCCGGGATTACCGGCCTGCGTTGTGCAGTTTCGTTCCGTCAACCTGATTATCGCCCGGTCGCGCGATGCCCGGTCAAAACAGGCTACCGCTGCGGCGCCGGACCTGGCCGGTATTAACCAGGAAATCATCCCTTGCTGCGGTGATCTCTTGCCATAGGGCTTGGAATATTTATTCGCGTATGTCGTGTTTTGCGCGCAACCATCGCTGCTCATGGACTCATGCTCATCGGGTTGCTCCCGCACATTCGGCATCCGGAGGTGAATCAATCCAGACGGAAGGTCTGGCGATTTCATACGGATCGACAGGTGTCGTTGTGTCTGCAAGCTTCGTCCACGTCGCGCCATTGTGCATGGCGGAAATAACCAGTACGCGGGCAGGAAGAAGTCGCATGCGAACCCATTGACGGAAGGGATTGAAAACTTCGGTATGCCACAGGCTGTCGAGGTCGCGAAAAACCCGTTGCCATTCCGGTAACCGAAAATTGTTCAGCCACCCTCCCACAATCCTTTCCGGCGCAACGTCGATATCAACGAGCAGATCGAACCACTCGCCGTTGCGGTAAATAGCTACGCCGATTGCGACCGCAGTGACGAAAATGCGGATGTCCGGGTTGAGACGCGAGAGCCGGAATTCCATAAATTCGGTTGTGTGTTCAACGGGCTCGACCGCGCCCACCAATGCGGACATATCGTCCAGCCAGTCAAGCAGTTTGAGCCGGTGCCGGAGATAGCATTCCTGGAGAGACCGATATCCCGATGCCCTCCGCCGTCTATAGGTTGCACGCTGAAAACGGACCGAGGTGCTGTCGCGTAGATTGTGGGTGCGCTTGCACGCCAGTGGTCCGGTGCGCTGTTCAGAAAATCTGGTGCGGGTTGTGCCGGGGCGCTTTCGCCGTTTCCATGGATGCGACCGCATCTTTATTGTCCTTCTTCTATACCTTTTAGGATATCGGCTGGCCTGTAACCGGTGTGTTGCTGGTGGCTAGACGCCTGAAGAAAACGATCACGGGGATGTGTCTACTGGCAAACGCGGTCGAAGCCTCATGCTACATCTTGGCCGACCAGAACCGCACCATCGAAATCATCCCCGCTCGGAAACACGAACGGACTTGATATCCCTGCGACGCTCGATCAGGTTGCGAAATGCTTCACGCACGGCTGCCCCGTCAGGTATCGCACGAAGGTGTGCTATCGGTCGTACCGCGTCAAATCCGACTACGGTTACGTTGGCGCGTCCAACGATCCTGATCCAGAACGGCTGATCGAGGACCACGTCTTTCACGCGGTACAGTTCGATTTCGTGAAAGTTCCTCGACAGCACGCCGAAGCGGTATTTGTAGCGTTCGCTCGTCAGTGTGTAGGACCAGCAGCGAATGTTCAGGTAAGCCCATCCGGCGATGAGCAACGCAATTGCCGCCACGATGTAGCTGATAAAGTTTCCACCGTTGAGCGTGGCAAAAATGCCAATGGCAAAGACGGCCAGGCACGAGACATATGTCCGGAAATTGACCCACTGCGAAGGGCGTCCGGCCCAGATTTGAACCTCGTTGGTGCTGTTCATATTGGCGTGCCCGTTCACTAGCGCAGCGACGCAACTGCGTCCTGGCAGTCTTCCGATAAGCCCCGGTTAAATGCAAGGAACGTCATCAGGTTAACGACTGACTTCTGAAGCTGTTCCTTACCCGGTGATGTAGCACAGCGCTCGGCAACCGCGTCTGCACCGTCCCGCTGAATTCCCGCACGGAGAGAGTCGGTCATCTGCTTTTCGGTGGCGCTCAACTGGGAGCGCACCTGGGCTGCATGGGCCGGGTCCGTATATTCGGTGAGATGGACCAGAGCCGCGCCGCATATCCTGGTTGCCGTAACGTACTGCTCGCACGCGGGCGGTATTTCCTGCGCGTGCACGGTGCCCAGCACCAGCCACGTGGCAGCGGCTGCGCCGTATTTCAAAAATGAACTGTTCATTTTTCCCTGTTGCCCGTGAATAGACGTGTGAATAAAAAGCGCCGACAAGAGTCTGTCGGCGAAACGGTCCCGACCTCCGAGGGCTATCTGACCTGCCGGAACCGTGAAACGAAATTAGCGCTGTTTGGATTCGTCGCCTGCGCTATGAAAATCAGCTAACGAGAGAAGGATTCCTTGCGGCGCGGGCGCTTCCTGTGGCACAGGCACACGGCGATGAATCGACGGCCTTAGCTCAAGATTTGGCGTGTCCGTCGCTGGGAATTTCGTCGGGTCGATCAGCAGGAAGTCGGCACCTGGACCTTCGGCAAATACGAGCGCATGCATCGCGAGTGCCTCGCGGATTTTTTCGACCAGGAACGCCGGGAAAATGCCGGTAAAGTGCGTGATCTCGCTTTGCTTGATCCAGGCCGCACGCGGACGCCCCTCTGCCTCGTGATTCGCAAGGATGGCCCGCACAACGATTCCCACCACGACATCTACAGATTCCATTTCGATATCCCGATAAAAAGTTGCGATTGCTAGTCGGGTTGCCTGGCTGCTGATCAGGTATCTCCATCGAGCGCGAGAGCCGGTCTATGCTGCTGCGCCCAAGGAATCGAAGACGGTCTGACGGACACAGATACACCCTCTGGCGATTCGCGCCTACACATAATATACTTCATGACGAATATTATGTGTAGTGACGCCCTTCTCGCTTTGGTGTCGAAAACTGACACTTCCTCGTCAATCGAGGGGGGCACCAGTCTTGAGCAACACAGCACAGCTTGCGAAATCCATTGGCGGAGCCATCGCGGCTCGCCGGAAGGCGCTAGGAATGACTCAGGAAAAATTGTCTGAACTGATTCAGATCGAGCAGTCGTCCCTTTCCCGCATAGAGCGAGGTAACCTCATGCCTAATCTGGAACGCCTTGCCGGTATCGCTGAGAAGCTGGAATGCCGTATCGCGGATTTAATGGGTGCTAGCGGTACGGGTTCGGTAGACCGGGCTATCCGAATTCATGAGCGACTGTCGAAGCTATCACCGGCGCAACAAGAGGTATTTGAGAAGCTGATGGATAGCGCTTTTGCTTTGGTAGAGGCCCCGCACAAAAAACGCAGCACGCGTGGCGGGTAGAGCGCGGTGAGCATGGACGAGTCAGGCAGGACCTGAGAATGGGATTTAAGCGTTCGCGATAGGCGAAAGATCGTCGGTCAACAGAAAGCGGTCCAACCGCTTTTGAGCGTTCTCGATGATGTGCCGGGGAATACTTTCCAGTTGCCTGTCGTGGACCGCAAGCACTTGTTCCACCGCAGCGCAACCGTCGCCGGAAATTTCGCAAATTCCATTTCCTTTGCCTCGCACGGCACTGCCCTGTAGCGCGGCCTCGGCGGCACGGAACACGTCAAGATCGACACGACCGGTCGTGGCTTCGTGCACGAAGTACGAAATGTATATCGCATGGAAAAGTCGGCCAACCGTATCGCGGCTACCTTGGCCGCTCTTTAGCGTGACGAGCGCTAGGTGACATTCGAGCGACGTTTGACGAGCGACATGCGCCGCCAGCGGCAGGAGCATTTCCTTGCTCATTGGCTTTTTGATTTGACGGGCGGCAGACTTGTGCTGCTTCACAGTGTTTCCAAGAAATTTCGACAGACGCAGATTTTCGCACAACGCGATAAAGACATCCTCTCCCTCGCCACGACATCCCGTTCAACCATGTAATCACGGCCCGCTTGCACATCATCTGATGATCCGGAATAATCAAACCAAGAAATCTTTAAATCTTTATCGAGGTTTACATGATTATTCTCATCGGGGCAGAAAAAGGCGGGGCGGGAAAAAGTACGATTGCAACCAACATCGCTGTTCACCTAGCCCAGCACGCAGTGGACCTTGTTCTTGTCGACACTGATGCACAAGCTACATCTGCACGCTTTATCGAGCGTCGTGACGACACGCAAACTCGGCCATCCATTCCTTGCGTACAGAAAACAGGTGACGTTTCATCAACGCTTCGCGATCTCGCCCGCCGCTATCAGGTCGTTATCGCTGATGCCGGTGGCCGTGACTCTCGCGAAATGCGTTCAGCAATGGCAGTAGCCGACCTGATGCTCATCCCTACCAGGGCGTCGCAGGCCGACCTCGAAACGCTTCCCAAAGTCAATGATCTGGTGTCGCTCGCACGCGGGCTGAACCCGGAATTAAAAGCTACTGCAGTGCTTTCGATGGCACCGACGAACCCGACCATCCGTGAAGTGCAGGACGCACGCGAGCTATTTTCGCAGTTCGATCAGCTAACGCTAGCCGACACGACCATCTGCGAACGCAAGGTTTACCGGGATGCACTGCTGAGCGGCAATGGCGTTGTCGAACTCGGCAACTCGCAGGCACGGGCGGAAATCCAGCTTCTGGCGCAAGAATTCTTCGAACTCGATCACGTCTAAGGGCCATACATGACCACCAGCAAATTCAAGTTATCCCCTGCCCGTCAAGGCACGGGACCGGCTGCAAGCAGCATCAGTGAATTCGCAGGCGCTGCAGCAATGGTCACGTCACAGGCGGTCACCAAACCCGAGCGTATGTTCCGCCTCAACATGGACATTGACGCGGACGCTCACCGCCGCCTGAAAATCCGAGCTATCGAAGAAGAAGTAACGGTTTCCGATATCATCCGCAAGCTCGTGGCTGGTTATCTGGACAGCCGGTAACTGCAGCCCTGCGGTAACGGTTGCTGCTTAGCCTGAAGCCGGAGCAAGGCGTACCCTGAGCCGTACGCCTTTTTTTCGTCTGCAAATCTTCATTTGCGTAGTTGATGATTTGTGCAGATGATGATTTGTGTAAATGAAGACTTCTGCGAATCCTGTTCTCACGTTTTATGCAGATCGTGATTACAGGATTTACGGTTCCCTGCAATTCATGTTCTGTGCAGATGTTGACTACTGCGTTTGCAGATTCCTGCGTACTCATTTCCCGGTTCCTGCAAGCGCAGATTTCTGTACCGCGCGTGGACTGTGTGAACTATGCTTGCCACCGTTCATAACCGGAGACCGCCAGATGGCAACGAGCCGCAAGACGTCCAGCACACCGGCAGGCAAGACAGCCAGCCGCATCAAACCGGATCAGGAGCGCGTCAAAGTGCCTGCTGCAGTCGCAGCACCCGGAAAGGCCAGCAAGCCCACCAGGAAGCCGCGTAGCAATGTGGACGAGGTGCCTGTCTCGAACCGCGTCAGAGTGCCGACCAGGGCTGTGCCGTCGATTATCCAGTCGCTCGATGCGTGGGCACCCGACGAAACTCCGGGCGATCCGAAACCGCTCAACCTCCTGGTAGAGGCAGAACTGCACAAGCGGTTCAAGGCGTACGCCGTGGTACACAGCACGACTATTTCCCGGCTGCTACGGGCATTGATTGCGCGCGAGCTAGATAGCGAAGGGGCGTGATCGGTGAAACAGGCGCTGCGGCTGCGCAGGAAGCCTGCACAGCAGGTTCGCGGCTGGTCGGCTACCTACAATGAAAAAGGCCGATATGTGAACAGCAAATCTGCCAGGTGATGCCTTGTCCCACTGCACAGCCAGACGTGATCACCAAACAGGTTCAGGAATATCGGTGCATTTCCTGGAGCCACAAAAGAAAAGCGCCGTTCAGAATTTGACTGAATGGCACTCGAAACTGCAGATACCAGGTTATTTCACGTTATCGGCCTCTGGAGGCAGCAGGAAGTCAGCCCAGGCCTGCATCATCGGAATGCGCTTGTTGAAAAGGTCGGTGCGAAGGTAGGCGCGCTCGGTTTCGTTACCGATTTCATGTGCAATCGCGCTCTCGGCAAGGTCGCTCGAATAATCGTTCTCTCTGGCCCAATCACGGAAACTGGAACGAAAACCGTGCACCGTGGCAAAGCGATCCGGCGTATCACTGCGCCGCTCCATGTACAGCATGAATTCCGACAGGGTTCCATCCTTGACCATGGTTTCGCCCTTCCTGTTTTTCCGCTGTTTAATCGATGGAAAAATCAGGGCGTCCTGTGCCTGTTGTGACTGTTGTGACTGTTTGAGCGACGTCAGGAGTGCCACCGCCTGATCCGGCAGTGGCACGAAGTGCGGCTTATTCAAGTTCCTGCGCCTTTTCATGCGTACAGGCGGAACGGTCCACACGCGAAAGTCCGGACTGAATTCTTGCCATTTTGCCCCACGGACTGCTTCACTGCGCATAGCCGTCAAGATCAGGAAAAGCAACGCTGTCCGCGTCATGTCGTTTGAATCACGTTCGACCAGATGCTTTTTGACGAATGCAGGTACATCACTCCATGGCATCGCCGGGTGGTGCTCAGGCTGGTGATTCTGCGGCGCGAGAAGACGATTAACAACCGCGACGGGATTGGCTTTGATCCTGTCGTCGTGGGCCATAGCCCAGTCCATGACAGCCTGCATGCGCTGCTTCACACGACTGGCAGTTACAGCGTTGCCCAGCCAGATGGGTCTTAGCACGTCAGCGCAGTCGGCGGGCGTGATCGTGTCGAGTTTTCTGCTGCCGATTTTTGGAAATACATAGGTTTCGAGGGTCCTGATCCACTGCTTCCCGTGCTGACCTTGCTCCCCGCCTTTCCAGGTTGGTGCGAGTTCCTTGTACAACTTGCGCGCGGCTTGCTCAAAATGCTGCCCTGTGGCTGCTGCCTCCGCTCCTTCACGCTCGCGGTTGCGCTCGTCAATCGGGTCTTTGCCCTGATCGATCAGCCTGCGGGCATCCTGGGCCTTTCTGCGTGCATCCGCGAGTTTCACAGTCGGGTAAGTGCCCAGACCCATGTCGCGCGGCCTGCGCGTCACAGGACTGGTAAAACGCAGCGTCCAAGTTGCGCCCTTAGCCGTTGGCTTAACAATCAGGCCCGGCACCATGCCATCAGATTTCGGGCTGTCACCCAACCTGAGACCTTGCACCAGACGTTCGTTCAGATTTTCCGCTCCACGTGCCATCCCAGTTCCTCCAGAATTTAACCCCCGAAACGACCCCTGAATCGGGTGGAATTTCTGTGGAACATTTTACACCAGGTCGTCCACGCCATGACAGGTGGACGACCTGGTAAAAATCGCTGAAACCCTTATTGCACAATACGTCAACAAGATTGCACAGAGCATCAACAAGGTGCACAAGACATCAGCAAAATGACGGATTTACCAGTTAAGGAGCGGATACCAGATCATGCCCCACACCGACGCGCCCAGCATGATGGCGAGCGTCGGCCAGCTCGTGCGGATCCAGTTGTTCATCGAGCCGTTCATGACCGGGCGCTCCTGTTCCTGCGCGCGCCGGCCCGCCGTGCTGCAAGACCTGTTTTGCCCTCAACTCCCCACTGCATTGCCTCTCCTGTTCTATTTGCGCCGGCCTTTTCACCCCGGCCGCTTCCCGCTTGCGACACCGGCCACGCCCCCAGGCCACAGCCGCGATCCTGACCTGCGCCGCGCTGCAAGGGCCCGGCCCGCGCGGCCTTGCGCCACGCTATAATCGTCGGTCCGCTGCTGGTGCCCGTTCTTTCACCGTACCACCGTGATTGTCGCCACCGCGCGTGTCCGTCACCTGTCTCCGCCCGTCTTCGATCAGGCCCGATCCGCCAAGTGAACCCGCTACTCGACTCCCTCCAGACCTATCCCTTCGAAAAGCTACGCGCGCTTTTCAAGGATGTCACGCCGCCCGCCGCCCTGCCGCACATCAGCTTCGGCATTGGCGAGCCGAAACACCCTACGCCGGCGCTGATCCGCGACGCGGTGATCGCTTCGCTCGGCGGCCTGGCAACGTATCCCGCCACGCTGGGCTCGGCGGCGCTGCGCGAGTCGATTGCAAGCTGGGTCACGAAGCGCTACCACCTGCCGCCGGTCGATCCGGCCACCGAGGTGTTGCCGGTCGCCGGCTCGCGCGAGGCGCTGTTCGCGCTCGCGCAGACCGTGATCGACCCCAAACGTAACGCTGCGGGCGAGCCCGCGATCGTACTCTGCCCGAACCCGTTCTACCAGATCTACGAAGGTGCGGCCCTGCTGGCCGGCGCCGAGCCGTACTTCGCCAATAGCGATCCGGCGCGCAATTTCGCCTGCGATTACGCGGCGATTCCCACCGACATCTGGGCGCGCACGCAACTGCTGTATGTCTGCTCGCCGGGCAATCCGACCGGCGCCGTGCTGACGCTGGAAGACTGGCGCGAACTGTTCGCGCTGTCCGACCGCTATGGTTTCGTGATCGCCTCCGACGAGTGCTACTCGGAAATCTATTTCGACGAGACGAAGCCGCCGCTCGGCGCGCTCGAAGCGGCTCACCGGCTCGGCCGCAACTTCGAGCGGCTGGTGATGCTCTCGAGCCTGTCGAAGCGCTCGAACGTACCCGGCATGCGCTCGGGCTTCGTGGCGGGCGACCCGGCCATCCTCAAGCAGTTCCTGCTGTACCGGACCTACCACGGCGCCGCCTTGTCGACGGTGTATCAGGCTGCGAGCATCGCGGCCTGGAACGACGAGACGCATGTGCTCGAAAACCGCGCCAAGTACGTGCAGAAGTTTGCCACCGTCACGCCGATGCTCGCCGAGGTACTCGACGTGCGTCTGCCCGATGCCGCCTTTTATCTCTGGGCCGACGTGTCGCGCACGGGCCTGTCGGATACCGAGTTCGCCCAGCGCCTCTACGCCGACTATAATGTGACGGTTCTGCCGGGCTCGTATCTCGCGCGCACTGCGCACGACACGAACCCCGGTCGCAATTTCGTGCGCCTCGCGCTCGTCGCCGATGTCGACGAGTGTACCGAGGGCGCCCAGCGGATCGTCGACTTTTGCCGGGGCCTCAAGCGCTGAGCGCGTCCGGCGCGCCGTCGCGCTGCTTCCAGCCGCAATTCCATTTCTCATCCATTCTCGCCACTACTTACGAATATGTCGCAACAACTTCAGCAGATCATCGATAACGCCTGGGAAAACCGCGCAGAGCTGTCGCCGAAGGCCGCTCCGGCCGACGTGCGTGAGGCCGTCGCACACGCCATCGAACAGCTCGACAAGGGTGTTTTGCGCGTCGCCGAAAAGAAGGACGGCGACTGGGTTGTCAATCAATGGCTGAAGAAAGCGGTGCTGCTGTCGTTCCGCCTCGAAGACAACGCGCCGATGCCGGCCGGCGGCTACTCGCAGTTCTACGACAAGGTGCCGTCGAAGTTCGCCAACTACACCGCTGCAGACTTCGCCGCCGGCGGCTTCCGCGTGGTACCGCCCGCCATCGCGCGCCGCGGTTCGTTCATCGCGAAGAACGTCGTGCTGATGCCGTCGTACACCAACATCGGCGCATACGTCGACGAAGGCACGATGGTCGACACGTGGGCCACCGTCGGCTCGTGCGCGCAGATCGGCAAGAACGTCCACCTGTCGGGCGGCGTGGGCATCGGCGGCGTGCTGGAGCCGCTGCAGGCCAACCCGGTCATCATTGAAGACAACTGCTTCATCGGGGCGCGCTCGGAAGTCGTGGAAGGTGTGATCGTCGAAGAGAACTCGGTGATCTCGATGGGCGTGTATCTCGGCCAGAGCACCAAGATTTACGACCGCGAAACCGGCGAAGTGACGTATGGCCGCATCCCGGCGGGTTCGGTGGTGGTGGCCGGCAACCTGCCGTCGAAGGACGGCTCGCATAGCCTCTACTGCGCGGTGATCGTCAAGAAGGTCGACGCGAAAACGCGCGCCAAGGTCGGGCTCAACGAGCTGCTGCGAGGCGACTGATGGCACGCGCCAACAAGACCGTCGTCTACGGCATCCCGAACTGCGACACCGTGAAGAAGGCCCGTGTGTGGCTGGAAGAACACGGCGTCGAGTTCGAGTTTCACGATTTCAAGAAGGCCGGCGTCACGGCGCCGCTCGTGCAGGACTGGCTCAAGGACGTCAAGCTCGACGCCTTGCTGAACCGCCGCGGCACGACCTGGCGCGGCCTGTCCGACGACATGAAAGCCGCCGCGGATACCGAGTCGGGTGCGATCGCGCTGATGATCCACAAGCCTTCGGTGATCAAGCGGCCCGTCGTGGTGGTCAATGGGCGCGTCAAGACGCTCGGCTTTTCGGTTGAAGAGTACGAGACGTTGTTCGCCTGAACGTCGCTCCTGACCGCGTTGCCCGCTTCGCCGGGCGTGTGCCGGGATCGGGCGGTCGAGGAACGCGTTGAACGCGGCGCCGGTGCCGGGTGGTAACAATGGCCCCGGCGCCGTGTGCGCAAGAAGCTGTTGCCGGCTGCGGCGATTCACCTGCAGCCGGCATTTTTTCATTTCAAAGTGGCTTGTACTGAATCCATGTCCGGCACCCTTGCCCTTACCGAACAACTGATCGCGCGCGCGTCCGTCACGCCTGACGACCAGCATTGCCAGCGCATCCTGATCGAACGCCTCGCAGCGCTCGGCTTCGAGTGCGAGACCATCGAATCGCACGGCGTGACCAACCTGTGGGCCGTCAAGCGCGGCGTCGACGGCACGCGCGGCAAGCTGCTCGTGTTCGCCGGCCACACCGACGTGGTGCCGACCGGCCCGCTCGAGCAATGGAGTTCGCCGCCGTTCGAGCCCACCCATCGCGACGGCATGCTGTACGGACGCGGCGCAGCCGACATGAAGACCTCGATTGCGGGCTTCGTGGTGGCGAGCGAAGAGTTCGTCGCGGCCCATCCGGCCCATCGCGGCTCGATCGCCTTCCTGATCACAAGCGACGAAGAAGGTCCCGCCACCGACGGCACCGTGAAGGTGGTCGAAGCGCTGAAGGCGCGCGGCGAGCGGCTCGACTACTGCATCGTCGGCGAACCGACTTCGAGCGCGCAGTTCGGCGACATGGTGAAAAACGGCCGGCGCGGCTCGATGTCCGGCAAGCTCACCGTCAAGGGCGTGCAAGGCCACATCGCCTATCCGCATCTGGCGAAGAACCCGGTGCATCTGCTGGCGCCCGCGTTGGCCGAACTCGTGGCCGAACGCTGGGACGACGGCAACGAATACTTCCCGCCCACCACCTGGCAGGTGTCGAACATGCACAGCGGCACCGGCGCGAGCAACGTGATTCCGGGCCACGCGGACGTCATGTTCAATTTCCGCTTTTCGACAGCGAGCACGGTCGAAGGTCTGCAAAGCCGCGTGCATGCGATTCTCGACAGGCACGGCCTCGAATACGATCTGCAGTGGTCGGTGAGCGGCCTGCCGTTCCTCACGCCGCGCGGCGACCTGTCGAACGCGCTTGCCCAGGCGATCAAGGACGAAACCGGCGTGACGACCGAACTGTCGACCACCGGCGGCACCTCCGACGGCCGCTTCATTGCGCGCATCTGCGAACAGGTGGTCGAATTCGGCCCGCTGAACGCCACCATTCACAAGATCGACGAGCATATCGACGTCACCCATATCGAGCCGCTCAAGAACGTGTACCGCCGCGTGCTCGAACAACTGGTCGCATAACCCAAGCCCGCCAAGGACACCCCCGCGATGACGCTCCCGTTTTCCACCGTCCGCGACCTGCTGCGTTTCGCAGTGACGCGCTTTAACCAGGCCGAACTGTCGTTCGGCCATGTCTCGGCCAACGCTTACGACGAAGCCGCTTACCTGGTGCTGCATACGCTGCATCTGCCGCTGGACCTGCTCGAGCCGTTTCTCGATGCGAAGCTGACCGCGGCGGAAGTCGACGCGGTGCTGAGCGTGATCGAGCGCCGCGCCACCGAGCGCGTGCCGGCGGCCTACATCACGCAGGAAGCGTGGATGCACGGCTTCCACTTTTACGTCGACGAACGCGTGATCGTGCCGCGCTCGTTCATTGGCGAACTGCTGCAGGACGGTCTGCAGCCGTACGTCGAAGATCCCGAGCAGGTCGGTGCGGTGCTCGAACTGTGCACCGGTTCCGGCTGCCTCGCGATCCTCGCGGCGCATGCGTTTCCGAATGCGGATATCGATGCGGTCGACCTCTCGAAGCCGGCGCTCGAAGTCGCGACGCGCAACGTCGACGAGTACAAGCTCGACGAGCGCATTGCGCTGTTCGAAGGCGACCTGTTCACGCCGCTGCCCGAACGCCGCTACGACGTGATCATCACCAATCCGCCGTACGTCAATGCGGACTCGATGGCCTCGCTGCCGGCCGAGTACCGGCACGAGCCGGAGATGGCGCTGGCGGGCGGCGCGGACGGCATGGACATCGTGCGCCGGATCATCTCGCAGGCGCGCAACTGGCTGACCGACGACGGCGTGCTGGTGGTCGAGATCGGCAACGAGCGCGCGAATGTCGAAGCCGCGTTTGGCGGTCTCGATCTCGTGTGGCTGTCCACCAGCGCGGGTGACGACAATGTGTTCCTGATTCAGGCGGCTGATCTGCCGAGCTGATCCGGCGGTCTGATTCACCGGACTGAAGTATCCGAGGCGCCGCTGGCTGCCGGCACGCCTTTTCCCCCGTTGCCCCTGCAACGAAATGCAAAGAATCTGCCGAACCCGACCGCAACGCGAACGGGTTCGGTAAGATGAGCGCGATTGACTTCTTTGCCGCCACACCGGGCGGTCGGGAAGCGCATCAAAAAATCCTTCGCGCGCCTATGCAATTCGACTTGCTTCATATCGCCCCGCTCGTTGCTCTCGCCCATCTGCTCGGCGTGATCGCGGCGTGCCATGCCATTCTGAATACGCGCACCTCCCAGGGCGCGGTCGCATGGGCGGTATCGTTAGTGGCTATGCCTTATCTGACGCTGGTGCCGTATCTGTTCCTCGGCCGCAGCAAGTTCCAGGGTTACGCCGACGCGCGCCGTCTCGAGAACGAATCGCTGCGCACGCAAGCGCATCCTCACGCATGGGACGAGCACGACTCTTCGGCCGGCTACCCTACCGACGCGCTTGGCCACCAGCTCGTGCGCTCCCTCACGCATCTCGGCGGCATGCCGTTCCTGCCGGGTAATTCGGTGCGCACGCTGGTGAACGGCGAAGCCACCTTCGCCGCGATCCTCGAAGCGATCGACCAGGCACGCAGCTACATCATCGTGCAGTTCTTTATCGTGCGCGACGACGCGCTCGGCGAGATGCTCAAGGACGCGCTACTTGCCAAAGCCGCGCAAGGCGTGCGCATCTATTTCCTCTACGACAGCATCGGCAGCTTCGATCTGCCGCATCGTTACGTGACGACCTTGCGGGCAGCCGGCGTGGAGGTGCATCCGTTCGCCACCCATCGCCGCTTCGTCAACCGCTTCCAGCTCAACTTCCGCAATCACCGCAAGATTGTTTCGGTGGATGGCGAACGGGCGTTTGTCGGCGGCCATAACGTCGGCGTGGAGTATCTCGGCGCCAAGCCACCGCTCTCGCCGTGGCGCGATACGCATATCGAAGTGCGCGGGCCGGTGATCGCCAGCATCCAGTTCGTGTTCACCGAGGACTGGTACTGGGCCACCCAGACCCTGCCGTCGTTCGAGATGCCCGCCTACGAACCGAACGGCGAGGGCATGCACTGCATCGTCATGCCGACGGGCCCGGCCGACAAGCAGGAAACCTGTTCGCTGTTCTTCGTCGAAGCGATCAACGCGGCGCGCGAACGCATCTGGATCACCACGCCGTATCTCGTCCCCGACGAAGCGGTGTTTTCCGCGCTGCGTCTTGCGGTGCTGCGCGGCGTGGACGTGCGCATCCTGATTCCGAGCCGACGCGACCATTACGTGGTGTTCGAAGCATCGAAGCTCTACGCCTACGACTCCGTGCGCGCGGGCATCCGGATCTTCCGCTACCGGCCGGGTTTCCTGCATCAGAAGGTTGTGCTGATCGACAACGTGGCCGCCGCCGTGGGCAGCGCCAATCTCGACAACCGTTCGTTCCGCCTGAACTTCGAGATCATGGTGCTGACCGTGGACCGCGGCTTTGCCGCCGAGGTCGAAGCGATGCTGTTAAGCGACTTCGCGCAAGCGTACGAGATCGACCGCAGCGAGTATCGTCAGGCACCGGCGTTCCGGCGCGTGACCATGCATGTGGCCAGGTTGTTTGCGCCGATTCTTTAGGCGCGTGGCTCAGAGCAGCTTCTCGATCTCGCCGGTAATCGCATCAGGCTTCGTCACCGGCGCGTAGCGCTTGACCACCGTGCCGTCGCGCGCCACCAGAAACTTGGTGAAGTTCCACTTGATGCCCTCGAGCCCCAGCAGCCCCGGCGCTTCGCCGGTCAGATAGCGGTACAGCGGATGCGCATTCGCACCGTTCACATCGATCTTCTCGAACATCGGAAAGCTCACGCCGAAGTTCTTCTCGCAGAAGCTGCCGATCTGCGTCGCGTCGCCCGGTTCCTGCTTGCCGAACTGGTTGCACGGAAACCCGAGCACGACGAAGTCACGCCCCGCATAGGCTTCGTACAGCTTCTGCAAGCCGGCGTATTGCGGAGTGAAGCCACATTCGCTCGCCGTGTTGACGATCAGCAGCACCTTGCCCCGATACTGTTCCAGGCTGACTTCCTCACCGCCGAGCGTGCGCGCCGAGAACGAATAGATCGATGTCATAGGTTGTCTCCGGTCCCATGCAACATGTTTGACGAAAGGCGTCAGTCTAAGCGAAAAGCTCCCGCGGCACAGTTGGCCGAACGGCCAATCCCGCGCGCACCGCTCCCCGGTCTAAAATAGCGTTTTTTCCAAGCCGGCCTCCTCTTTGTGATCCGCTTTAACCAGTTCAGTCTCGCGCGCGGCACCAAGCCGCTCTTCGAACACACCACCTTCACCCTGAACCCCGGCGAGAAGGCCGGGCTGGTCGGGGCGAACGGCGCGGGCAAGTCGACCCTGTTTGCCGTGCTGCTCGGCGAACTGCACGCGGACGCCGGCGATTTCTCAATGCCGCCGTCCTGGCAGATCGCCCACGTGGCACAGGAAACCCCCGCCGTCGACAAAACGGCGCTCGCCTACACGCTCGACGGCGACGCCGCGTTGCGCGCCATCGAAGCAGCGATTGCAGCGGCCTCGGCCGCGCACGACGGCGCCGCGGAGGGCGAAGCCCACGCCGCCTTTGCCGACGCCGACGGCTACACCGCCCCCGCGCGCGCCGAAGCGCTGCTGCTGGGTCTCGGCTTCACGCTCGAACAGACCCGCCTGCCCGTGGCCAGCTTCTCCGGCGGCTGGCGCATGCGCCTGAATCTCGCCCAGGCGCTGATGTGCCGCTCCGACCTGCTGCTGCTCGACGAGCCGACCAACCACCTGGACCTCGACGCCATCGTCTGGCTCGAAGACTGGCTGCACCGCTATCCGGGCACGCTGATCGTGATCTCGCACGACCGTGAATTTCTCGATTCGATCTGCAACGTCACGCTGCATCTGGAGCACCAGCAGATCAAGCGTTACGGCGGCAATTATTCGCAGTTCGAAATCCTGCGTGCGCAGCAGATCGCGCTGCAGCAGAGCGCCTATGAAAAGCAGCAGCGCACGGTCGAACATCTGCAAAGCTACATCAACCGTTTCAAGGCGCAGGCCACCAAGGCACGCCAGGCGCAGAGCCGGGTGAAGGCGCTCGAAAAGATGGAGCTGATCGCGCCCGCACATGCGTCGTCGCCCTTCACGTTCGAGTTCCGCACGCCGGATTCCGCACCGAACCCGATGATGGTGATGGAAAGCGTGCGCTGCGGCTATCGCAACGAAGGCGGCGAAATCCCGATCGTCGAGCACGTCAACCTGTCGATCCAGAACGGTCAGCGCATCGGTCTACTAGGCGCGAACGGCCAGGGCAAGTCCACCCTCATCAAGACGCTCGCCGGCACGCTCGAGGCGCTCGGCGGCGATGTCCGCGAAGGCAAGGGGCTGCGCATCGGCTACTTCGCGCAGCATCAGCTCGAAACATTGCGCCCGCAAGACTCGGCGCTGCAGCATCTGGCACGGCTCGCGCCCGACACGCGCGAACAGGAATTGCGCGACTTCCTCGGTGGCTTCAACTTCTCCGGGGAGATGGCAACGGCGGCGATCGCACCGTTTTCGGGCGGCGAAAAAGCGCGCCTCGCGCTCGCGCTGGTGATCTGGCAAAAGCCGAACCTGCTGCTGCTCGACGAGCCGACCAACCACCTGGATCTGGAAACCCGGCACGCGTTGACCATGGCGCTCGCCCAGTTCGAAGGCACGCTGATCCTCGTCTCGCACGACCGTCATCTGTTGCGCGCCACCACCGATCAATTCATGCTGGTGGCCAAACACAGGCTGCAACCGTTCGACGGCGACCTCGACGACTATCGCGACTGGCTGCTGCAGCACGCCGCCGAACAGCGTGCGGCGCTGAAGGCGGCGAGCGCAGGCAACGCGGCCGGCAACGCAACGAACGGCGGCAATAACGGCAACGCCGAAGACAGCGCGGCAAGCCGCAAGGAACAGCGCCGTCAGGACGCCGAAACACGCCAGAAACTGTCGCACCTGAAGAAGCCGCTGCAAAGCCGCATCAGCAAGATCGAAAAGGAAATGGACGCGTTGAACGCGGAAAAGGCGACGCTCGATACGTTCGTCGCCGATCCAGCCAGTTACGATCCGGAACAGAAGACCCGCCTCACGGAGGCGATCCGCCGTCAGGCGGACGTGAATGCGCGTCTCGAAGCACTCGAGGCCGAATGGCTCGACACGCACGAGGAGCTTGAGCAAATCGGTTAGCGCCGCCGGGTGAAGGCCGGCCCCGCGTTTTCTACCTACGAGAGAGGTTGGCTTTGACGTCTCCCGCTGCATTGCAAGGCCTGCGCGTACTCGATCTGACGCGCCTGTTGCCCGGCCCCGTCGCGGCCCTGCGCCTCGCGGAACTGGGCGCGGACGTGCTGAAGATCGAAGCGCCCGGCGCCGGCGACCCCACGCGCACGATGCTGCAGGCGTCGAGCGATCGGGTCGCCGGCCGCCCCGGCGCCTTCTACCGGATGGTCAACCGCGGCAAGCGCGAGACGCGGCTCGATCTCAAGTCAGAAGCGGGACGCACCGTGCTGCGTGCGCTCGCACGGGAAGCCGACGTGCTGATCGAGAGCTTCCGGCCGGGCGTGATGGAGCGGCTCGGCATCGGCTACGAAACGCTGAGCGCGCTCAATCCGAAACTCGTCTACTGCGCGATCAGCGGCTATGGTTCGACCGGTCCCTTCGCCGGTCACGCCGGACACGACCTGAACTACATCGCCTACGCGGGCGTGCTCGAACAACTGGCGAGCCGCGACGGCACGCCGGTCCTGCCGAACTTCCAGATTGCCGACCTGCTGGGCGGCGCCGCGAGCGCGGTTTCGCAGATTCTCGCCGCGCTGTGGTGCGTGGCGCGCGGCGGCAACGGCCGCTTCGTCGACGTCTCGATGACGCACAGCAGCCACGCGAACAACTTCCTCGCCCAGGTCTCGCTCGCCAACGACGGCGCCGCGCCGCAGGCCGGCGCCGGCCTGCTGAACGGCGGCGTCGCCTGCTACAACCTGTACCGCACGAAAGACGGGCGCTGGCTCGCAGTCGCGGCGCTCGAACTCAAGTTCTGGGAAACGCTGTGCCACGCGCTCGACCGCCCGGAGTGGGCGTTCCGCCACTGGAGCGTCGGCCAGGCCATCGGCGGTCCAGATGCGCTCGCGCTGATCCAGGACCTCGCCGGCCTGATTGCAAGCCGGTCGCTGGAAGATTGGGTACGTTTGCTGGAGCCGCTCGATTGCTGTGTTTCGCCGGTGCTGACGGCCGCCGAAGCGGCGCAGCATCCGCTTTTCAATCCGGAGACGGAGACAGAGACAGATAGCCAGGCGCAGACCAGCGCGAGCGAATCACCGGATGAGGCCGGCGGGCTGCCGCAATAGAAGCCTCCTCCTCTACCGCCGTGGCAAAGTCTGCCGCGGCGCGCGTTCGTCGTCGTACAGCATATATTTGCGGCCTTCCACATGCCGGTCGATGGTGGCACGCACTTCATCGGGCGTCACGTTCTCAGCCACGACGCGCCGCGAGATCTGGCCGGTGGTGTCGATCCACTCGACGATCCGGCACGCTCCGCCCCAAGGCTGGCGGATGGGCGCAGAGACGCGGCAGCCGCGCACCTGCATCGGACGCTCGGTCACGGTTTCATGAGACTGTTTCAAGGCGCGATCCTTTTCCGCTTGAGGGATGGCAGACCCGCCCAGCTTAGGGAATACGCGCGTTGCGTTGGTTACAGGCTCGAGGGAGTTATTTACGGAGCATTACTTGGCAAAGACGGCTTCATTGCACCGCGAACGCGCCTTACTCAAGGGTCCTGATCCGGTCGATCGCCTGTTCGAGCCGGTCGACAGCAATAACCTGTAAGCCGTCGATGGGCTGCTTGGGTGCGTTCGCCTTCGGAATCAGCGCAATCGAAAAACCCAGCTTGGCGGCTTCCTTGAGCCGGTCCTGGCCACGCGGCGACGGCCGGATTTCGCCCGCCAGCCCCACTTCGCCGAACACGATCAAGCCCTTCGGCAGCGCCTTGTTGCGCATCGACGAATGGATCGCCAGCAGCACCGCGAGGTCGGCGGCCGGCTCGGTGATCTTGACGCCGCCCACCGCATTCAGGAACACGTCCTGATCGAAGCAGGCAATGCCGGCATGCCGGTGCAGCACGGCGAGCAGCATCGCCAGCCGGTTCTGTTCCAGACCCACCGCGAGGCGGCGGGGATTGGGCACATTGGCGGCGTCCACCAGCGCCTGGATTTCGACCAGTAGCGGCCGCGAGCCTTCCTGCGTCACCAGCACGCACGAACCCGGCACGACCTGTTCGTGCTGCGACAAAAACAGCGCCGACGGATTCGCCACGCCGCGCAGGCCGCGCTCGGTCATCGCGAACACGCCCAGTTCGTTGACCGCGCCGAAGCGGTTCTTGAACGCGCGCACGAGACGGAACGACGAGTGCGTGTCGCCCTCGAAATACAGCACGGTGTCGACGATGTGTTCGAGTACGCGCGGACCAGCCAGATTGCCTTCCTTGGTCACGTGGCCGACCATGATGATCGCGGTGCCCGACTGCTTGGCAATCCGCGTCAGTTGCGCCGCGCACTCGCGCACCTGGGCGACCGAGCCCGGCGCCGAAGTCAGGGCCTCGGAATAGACCGTCTGGATCGAATCGATCACGGCCACGTCGGGCCGTTCGCTTTCGATCGTCGCCTGGATTTTTTCGAGCTGGATTTCGGCGAGGAGCCGCAGTTCGCTCGCCTTGGAGCCCGGATCGAGCAGTGACAGCCGCTGCGCCCGCAAGGCAATCTGCGCAGCCGATTCTTCGCCGCTGATATAGAGCGCGCGCCGGTCGTGGGCAATTTCCGCGAGCGACTGGAGCAGCAGCGTCGATTTGCCGATGCCCGGATCGCCGCCGATCAGCACCACGCCGCCCGGCACCAGGCCACCGCCCAATACGCGGTCGAATTCGCTGACGCCGGTGGAAAAGCGCGGCACGTCCGACGCTTCGATATCCGCGAGGCGCTGCACCGGCGCGCTCTTCGCGAGCGACTGAAAGCGGTGCGCGGACGGCGATTCGGCCACCGTCTCCACCAGCGTGTTCCATGCATGACATGCCGGGCACTGGCCCTGCCACTTGGGCGCCTGCCCGCCACATTCGGTGCAGGTGTACATCGTCTTCTGTTTAGCCACGCGCCCTTGCCTGTGAGGTTGATCTATCTGCTGCGACGTCTGTTGCGACGTCTGTTTCCGGCGCTGCCTGCAACGCCGGATCAGCGCTGCCTACAGCGTTATTCCGCCCGCACCGGCACCCGCGGTGCCACCGCGCACATCAGCTCGTAGCCGATCGTGCCGCACGCCTGGGCGACGTCGTCGATCGGCAGCGTATTGCCCCACAACTCGACGCGCGAGCCGACGCCCGCCGTCGGACACGGCGTCAGATCGACGGTCAGCATATCCATCGACACCCGGCCGACAATCCGCGTGCGCACCCCATCGACGATCACCGGCGTGCCTTCCGGCGCAACACGCGGATAGCCGTCCGCATAGCCGCATGCCACCACGCCAATGCGCATCGGCGCACGCGCCTTGAAGATCGAGCCGTAGCCCACCGTCTGGCCCGCGGCGATGCTCTGCACCGCGATCAATTCCGACGCGAGCGTCATGGCCGGCTGCAGGCCCGTGCCTTCGATGGCCTTCGTCACGCCCGAAGGCGACGCGCCGTACAAGATGATGCCCGGCCGCACCCAGTCGAAATGCGACGCCGGGTGCCACAGCGTGGCCGCCGAATTGGCCAGGCTGCGCGCCCCCGCGATGCCCTGCGCGCCGCGTTCGAACGCTTCCATCTGCGAGGCGACGCCGCGTTCGCCGTCCGCGTCCGCGAAATGCGTCATCAGCGTGATCTGCCCCACGCCCTGGCACGCGCGCGCCCGTTCCCACGCCGCCCGGAAACGCTCCGGCGTATAGCCGAGACGGTTCATGCCGCTATTCATTTTCAACTGAATATTGACGGGCTTCGACAGGCGCGCCATTTCCAGCATGCGCAACTGCTCGTCCGAATGCAGCGCCGTGCTCAGGCTGTAGCGGTCGATCACGTCGATATCGGTGGGGCGGAAAAAGCCTTCCAGCAACAAAATTGGCCCAGCCCAGCCCAATTCACGCAACTTCACCGCTTCTTCGAGGTCGAGCAATCCAAAGCCGTCGGTTGCGCGCAGACCGGGAAAGGCTCTGGCGAGGCCGTGCCCGTAGGCGTTGGCCTTGACTACCGCCCAGATTTTCGAAGTTGGGGCGTAACGGCGGACGACGGCGAGGTTATTGGCGAGTGCAGCGGTGTGGATCGTGGCTGAGAGGGGGCGCGGCATGGGAAATTTTCGTAAAGACGCTTGCGAATCAGGAGCTTACAGTGCGTTTTCAGTGCTCAGGAGCCCGCTGGGCGGTGCGATCAAGGATTCTGCTAGTCCGAATCCAGCTATTTTCATGATATAAAGCCGTGCGCACAACCCATTTCGAACGGAATAAGCCCGGACGCCTTGCACACGGCCGGGGCGGACGGACCGCAGCGAGGACAGCATCGCATCAGATGAAAAAAGGTTTTTACACCATCATGGCCGCGCAGTTTTTTTCGTCGCTGGCCGACAATGCGCTTCTGATTGCTGCTATTGCACTGCTGAAAGACCTGCATGCCCCGAACTGGATGACGCCGCTGCTCAAGCTGTTCTTTGTGCTGTCGTACGTCGTTCTTGCTGCTTTCGTCGGCGCCTTCGCCGATTCGCGTCCGAAGGGGCGCGTGATGTTCGTCACCAATACCATCAAGGTAGTCGGCTGCTTCACGATGCTGGTCGGCGCGCATCCGCTGATCGCGTACGGCATTGTCGGATTCGGCGCTGCAGCGTATTCGCCGGCCAAGTACGGCATCCTCACCGAACTGCTGCCGCCTGACCGCCTCGTCGCCGCGAACGGCTGGATCGAAGGCACCACGGTCGGCTCGATCATTCTCGGCACGGTATTGGGCGGCGCGCTGATCAGTCCGCATATCGCGTCGCACATCCTCAAGCACCACATTCCCACCGTCAACACGCCAGCCGAAGCGGCGATGCTCGTGATCATGGCGATCTACGTGATTGCCGCGCTTTTCAATCTGCGCATTCCCGACACCGGCGCACGCTATCCGCAACAGGAACGCGGCCCGATCAAGCTCGTCACCGATTTCGCCGAATGCTTCCAGATTCTCTGGCACGACAAGCTCGGCCAGATCTCGCTCGCCGTCACCACCCTCTTCTGGGGCGCCGGTGCGACCTTGCAGTTCATCGTGCTGAAGTGGGCCGAAGTGTCGCTCGGCATGTCGCTCTCGGAAGGCGCGATCCTGCAGGCTGTCGTCGCGGTCGGCGTGGCCGCGGGGGCGATCATCGCCGCCTCGCGCGTGCCGCTCAAGAAGTCGCTCTCGGTGCTGCCGGTCGGCATCATGATGGGTATCGCGGTGATGATGATGGCCTTCTACACCCGCGATCTGTTCCCGGCGCATTGGGGCATTTACTTCGGCCGCATGCACGTGCCGGGCTATCTGATCCTCGCTTATATCTTCCTGATGATCGTCGGCGGCCTGTCCGGTTTTTTCGTGGTGCCGATGAATGCGCTGCTGCAGCATCGCGGCCACGTGCTGCTTTCAGCCGGCCACTCGATCGCCGTGCAGAACTTCAACGAGAACCTCTCGGTCCTCGTGATGCTGTGCCTCTATGCCGTACTGGTGTGGCTCGACGTGCCGGTGTCGGCGGTGATCGTGCTGTTCGGCACCTTCGTCTGCGTGATGATGTGGTTCGTGATGCGGCGCCACCAGGCCAACCAGCGCGCGTTCGATTCGGTCGCCCTGATCGGCGAAGTGAAACACTGACGCGCGCCTTTGAGACGCCATTCTGACGCGCTACGCTAAAGCGCCGGAATGCACGCATGCGGGATGCGCGCCGCGCCCGCGCTTCTTTCTTTCCAGCCTCCCATGACTCAACCGATTCCCAACGTCCTGACGATCGCCGGTTCCGACTCCGGCGGCGGCGCCGGCATTCAGGCCGACCTCAAGGCTTTCTCGGCGCTGGGCGCGTATGGCGCGAGCGTCATCACGGCGCTGACTGCGCAGAACACACGCGGCGTCACGGCGATTCATACGCCCGATCCGGCGTTTATCGCGGCGCAACTCGACGCGGTGTTCGACGATATCCGCATCGACGCGGTGAAGATCGGCATGCTGGCCAACGCGCAGGTCGCACGGGCCGTCGCCGAGGCGCTGCGGCGTTATCGGCCAAAGCACGTCGTGCTCGATACCGTGATGATTTCCAAGAGCAATCACGCGCTGCTCGCCCCCGACGCGGTGGCCGTGGTACGCGACGAGTTGCTGCCGCTCGCCGACCTGCTGACGCCGAATCTGCCGGAAGCGGCCGCGTTGCTGGGACGCGCGCCCGCCACCGACGAAGCCGGCATGATCGAACAAGGCGAAGCGCTGCGGGCACTCGGGGCACGCGCCGTGCTGATGAAAGGCGGCCACCTTAGCGCCGCCGACAGCCCCGACTGGCTGGTGCAGGACAGCGGCACGCTGCGCCTTTACGCTGCGCGTGTGCCGGTGAAGAACACGCATGGCACGGGCTGTACGCTGTCGTCGGCGATTGCAGCGCTGATTCCGCAGCGCGCGGATCTCGCGAGTGCGGTCGCCGATGCGAAGACTTATCTGACCGGCGCGCTGCAGGCGAGCGATCAACTCGACGTCGGTCAGGGCGTCGGTCCGGTGCATCATTTTTATCGGTGGTGGTGAGGCGCGTGGCGGCGTGAGTGGTAGCGCGCGGGGTGGCGCGCCTCGTCACCGCAGCGCCGGTTGCGCTCACTGACGCGCAAATGCCCGCGCCTTTTGCGGCCAGTCGTCCGGCACGATAAAGCCGCGCGAACGCTCGACCCAGCGGCCCGCATCGTCGAGATGGAAAGCCGCCACCATCGTCGGGCCGTTCTGATGGGCGACACGTTCGCTCAAAGCACTGGCTTCGACGAATGCGATGCCCGCCGCTTCCGCCGTCCCTGGCTCATGCCGGCGCGGCGCCAGCCACTCGAGCCGCGGCAACACCCGCCAAGCTTGCGCATGGTCGGCCGCAAAAGCCGGCCAATCCGTGCGAGTGGCCCACCAGCCGCGCGCATGCGCCGGATCGAGTTCGACGGGATCGCTTGTCGTTTCGCCGTGCGGGTAAAACAGCCAGCCCTTGATGAACATCTGTGGTTCCCACGGCCCCACATGTCCGAGCGAGGCGAACTCCTCGCGCGCGCTGAGCGGCAACTGATGATCGAGCACGTGAGTGAGCTTCAGATCGAAGCGGTCCTGCAGATTGGGCCCGACGTAATCGGCCAGTTGCGCCCGTCCATCGCCGGCGTGCAGATAGCACTTGACCGCCAATTCCCAGTGCAACCGTCGCCCCGCCTGCGTCTGCACCAGAAAATCGCACTCGCCCAAGGTCAGACCGGCGCGCCGCAGCGGCACGTTCGCGGCAACCAGGCGGGCCGTCGGCCCGTGCTGCAGAAACCACCCGAGCAGGCATTCCGCGTAGCGGCCAAGACGCGTCACGCGCGCCGCCGCGAGGTCGCTGTGCAGCGCGCCCGGGTTGGCGTCGAGCGCGTGCAGCCACTCGAGCGTGGCGGCTACCTCGTCCGCCGTTTCGAACGCACTCGCCAGCATCCCGATCGGTGGTTGCGCACGCAACAGGTCGGCACTGAACAGCAACCACGCGAGATCGCGCACCGCGGGCTCGCGCAGCGCATCCCAGTGTGCCGTGGGCACAGCGGCCGGAAGCGCTGCGGCCCCAGGCGTATCCATCAGCCGGTCGCCGCTTCGGTCCCGGCCGCCTTCAGCCAGGTATCGCGGGCGAGGCACAGATCGGTCCACGCCTTCGCCTTGTCGGGCAAGCTGCGCAGCAGATAGGCCGGGTGGTACGTGACGATGACGGGCACGCCCTCATACGCGTGGACGCGGCCGCGCAGGGACGAAATGCTTGCGTCGGTCTTCAGCAGGCTCTGCGCGGCGAAACGGCCCAGCGCGACGATCAGCTTCGGCTTGACGAGCGCGACCTGGCGCTGCAAATACGGCTCGCAGCGCGCGACTTCGTCCGGTTCGGGATTGCGATTGCCGGGCGGCCGGCACTTGATCACGTTGGCAATGTAGACGTTGGTGTCGCGCGCGAGCGTCAGCGAACGCAGCATGTTGTCGAGCAGCTTGCCCGCCTGGCCGACGAACGGTTCGCCCAGGCGGTCTTCGTTTTCGCCGGGGGCTTCGCCGATCAGCATCCAGTCGGCGTTGCGGTCGCCCACGCCGAACACCGTGTTGGTGCGCTTCTCGCACAGGCGGCAGCGCTCGCAGGCGGCCACGCGTTCGGCGAGGGCATCCCAGTCGAGGGTCTGCAGCGCGGGTTCGGTGCGTTCCGCGCGTTCGGCCGCAACGATGCTCGCTTCCGACGGCGGCTGGGACGGGAGGTCGTCGAACCACGCGAAATCGTCGTCGGGTGGCGGCGAGGAAGCGGAGGGTTCAGCAGGGGCTGGGCGGGTTGGCTGCGCGGGCCGTGCGGCAGCCCGATCGACCGGCGCGGCGAACTCGCGCGCTTCCTCGGCGCGTGCAGCGGGCGCGCGAGCGCCCTGCTCGAAGGCGTCTTCGCGCCGCCCCGTTGCGGGGCGAGCTTGACCCGCGTCATGTGCAGATCCCTGCCCCAAGCCCTGCACGGGCGCCGTGCCCTCGGCACGCACCGCAGCGCCATCAGGAACAGCCTCGAGCGCCACGGCCACTTCCTCAGCGGCGCCGGCGCCCGCCTGCCCCATGCCGCGCCTCACCCACATCGGCGCGAGGCCGAGTTCTTCCAATGCAGATTCATGCAGCGCCATCTGCGCCCTCCCTGACAAACGAAAAACGCATCACGATGGCGTCCTCCCGGCTGCGATGTCGCGCCGGATAGTAGTTCTTGCGACGGCCGATCGAAGCAAAGCCGAAGCGTTCATAAAGCCGGATGGCCCGTTGGTTCGACGGCCGCACTTCGAGCAGCAGTCCGTCGAGTTTCTCGTTGCGCGTGATGCGCACCGCTTCGCGCAGCAGCGACAGGCCAGCGCCCGCACCCTGCGCGGCGGGCGCCACGCACAGATTCAGCAGATGCATCTCGTCGACCACCGGCATCAGCACGCAGTAGCCGATCAAGGTGCCGGTGACATGGCGCAGGCAGATGCCGAAATAGCCGTTACGCAGCGAGTCTTCGAAATTGCCGCGGCTCCACGGAAACTCATAGGCCGCTTTTTCGATGATGGCGACCTCGTCGAGGTCACCTTCGGTCATTGGCGACATGTAGCGGTCCGCCAGCAACACTCCGCTCATCGTCCGCCCTCGCCTTGAGGTCCGGAGTGAGGCGCCGGCGCGGAGGCAGAGGCCGCTTCGCGGCCGGATGCGGGTTGCGCCGCCTGCTGCGCGCCCGGCGCCTGTTCTGCCTTGGCGGCCTTCTCCGCCTTCCCGGCCATCCGTTCCGCCGTCGTCTGCGCCACCTTGTTGCGCACGTATTCGGGCGCCGCGAGCTCGGCCGGCACAGTACGCCCGGCGCGCAACGCGCGCAACGCCGCAAACGCGAGCGGCAGCGCATGCGGCAGCGCTTCGCCGTCGACGGCCCGCGCCACCGCCCCGGCGGCGAGACGCGCGCCGAACGCGGCAGCGGCATTGCCCGCCAGCGTGAAAGGCGTGTCGGGCAAGGACAGCTTGTCCGGCGCATCGAGCGAGGCCGGCTGGATCGTGCGCCATTCGCCTTCGGCTTCGTCCCACGCAAAGTCGGCCCAATAGACTTCGTCCATGCGGGCGTCAAGCGCCGCCACGACGCGCTTGACCGACGGATCGCGCAGACGCGCGCTCTCGGCACAGGCGAGCAGCGTGCCGATCGGCACGACAGGACAGTTCAGGCCGAAGGCGAGCCCTTGCGCCACGCCCGTTGCAGTCCGCAGACCGGTGAACGAGCCGGGACCGGCGCCGAACGCAATCGCGTCGCAATCGGCCAGCACGAGGCCGGCTTCGTCGAACAGTTCGCGGATCGCGGGCAACAGGCGCGTGCTGGACACGGCGCCGGTCGCTTCGTGGCGTACCCAGACGCGCGGTTCTTCGGAGCCGGGGGCGCCCGCAGCGGCGGACGCAGCGGACAGGAGCGCGACCGAGCAGAATTCGGTCGACGTATCGAGGGCAAGCAGCACAGTTCGGGTCATGGCCGCTATTGTAATGCGACGCCCCGCCTTGCCGGACACGTGCGGCGCGACTGGAGGTGGGGGGTGCCGCTCAAAGCCGCCTTAAAGTCTCCCCAAAACCCTTCGAAGCCCTTCAAAGCCACCTCAAACCGCCCCGCACCGCCCCGCTCCCCGCGCCGTTTGGAAGAATCGTTCGAGCCTGGTTCGACCCGTCCGTCGATCGCGCTTGATATGATCGACAGCCCATCTTGAATTCGCCACGGAGAAAACATGAGCGACGTCGACGCGCAATTCGCGAAAGCCCACGAAGAGGTCCAACAACTGCCGGAACGCCCGGGCAACCTGACGCTGCTACGCCTGTACGCGCTCTACAAGCAGGCCACCAAGGGCGACGTGCACGGCGACAAGCCCGGCTTCACCGACATCGTCGGCAAGTACAAGTACGACGCCTGGGCAGCGCTGAAAGGCACTGCGCAGGACGCCGCCAAGCAGCAATACGTCGAACTGGTCGAATCGCTGAAAAGCGGCGCTTCGGCCTAAGTCCGGCGCACAAACAAGCGGACATCGGCCCTTTCCTTCACGGAAATGTCTTAATTGTGGCGCGGTGCAGCAAAACCCTATACAATGCTGCCTGCGCTTCACTGCTTTGCCCGGCTTTCTCCCAGCGGCCTTTGCGGCGCAGCGCCTCGTAGCGTTTTGCTCCAATCCAGTTTAGAACCTGTCCCCTCCTGCCTAGCCCCCTACGGGCGATCATGTACCAGGCTGGCGGCACGCCGTGTTGGCATGTCGCAACCGATACAGCTTCTAACGAAAAGCTCGCCTTGATTGTCGCGAGCTGCCCCCGTTTTTCGATTTGCTCGCTGCTTCTTTGCTCGCTGAATCCGACGACTTGGGTATGCCGATTGGCGCCGACGTATTTATTCCGTGCATCACCCAGGATCGTTTCAAGGATTCTCATGACTTCGAGCAATACCCCCAGCAGCCCGTTGAACGCCATCGCCGACCAGGCACTCGGTCTCATCGACACCGACGCAGCACCCGCGCAAGCCGCAGCCGTTGCTGCAGCGCCGGAAGCCGTCGCAGTTGTCGCCGAGGCACCGGCCGGCCCGTCGTTCGCGTCGCTCGGTCTGTCACCGGATGTCGTCTCCGCGCTGACCGCCGCTGGCTACCAGACTCCGACTCCGGTTCAGCAACGCGCCATCCCCGCCGGCATCGCCGGTCGCGATCTGATGGTCTCCAGCCCGACCGGTTCGGGCAAGACCGCCGCGTTCATGCTGCCCGCCATCGAGCGTTTCTCGCAACTGCAAAAGGCGCAAGCCAGCCAGCCGCGCGAGCCGCGTCCGGCTGATGGCGCCCGCACGCGCCGTCCGCAACCGGTTGCCCGTCCGACCATGCTGGTTCTGACGCCGACCCGCGAACTCGCCATGCAGGTCACCACCGCCGCCGCCACGTACGGCAAGCACCTCAAGCGCCTGCGCACCGTCAGCATTCTCGGTGGCGTCGCTTACGGTCAACAGCTGATGCTGCTGGCCAAGAACCCGGAAATCCTGGTGGCAACGCCGGGCCGTCTGATCGACCATCTGGAACGCGGCCGTATCGACCTGTCGCAATTGCAGATCCTCGTGCTCGACGAAGCCGACCGCATGCTGGACATGGGCTTCATCGAAGACATCGAAACGATCGTCGCCGCTACGCCGGCCACGCGTCAAACGATGCTGTTCTCGGCCACGCTCGACGGCAAGATCAGCTCGCTGACCGGCCGTCTGCTGAAGGATCCGGAACGTATCGAGATCGTCCAGCGCATGGAGCAGCGCACCAACATCGCGCAAACCGTCCACTACGTCGACGACCGCGATCACAAGGACCGTCTGCTCGACCATCTGCTGCGCGACTCCGGCCTCGACCAGGCTATCGTGTTCACCGCAACCAAGATGGACGCCGACCAACTGGCTGGCCGTCTGGCCGACGCCGGTTTCGAATCGGCCGCCCTGCACGGCGACCTGCCGCAAGGTGCGCGTAACCGCACCATCAAGGCCCTGCGCGAGCGCCGTGTGCGCGTGCTGGTCGCCACGGACGTCGCCGCTCGCGGTATCGACATCCCGGGCATCACGCACGTGTTCAACTATGACCTGCCGAAGTTCGCGGAAGACTACGTGCACCGTATCGGCCGTACCGGCCGTGCTGGCCGCTCGGGTATCGCCGTGAGCCTCGTGCATCACGCCGAACAAGGCGCGCTCAAGCGCATCGAGCGTTTCGTGCGTACGCCCCTGCCGGTCAATGTCGTCGAAGGTTTTGAGCCGCGCAAGTCGGCTCCGTCGGGCAATGGCCGTCCTGGCTTTGGCGGCCGTGGCCGTCCGGGCGGTGGCAATGGCGGCGCTGGCCGTCGCTTCGGCAGCGGCAGCGGTGCCGGCAAGCCGGCCGGTAACGGCGGCGGCGCTCGCAGCGGTAGCGGCGGCGGCAATGGCGGCAGCTGGGCCGGCAAGTCGGCTGGCGGCGGTTCGCGTGAAGGCTACGGCGGCTCGCGTGACGGTGGCTACGGCGCACGCCGCAGCGACGGTCCGCGTACGGCGCGTCGCGGCAGCTAAGCGGCCAGGGTTGGGGTGGCACAACGCCCTGCGCGGCGGTCCTCAGGACCCTGTGCAGGACCTGTTGCCAGACCCGCTGAAAACGGCCACGGGCGGCCCTCGCCACCCGAACGTCAGAAGAAACCGGTGCTCATGCGCCGGTTTTTTTTCGTCCGCACGGTGGTCGCCTACGATATTTCACGATGTGGAAAATTTTTTTGCCTCGTAAAAAATCGTGCTGCGTGGCACAACAAGGGCTATTGCAGCAGGGGAAACAGCATTTCTCAATGCGAAACAACGTCATTAAGCCACTGATTTATAACAACTAAAAATCTCACACAAAGCGTGACACGCGTCTATTGCACGCGCTTCGATTTGCCTAGACTCTTATATAAGACTTCACGAAACGAAACGCCCCCACGGCACAGCGCTTCGCGAAGACAGGATTCACCGATCCACTATCCAGGCAATCAAGGAGCACACCATGACGTCACGCCAACAGCAAGCACAAGAACTCCAGCAACAGTGGGAAACCGATCCGCGCTGGAAAGGCATCAAGCGCACCTACTCCGCCGACGACGTGGTGCGTCTGCGCGGTTCCGTGCAGGTCGAGCACACGCTCGCGAAGCGCGGCGCGCAAAAGCTGTGGGACAGCGTCAATAACGAGCCGTTCGTGAACTCGCTCGGCGCGCTGACCGGCAACCAGGCCATGCAGCAGGTCAAGGCCGGCCTGAAGGCGATCTATCTGTCGGGCTGGCAGGTGGCGGGCGACGCCAACGTCGCCGGCGAAATGTACCCGGACCAGTCGCTGTATCCGGCCAATTCGGTGCCGCTGGTGGTCAAGCGCATCAACAACACACTGACGCGCGCCGACCAGATCCAGTGGTCGGAAGGCAAGAATCCGGGCGACGAAGGCTACATCGACTACTTCGCGCCGATCGTGGCCGACGCTGAAGCCGGTTTCGGCGGCGTGCTGAACGCCTTCGAACTGATGAAGGCGATGATCGAAGCCGGCGCCTCGGGCGTGCACTTCGAAGACCAGCTCGCCTCTGTGAAGAAGTGCGGCCACATGGGCGGCAAGGTGCTCGTGCCAACCCGCGAAAACATCGCCAAGCTGACCGCCGCGCGTCTGGCCGCCGACGTCTCCGGCACGCCGACCGTCCTGCTCGCCCGCACCGACGCGGAAGCGGCCGACCTCGTCACCTCGGACATCGACGATAACGACAAGCCGTTCCTGACCGGCGAGCGCACTGTCGAAGGTTTCTACCGCACGAGGCCGGGTATCGAACAGGCCATCTCGCGCGGCCTCGCCTACGCGCCGTACGCCGACATGATCTGGTGCGAAACCGGCAAGCCGGACCTCGAATTCGCGAAGCGGTTCGCCGAGGCGATCCACAAGGAGTTCCCGGGCAAGCTGCTGTCGTACAACTGCTCGCCGTCGTTCAACTGGAAGAAGAACCTCGACGACGCGACGATCGCCAAGTTCCAGAAAGAGCTCGGGGCGATGGGCTACAAGTTCCAGTTCATCACGCTGGCCGGCTTCCACGCGCTGAACTACTCGATGTTCAACCTCGCGCACGGCTATGCCCGCACGCAGATGAGCGCCTTCGTCGAAATGCAGCAGGCCGAATTCGCGGCCGCCGAAAAGGGCTTCACCGCCGTGAAGCACCAGCGCGAAGTCGGCACCGGCTACTTCGACGCCGTGACGCAAACGGTCGAACGCGAAGCCTCGACCACCGCGCTGCACGGGTCGACGGAAGACGAGCAGTTCTTCGACAAGAAGGTGGCCTGAGAGGCGTTGCCGCAGCGTCGAAGCGACATTGCGGCGCCCTCGAAGGCAGGTTGAGATACCTCGCAGCAGCCTGAAAGAACGCGCAAGCGGATCGATGGAAGGACAGACGGGAAGCGGCCCCGCCAGAGGGCCGCGATCAGGGAGGAGACAGTCAAGCCGGAGAAGGTCTGCAAAGTGGGCTCACAAGGTCCCAGGACAGACCCGAGCGGACTGGAATCTGAGAGAGAAGCAAGCGGCGCAGGGCAACGTGCCGGGATGGGTCAATACGTGCCCATACACGCCTTTACGTGTCGTTAAGTGTCGTTAGGCAGGACCCGCGCCGGCTTCACCGCCGGCGCGTTTTATTGCGCCGTCGTACACCCGTCTCAGCGATACACGATCACCGGAATCTTCGTATGCGTGAGCACCCGCTGCGTCTCGCTGCCGATCAGCAGGCTGCCGAGTCCGCGGCGTCCGTGCGAGGCCATGAAGATCACATCGCACGCGCCCTTCTCGGCCGCCTCGATGATGCCGAGGTACGGCGAAGGATGCACGCTGGTGCGGCTCGTGACGATTACGCCGACGTGGCGTCCGGCCCGCTCGACCTCCTGCAGATGCACGCGCGCCTCTCGCTCGCTGCGCTCCAGAAAGTCGCCCGGCGGCTCGATCACCACTTCGGAGAACGGCGAGTAGGGATATTGCGGCAGGCACGCGTAAGCCGTGACGCGCGCGCCTACGGCCTGGGCGAGATCGATTGCGCCTTCGATCGCTTTGCGTGACAGATCTGAACCATCGGTCGGAACCAGGATGTGCTTGAACACGGTGCCTCCGTCGTCGTCTGCTGCGGCCGGACCCGGCAAGGCGAAGAGCGCTGCCACGGCAGGCGCCAGGCGGGTCCCTCAATCGATTGTAGTGCGCCTGAACGGACGCAGCGCCCGCGTGCGGGTCTGTCCGCATATCGGAAACCCGCGCGGCGGCGCCGTGCGCCGCCCTCACCCCCAATAACCGGGATGACCGTAGGTATGCTTAAGAAAGTCCAGAAAGAGCCGCACGCGCAGCGGCAAATGACGGCGCTGCGGGAACACCGCATGAATCCCGATGGGCGGCGCGGCGAACTCGTCGAGCACGCTGACGAGCCGGCCGGCGGCGATATCCGTGCCCACTTCCCACCACGAGCGCCACGCGAGGCCGTAGCCGTCGAGACACCACTCGTGCAGCACCGCGCCGTCCGAGCATTCCATGGTGCCGGAGACCTTGATGGACACCACCTTGTCGCCCTGCTGAAACATCCAGCCGCGCTGCTGGTTGGCGCTCGCGCCCAGCGCCAGACAGTTGTGATGGGCCAGATCGGCGAGGCTTTGCGGCGCGCCGCGGCGCGTCAGATAGGCGGGCGACGCCACGCAGACGCGGCGGTTTTCGCCCAGCCGCAGCGACACCAGCGACGAATCCGGCAATTCGCCCAACCGCACCGCACAGTCGAAACCTTCGTTGACCAGATCCACCAGCCGGTCGGACAAGTCGAGCGTGATCGAGACGTCGGGATGCGCGACGGTGAAGGCCGGCACCAGCGGCGCGACGTGCCGGCGGCCGAAGCCGGCCGGCGCCGACAGGCGCAGATGGCCGCTCGCCTTCACGCCGCCCGCCGAGACGCTCGCCTCGGCGTTCTGCATGTCGTGAATCACGCGCTGGCAGTCCTCGAGAAACGCCGAGCCTTCGAAGGTCAAGGTGATCTTGCGGGTGGTGCGCACCAGCAGCTTGACGCCCAGCCGCTCTTCGAGCGCGTCGATGCGGCGGCCGATGATGGCCGGCGCCACGCCCTCCGCCTGCGCGGCCGCCGACAGGCTGCCTTTGGCCGCAACGGCGACGAAAGTTTCGATCTGCTTGAAACGGTCCATGGAGGAGTCGGAGCCCTGCGTACACGGTCGGCCAGAGGCCTTGGCCATGCACGAAAGCGCGCGTATCGGAGTGGCAATGCGCGTCAGATTAGGTGGGTGAAAGTAAAAGATCAAGTGATGTTTAGCCTCTTTTTGAGCGCAGAGCATCACTAATACAATTTGTCTGACCTCGAATTGGAGCGCACGGCAATGTCGGCCACAACGGCAATCTTCCCCAAAGCAGTGATTTTCGACGCCTACGGCACGTTGTTCGACGTGCATTCGGTCGTCGCTGCGGCGGAGCAGATGTTCCCAGGCCACGGCGATGCGCTCTCGCAGTTGTGGCGCCAAAAGCAGATCGAATACACCCAGTTGCGCACGCTGGCCGACCCGGCGGGCGGGCGCTATCAGCCGTTCTGGAACATCACGCTCGACGCGCTGCGCTTCGCGGCCCACAAGCTCGGCCTCACGCTGAATCGCGCGGCGGAAAAGCGTCTGATGGACGAATACGCGTGCCTGTCGGCTTTCCCGGACGCGGTGCCCGCGTTGCGCCGCTTGTATGAGCAGCGCGGTCAGCACGCCCCGCTCGGCCTCGCCATCCTGTCCAACGGCAATCCGCAGATGCTCGACATCGCCGTGAAGAGCGCCGGCATGAGCGGCCTGTTCGACCACGTGCTCTCCGTCGACGCGGTACGCGCCTACAAACCCGCCCCCGCCGCCTACACGCTCGGCACCCAGGCGTTCGGCGCGCAGCCGCGCGAGATCGTCTTCGTGTCGTCGAACGGCTGGGACGCGGCCGGCGCGAACTGGTTCGGCTACACGACTTTCTGGCTCAACCGGCAAGGCGCGCCCGCTGAAGAGCTGGGCGTCACGCCACATGGCACGGGCGGGAGCATGAACGACCTGCTCGATTTTTTAACAACCCTCGCAGCGCCCGAGAGGAGCACAAGCCGTCCGCGCCACAGCCCTGGCGCATGACGGCACGAGCCTACCTCATGGACGCATGCAACGCAGTCCGAAGCAACCCCGCGCATTTCAGGCGCATTTGAACATTTGCATCTTTGCAATCTGACCGACCAAGGAGAAAACATGGCGAACCCGCTTTCATCGTCGCAGTTGCCGCAGGGCGTGGAAATCACGGCTGATCTCAAGCCGGGCTACGAAACCATCCTGACCCGCGAGGCGCTCGAACTCGTCGCGGCGTTGCATCGCACGTTCGAACCGCGCCGCCAGGCGCTGCTGAAAGCGCGTGCCGAACGCACGAAGCGTCTCGACGCCGGCGAGCGTCCCGACTTCCTCGTCGAGACGAAAAGCATTCGCGACGGCGACTGGAAAATCGCCCCGCTGCCGCAGGATCTGCAATGCCGCCGCGTGGAAATCACCGGCCCGGTCGAGCGCAAGATGATCGTCAACGCGCTGAACTCCGGCGCGGATTCGTACATGACGGACTTCGAAGATTCGAACGCGCCGAGCTGGGACAACCAGATCACCGGCCATATCAATCTGAAGGACGCGGTGCGCCGTACGATCTCGCTCGAACAGAACGGCAAGTCGTACCAGCTGAACGACAGGATCGCCACGCTGATCGTGCGTCCGCGCGGCTGGCACCTCGACGAGAAGCATGTGAAGGTGGACGGGCAACGCGTCTCCGGCGGCATTTTCGATTTCGCGCTGTTCCTGTTCCACAACGCGAAGGAACTGGTCGCGCGCGGCTCGGGCCCCTACTTCTATCTGCCGAAGATGGAGAGCCATCTGGAAGCGCGTCTGTGGAACGACATCTTCGTCGCCGCGCAGGAAGCGGTCGGCGTGCCACGCGGCACGATCCGCGCCACGGTGCTGATCGAAACGATCCTCGCCGCGTTCGAAATGGACGAGATCCTGTACGAGCTGCGCGAACATAGCTCGGGCCTGAACGCCGGCCGTTGGGACTACATTTTCTCGGCGATCAAGAAGTTCAAGACGGACAAGGACTTCTGCCTCGCCGACCGCTCGCAGATCACCATGACCTCGCCGTTCATGCGGGCCTATGCGCTGCTGTTGCTGAAGACCTGCCACCGCCGCAACGCGCCGGCAATCGGCGGCATGAGCGCGCTGATTCCGATCAAGAACGACCCGGCCGCCAACGACCGCGCCATGGGCGGCGTGCGCTCGGACAAGGCGCGCGATGCGGGCGACGGCTACGACGGCGGCTGGGTGGCGCACCCGGGTCTGGTGCCGATCGCGATGGAAGAATTCGTCAAGGTGCTGGGCGAGCAGCCGAACCAGATCGGCAAGCAACGCGCCGACGTTGAAGTGAGCGCGAAGGACCTGATGGATTTCCGTCCGGAAGCGCCGATCACCGAAGCGGGTCTGCGCAACAACATCAACGTCGGGATTCACTACCTCGGTTCGTGGCTGGCGGGCAATGGCTGCGTGCCGATCCACAACCTGATGGAAGACGCCGCGACCGCGGAAATCTCGCGCTCGCAGGTGTGGCAGTGGATCCGCTCGCCGAAGGGCGCGCTCGACGACGGCCGCAAGGTTACCGCGGAACTGGTGCGCGAACTGTCGAAGCAGGAACTCGCCAAGGTGAAGCAGGCGGTGGGCGGCGATACCCAGCCGTATGACCGCGCGGCTGAGATCTTCGAAGCGATGTCCACGTCGGAGCAGTTCACCGACTTCCTGACGCTGCCGCTGTATGAGGAAATCTGAGGCACGGCGCTAGCCGGGCCCTGAGCTCTGGTGGTACACGAGTGCAAGGGCGCGCGGCATGCGTCCTCGCCTCACGATCTGGCTGCGCCGCTTCGCAATGAAGCGGCGCAGGCCGCAAGGCTGACCGACCGGACGGCCCAGCAGGCTCAGGCTTGCCGGGCCGTTTTTTTGGAGCGGCGATGCGCCACCCAGTCGCCCGAGCGGATCTCCGGCAAGCCCTTCACCGCATGTTTCGTCACCGGATAGAAGCGGCACGCCAGCGCGGCGCCGTCGACTTCCACCGTGACCTCGCGGGCCACGAACAGCCCCTCGACACCCGGATAGATTTCCTCGATTTCATCGAGCACCGCAATCAGATCCGGGTCGATTTCGTAGACGTCGCCGCACACCGGCGGCCCCGCCTCGTCGAGCACCAGACCCGGATACGCGCCGAAATCGAACAGATACCCGCGCACGGTGGCCGTGCCTAGCAGGGTCGGCTCGGCGATGTCGTGGCGCGCGGCAGCCTGGCTGATGTCGTTGATCTCGCCGGCCCGCAGGGTGCCGTACACGAAAACCTTCTGCATCGGATGGGGTCCTCTCTATTGCGTGGGCGTGGCTGGCACGACCCGGTGGGTGTCGGTCGAGCCGGGCGAAGCGCGCGGCGGCGCTCATGGGTCTCGTTTGGCGACGATTCCAGATTCCGGTCGGAGGCATTATGCCCTCCGCGATCGAGGCAAGCGATCTGCAAAAAAACCCGCTGCGGCCAGACCCGGCACAACACCCTACAATGGGAACCACCTCACCGTTCAAGGTTCCGTCAGGTGTCCATGTCATGAACCGGTCCGCCGCTGCCGCCCCTTTCACCCGAGTCGAGTTCTCCGACCTCCCGCCGGCCTTCGCGCCCACCCGTACGCATCCAATCCGTGTGCGCTCGCGGCCCATGCCCGCCGGCGTGCGCATCGCCCGTCACACCCACGCGTGGGCGCAGGTCGCGTACGCCTCGCGCGGCGTGCTGCGCATCGGCACGCTCGGCACCACCTGGATGGTGCCGCCGTCGCGGGCCATCTGGGTGCCGCCGCATGTGACGCATGAAGTGGTGATCGTCGAGGACGCCTTTCTGCGCACGCTGTATATCGACGAAAACGCCGTGCCGCCCGGACTCGATACATGCCGCGTCGTCGAAGTGTCGAACCTGTTGCGCGAGGTGATCGCGGCGCTCGATATGCCAGGCCTCTCCGACACCCGCGAACAGGTGCTCGGCGCCCTCGCGCTCGACGAGCTGACCCGCTCGCAGCCGTTGCCTTTATCCGTGCCCATGCCCAACGAAAAGCGCCTGCGCGCGCTGTGCGAAGCGGTGATTGCCGATCCCGCCAATTCCGATTCGCTCGAGCAGTGGGCCGCGAGTGTCGGCGCCAGTACCCGCACGATTGCGCGCCTGTTTCGTCAGGAGCTCGGCGTCAGTTTTTCGCAATGGCGCCAGCAGGCGCTGCTTGCCCGCGCGATTCCGCTACTCAGCCAGGGACGGCCGCTCGCCCACGTGGCGCTGGAGTTGGGCTATCAGAGCCAGAGCGCTTTTTCGGCCATGTTCCGGCGCGCGTTCGGCAGGAGTCCGCGGGCGTTTATCGAACGCGGCTCGGAGCGTCATACGGCTGAGGGGGATGCGGAAAGCGCGGCTCAGAGCGGCCAGGACGTGCCGGACGGCGCGCAGTTGGCGGATGCGCCGGAGTTCGATCGCTGAGCCTGAACGATGCAGCGGCGCGGCGGCATTGCGGCGTTGCGTTGTGTCATGTCGCTGCGCGGCTCACCCCCGCGCGCTAAACGCGACGCGACAAATGCCGGATCGCCCCGAGTTGCGCGAGGCGCGGACCGGCGAGCTTGTAGCCCTTGCGCAGATACAGCCGCGCGGCGGGATTGTCGACGAACACCCGCAGTTGCAGTTCGCGCAGGCCCCGCTCGCGCGCCCAATGATGCGACATGTCGAGCAGATAGGTGCCGGCGCCGCGCCGCCGATAACCGTCGGCGATCTGCACGTCGCGAATGTGCAGCGAATCGCCCTCTTCGGTGAGGCGCAACACGCCGGCCGGCGTGCCGTCGATTTCGAGGATGTAGTTCTCCGACTCGCGCCAGCTACCGAGAAACAGATCGCTGCGCCAGACGAGATGATGCCGCCGATAGTAACCCTCCATGTTCTTGCGGGTCAGCGCTTCGGCAAAAGCGAAGTCGTCCATGCTGGCTTTGCGCAACTGGAACGGCGACGGAACATCGGTAGGGACGAACATGACACGGCGGGCAAATGGTGGTCCGCACAACGTTAAAACAGGCCGCGCGCGCTGGCAATGGCTGTTTGTCCCGAGATGGGCGGTGAGGCGCGAAACGGGGCAAAAAACCTTCACGCGCCGCGAGGTGGCGGCCCGCCTACGCGGCCACGGGATGTGTTCCAGCAGAAGATAACGTTCTCCTTACAGGTGGCCCGTGGGATCCGAGGCTCTCACACACCCAGCCCGTGCCGCTCAACAATCGCCTGTTCAACGCCGGTTAGACCCCGACACCACATCGATCCACACCGCCAGCACGAGGATGCTGCCTTTGACGATCATCTGCCAGTACGCGTCCACGTCGAGCATCGACATGCCGTTGTCGAGGCTCGCCATCACCAGTGCGCCGATCAACGCCCCATACACCGTGCCCGAGCCGCCGCGCATCGAGGTGCCGCCGATAAAGCACGCCGCGATCGCATCGAGTTCGCCCATCGATCCTGCCGAGGGCGAACCCGCTGCCAGCCGCGCCGTGTTGACGATGCCGCCGAACGCGCACATCAGCCCCATCAGCGCGAAAATCGCCAGCTTCACGCGGTTCGTATTCACACCCGACAGACGCGTCGCCTCGAGGTTCGAGCCGACCGCATAGATGCGCCGGCCGAACACGGTCTGCGTGGCGATCCACGTGAAGATGCCGAGCAGCGCGAGCAGCAACAGCACCGGCACCGGAATGCCGCCGTAACGGTCGAGCGTCGCGACGAAGCCGAACAGGATCACGCCCGCGCCGATAATCTTCGCCACGTCCTGCCAGACCGGCACCACCGCCAGTTGATAGCGTTGCCGGTTGCGGCGCTGCCGCACCGTGAGCAGCGCCAGCAGCACGAACAGCACCACGGCGAGCGTATCGCCGGCGAAGCGCGGCAAATAGCCCTGGCCGACGAACACGAAACTATCGGACACCGGTGCGATAGTCGAGCCGCCGGTCACGCCGAGCAGAATGCCCCGATAAGCCAGCATGCCGCCGAGCCCAACGATGAACGACGGCACCCGCCGGTAAGTCGACCACCAGCCGTTGAAGAGGCCCACCAGCACGCCGAGTACCATCACCACCGGCACGGTGACGCCGATCGGCCAATGACGGTTGACGTCGAGAATCGCCGCCACGCCGCCGAGCAGCCCGAGCAGCGACCCCACCGACAGATCGATCTCGCCCGCGATGATGACGAACACCATCCCGCAGGCGAGCATACCGGTGATCGACATCTGCCGCAGCAGGTTCGACAGATTGCGCGGCGTGATGAACGCCCCGCTGGTGAGAAACGAGAAGAAGATCCAGATAGCCGCGACCGCAATCAGCAGCGCGAGAATCTTGTAGCGCGCGAACAGTTGCTGCAGCCGCTGCGCACCGCCGAACGAGCCGTGCGGCGCGGCATCCTTGGCGTTTTGGGAAGTGACGTCGGGAGTCATGCTGCGCTCGCTCCGGTTGGGTTCGTGGATCGCTGCGCGGGGCGGATGGCGGCCGTCAGGATGTCCTCCTGGGTGAGGCCGTCGTTGATGAAGTCGCCGCGCAATTCGCCTTCGCCGATCACCAGCACGCGATCGCTGATGCCGAGCACCTCGGGCATTTCGGACGACACCATCACGATCGACATGCCGCGCTGCGCGAGCTGAACGATCAGTTTGTAGATTTCGTATTTGGCGCCGACATCGACGCCGCGCGTGGGTTCATCGAGAATCAGCACCTTCGGGTCGGTCAACAGCATGCGCGTCAGCACGGCCTTCTGCTGGTTACCGCCCGAGAGACTCGCAATCGACAGCATCGGATGCGCCGCGCGCACCGAAAGCCGCTTCATCTCCGTGTGAATCGTATCGAGCTCGGCCGCGGAATCGATGCGCGCGCCTTTGGCAAAGCGCTGCAGCACCGACAGCGTGATGTTATGACCGACGCTCAGATGCGGCACGATGCCGTGGCGCTTGCGATCCTCCGGCACCATGCCGATGCCGGCGCGAATCGCATCGGCCGGCTCGCGGATCTTCAGCGGCTTACCCTCGAGCCATACCGTCGCTTCGCTCACCCCCGGATAGGCGCCGAAAATCGCCTGCATCAACTCCGTGCGCCCCGCGCCCACCAGACCGGCGACGCCGAGGATCTCGCCGCGCCGCAAGCTGAACGACACGTCGTCGACGCGCTTGCGGCGCGGATTGGTGACGTCGAAACAGGTGACGTGGCGCGCCTCGAAGATCACGTCACCCAGCGGCCGCGGCTCGCGCGGAAACAGGTTGGTGATCTCGCGGCCCACCATCAACGAGATGATGCGGTCGGTGGTCAGCGCGCGCATCGGCTCGGTCGCCACATGCCGGCCGTCGCGAATCACGGTGATCGTGTCGCAAACCGCTTCGACTTCGTCGAGCTTGTGCGAGATATACACGCACGCCACGCCGCGCCGCTTCAGATCGCGCACGATATTGAGCAGAATCTGCGTCTCCGAACTCGTGAGCGACGACGACGGTTCATCGAGAATCAGCAGCCTCGCGCGCTTGTTCAACGCCTTGGCGATCTCGATCAGCTGTTGATGGCCGCCGCCGTAATTCATCACCGGCTGCGCCACATTGATGCCTTCGATACCCAGTTCGCGCAGCAGTTCGTCGGCGCGCTGGAACATCGCGGCGTAGTTCATGCGGCCGCCGGACAGCGTGATTTCGTTGCCGAGAAAGATGTTCTCGGCCACCGACAGTTCCGGCACGAGCATCAGTTCCTGGTGGATGATCACGATCCCGGCGCGCTCGGTGTCGCGCACGTTCGCCGCCTTCAGGGGCGCGCCTTCCCACAGGATGTCGCCGTCCCACGTGCCATACGGATAGACCCCGGACAGCACTTTCATCAGCGTCGATTTGCCGGCGCCGTTCTCGCCGCACAAACCCACGCATTCGCCGGGCGACACCGCGAGATCGATGCCGTCGAGGGCCTTCACGCCGGAAAACGCCTTGACGATGTTGTGCATCGCCAGTAAAGGTTGCGTCATTCGCTTTTGCCTCGCTGCAAGAAACACGGCGGCGCGGCGGCGCGCAACACGCCGCCCGCCACCGCGTGGAACTTCCGCTTATTGGCTCGCGAGCTGGGCCTGGGTGTAGAACCCGTCCTTCACCACGATATCCACGTTGCTCCTGGTCAGCAGCGTCGGCTGCAGCAGCACGGTGTCGACCTTCTTCTTGCCGTTGTCGTATTGCGCGTTAAAGGAAGGCTTCTCGCCCTTCGCCAGTTGCACGGCAAGCTTCGCCGCTTCGCCCGCAATCAGCTTGAGCGGCTTGTAGACCGTCATGGTCTGCGTGCCGTCGATCACCCGCTTGACGGCGGCAAGGTCGGCATCCTGACCGGAGATCGGTACCTTGCCCGCCATATGCTGCGCCGCCAGCGCCTGAATCGCGCCGCCCGCCGTACCGTCGTTCGACGCCACCACCGCATCGATCTTGTTGTTGTTCGCGGTCAACGCATCTTCCATGATGCGCAGCGCCGTCGATGCGCTCCACTCCGGCACCCACTGCTGACCGACCACCTTGATGTCGCCCTTGTCGATGGCCGGCTGGAGCACCTTCAACTGGCCTTCGCGCAGCATCTTCGCGTTGTTGTCGGTCGGCGCGCCGCCGAGCAGGAAGTAGTTGCCCTTCGGTTGCGCGTTGTAGACGCCTTGGGCCTGCAATTCACCGACCTTCTCGTTGTCGAACGAGATGTAGGCGTCGATATCGGCATCGAGAATCAGGCGGTCATACGACACGACCTTGATGCCCGCCTTGTGCGCTTCGGCCACGACATTGCCGAGCGTCTTCGAATTGAACGGCACGATCACGATCACATCGACGCCGCGCGAAATCAGGTTTTCGATCTGCGAGATCTGCCGCTCTTCACTGGCATCGGCCGATTGCACGGACACCTTGGCGCCGAGTTTTTCCGCTGCGGCCACAAAATAGTCGCGATCGCGCGACCAGCGTTCGACGCGCAGGTCGTCGATGCAGAAACCGATTTCCGGATGATCCTTGCTCGCGTGCGCCAGCGGCGCGGCGAGCGACAGGCTGGCGAGCACCGCTCCACACACGAGCGAACTCAGAACGGAACGACGCGTTGCGAATTTCATGTCTCACTCCTTTTCTCTTATAGCCGGCAATACCGGATTAGCGGCCGTTCGCGGCGAACCGCGCGGCCGGATTCACGACGACGATGGACTACCCCTGTTGCGGCACAGCCAGGACGGCCGTGCGATGCCAATTTCTCTGCATTCCTATGCAGTTGCTTCACTGCTTCAGCACGATCACCACGTACTTTCCATGCGCTGGTGGAGCACGTTGCGCCGTTGTCTTAACGCTAGGCGTGCCCGGCAAACACCGGCTCAAGCGCTCGATACAGCGCCTGGAAGGTCGGACGCCGCTCATTGCTGTACCAGGCGTGCCGCACCCTGTCCGGCTCGCGCACGGCGAGAATCTCCGGCGTCGGACAGATGGCGTCGAGCGGCGCATCCGGTTCCAGCGCAAGATGCGCGAGGCGCGCCGCGCCTAACGCCGGCCCGACTTCGCCGCCGGCCCGCAAGGTCAACGGACGCCCGGCGATATCCGCCAGCATTTGTGTCCAGTAAGCGCTGCGCGAGCCGCCGCCGATCACGGAAATCTCATCGGGCACAAGCCCGGCTGCATGCAGCGCATCCATGCCGTCGAGCAGGCAGAAGCCCACGCCTTCGAGCGTCGCGTTGGCGAGATCGGCACGGCCGGTTTGCGGCGTCAGGCCGTAAAACACGCCCTTCGCATTAACGTTGTTGTGCGGCGTGCGCTCGCCCGACAGGTACGGCAGGAACCATGGCCGACGATCGCGCGCCTCGGCTTGTGCATCGGCGAGCAGCGCGGCGACGTCCGCGTAGCCGGTCAACTGTGCCGTGAAATCGAGGCAACCCGCCGCGTTGAGCATCACCGACATCAGATGCCACGTCTGCGGCAAGGCATGGCAAAAGCTGTGCACCGCCGAAGCGGGGTTCGCGAGGAAGCCGTCCGACACCGCGAAGTACACGCCCGAGGTGCCGAGCGACAGCATCGCCTGTTTCGGCTTGACGATGCCCACACCCACGGCACCCGCCGCGTTATCGCCGCCGCCTGCCACCACCGGGATCTCGCGCAGGCCCCACTCGCGGGCCAGTTCGGGTTTGAGCGTGCCCGTTACGCGATTGCCTTCGAACACCGCCGGCATCTGCTCGCGCGACAGCCCGCAGGCCGACAGCAAGGTCGCGCTGTAGTCGCGCTGCGCGACGTCGAGCCAGAGCGTGCCGGCCGCGTCCGAGGGATCGGTGGCGAAATCGCCGGTCAGCAGATAGCGCAGATAGTCCTTCGGCAACAGCACGTGAGCGATGCGCGCAAAGATCTCCGGTTCATGCTTGCGCACCCACAGCAGCTTGGGCGCCGTAAATCCCGGCATGGCCATGTTGCCCGCGATCTCGCGCAGTTGCGGCACAGCCGTTTCCAGTTCGCGGCATTCGATGTCCGAGCGTCCGTCGTTCCAGAGAATCGCCGGACGCAAGACCTCGCCTTGCGCGTCGAGCAGCGTCGCACCATGCATCTGGCCCGTCAGGCCCAGCGCTTCGATCTGCGTCGCGCCGATGCCTGCCGCGCGTGCTTCGTCCAGCAGATCGGCAAGCGCCGCCCGGGTTGCCAGCCACCAGTCGTGCGGCGCCTGCTCGGACCACCGTGGTTGCGGCCGGCTGACCGAGAGCGCGTGCGTGGCCGTGCCGCGCACGCGACCATCCCGGTCGAGTAACACGGCCTTCACGCCCGACGTGCCGAGGTCGATACCGATGAACATGTCTCCATCCTCGTTTTGCGCAAGTGTGCGCTTCGCCCGCCCGGATGCAATTGCGAAACTGGCGAGTCGTACTAATGTTTTTCAGCTCTTTTTTCGACGCTTGCCGTCATGACCGCGATGGCGCCGCTATCGACGCCATCGCGGCATTCGCCGCCACCATTACCGCTCAGCGCAGACCGTAGATCGCCTGATTCACCACGCTTTCCAGCCGTTCCTGCTGGCCGCTGACGTGCTGCGGATTCAGGCCGCGGTCGAGTGCGTCGCCGGCGAGCGTCGACAGCGAATAGCCACCGGAGAGAATCTTGCGGCCGAATTCCGTCTCCCAGCCGGCGTAACGCTGACGCTTGAACTGTTCGAGCCGGTCGTTTTCGACCAGCACGGCGGCGCGCTCCACCGCCAGCGCGAGGTTATCGATCGCGCCGATGTGGCCGTAGAACAGATCTTCCGCATCGACGCTCTGGCGCCGCACCTTCGAGTCGAAGTTCATGCCGCCTGTCGTAAAGCCGCCATGCTTGAGGATTTCATAGAAGGCGAGCGTCAGTTCCTCGACGCTATTCGGAAACTGGTCGGTATCCCAGCCGTTTTGCGGATCGCCGCGATTCGCGTCGACGCTGCCGAAGATGCCGAGCGCAAACGCCGTAGCAATCTCGTGATGGAACGAGTGCCCCGCCAGCGTCGCGTGATTGGCTTCGATGTTGACGCGGATGTCGTTCTGCAAGCCGTATTGGGTAAGGAAACCGTGGACGGCGGCGACGTCGTAATCGTATTGGTGCTTGGTCGGCTCCTGCGGCTTCGGCTCGATCAGCAGCGTGCCCTTGAAGCCGATCTTGTGCGAATGCTCGACCACCATGCTGAGAAAGCGCGCGAACTGTTCGCGTTCGCGCACGAGGTCGGTGTTAAGCAGCGTGTCGTAGCCTTCGCGGCCGCCCCACAGCACATAGTTGTCGCCGCCCAGCCGGTGCGTCGCATCGAGCGCGTGGCGTACCTGGGTGGCGGCAAAGGCGAACACTTCAGGGTCCGGACTGGTCGCCGCGCCGCCCGCGTAACGCGGGTGCGAGAACAGGTTGGCCGTGCCCCACAACAGCTTGACGCCGGTGTCCTGCTGCTTGCGCGCCAGATAATCGCTGATGCGCGCGAAGTTCTCGCTGTAGGCCTTCAGGCTGTCGCCTTCGGGGGCGACGTCGGTGTCGTGGAACGTATAGTAAGGGGTGCCTAGCTTCGAGAAAAATTCGAACGCCGCGTCGGCTTTCTGGTGCGCCCGTTCCATCGCGTCACCCGGTTGCTGCCACGGGCGGTGGAAGGTGCCCTGTCCGAAGATGTCGACGCCAGGCCAGACGAAGGTGTGCCAGTAGCACACGGCAATGCGCAGATGCTCTTCGAGCGTCTTGCCGAGTACGCGCTTCGTGCGGTCGTAGTGGTGGAAGGCCAGCGGATTGTCCGATTGCGGACCTTCATAGCCAATCTTTGGGATGTGTTCGAAGTAGGACATCTGCGTCTCCGTTTTATGTTGCAATGCAACCCGTGCAGCGTCGTGCAGCATGGCCGCGCCGGGTTCGACAAGGTGACGCCATGCTGCCAGCGCGTGGCCTATGCCCGCAATTGCGAAATTGCACAGCCCAACTAATGTTTCTCACCGCTTGCGCCGTTCTTGCAAGCGCGCGGCGCAATCCCAGCCTAAAATAACCGGACGCTTAAAAAACCGGTGCGACGTTGCTGGCCGCGCCCTATATGGAGACAATGGTCCGCCGCCCCATCAGGCCGCGCGCCATCCAACGCAATGACCCGACCCCAGAGTCCGCAGACGCCGCATCGCATCGCGCTGCTGTTCAACGCGAACAAGGTGTATGACCGCGAGATCATTACCGGCATCGGTAATTACCTGCTCTCGACCCGCGTCGCGTGGGATCTGTTTCTCGAAGAGGATTTTCGTTGCCGGCTGACGGGCATCGAGCGTTTCGACGGCGACGGCATCATCGCGGACTTCGACGACCCCGCGGTCAGCGAAGCCTTGCGCGGTTGTCCGCTGCCGGTGGTGGCGGTGGGTTCGTCGTACGAGGACGAGACGCACTACCCACCCGATCTGCCGTATATCGCCACGGATAACGCCAAGCTCGTCTCGCTCGCCTATACCCATCTGATTGGCGCCGGTCTGCCGCATTTCGCGCTGTACAGCCTGCCGCAGGCGCCGGAGAACCGCTGGGCCCAGCAACGCGAGCTGGCCTTCGCCGGCCTGCGCGCCGCCGAGGGCCGCAGCGCCGAGGACATCGACACCGAGATCTACCGCGGTCTCTCGACCAGCGCACCGGCATGGAATCAGGCCACCGAGCAACTCACCGGCTGGCTCGAAAAGCTGCCCAAACCGGTCGGCATTATTGCGGTCACCGATGCCCGCGCGCGGCACCTGTTGCAAGCCTGCCTGATCGCCGGCATCGCGGTGCCCGAGCAGGTCTCCATCATCGGTATCGACAACGATCCGTTGACGCGCACGCTCACCCGCATTCCGATCTCATCGGTGATTCAGGGCACCGAGGAAATGGGCCGCACCGCCGCGCACCTGCTGCATCAGATGCTGCACGGCGCGCGTTTCCCAGGCCGGCGCATTCGCGTGCCGCCGGTCGGCATCAACGTGCTCGAATCGACCCGGCATCAGCCGCTCGCCAGCCCCTATGTGATGCGCGCGCGGCACTTCATCCGCCAGTACGCCTGCCAGGGCATCCGCACCGAACAGGTGGCCGACTACGTCGGCGTGTCGCGTTCGTCGCTGGAAGAATATTTTCGGCGCGAATTGCAATGTACAGTGCATCAGGAGATCCTGCGTCACAAGCTCGATGCGGCCAAAGCGCTGCTCGCGAAACGCGATGCATCGAGTGCGGAGGTCGCCATCCGTTGCGGCTTCACGTCCTTGCAGTACATGTATGCGGTGTTTCGCCGTGAACTCGGCTGCACGCCGCGCGAATATCAGGAACGCACGAAGTCCACGGCCGCACCCGGCCAGGCATGACCGGGCACGGCACAATCCGGCGTATCCCCGGTGCGCTTTGGGAATCCTTTACTCTCCTGCCGATATGATCAGTCACGCGCAATTTTCTTCCGAGCCCTGGGGCGTCGCACCCGGTGGCGACCCGGTCCAGCTTTTCACGTTGCGCAACGCGCATGGCATGAAGGTCGGCATCAGCGATCTGGGCGCCACGCTGGTGTCGTGGCATGCGCCGGATCGCGCCGGCCGGCTCGGCGACATCCTGCTCGGCCACGACACGCCGGCCGACTACCTCGCCGCGACCACCTACATGGGCGGCCTGATCGGGCGCTGGGCCAACCGCATTGCCGGCGCGCGCTTCACACTCGACGGCATCGAGTACACGCTCGATCGCAACGAGGGCAACAATCTGCTGCATGGCGGCAGCATCGGCTTCAACCGCCTGCAGTGGGACGCCGCGGAGGACAACGGCGCACTCGTGATGCGGCTGGAATCGCCCGAAGGCGACGCGGGCTTTCCCGGCCACGTGTCCGTGCAGGTGCGCTACACGCTCGACGACGACGGCACCTTGACGATCGCCTATGAGGCCATCACCGACGCGCCGACACCGCTCAACCTCACGAGTCATCCGTACTTCAACCTGAGCGGACAGGCGGCGAGCGATGTGCGCGGACACGTAGTCTCCATCGACGCGGAGTCGTTCTTCGAAGTCGACGCGGGCATGATTCCCTGCCGGCGCGCGGAGGTCGCGGGCAACGCGTTCGATTTCCGCCAGAGCGCCCCGCTCGGCGCGCGGCTCGACTGGCCGAATGCGCAGCTCGCACTCGCGCAAGGATTCGATCATTGCTATGTGCTGCCCGAGGCGGCGGATGCGGCGGCGGGCGCGCGGCCGGTACGCGAAGTGGCGCGCGTCTACGAACCCGGCAGCGGCCGCGAGCTGAGCGTGCTGACCGATCAATGGGGCCTGCAGTTCTACACGGGCAATCATCTGGAAGGCGAGAAGGGTCGCGGTGGGCTCACGTATGCGAAATACGCCGGGCTGTGCCTCGAGGCAGGCGGCTTTCCCGACCAGATCAATATGGCCGATCACACGCAAGTGGTGCTTCGACCCGGTGAAGAATACAGGCAGGTCACGCAGTATCGCGTCGGGGTAAGAACCGGTGTCTGAGTTCGATCACACGCTTAACGTTTGTCAAGTTTGTCAAAGGAGACATCTCGTCAGCGGCACCTGATTTCAGGCGTAAATCGGCGTGATAGAGTCCTGCGGTGCCGCTCACGAGGCGGCAACCGATCAACGGCCTAACTCACCCTGCCGCGTAAGCCAAAGGAGAAACAAAATTAACAAGACCCTAACCGCCATTGTTGCCGCGACGCTTTCGTTGTCCTCGATCCACGCATTCGCCGGCAACGTCGGGAATGCCGATACCGCCTTGCAATCCGCCAACACCGTGAACGTCACCGGCGCGTCGAATTCGAACAACGGCGGCGCCAGGAAGGACCGTGAGACCCTGGCGATCGCCGTGGTCGATAGCAACGGCCCGGTCGCCGATGCGAAATGCGCATTGACTAACTCCAAGGGCGACTGGTCGCTCACGGCGCCCGATAGCGTCGAAGTGCGCCGCTCGGACTCGGACCTGCAGATCAAATGCGAGAAGGCCGGCTATGACCCGGTGACGACGACGATCAAGGCGTCGAAGACCGAGATTCCGCGTCCGCAATTCCACTTTGCCGCAGGCGGCAGCGATGACGACGATCAGGACGCCATGATCACGGTGCCGCAATATGCGCCGTCCATCACGGTGACCTTCGGCAGCAAGCAAGCCAACGCCAATTAAGTCGTGATTCGCCGGGCATAAGTCTCAGCGGAAGGCGGCCTGGATCGCGTGCGCCAGCGCGCGAATCTGCCGGTGGTCGGTGTTGTCACAACACGGAAAGACAGTTGTGCGAATAATGCAGGCGCGGTTGCGCGCGTCGGGCGGCAGATCGTGCCGGCCCGCCGAGGCAGCCAGCCGTGCGCCTTCTTCCCAACCTTCCGGCCGAGAACACCGATATGTCGAACGAGAACACGCCCGCGTCCGCCTCCGATTCTGCCTCCGCATCTGCGTCCCCTTCCCGCCCCACCGATGTCCTCGCCGCCGTCTCGCGCCGCGGCTTTCTGAAGCTCGCCGGCGTGTCCGGACTGGCCACCGCCGCCGGCAGCCTCGCGGCCGTGAGCAAGGCGGCCACCACCAGCCCCGACGGCACGCCCGAACAGATCCATCTGACATGGGGCGGCGATCCCACCGCCGAGGTGGTGATCTCGTGGGCATCGCTCGCAACCGCCGTCAATCCGCGCGTGCAGTTCAGCACCACGGGCGAACAGCAGCACACGGTGCATGGCGTGCAACGCATCTATACCGACGGCATCAACGGCGCCACGTTGTTCACCTATCACGCGCGCCTGCGCGGCCTGAAGCCGGCGAACACGTATCAGTACACCGTCACGGCCGACAACGACAGCAACGCCGCCCAGCCCTTCAGCTCGAGCTTCCAGACCGCGCCGCGCGGCCGCGCGCCGTTTCGCTGGACCACCTACGGCGATCTGGCCACGCCGAATACCGAGTGGGTACTCTCGTATCCGCAAAGCCGTTTTGCCGTGCAGGCGGTCGAGCGCTTCGAGCCGTTGTTTCATTTGCTGAACGGCGACCTCTGCTACGCGAACCTGAACCCGACGCATCAGCCGGATGTATGGCGCGACTTCGGCAACAACGTGCAGAACTCGGCGGCCAATCGTCCGTGGATGCCGTGTCCCGGCAACCACGAAATCGAATTCAACAACGGGCCGCAAGGTCTCGCGTCCTATCTGACGCGCTACACGCTGCCGGAGAACGGCACGCACTTCTCCGGGCTCTGGTATAGCTTCCGCGTGAGCTCGGTGCTGTTCATTTCGCTCGATGCCGACGACGTGGTCTACCAGGATGCGGCGGCTTTCGTGGCCGGCCCGAGCCCACTGGTCCCGGCGAACAGCACCGGCAATCCGCCGATCGAGCCGGGTACCTCGTTCTATGTGCGCGGCTACAGCGCAGGCCTGCAGACCCGCTGGCTCGAACAGACGCTGCGCCATGCCGCCGACGACCGTGAGATCGACTGGATCGTGGTGCAGATGCACCAGGACGCGCTGACCTCGTCGAAGACCGGCAACGGCTCGGACAAGGGGATTCGCGAGGCGTGGTTGCCGCTCTTCGACCGCTACGGCGTCGACCTCGTGGTGTGCGGGCACGACCACGACTACGAGCGCAGCCATCCGGTGCGCGGCTGCAATCATCATGCGGGCGTGGATGCCGCCACCGGCGCCGTCGTGGATACGCTGCAACCGCGCCCCGTGCTCCCCACCGATCCGGACAGCACCACCTTCGACACCAGCCACGGCACCATCCATCTGATCCTCGGCGGCGGCGGCACGAGCGCACCGCTCGACGTCTACGGCGAAGATCAGAGCACCGGCTTGCCGCAGGCGAAGGTGTTCACCAGACCGAATCGGCCGGTGCCCGGCACGGCGGCGAACACCTTCGTGCGCAATCCTGCCGACGCGCTCGAAGATGCGATCTGGTCGGCGAAGCGCGATACCGGCACCGGCTACGGCATCGCGGTGTTCGATCACGATCCGGGCGAGCATGGCGGCACCACCACCATCACGATGAACTACTATCACGCGCCGGGCGCGGATCAGACGCCCACGTCCAACTACGAGCTGTTCGAAACCATCGTGTTGAGCAAGAAGCGCCGGAGTTAGGCACGTCGCTACGCCGCGCATTCGTTATGCGCCGGCGCAGTTGATGGATGACGGGCGCGCCTGGCCGGAAATCACGGCCGGGCGCCTTGATGAGCGCAAGCTCCAGACTACCCGCGTGATCAGAAGAAATAAGCGATCAGCAGTCCTTCGGTTATCACGCCCAGAATCGTACTGATCAGGATCGTCGCGGTCGCATCGGCCGTGTACGTTTTCGTCTTGAGCGCGAACATCGCCGCCGCGGTCGCCGTCGGCACGGCGCCGGTAATCACGGCCTGGTGCGCGGGCGCCCCCACCACCCCGAACAGAACGGCGCCCAGCGCCATGATCGCCGGCTGCAGGAAGTTCTTGATGGCCAGGTTGGTCAGCACGTTGCTGTTGATCATGAAGCGCTCGCCGTAGAGCATCAGTCCGAGCGCGAACAGCGAAGTGCCGCCCGCGGCTTTGGCGATCAGATCCACGGAGGTGAGCACCGGCTCGGGCAGCGTGACGTGGGCGAAGCTCAGCACCATGCCGGAGATCGGCAGCCAGACGATCGGATTGATCACCGCGCGTGCGACGCTCTGCCCGAAGATGCGCAGGATGTCAGGCCGATCGCTTCCCGGCTGGTCCGTGCCGCCGAGATTGGTCAGCACAATGGTCAGCGGCAACATGAAGATGCTGGTGATGAGATTGCCGACCAGCACCGCCAGAAACCCTTCCGGTCCGAACACCGAGGCGAGGATGGGGGCGCCGAAGTACGCCATATCGGGAAAAGCACACACCAGTGCCTGCATGGTGGCCGTGCGCAGGTCGTGCCGGAATACGAAGCGGCCTACGATAAGCGCAAGCACGTAAGTGCCCATCAGCCCGAGCGTCAGGCACAGCGCGAAACCCACATTGTGCAGCTTGTCCGGCGAGGTCTTGACCGCGCCTTCGAACAGCGCGAAGGGCAGCGCAAAACGGATCACCAGGGTCGCCAGCACGCCGGCATCGTCGTGCTTCAGCAGGCCGATGCGCCCCGAGAGCCAGCCAAGGATGATGACAAACGCGACCGGCAGCAGCCCGTTCAGGATGGTGTTGAGCACAGGAAATCTCCCGTTTTTTTATCGGTCAGCGTGGTGGGCCCGGCTCACGGGCCCACCCGGTCGGTCGGTTTGAACAGCCCGCTTCGGCGGTGCTGCGTCGGTCTGCTTCGTCAATCTGTCTGGCCGGCTTATGAGGTGCTGGCCTCGACCCGTTCGTAGGGTACGTAGTGCGGCGTCCACACCTTGCTGCGAATCAGGCCTTCGATCTGGTCGGTGTCGATCCCCTGGGTCAGACCTTCCTTGTGTGCCTGCAGCGCCACCGCGAGAGCGACCGTGATCGACACCTCGCGCAGGGCCGTGACCGGCGGCAGCAGGTTGCGCGTCACGTCGCCGCGCGCCGGCGACGCCGCGGCAAGCGCTTTCGCGGCCGCCATGAACATCGTGTCGGTCACGCGGGACGCCTTGACCGCGATCGCACCGAGACCCACGCCCGGGAAGATGTAGGAGTTGTTGGTCTGATCGACCTTGAACTTCGCGCCGTTGCGCTCGAGCGCTGGAAACGGACTGCCTGTGCCGATCACCGCCCTGCCCTCGCTCCATGCTTCCAGGTCCGTAGGCGTAGCTTCCGCGCGCGAGGTCGGATTGGAGAGCGGGAAGATCACGGGACGCTTGTTATGCTCGGCCATCGCGCGCACCACCGGTTCGGAGAAAGCACCGGCCTGCCCCGACACGCCGATCAGCACCGTGGGCTTCGCATTGCGGACCACGTCGAGCAGCGCGACCCGGTCCGGATGATCGAGCGTCCAGCCGGCGATCGCCGCCTTGTCCTGCAGGAACGGCTGCTGAAACGACGCGATGCCGTCCATGCCGTCCACCAGCAGCCCGTCGCGATCGACCATGAAAAAGCGTTTGCCCGCCTCGCTATCCGCCAGGCCCGCGTCGGTCATCGCCTTGCGGATCAGGCTCGCGATGCCGCAACCGGCCGAGCCCGCGCCCATCACGGCAATGCGCTGCTCCGTGAGCGGCACGCCCGTCACGTTGATGGCCGACAACAGCGTGCCGGTCGCCACCGCAGCCGTGCCTTGCACGTCGTCGTTGAAGGTACAGAGACGGTCGCGATACCGTTCGAGCATGCGCGTCGCATTGTTCTTGGCGAAGTCCTCCCACTGCAGCAGCACGTGCGGCCAACGCTTCGCGACGGCGCTCACGAAGGCTTCGATGAAGTCGTCGTATTCCTCGCCGCGCACGCGCTCATGACGCCAGCCGATGTACAGCGGATCGCTCAGGCAATCGGGATTGTCGGTACCGACATCGAGCATGATGGGCAGCGTCGTCGCCGGATGCAGGCCGCCACAGCCTGTGTAGAGCGCCAGCTTGCCGATCGGGATGCCCATGCCGCCGGCACCTTGATCGCCCAGCCCGAGGATGCGCTCGCCGTCCGTCACGACGATGGCCTCGACCTTGTCGAAGCGCGGGTGCGCCAGGATCGACTCGATGCGGTTCTTGTGCGGCAGGCTCAGAAACAGGCCGCGCGGCTTGCGGAACAGACGGCTGAACTGCTGGCAGCCGGCGCCGACCGTCGGCGTGTAGACAACCGGCAGCAGCTCTTCGAGATTCTGCACCAGCAAGGCGAAAAACAGCGTCTCGTTGGTGTCCTGCAGATCGCGCAGAAAGGCGTAGCGCTCGATGTCGGTTGCGAAGCTGCGCAGCACCTGAAGACGGCGCGACACCTGTTCCTCGAGGGTGCCGATGTTAGGCGGCAAGAGCCCATGCAGATCGAACGCGTCGCGCTCCGACTCGGCGAACGCGGTTCCCTTGTTCAGCAGCGGGTCGGCGAGCAGTTCATAACCGGACCGCGACGTTTCGATGCACGTCGTGGTCGCCTCGGTCGTCGATACCTGGGACATGGGGACTCTCCTCAAAAGCGAATGGGGGTGATGAGCGACGATCCATCTGCGGTGCATGCCACGTTGCATAGCCAGATGTCGTCTAAGCACGAGGTCGCGATGGGACAGACTCGCCCCTCGCAAGCTTGGCGACCGTAATCAGTCTAGGTGGCAAATTCGCCGGCGTCTGTCAATTTCATGCGGAAATTGTGATTCCGCACGGCCGTCTCGCCGGGCGGCGTTGTCATCGTCTGTACACATTCGCGATGTGGCCGTGCGGTGCGGTCTGCGTCTGCGTCTGCGTCAAGACACGCCCGCTCGCTGAACCGCCGTCGCGAACGCGTAGCCGTTCTTGCCGCTTCGCTTGACCTGGTACATCGTCTCGTCCGCGGCGGCGAGCAAGTGCCGGTAGTCCTCGATGGGGTGCGGAAAGCTGGCGATACCAATGCTGGCGCCGACAAAGCCGACACGCATCTGTTCGCCTGTCTCGACAACACACGCGATCAGACGCTCCGCTATCGTACGGAGTTCGGTATCCATGGAAAATCCGCGCACCAGCACGGCGAACTCGTCCCCGCCGATGCGCGCCACCACATCGACCAGACGCACCGACTCGCGAAAGCGCCGCGCGACGGCGATCAGGAATTCATCGCCGATGCGATGACCGAGCGAATCGTTGACCTGTTTGAAGCCGTCCAGATCGATATACAGAACGGCCAGCGTGTGAGCCAGCGGATCGCCTCGCGCGCCAGGCGGGGTTTGCGCCAGCATGGCAAACAGTTGCCGCCGGTTTGGCAGCCCCGTCAGCGCATCGTGCAACGCGGCGAACTCGAAGCGGTGCGACTCGCGCGCCAGTTGGCGGGTGCGCTTCGCGTACATGCCGAGCGCGGTGACCAGGGCGGTGAAGATCAGCGCCGACAACACCATCAGCGTTTTCGCGACACGCGCGATGCGACTGCGCAGATCCGCACTGACGAGATCGCGCCGCGTGCGCCAATAGGTCGACTCCGAGCGCAGCAACGCATCCGTCTCCTCGAAATCGACCGCGGGCGACAGCGCGCGCTGAGCGATATGGGGTGCTGCTGCGGGATCCGCGTTCACCAGCGCGGCGACGGATGCAAGACGGGCCGCGAGCGCGATGCGCGCACTCCGATAGTCCTGCGGCTCGGCGTCGTTATCTCCGGTTAGAGGCTGGCGGGCGCTGGCCAGATCGCGGGCGCTTTCGGCACGACCGATCGCGTCGAGAACGAGGCCCGTGTATTCCTGCTTCAACTGGTCCGAGAAGATCGCCTTGATCTGCAACGCGAAGACGAGGAGTCCCGCCAGCAGACAGAGCAAGCCCGCTCCAGCCAGCGCGGCCGGTCCCCAGCCGAAGCGCACCGTAAAGGCCGGCTTGCGCGCGGCGTGTGCGGGCCGATGCCGCTCATGAGTGAGCGTAGAGGTCTCGCTGGCTTCCATTGCCATGCTGCCGATAGCTGACGCGATGAAAGAACGATTGCATGCGCGCAAACAGCCCGTTATCGGGCTTGAGGCGCGGTGGCGGATGGTGGCGAGCCTGCTTCGCACTGCCACTCAGCGGCGCGGATTGCGCCGCGCTCGAATGGGCCGCGAATGCATCCGGCGGAGCACCATCCGTCGACTCGGGCTGGGCAAACGAAGCCGAGGTGGTCAGATCCGCATCGGCGAGCGTGGCAGGAGAGGCGGGAGAAGCTGAAGCTGCTGGAGGTGTCTGAGGCGGCGCGGCCGCCGCCACATGACCCGACCACGCTGTCTGTTGCGCCGGCACGGTGGCGACGCCGACCGCCGGCGACGGTTGCTCCGGCACGACGGCAACACCCGCCGAGAGCGTCTGTTGCGCCACGGTCATGGCTTTCGCGTAGGCCCGCTGATCCTGGTCGAACCAGACGCCATACGCGAGCGTGGCCGCGACGCCGACGGTCAGCGCACTCGCCGACGCAACCCAAAGCGCGAGGCGCCCAAACCGCGCAGGCGGTGCGACAGACGCCGGATCGACGTCAGCATCGAAGCCTTGACTGAAATCTTGAGCCGAATCGCTGTGGGGACGATCCGCGGAATGACCCGCAGACGCAGAGTGATCCACCTGCGATTCCGGCGGTCCGGTGTGCTTGGCCATGGCGATATACTCCGAACCCGTCTTATGACATCGCGACAGATTGTGTTCCGACGATCGCGCAACATGGGTACTGTAGACCTTCAGCGCATGAATTTCATCCACTGAGCGGCGGCTGCGTCGGCGATATTCTGTCACGCAGCAGTTTGTGTGCCCGCCAGCGCAGTCCGCGCGGACTCGAACTGGACCCTGGCGTGCGAACCGGGCAACAGCTCGCGGCCCGTTCAACGCGCGCGCCTTATTGCGCCTCGCGCTTCCGGCAAAGCACGATGCGGCGGGAATTGAACCAGCGGGGCAGATGCGGCCGCGGCTGATTCACCGATTGTTCGATCTCAAAGCTTTCAGCCAGCAAGCGGCGAAACGGCTTGAATCTGAAGCGCGCGCCCGTCGCCTCGCGGGACAACTTCGCGACTCTCCCCGAATCCGCCACGCCCTGCTCCACGGCGCGGCTGCGGGCCGGCTCACGCTCACGCTTGCGCGAAACGGTCGCGCGCCCATAGCCAACCGGGACTCGCACGATGAAATGCCCACCCGGCTTCAGCACCCGGTTCGCTTCGGCGAACAGATCGGCGATCTCCCGTTCGGTGAGGTGATCGCAGGTGTCGATCACGGTCAACGTATCGAGCGAGGCGTCCTCGAGCAACTGGCTGGAGCGAACATATCGGCGCCCCGCAAACTCCGGCGAACCATACAGGTCGCGACCGAAGGCGCGCAGGTCCGGCCGCCGCTGCGGGGAGTCGTCCGTATAGCCGAGCTGCTGACCGCAGCCCACCATCATTGCATCGTGACAGTCGAGAAAGCTGGTGATCCGGAGTGCGAAATCGATTCCCCGAAAGACGTAGCCTTCTTCAGTCAACCAGTCATGAAACGTTACCCGCTCACGATCCACGGAGGCCTGCTCGGCCAGATCGATCGACAGCGGTTCCGCCATTGCGTCTTTGAGCACCGTTTGCACTTCCGACATATCGCACGCTCCCTTTCCGGACACAGTCCATACTCGTTCGGGCGCCCGGCTAATGCAACCGTGTACACCAGGCCGTAGCCGTCAAGACGCAGCGCATCTCGACGTAACGGTAATGTGTTCCTGCGATCGCGCAGGGAGGGTAAAAAACGTCGCGCCAATCGGGTGCATGGTTGCGCAAAACACCGGGGCCGGATGGCCCCGGCAAGGCAAGGAAGAAATCGCTATGCAGTGGATAGGCCAGAAAAACAAAAAGCCGTTGAATCCCTATAGATTCAACGGCTGATCGTGCATTTCTGGCGGAGCGGACGGGACTCGAACCCGCGACCCCCGGCGTGACAGGCCGGTATTCTAACCAACTGAACTACCGCTCCAGATTTTTGCACCGCTCACTTGCGAGCGTTGGTCACTCTCACAAGCTGCATCGCCTCATACTGCGTTACCGCGCGATGCCGATGTCTTGGCGTCCCCTAGGGGATTCGAACCCCTGTACTCACCGTGAAAGGGTGATGTCCTAGGCCTCTAGACGAAGGGGACAACGTACGCTTACACCTTTAATGAAAAAGCCCGTTCAAGTTCATATGAACGGGCTTTGTCTGGCGGAGTGGACGGGACTCGAACCCGCGACCCCCGGCGTGACAGGCCGGTATTCTAACCGACTGAACTACCACTCCAGTCTTTACACCCTAGCTTGCGAGCGTCGGTTTTTTCTCTGCAAGCTGCACCGCTTTACTTCTTTCGAAAACTAAAGCGACGCTGATGTTTGGCGTCCCCTAGGGGATTCGAACCCCTGTACTCACCGTGAAAGGGTGATGTCCTAGGCCTCTAGACGAAGGGGACATAATCTTTTCAGATCTGTCTTTATCTTGCTGCTAACTCACGCTAACTTTGACATTAATTCGTTTCGTCAGCAGCGAAGACCAGTATTCTAACTACATTGTTACTGCTTGTGAAGTCTTTTTTGCTACAGGATCCAGACATCGGAAAAGACTTCGTTCTGCTCTGATGGTGGAGGTAAGCGGGATCGAACCGCTGACCTCTTGCATGCCATGCAAGCGCTCTCCCAGCTGAGCTATACCCCCTTGCAGAACAGAAACGAGATTTTAGAGAGCAAACCGCGCTTTGTAAATACCCTTTGAGTGATTACATGCGACTTTTTTTGAGAGCCGCATGCAATCCCTCTCAGAGGTCTCAGGCGAGCCCTTTTTCAAGGCGGCTCACTACGACGTCGCGGCCGAACAGCATCAACACCGCATCGATCGACGGCGTGTGGGTCGTGCCCGCCACCAGCAGACGCACCGGCATCGCGAGCTGCGGCATCTTCAGCTTGTGCGCGCCGAGCGTCGCCTTCAACGCGGCGGAGATGCTTTCCTTGGTCCACTCCGCGCTCTTCAGCGCGCTCGCGAGATCGGCGATGGCCGGGCGCACCGCATCGGTCACGTGTTGCGCGAGCGCGTCTGCTTCCGGCGCCGGCGTGCGGTAGAACATCGCGGCGTTCTCCGCGATCTCCTTGACCGTCGAGGCGCGGTCCTTCAACAGCCCCACCACGGCGACGAGGTCCGCGCCCTGGGCCAGCGTAGCGTCTTCGATGCCCAGTTCCGCGAAGAACGGCCGCGTCAGTTCGGCCAGACGCGCGTTGTCCGCTTCCTTGATGTAGTGCGCGTTGAGCCACGTGAGCTTGTCGTGATCGTACTGAGCCGGCGACTTGCCGAGATGCTCGAGGTCGAACCATTCGACAAACTGCTCGCGCGAGAAAATTTCCGCGTCGCCATGCGACCAGCCCAGACGCGCGAGGTAGTTAAGCACCGCTTCCGGCAGAAAGCCCACGTCGCGATAGCCGGTCACGCTCATCGCGCCATGACGCTTGCTCATCTTTTCGCCCTGCTCGTTGAGCACGGTCGGCAAATGCGCGTAAACCGGCGGCTCGCCACCCAGCGCGCGCAGGATGTTGATCTGACGCGGCGTGTTGTTGACGTGGTCGTCGCCACGGATCACGTGGGTGATCTGCATGTCGAGATCGTCGACCACGACGCAGAAGTTGTAGGTCGGCGTGCCGTCCGGACGCGCGATCACAAGATCGTCCAGCTCTTCGTTCGAGATCTCGATACGGCCCTTCACGGCATCGTCCCACGCCACCACGCCGGAGAGCGGATTGCGAAAGCGCGTGACGGGCTGCACGCCGGCCGGCGGCGTCGGCAGTACCTTGCCGGGTTCCGGGCGCCACGTGCCGTCGTAGCGCGGCTTTTCGCCCGCTTCGCGTTGACGTTCGCGCAGTGCGTCGAGCTCTTCCGTCGACATGTAGCACGGGTACACCAGCCCCTGCTCCTGCATCTGCTTGAGCACTTCGCGATAACGGTCCATGCGCTGCATCTGGTAGAACGGACCCTCGTCGTAATCGAGACCGAGCCACGCCATGCCTTCGAGAATCGCGTCGACGGATTGCGAGGTCGAGCGTTCCACGTCGGTGTCCTCGATCCGCAGCACGAAGGTGCCCTTCATCTTGCGCGCGAACGCCCACGGATACAGCGCAGAACGGATGTTGCCGAGGTGGATGAAGCCGGTGGGACTCGGTGCGAAACGGGTGCGAACGGAGGTGGTCATAAACGGTTACTCGGAAGACAGGCGCCGGCGCGCGGCAATGAAACGCCAGCAAGCGCGGCAGCGGACCGCGTCCATGCGGCAACAGGCGCCGGGCATGGAAGCGAATGGAAAATGCGAGAGTCGAATTATACCTGCCGGCAGCCGCTTGGCTTGCCGCTTGGCTTGCCGCTTGCCTTGCCGCTTGCGTGCCGCTTGCCCAACCGCTTACGTCACCGCGTCATGCAGCGCTTCGGGGCCTCGCACGTCCGCTACGCACGTCCGCCACGCACGCGACTGACAGCACTGCCGCCCACCTGAACGACGGATCTGTAACGTTTCCTCACTCGCACGACGTCCCGGCCAGGCTTTGATTTATGATGTGCGCGCGCCGCCATTCCGCTCGACCGCGGCGCCGTTAGATCGCCGCCGGCGATCCTGTTTGCCTGCTCGCGGCAGCAAGGTCATCCTCGGTCACGCTCGCAGGAACCCGCGCCGTTGTTGGAGAAATCGTTGACACAGTCCACCTCACGTCTGAGCCGCCGCGCCTTCTCGCTGGCTGCGGCGTCCGCTGTTCTCACCGCCTGCACGACCACCGGCAGCCAGTCGGAGAACGCCTCGCGGCCCGCCACCAGCACCGCGGCCACCACGCCGCCACCTGCCGTCACGCCGCCGCTCGACAAGCCGCAGCGCCCCATTCGCGTCGCCCTCGCACTGGGCGGCGGCGCCGCGCGCGGCTTCGCGCATATCGGCGTGATCAAGGCGCTCGAGGCGCGCAACATCCAGATCGACCTGGTCGCCGGCACCAGCGCGGGCTCCGTCGTCGGTGCGCTGTATGCCTCGGGCATGAACGGTTTCGCGCTCAACAAGCTTGCGCTGAACATGGACGAAGCGTCGATCAGCGACTGGGCCATGCCGTTTCGCGCGCGCGGTTTCCTGCAGGGCGTCGCGCTGCAGAACTACCTGAATACGACGCTGAACAATCGTCCGATCGAAAAGATGGTCAAGCCGCTAGGCGTGGTGGCCACCGATCTGAACAGCGGCCAGCCGATCCTGTTCCAGCGCGGCAACACGGGGATCGCCGTGCGCGCGTCGTGCAGCGTGCCGTCGATTTTCGAGCCGGTGAAAATTGGCGGTCACGAGTATGTGGACGGCGGCCTGGTGAGTCCGGTGCCGGCCTCGTTCGCGCGCAAGATGGGCGCGGATTTCGTGATTGCGGTCGACATCTCGCAGCGCCCGGAAGCGGGTGTCACGTCGAGCTCGTTCGACGTGCTGCTGCAGACCTTCACGATCATGGGCCAGACCATCAAGGCCTACGAACTGGACAAGTACGCGGATATCGTGATCCGTCCGAATCTGGCGGCCATGAGCGGCAGCGACTTCTCCCAGCGCAACGCGGCGATCCTTGCCGGCGAGGAAGCGGCGGCCAGGATCATGCCGGAGTTGCAACGCAAGCTGGCGGCGAGCCGCGTCGCGGTGTAACCCGGTTCCACCTGGGTCTTAAACGGTTCCACCTGAGCCGCAAAAAACCCAGGACGAAAAAAAGCCTGCTTCGTATGAAGCAGGCTTTTTTACATCGCGGGCAAAGACCTTGGGGCTTAGTTGTTACCGCCACCGATCGCAGCATTGACGCGCTGCTTCAGATCTTCCGAACCCTGATACGACGTTTCGACCCGGCGTGCACCCGTGAAGCGCTTTTCCCAGTAGCCGTCGTCCAGATCGTCGACGCGGATCGTGCTGCCGGTAGAAGGCGAGTGCACAAACTTGTTGTCGCCGATATAGATGCCAACGTGCGAGAACGTACGGCGCATGGTATTGAAAAAGACCAGATCGCCCGGCTTCAGGTTGCTCATGCTGACCTTTTCGCCGACCCGGCTCATTTCCTCAGCGCGGCGCGGCAGGGCCATGCCCAGCGTGTCCTGGAACACGTAACGGACGAAACCGCTGCAATCGAGGCCCGAGTCCGGCGTATTACCGCCCCAGCGGTAACGCACGCCGATCATATTGAGCGCGCCGACCACCACGTCGCCCGCTTTGCCGGCCATGCCGGACAAAAACGACCGGGCGCTGCTGCCGTTATCGGCTGCAGTACTGGGTGTTTGCGAAGTGGGAGCGGACAGGGGATTCGACCCGTCCTGGGTCGAAAATGAAGCATTCTGATTCAAACTGCTTACTTCGTCGGCGAACGCGCCGGGAGCTGCTGCCATCAGTACGCCAATGAACATCCCGGCGACGACGCGCGTGCAAGCCTGGGTTAAGTTTCGGTGCTGCATTGGTCGGTAGTTTTTGCCTAAAAATCAGTGGGATACGGAAAAAAGTTTGGTCGATACTAGCTAGTAAGTATTCGTGTGTCAAAACAAATAGAAAAATACAATCGGGACACGCACCCAATTGGTGAAAATCAGTCCACGAGCGCAGCTTTCAGAAGCTTTCGAGTGTAAGGATGGGCCGGCGTCGCAAAAATCTTCTCCACCTCGCCGGTTTCCACGATCGAACCGTTCTGCATGACCGCCACCCGGTGCGCCATCGCGCCGATCACGGCCAGGTCGTGACTGATAAAGACGAAGCCGAGGTTGTACTTATGTTGCAACCCGGCCAGCAGTTTGAGCACTTGCTGCTGGATCGACACGTCGAGTGCGCTGGTCGGCTCGTCGAGAATCAGGATGCGCGGTTCGAGCACCAGAGCCCGGGCAATCGCGATCCGCTGCCGCTGCCCGCCGGAAAATTCGTGCGGATAGCGGTACAGCACCGTGCGGTCGAGTCCCACCTCGCGCAGCACGGCAATCACCTTGTCGCGCCGGGCTGCGGCATCGAGTTGCGGACGATGCAGCGCGAGTCCCTCGCCGACGATCCGCTCGATGGTCTGGCGCGGAGACAGCGAGCTGAACGGATCCTGGAAGACCACCTGCATATTCGAGCGCAACACGGTCTGTTCGCGGCCGCGATAGCTCGCGAGCGCCCTGCCCTGAAATTCGATCTCGCCGTGCGCGGTGCCCTGCAGGCCGAGCAGCGCCATGGCGAGCGTCGATTTACCCGAGCCCGATTCGCCGACGATGCCAAGCGTCTCCCCTTGCCGCACCGACACGCTCGCATCGGCGACGGCGCGAAACCGTCCCGAGCGGAACCAGCCGGCGAAACCCGGCAATTTCGTTTTGAATTCGACCGAGACGTCGCGCGCTTCGAGCAGCACCGGTGAGATCGGCAGCACCGGCACCACGGCGCGCTCAGGCCGGCTTTGCAGCAGACGTTGTGTGTAGGGATGCTGCGGCGATGCGAAGACCTGCTCGACGGGTCCGCTTTCGACCAGCACGCCGCGCTCCATCACCGCCACGCGCTGCGCAAAGTGACGCACGAGATTCAGGTCATGCGTAATCAGCAGCACGGCCATACCGCGCTTTTCCGCTTCGTCGCGTTGCAGTTCGAGCAGCAGCTCGACGATCTGCGCGCGGATCGTCACGTCGAGCGCGGTGGTCGGTTCGTCGGCGAGCAACAGACGCGGCCGGCAGGCCAGCGCCATGGCGATCATCGCGCGCTGCCGTTGACCGCCGGAGAGCTGATGCGGATAGCTATTGACCCGTTTGCCCGGCTCCGCGATGCCCGTGCGCGCAAGCAGCGCAACGGCACGCTTGCGCGCTTCCTTGGCGGGCACGCCATCATGCACGACGATCGTTTCGGCAATCTGCTCGCCCACTGTGTAGAGCGGGTTGAGCGCCGACATCGGCTCCTGGAAGATCATCGCGATGGCCGAGCCGCGCAGGCCGCGCATCTCGCGCTCGCTCTTCGCCAGCAGGTCCTCGCCGTTGAAGCGGATCGTGCCGCTCACGTCGGCATCGCTTAACAGGCGCAGGATCGATAACGCGGTCACGCTTTTGCCCGAACCCGATTCGCCCACCAGCGCCACGCGCTCGCCGCGTTGAATCGCGAGCGTGACGTCTTGCACCGCGACGGTCTCGCCGAACGTGACGCGCAGACGATCGAGTTCCAGCAGCGGTCCTGCCGGCGTGTGTTGCATCGGCTCGCTCATTGATTGCCTCCGGCGCGCATGGCATCGGAGATGCGGGTGTCGAGCGCGTTACGCAGCGCATCGCCCATGAAGGTCAGCAGCAACAGCAAGGAGACCAGCACGCCGAACGTGAAGAGCGAGATCCACCAGGCGTCGAGATTGTCCTTGCCCTGCGAGAGCAGCTCGCCGAGGCTCGGCGTCGGCGACGGCACCCCCAGGCTGAGGAAGTCGAGGCTCGTCAGCGCCAGGATCGCCCCGCTCATGCGAAACGGCAGAAACGTGATGACCGGTGTCAAACTGTTCGGCAGGACATGGCGCCACATGATCTGCCAGTTCGACAGCCCCATGGCCCGCGCCGCACGTACGTAGTCCTGCGTACGATTGCGCAGGAACTCCGCGCGCACATAATCGGACAGGCCGATCCAGCCGAACAGCGAGAGCAGCACAATCAAAAGAATGAAACCCGGTTCGAAGATCGAGGCGAAGATGATCAGCAGATACAGCTCCGGCATTGCACTCCAGATTTCGATCAGCCGCTGGCCGATGATGTCGGTCCTGCCGCCGAAGAAGCCCTGCACCGCACCCGCGAAGATGCCGAGCACCGTGCCGATCAGCGTCAACACCAGGGCAAACTCAACCGACACGCGAAAGCCGTAGACCAGCCGCGCAAACAGATCGCGGCCGCGGTCATCGGTGCCGAGCCAGTTGTCGCGCGAAGGCGGTGCGGGATTGGGCACTTTCGAGAAGTAGTTGAGCGTGTCGTAGTAGTACGGATTCGGCGGATAGAGCGCGAAATTGCCCGGCTTGCTGAAACGGTCGCGCACGTAGGGGTCGAGGTAATCGGCCGGCGTTGGAAAATCGCCGCCGAAGGTCGTCTCCGCATACGTCTTGAACAGCGGGAAATACAGTTGCCCGTCGTAGCGGACCACCACCGGCTTGTCGTTCGACCAGAGCGGCGCAGCCACGCTCGCAGCAAACGCGACGATAAAGACGATCAGACTCCAGTAGCCGAGGCGTTGCTTGCGAAAGCGCTGCCAGACGCGGCGGGCTGGCGACGGCGACACAAACGCGCGGACGGGCTCGGTGCTCGGCGTCAGATCGGCTCGGGTGCGGGCTCGACTCAAGTCAGCGCTCCAGTTGTTCGAATTGAATGCGGGGATCGACCCAGACGTAGCACAGGTCGGAGATCAGCTTGGTGGCGAGGCCGATCAGCGTGAACAGATATAGCGTGCCGAGCACTACCGGGTAATCGCGCTGCATGACGGACTGATACGAGAGCAAGCCGAGGCCGTCGAGCGAGAACAGTGTTTCGATCAGCAGACTGCCCGTAAAAAACGCGCCAATGAACGCGCCCGGAAAACCGACGACCAGCGGCAGCGAAGCATTGCGGAACACATGCTTCCAGAGCACGCGCCGCTCGGAGAGTCCCTTGGCCCGCGCAGTCAGCACATATTGCTTGCGGATCTCATCGAGGAAGGCGTTCTTCGTCAGCATCGTGATGACCGCGAAACTGCCCACCACCGACGCCACGATCGGCAAGGTGATGTGCCACAGGTAATCGAGGACCTTGGCGCCGAAACTTAGCTGGGCCCAGTTATCCGAAGTGAGGCCGCGCAGCGGAAACAGTTGCAGGAACGAGCCGCCGCCGAACAGCACAAGCAGCAGCACCCCGAGCACGAAGCCCGGAATGGCATAGCCGATCAGCACGATCAGACTGGTGACGAGATCGAAGTGCGAGCCGTTGCGTATCGCCTTGGCGATGCCGAGCGGCACCGATATCAGATACGTCAGGAAGAAGGTCCACAGGCCGATACTGATCGACACCGGCAATTTGGATAACACCAGCGACCAGACGCTCTGGTGACGGAAATAGCTCTGCCCCAGGTCGAAGGTCGCAAAGCGCTTGAGCATCAGCCCGTAGCGCACCAGCGGCGGCTTGTCGAAGCCATACAGCACCTTGAGCTGCGCAATCTGCTGCGCGTCGACGCCGCTATGCGCGCGCAGCCCGAACGGCACACCGCCTTCGGAGCCTCGGCGCAATTCATGCGCCGCCTGCTCGACCGGGCCGCCGGGCACGAACTGGATCACCGCAAAGGTCAGCGTCAATACGCCGAGCACAGTCGGGATCATCAACAGCAGGCGTTTGAGGATGTAGCTCCACATGGCGGCGTTTCCAATGCACGAGTGCAAAACATTGAGATGACGGACGGGACGGGCAACGAACCGCCACGCGACGTCAGGACTTCCCCGCCTGTGGCGTGAACCACCAGCTCGACGGGATCCAGTCACCCGGGTCATAGTACAGCGGCAAGGTCTTGGGCCAGGCCATGCCGCGCTTGAACGCCACCCGCCACACCGAGCTATACCATTGCGGGACCACATAATAGCCATGCATCAGCACACGGTCGAGCGCGTGGGTCGCATCGGTCAGTTGCTCGAGCGTTTGTGCGCCAACCAGCGCGTGCAAAATGGCGTCGACGGCCGGCGACCTGATTCCCCCCAGATTGCCTGAGCCGGAGATATCCGCTGACTTGCTGCCGAACTGTTCCAGCACGTCGGTGCCAGGCACCTGTGAATCGGGCACCTTGATGATCGTTGCGTCGAACTCAAATGCATCGAGGCGCTTCTGATACACCGCGAAATCCGTGGTGCGGTAGTTCAAGGTAATCCCGAGCTTCGCGAGATTGCGCTGGTAGGTTGCCATCACGGGCGGCCACACCGCGGCACCCGAAGAGTCGTCCAGCATTTCGAACTCGAACTTCTCTCCCTTCGCATTGCGCAGCGCGCCGTCGCGATACACCCAGCCGGCCTCGGCGAGCAGCGCCCGCGCTTGCAGCAGGTTCGCGCGCAGCGAGTTGGGGGGATCGGTGTCGGGCTGTTTCGGCAGCGGACCGAACACCGCCGGGTCAAGCTGTTGGCGCCACGGGTTCAACAAGGCCAGCTCGCCCGCGCTGGGCATGCCGGTGGCCTGCCACTGGGTATTCACGAAATAACTGTCGATCCGCGTGTACTGGTTGTAAAACAGTTGCCGGTCGAGCCACTGGAAGTCCAGCGCGAGATCGAGCGCCTTGCGCACGCGCACATCCTGGAACATCGGCCGGCGCAGGTTCAGCACGAAACCCTGCATGCCGTTGCCGTTGTGCTGCGGAAACTCGCGCTTGATCAGCTCGCCATTGTCGAACGGCTTGCCGACATCGCGCCGTACCCAGTTGCGCGCGACCATTTCCGTCATGGCGTCGTACTCCCCCGCCTTGAAGGCCTCGCGACGCGCGGTGTCGTCGGAGTACAGCTTGTAGGTAATGCGATCGAAGTTGTTCATGCCGACCCGCACCGGCAACGCCGCGCCCCAGTAATTCGGATTGCGCCGGTAAGTGATCGTGCGGCCGTTGCTATAGCTGTCGATCAGATAGGGGCCGCTGCCGATTGGCGGTTCGAACGTGAGTTGATCGAACGGAATACGCGTGCCATCGGGCTTCACACCCCACTTGTGCGAGAACACGGGAATGCCACCCGCCAGCAACGGCAACTCGCGGTTGCGTTGACGAAACTCGAAGCGGATGGTCTGCGCGTCGACCACCACGGCGCGCGTGATATCGGCGAAATACGAGGCGTAGGCCGGCGCGGCCTGCGGACTCTTGAGCGTGTCGAAGGAGAACTTGACGTCGGCGGCGGTCACCGGATCGCCGTTCGAAAAATGCGCGAGCGGATTGATGTGGAAGGTGGTCGAGAGGCCGTCCGGCGCGATGCGGATGTCGTCGGCCAACAGGCCGTACTCGGTGGCGACTTCGTCGGAACTCCCGGTTGCGAGACTCTCGAACAGAAAGTCCATACCCGGCGCCGCGTTGCCGCGCAGCGTGAACGGATTAAATTTGTCGAAGCTCGTTTGCCGGTTTGGATTGGCCAGCACCAGCGTACCGCCCTTCGGTGCATCCGGATTGACGTAATCGAAGTGCTTGAAACCTGGGGGATACTTCGGTTCGCCGTACTGTGCAATGGCATAGCTGGCATTGGCGGATTGCGCCGCCAGCAAGCCCACGCCGGCCCCGAAGAAGACAAGCAGCGTTGCCGCCAGCGAACCCGGCACACCCGGCGAACGGACTCGCGAGATCCTTTCCATCATGATGCGCCAGCCTGCCTGAAGCGCTTGAACCCGTCGCGAGCCAGTTGTCATAGAGGCCTTGTTGGTCAGTGGGCGGTTGCAATGTGAGAGAATTCTACCCAATAATCCCGCGCGATCCCGCACATCTGAGCTCGCGGCGCGTTGACTTCATTAGGAGAATTCATGGGCTTCCTCGCTGGTAAACGAATCTTGCTGACCGGCCTGCTGTCGAACCGTTCGATCGCATACGGCATTGCGCAGGCTTGCAAGCGCGAAGGCGCAGAACTGGCGTTCACGTATGTCGGCGACCGTTTCAAGGACCGCATCACCGAGTTTGCAACGGAATTCGGCAGCGATCTGGTCTTCCCGTGCGACGTCGCTGACGACGCGCAAATCGAAGCGCTGTTTGCTTCGCTGAAGGAACGCTGGGACAGCCTCGACGGCCTCGTCCACTCCATCGGCTTTGCACCGCGTGAAGCGATTGCCGGCGACTTCCTCGACGGCATGACGCGCGAAAATTTCCGCATCGCGCACGACATCTCCGCCTACAGCTTCCCCGCGCTCGCTAAAGCCGCCCTGCCGATGCTGTCGCCGGACGCAGCGCTTCTGACCTTGAGCTACCTCGGCGCCGAACGGGCGATTCCGAACTACAACACCATGGGCCTCGCCAAAGCCTCGCTCGAAGCCAGCGTGCGTTATCTGGCCGTGTCGCTCGGCGCGAAAGGCGTGCGCGTGAATGGCATCTCGGCGGGTCCGATCAAGACGCTGGCGGCAAGCGGCATCAAGGGCTTCGGCAAGATTCTCGATTTCGTCGAAGGCAATGCGCCGCTCAAGCGCAATGTGACGATCGAACAGGTCGGTAATTCGGCAGCGTTCCTGCTGTCCGATCTCGCGGCCGGCGTGACGGCGGAAATTCTGCACGTCGATAGCGGCTTTAACGCGGTGGTCGGCGGCATGGCTGCGGTTGCGGAGTAACGTAACCGCTTTTCGCTGCCCGCGCCTCCGTGCGTGCGTGTTCAACCTGACGCACGACAACAAAAAACCGCCCTTCAGGCGGTTTTTTGCTTTGCGCGCTAGAAACAGGCGCTGTACAGCTTAATTCCAGTGACCATGGTCGTGATAACCGCCGCCGCCATGGTAACCGCCACCATAGCCACCATGATGACGATTCCAGTCGTCACGTGCCCAGTAGCGACGACCGTCCCAGTAGCGGTCACCGTGCCAGCCGATCACGATCGACGGGCCGCCGTAATACACAGGAGCCGGTTGATAGACGACGGGCGGCGGCGGGGGCGGCGGTGCGTAGTACGGAGCAGGCGCGACATACACCGGCGCCGGAATGCCGATATTGACACCCACGCTCACGCCGGCCATTGCTGCACCTGACGCACCCAGCGCGAGGACCCCGATCAGAAGCGGAACAAGACGAGCGGACTTCATGGAATTCACCTTTTAACAAGTGTGTGTTGTTGGCTGAAATATAGCGCAAGGCGAAGGTCTGCGTATTTCAAACTTGTAAGAACTGATGCATAACGTCGTACTCTGAAGCGCTACGTAACGTCTGGTTACAAGGGACCATGTTTCGGTGAAAAGCGCCCTCGCCGGTAACACCTGGGGTGAGGATTTTAGGCGCCGGATCGTGCGCAGCCCCTATGCGACAAGGTTTGCGTCCTCACGGCTGGATGCGTTGCGCAGACCTCCAACCGTTGCTCGCGATGCATTTGCTTCGGCATCCGAAACATATTCGCGCTTACCCTATGCGAAGACATTTCGTCCGCGCCTCAACCTGAATTTAAAGCTGACGCGACTCACCCGAATCAAAAACGGTCGCGGAAAAAACAAAACCCCAAGAGACCGCGATCTCTTGGGGTTCCGCCGCCATTGCTGGCGGAGACGGAGGGATTCGAACCCTCGATCCAGGTTTTGGCCCAGATGCTCCCTTAGCAGGGGAGTGCCTTCGACCTCTCGGCCACGTCTCCCAAACTTTCGGTCGCGCAGGGAGTCAGCGCGACGAAGCCAAGATAATAGCGGCCCGAACCGCGAAGGTCAATGTCTGTGGCACATTTTTTGTGCCAGATTCCTCATCGTCGACGCAATTTGTTCACATACGCCGCAACGAAGGCATGAAGCAGCGCCTGAAGCGCAAACAGGACGGTGTCGTGCACACCGTTGACACCCCGTTATGCGCCCCGCTTTTCAAGGCAAATTACGCGTGATCCAGTTCGAATGCCTTGTGAAGCGCGCGCACGGCGAGCTCCATATACTTCTCGTCGATCAGCACCGAGATCTTGATTTCGGAGGTGGAGATCATCTGGATGTTGATGCCCTCTTCCGACAGCGTGCGGAACATCGTGCTCGCGATGCCCACGTGCGAACGCATGCCGACGCCGACCACCGAGACCTTCGACACCTTCGGATCGCCCAGCACCTGCTCGGCCTTCACATGGTCCTTCACCTGGCCCGAGAGGATATCCATGGCGCGCTGATAGTCACCGCGGCCCACCGTGAACGTGAAGGCCGTCTTGCCCTCGACGCTCTGGTTCTGGATGATCATGTCGACGTCGATGTTCGCATCCGCCACCGGCCCGAGGATCTGGTAGGCGATGCCCGGCTTGTCGGGTACACCCATCACGGCGATACGTGCTTCGTCGCGCTGAAACGCGATGCCCGAGATGACTGCTTTTTCCATGGTCTCGTCTTCTTCAAAAGTAATCAGGGTGCCCGAAGTCATTTCGGCTTCGAGCGGGATCAGCGGATCGGTCAGGCTCGACAGGACACGCGTCTTCACCTGATATTTGCCGGCGAATTCCACCGAGCGGATCTGCAACACTTTCGACCCCAGGCTGGCCATCTCCAGCATTTCTTCGAACGTCACGCGGTCGAGCCGGCGCGCTTCTTCAACCACGCGCGGGTCGGTGGTGTAGACACCGTCCACGTCCGTATAGATCAGGCACTCGTCCGCTTTCAGCGCGGCCGCGACGGCCACTGCCGAAGTGTCCGAACCGCCGCGGCCGAGCGTGGTGATATGGCCTTCCGGGTCGATCCCCTGGAAGCCGGTAATCACCACCACCTTGCCCGCTTCGAGATCGCGCAGTACGCGCTCGCCGTCGATTTCGCTAATGCGTGCCTTGGTGAAGGCGCTGTCGGTTTTGACCGGCACTTGCCAGCCGGCGTAGCTGACCGCGTCGACGCCCGCTTCCTGCAGCGCGATGGCGAGCAGGCCCGAGCTGACCTGCTCGCCGGTGGCGGCAATCATGTCGAGCTCGCGTGGGCTCGGCTGGGCCGAAATGTCTTTCGCGAGGCCGAGCAAGCGGTTGGTTTCGCCGGACATCGCCGAGGGCACGACGACCATCTTGTGACCGGCCTTGTGCCATTTCGCGACCCGCTTCGCGACGTTCTTGATGCGCTCGACCGAGCCCATCGAAGTACCGCCGTATTTATGTACGATGAGTGCCATTGTCGTTCTGAACTGGAGAAGTAACCGCGCTGCCGCGCTGGAGACGACCGCACCAAGGCACAAGAGCTCAACGTTTCAGGAACGACGGCGAAGTGTGAAGGATAGCGGCGTAGATGCAGCGCACGTGCAGCACGCGCGGATTTGCCCGCGAGGAATCGCCAAAGGCCGCTGGCTGGCGGCTCCCCGGTGGCTTATGGTCGCCGGGAAACACAGAAAACGGCCGGAAAACAGCAAAAGCGCATCAAAATGACGGCAATAGCGGCTTCGGGCAAACAAGTTAACGTACCCGATCGGGCGCAAAAAGACAAGCCAAAAACCCGGCAATGAGCGTTGCAAAGGCTTGTGCGCCAAGGGGTTGCGCCCTGCTCCGAGGCACCGTGGATCGTCTTGCGACGCGGTTTCGGAGCTTCGCCGCAAGTGCCCGACCGGTCGGTCAGGCGATCAGCAGATCGTCGCGCCAGTCGATCCGCACGTAGCGTGCTTTCGCATCGGGAGTGCCGGTGCCGGCGTCTGCGCCGGCGGCGTCCGGCGTAGGCCAGGCCGCGCGGTTCACGCCGAGCAGCGGCACGAACAGCAGCGTGTCGCCCGCGAACAGCAGCGGCACGTCGCGCTTCCACGCCGGCACGCCGCGCTCCCGGAACAGGTTCTTGAGCGTGCGGCCCGGGCCCTGCGCACTGCTGCGCATGCGCTCGCCGCCGCTGCGCGAGCGCGCCGTGAGCGGCGCCGCGCTGAGGAGCGCAACTGGCACGGCGTCAGGGTCGTGAGCGGCGGCCTCGGCAAACACGAAGGTGCCGCGCCATTGCGGCAAACGCCAGATTGTTTCGCCCTGCCAGGCAAGCTCGCTCACGGCACGCGCAACGAATGCGGTCTCGTCGGCGGCCTCGGCGCTGTCGCCCGCTTCCCAGTAAATCTGCCCGCGATAGCTGCGCAACGCCTGCCCCGCATGATCGACGCGCAGGCTGTGGCCCTCGCCGGCTTCGCGCAGTTGCCGCAAGGCATCCGTGAGACGCGCGGTGGATGGCGCCGGCAACCCTACTGAGCGCATCCAGAAACGCAGGAGGTTCAGCGCGCGATCGTCGTCGAGTGCGAGCAGTGCGTCGCGTGAAAGCGCGTGGCTCACGTCGTCCGCGACGGTCTGCATGTCGAGACGCGCCAGTTCGTCGAGCAGACGTTGCGCGGACGCCGCATGGCCCGCCGTCCGCGCCAGCGCATCGCGAAAGCCCGGAAAATGGACGGACAGCGTGGGCAGCACGTCATGGCGCAAGGCATTGCGCGCATAGCGGGTATCCGCATTCGATTCGTCGTCGACCCACTTCAGCCCTCGCCCCGCCGCGTACTGCTCTAGTTGCGCGCGCAACAATCGCAGCAGCGGCCGCACGCGCGTCACCGTGGCGCCGGCGGGCAAGTACTCGTGGGCCATCGCGGCAAGACCGGCCAGCCCGGCTCCGCGCAGCAACTGCAGCAGCACCGTTTCGGCCTGATCGTCGGCATGCTGCGCGAGCCACAGCGTGCTCGCGCCGTGCTGCGCACACAGCGCGTCGAGCGCACGATAACGCGCCTCGCGCGCAGCCGCCTCGACGCTCACGCCCGCCTCGCACACAACCTCGACACGCTCTGCCGCAAACGCGATGCCACGCTCGCGCGCGAACGCCTCGCAGTGCGCGAGCCAGTGATCGGCGTGAGGACTGAGACCGTGATGAACATGCAGCGCGATGCAACGCGCCGGGCCGGCGACGCGCACCGCGGCGTCGAGCAATACGCTGGAGTCGATACCGCCGCTGAATGCGATCGCCACGCGTGCGTCTGCCGCATGCCCGGAGCGAGCAGACGGAGACAGCGCAGAAAGCGCTGCGCCGACCGCCTCGAGAACGAGGCGGTCGGCGGGAGAGTCAGCGGGGTGGGTCACGGCGCGGCGGCGCTAAGCGCCCTGGAGTGTGGAGTACGGCCGGCTTATGCGCCCGGCGTCGTTTCCTTGAACTTGCCGTACGACATCAGCCGGTCGAAGCGGCGTTGACGCAGGTCCGGAACGCTCATGCCCTGGAACTGACGCAGCGAATCGGCCAGCGCGCGGCGCAACATGGCGGCCATGCCCTTCGGATCGCGATGCGCGCCGCCGAGCGGCTCGTTGACGATCTTGTCGATCAGGCCGAGCGCCTTCAGACGATGCGCGGTGAGGCCCAGCGCTTCGGCCGCTTCCGGCGCCTTCGCCGCGCTCTTCCACAGAATCGACGCGCAGCCTTCCGGCGAGATCACCGAGTAGGTCGAGAATTGCAGCATCAGCACACTGTCGCCCACGGCGATAGCCAGCGCGCCGCCCGAACCGCCTTCACCGATGATCGTCGAGATGATCGGCGTTTTCAGTTCGGCCATCACGTACAGATTGCGGCCAATGGCTTCCGACTGGCCGCGCTCTTCCGCGCCGATGCCGGGATAAGCGCCCGGCGTGTCGATAAACGTGAAGAGCGGCAAGCCGAATTTTTCGGCGAGACGCATCAAACGTTCGGCCTTGCGATAGCCTTCCGGACGCGGCATGCCGAAGTTGCGCAGCGAGCGCTCCTTGGTGTCGCGCCCCTTCTGGTGGCCGATCACCATGCACGCCTGACCGTTGAAACGCGCAAAGCCGCCGACAATCGCCAGATCGTCCGCGAACGCACGGTCGCCGTGCAGTTCGTGGAAATCGGTGAACAGTTCGGCCACGTAATCGAACGTGTATGGGCGCTGCGGATGACGGGCAATTTGCGAAACCTGCCACGGGGACAGGTTGGCGTAGAGATCCTTGGTGAGCTGCTGACTCTTCTTGGACAGCCGCTCGATTTCTTCCGAAATATCGACGGCCGAATCGTCCTGCACGAAGCGCAATTCTTCGATCTTCGCTTCGAGTTCCGCGATCGGCTGCTCGAAATCCAGAAAAGTGGTCTTCATTGGTTTTAATCCTTGGACTTACCAGGCAGCGCGTATTCTAACCGCGACCGCCGCTGTCAAAACTACCTCGAAACTATCGACTCATAAAAATCGATAGCATAGAGGCAGCATCACATCAAACTAGATTCCGCAAGAAAACACCGGGCCGCCCCAAGTTCGCTTGCCGCCCCCTTGTGGGGCCTGGCGCGAAGCGTCAGGCTTGGGCACTCAATAATCCACCGGCAACGGATCCAGACTACGCCACATATACCAGGTTGCGACCGTACGCCACGGTTCCCAGTTCGCGGCCACCTCACGCGCTTCGCTGCGCGTCACCGGTTCGCCGCTGAAATAGTTGAGGCTGATTGCGCGGATCAGGCCGAGGTCGTCGAGCGGCAGAACGTCCGGGCGCGACAGATTGAAGATCAGAAACATCTCCGCGGTCCAGCGGCCGATGCCGCGGATCTGCGTGAGCTCGGCGATCACCGCCTCGTCTTCCATCGAGGTCCACTTGCCCACGTGCAACGCACCGGAAACGAAGTGCTCGGCCAGATCGAGAATGTATTCCGCCTTGCGCTTCGACAGGCCGCATGCCATCAGCTTGTCCTGGCCGAGCTTGATGAACTGTTGCGGCACGAGCTTCGGACAGGCGCTTTCGACACGCTGCCACGCAGCCTGCGCCGAGGCCACCGAGATTTGCTGCCCCACGACGGAACGCGCGAGCGTGACGAACGGATCACCGCGGCTCAGCAGATGCACCGGACCGAATTTCGGAATCAGTTTCTTGAGGATGCGGTCGCGCTTGACGAGATCGGCGCAGGCCTTGTCCCAGTACGCGGGGCGCGTAACTTCCGGCGTCAGGCCGCCCACCTGCACCGCCACGGCGACATCCGCGTCGTCGAGGACACGCGTCTTGCGGACAACTTCGCCTTCATGCAGGTCGTCGCGCGCGAGTTCCTGCGCGTCGTCGACGCGTTCGGCCGGCACGGCGCCGTTACCGCCATGATGTTTCGCACGCGACACGCGCGGCGCTTTCGCCCCCTTGGCGAGCTTCGGCGCATGCGCAGACGCACCGTTGAGCGCGCGCTTCACGGCGGTCTTTTTTGCGGTACTGCCTGTCTTGCCGGCGACCTTAGCCAATGCCGGCGATGCCGACGCTGCTTTCGCCGCGCTGCCGCTGCGCGTGCGCGTCGATTTCACTGCGGCTGCCGCGCCTGTTTGAGACGCAGCCCGTTTAGCCAGCGTCTTCGTGGCCGTTGCCATCCTGCCTCCTGCCTGGCGAGTCGATCAAAGGGAAGTACGAGGTGCGCTCACACGCGCCGCCACTCGGTCAACCCGCCGGGTTTGTCTTCAAGTGCAACGCCGGCTTCGAGCAATTCGGCCCGAATCCGGTCTGCTGCCGCATAGTCCTTCGCCTGCTTGGCGGCCACGCGCGCGGCGATCTTTGCTTCGATCGCGGCGGCGCCGAGCGCGCCTTCACTCGCGCTGCCCGCAGCCTGCTGCAGGAACGCACGCGGCTCACGGCCGAGCAGTCCGACGATGCGCGCAAGCGCACGCAGTTGTCGGGCCAGCGCGGCATCGCGCGTGCGATTGACCTCACTTGCCAACTCGAACAGCACCGACACTGCCACCGGCGTGTTGAAGTCGTCGTTCATTGCCGCGCGAAAACGCTGCGCGTGCGCTTCGTTCCAGTCGAGTTCGGCCTCGTCCGGCGTCACATGCTTCAACGACGTGTACAGGCGCGTGAGAGCGTTGCGCGCGTCGTCGATATGCGTGTCGCTATAGTTCAGCGACGAACGGTAGTGCGCTCGCGCAATGAAAAAGCGCACGACTTCGGCATCGTACTGCGCCAGCACTTCGCGGATCGTAAAGAAGTTGCCGAGCGACTTCGACATCTTCTCATTGTCGATCTGAACGTAGCCGTTGTGCATCCAGTAATTGACAAACGTTTGACCTGTCGCGCCTTCGCTTTGCGCGATTTCGTTTTCGTGGTGCGGAAACTGCAGGTCCTGCCCGCCGCCATGAATGTCGAAATGGTCGCCGAGCAACGTGCAGCCCATCGCCGAGCATTCAATGTGCCAACCTGGACGGCCGCGCCCGTATTTCGAATCCCAACCCGTGTCCGCCGGCTCCTCGGGCTTGGCCTGTTTCCACAGGACAAAATCCAGCGGGTCCAGCTTCGCGTCGTTAGCCGCGACACGCTCGCCGGCCCGCAGGTCTTCGAGCGATTTGCCCGATAGCTTGCCGTAACCAGAAAATTTGCGCACGGCGTAATTCACGTCGCCGTCACCGGCCTGATACGCGTAGCCGTTGGCCTCGAGCTTTTCAATCATGCCGAGCATCTGCGGAATATAGTCCGTGGCGCGCGGTTCGCGGTCGGGCCGCTCGATGCCGAGTGCGTCCGCATCTTCATGCAGCGCCGCGATGAAGCGATCGGTCAGCGACTTGATCGTCTCGCCGTTCTCGACCGCGCGGCGGATGATCTTGTCGTCGATATCGGTAATATTGCGCACGTAGGTCACGTTGTAGCCGAGCGTACGCAGCCAACGCTGCACGATGTCGAACACAACCATCACGCGTGCGTGACCGATATGACAGTAGTCATACACCGTCATCCCGCAGACGTACATCCGTACGACGCCCTCTTGCAGCGGCACGAAAGTTTGCTTGTCACGCGCGAGCGTGTTGTAGATGCGCAGTGATTCCATAGAGACGATGCGTGGGCCGAAAGAAATCCGCAATGTGTTTCGTGCGCGCCGTGCCCGCTCCAGACAAAACAGGCATGGCGGGTATGGCACATACAACAGCAGCAAAGCAAACCGGTGCACCTAATGCGGCGGTCAGGCTGCGATCAAGGCGGAGACGACCACGAGTGGCGAAAAGACAGTCTGTGGTTCGACGGAACGCGCAGACCTTTTGTTAGAATGGGTCGGAGTATAACATCCAGACCTGAGCCTATGAAACCTTCCAGCGGCCGCGCGCGAAGCGCCGCGACCCTCGCCGCGACGGCCCTGTGCGGCCTCGCCGTCATGCTATTGCCGGGCGCCTCCGCGTATGCGCAGAAGACGCCCGTCACGGCGCAAGGCCCGGCCGTGCGCGACGGCACACCGGAAATCGACACCTCGATCGAGCAAAAAAACTGGAACGCCGCGCTCACGCAACTCGACGCACGCATTGCCTCGAATCCGCGCGACGCACAGGCGCAGTTCAAGCGCGCCACCATCCTGGCTCACCTGAACCGCGACGACGAAGCGATCAACGCTTTCATCGCGCTGACGCAGACTTACCCGGAATTGCCTGAGCCGTACAACAACCTGGCTGCGCTGTACGCGAAGCACGGCCGCTATACGGAAGCCCGCGAAGCACTCGAAACCGCGACCAAGGCAAACCCCAACTACGGTCTCGCCTACGAAAATCTCGGCGACCTGTACCTGCGCCTCGCCGACTCGGCCTACCAGCGCGCGCACGACCTCGGCCAGGCCACCGGTCCGACGCAGCAGCGCCTCGCGGATATCCAGAAGATCATCTCGCCGCCGAAGAGCAGCGAGAAGCCGGTCAAGAAGGTTGCCGCGCCGGACGACTACACGAACCGCGCCACCTCGAACATTACGGAATCGCCGAGCTTCCAGTTCGGCGGCCCGAACGGTTCGCTCGCCCAGCCGCCGTATATGGCGCCGTCGCAATAAGCCCACTGATCGCCAACGTTTTTTTCCACCCTGAGGATCTTCATGAAATGGTTGATGCTGGCGCTCGGTAGCGCCGCCCTGATCGCGAACGCACCCGCTTTTGCCCAGTCCGCTACGCCGGCTGCGCATCCGTCCGTCCTCTTCAAGACCACGGACGGCGACATCCGCGTCGAGCTGTACCCCGAGAAGGCACCGAAGACGGTCGCGAACTTCCTCGACTATGTGAAGGCCGGCCAGTACAGCGGCACGATTTTCCACCGCGTGATTCCCGGCTTCATGATCCAGGGCGGTGGCTTCACGCAGAGCTACGCGGAAAAGCCGACGCGCGCGCCGATCCCGCTTGAGAGCCGCAACGGCCTGAAGAACGCAGTCGGCACGATCGCGATGGCGCGCACCAGCGACCCGGATTCGGCCACGGCGCAATTCTTCATCAACACCGCGGATAACGCCGGCCTCGACTATCCGGGCCAGGACGGCAACGGTTACGCCGTGTTCGGCAAGGTGACCGCCGGCATGGATGTCGTGAAGAAGATCGAAGGCACGCCCACCACCACGCGCGGCCCGATGGCCGACGTGCCGCAAACGCCGATCGTGATCGAATCGGCGACCGTCGTCAGCAAGTAAACTAGCAGGTGCACGCCCCGGCGATCCTGGCGATCGCCGCCCCCTGCGCCATGCATGCCCCGGCGCGGCCCCATCCACTCCATGCGATGCGCCGCGCCTTTCACCCACCTGTTCATCAAAGGATTCCATCATGGTCGAACTGCACACGAATCACGGCGTCATCAAACTCGAACTGGACGCCGAGAAAGCACCGAAGTCGGTTGAGAACTTCCTCAACTACGTGAAGGCCGGTCACTACGACAACACGGTGTTCCACCGCGTGATCGACGGCTTCATGATCCAGGGCGGCGGTTTCGAACCCGGCATGAAGCAAAAGCCGACCGAAGCGCCGATCACCAACGAAGCGAACAACGGTCTGAAGAACGTCAACGGCTCGATCGCGATGGCACGCACCAACGACCCGCATTCGGCGACGGCGCAATTCTTCATCAACGTCAACGACAACGACTTCCTGAACCACTCGTCGCCGACGCCGCAAGGCTGGGGTTACGCGGTGTTCGGCAAGGTGGTGGACGGTCTCGACATCGTCGAAAAGATCAAGAAGGTGAAGACCGGTTCGAAGGGCTTCCATCAGGACGTGCCGGCCGACGACGTGATCATCGAGAAAGCGGTTATCGTCGAGTAAGTCGCGTAGGCATTGGGCTGTGCGCCGGCCGTGCTGTCGGCGCTAAGGCACCGCATGACTCGCTGGGTTGGGTCCGGCGCGAGCCGGGCCAACCTGCGCGTGGTACGGTCTTTTGATCCGGCCGGCGCTTGCCTCGCCGGATCAAAAGACCGCGCACTCACAGCAATTCAAATCAGGCACCCTTCAATGCTGCAAGAAACGCCGCTGCGAAGCGTCGCCGCGGGCGTGCCTGGCGAGGGCAAACGCCCGCATGGCGCACGCCCGCTGTTCTTCATTTCGGATTTGCATCTGAGCGAGGCGATCCCGCACACGGTCGCCGCGTTCGAACACTTCGTGCGCGTCACCGCGGAAGAAGCCGATTCCGTTTTCATTCTCGGCGACCTGTTCGAGTACTGGATCGGCGACGACATGCTGAGCGAGCCGTTCGTCGCGCGCATGGCGGCATTGATGCACACGCTGTCCGAGCGCGGCATCGCGCTCTACATCATGCACGGCAATCGCGATTTCCTGCTCGGCAAGCGCTTCATGAAAGCGGCCGGTGCAATCTGGTTGCCCGATCCGTTCGTGATCACCGCGTTCGGCACGCGCATCACGCTCGCGCACGGCGACGCACTCTGCACGGCGGATCGCGCCTATCTGCGGTTTCGCCGTTTCGCGCGCTGCCGTTTCGCCCAGATGCTGTTTCTCGCCTCGCCGTTCAGATGGCGCCGGGCGCTCGCGGAACGGATGCGTTCGGCGAGCCAGGAAGGCCGCTCGCGGCCGGTGTCGCCCAAGTATGACGTGACGCCCGAAGGCGTGGCCGCGCTGTTCAAGGAGAGCGGGACGACAACCCTCGTGCATGGCCACACGCACCGGCCGGCTCGCCATCGCGAGCCCGGCGGCACGCGCTGGGTGCTGCCCGACTGGGATTTCGACCACGGCGAGCACCGTGGCGGCTATCTGCGCATCGACGCCGACGGACTCCGGGCATTGCCGCTCGATTGACGGCGGCGGCGCGCGTTGACCTGTTCATTGCGCTAACGGACGGGTACCGCCCACGCCCTCAGCGTTCGAGCGCCACACCCTCTGCTTTCCCTGCAATCGCCGCGGACAAACGCCGCAAATCGAGCAGCGCCGCGTCCGCGCCTTGCAGCGCCTCGAGGCGGGTGCCGAGCCGCTCCAGCGCGGCGACGATCTCGTCGATGCGTTGCGACTGGTTCGCTGCCTGATCGATCAGGCCGTGGATGGCGAGCGACACCGGATCGTCCGCGTTCGGCGTGATGCCATACGCGCAGAATGCGGCGCGTTCGGGCGCGGGCTTTGCATCACAGCCGGCCGTGGCCGTCACCGGCACCGCCGCCGGCACGATCACGCGCGCCGGATTGCCCACCGCCGTGCCGCCTGCCGGCACCGGCTTGACGACCACCGCGTTCGAACCGATTTTTGCCTCCGCGCCGATCGTAAAGCCGCCGAGCACCTTGGCGCCCGCACCGACAATCACGCCGCGCTCGAGCGTCGGATGCCGTTTGGCCCCGCGCGTCAGCGAGGTGCCGCCGAGCGTCACGCCCTGATAGATCGTGCAGTCGTCGCCGATTTCCGCCGTCTCGCCGACCACCACGCCCATACCGTGATCGATAAACACGCGGCGGCCGACTGTCGCGCCCGGGTGGATCTCGATGCCCGTCAGAAAACGCGCCGTCTGCGACACGCAGCGCGCCAGCCAGCGGCGTTTGCCCCGCCACAAGGCGTGCGCCAGCCGGTGCAGCACGAGCGCATGCAGGCCCGGATAACACGTGAGCACTTCCCAGGCGCTGCGGGCGGCGGGATCGCGCTCGCGGATCGTGGCAATGTCTTCGCGAAGTCTCGTGAACATGGCAGTGACGCTTTCGTAGGGACGGGAAACCGTCGCCGCCTGACGGCGCACGACGGAACACTGCCGGTTAGCAGACCGGCAGCTTTGCTTATAGGATTTCGAGGATTGTAGGGCGATTGCGCGAAAGCTGCCGGATGCCCCCGTTGCCGGCAAGGTCGGCAACGGCGCATCCGCACGAACCCAAGCCGGCTTCAGGGCGTGCCGTCTTCCGGCTGCTTCACCTTCAGCAGGATGTGCTTGGCGATCCCGCGCACGATGTTGACCTCTTCGCGTTCGAGCCCGGAGCGGGCGAACAGGCGCCGCAGACGCGACATCAGCTTCTTCGGATTGGCCGGATCGAGAAACTCGAGCGCGACGAGTGCGTCTTCCAGGTGCGCGTACATGCCTTCGATGTCGTCGCTCTGCGCGAGCGAAGCGGCCGCCGCGCCCTGCCCTTCAACGCCGCGGCCGTTGCCTGCAGGCGCGCCAGTACCACCGCCCAGACCGAGATACGCGAGGCGCAACTCGTACGCCAGCACCTGCACGGCCTGCGCCAGATTGAGCGAGCTGTAGGCCGGATTGGCCGGAATATGCGCGAGCGCGCTGCACCGCTCGACGTCCTCGTTCGACAAACCGGTCCGCTCATTGCCGAACACCAGCGCAATCTCGCCATGCACCGCGTGCTCGCGCGCGTGCGCGGCGGCCGCGCGCGGCACGAGCTGGGGCGGCCCGTATTCGCGCGAGCGCGCCGTCAGTGCCACCGACCAGGAGACGCCATTGAGCGCATCCGCCAGCGTCGGCACGATATGCGCGCCGGCCAGCACGTCGTCCGCGCCGCTGGCCATGGCGATCGCCTCGGGATCGGACTGCACATGCGGCACGCGCGGCGCGACCAGCACGAGGCGTGAAAAACCCATTGTTTTCAGCGCCCGCGCCGCCGCCCCTACGTTGCCGGGATGGCTGGGCTCGACGAGCACGAAGCGGGTCGAGGTAAAACCGCCGCGCACGGGCGCGGCGCTGTCCGGCGCGCAGAGTTCGGACGAAGGCGGAGTGTGGGGCGTGTGGGTGTTGGCCACGATGAAAATGGGGAGCTAAAGACCGTATGGTAGCGCCAACCGGCTCGCGAACCTACCGGCATCGCGCGGCGTGCTGCCGGAGAACCCCGGAGTCGGGTAAAATCACGGCTATTCGCGCCAGTTTCGTACCAGCGCCTCGTTCTTATCCAATTCGTCTCCGTCGACGGAACGCCTGTCCAGCGGTCGTTCCGTGTTGTTTCAGCTGCGCTGTTTCAACTGATATCCAGTTCATTTTCAGCTCATTACCGGTAAGCAGCCGCGCTGCCCCGGCACAAGGATCCAGGCTCATGCATCCCATGCTCAACATCGCCGTCAAGGCCGCCCGCCGCGCCGCGCAGATCATCAACCGGGCCTCGCTCGATCTCGACCTGGTCCAGGTCAGCAAGAAACAACACAACGATTTCGTCACGGAGGTCGACAAGGCATCGGAAGCGGCAATCATCGACACGCTGAAGACCGCCTACCCCGATCACGCCATCCTCGCCGAAGAATCCGGCAAGTCGGACAACGAGTCCGAGTACCAGTGGATCATCGACCCGCTCGACGGCACCACGAACTTCATCCACGGCTTCCAGTACTACTGCGTGTCGATCGCTCTGGCGCATAAGGGCATCGTGACGCAAGCCGTCGTCTACGATCCGAACCGCAACGACCTGTTCACCGCCTCGCGCGGCCGCGGCGCGTTCCTGAACGACCGCCGCATCCGTGTGGGCCGTCGCGACCGTCTGGCCGACGGCCTGATCGGCACGGGCTTCCCGTTCCGCGAAACCGACGGCCTCGACGCCTACGGCCGCCTCTTCAAGGAAATGACCGAAGCCTGCGCCGGCCTGCGCCGCCCGGGCGCGGCTGCGCTGGATCTGGCGAACGTCGCCGCGGGCCGCCTGGACGGCTTCTTCGAACAGGGCCTGCACGCATGGGACATGGCTGCCGGCAGCCTGCTGATCACCGAAGCGGGCGGTCTGGTGGGTAACTACACGGGCGATTCGGACTTCCTGCACATCGGCGAAATCGTCGCGGGCAATCCGAAGCTGTACGCCCAGATGGTGCCGATCCTCTCGCGCTACAGCCGTACCAGGCAGCAAGCGGCGTAAGGCTGCAACGGGTGCAAAGCGGCTTCGGCCGCTTTTTTGTTGGCGCCTGGCACCGGCGGCCGGTAACCGGTAGCCGGTAGCGCCTGGCAACGGTACCGGCCTAAACCCTTGCATGCAGCGGTGCCTGCGCGGCGCCCCTGCATGCAACGCCGCTTCATGCTACAAAGCCACAGGCCGCGCCGGACTCGATTTTCGTCGCACCGTCGTACACGCTGTCATCCAATCCGGCGCGAGATCCCGCGCAGCATCCCGAACTGCTTAATGAAAAAAGGCTTCTATACGATCATCGCGGCGCAGTTCGTGTCGTCGCTCGCCGACAATGCGCTGCTGATCGCGGCGATTGCACTGCTCTCGGTGATCCGCTCGTCGGCCTGGGTCACGCCCATGCTGCAGATTTTCTTCACAGTGTCGTACGTGCTGCTGGCGCCGTTCGTCGGTGCGTTCGCCGATGCGCTGCAAAAACGCCATGTGATGTTCGTCTCGAACGCGCTCAAGGCGAGCGGCTGCCTGATGATGATCGCCGGCGTGCATCCGATGATCGCCTATGGCGTGGTCGGCTTCGGCGCGGCGGCCTACTCCCCCGCCAAATACGGCATCCTGACTGAATTGCTGCCCGCCGACCGGCTGGTCGCGGCGAACGCGTGGCTCGAGTCCGCCACCGTGCTGTCGACGATCGTCGGCACCATGCTCGGCGGCGCGCTGATCAGCACCTATGCGACTCACTTTGTCGCGCACGCGCACCTGCCGCTGATCCGTTCCGCGGCCGACCTGGCGATGCTCGCCGTCATGCTGACCTATGCGATCGCCGCCGTCATCAACGTGGGCATCCCCGATACGGGCGCGCGCTATCCGAACCGCCTCAAGGAACCGAAGAAGCTGGTCGGCGATTTCACGCACTGCTTCAACGTGCTGTGGGCCGACAAGCTCGCGCAGATCGCGCTGTGGGTGACCACGCTGATGTGGGGCGGCGCGGTGACGCTGCAGTTGCTGGTGCTGAAGTGGGCCGACGTGAACCTTGGGTTGTCGCTCTCGAAGGCGGCCGTCATGCAGGGCATCACGGGACTCGGCATCGCCGTCGGCGCGGTCGCCGCCGCGACGCTGGTGCCGCTGCGCAGTTCGCTGAAGGTGCTGCCGGTCGGCATCATTACCGGCGCGGTCGCAATCGCCATGGCGTTCTACAGCAAGGGACTGTTTCCACCGGGCATGGGCATTCGCGTCGGTCCGTTTGTGGCGCCGATCTATATCGTGCTCGCCTATCCGCTGATGATCCTGCTCGGCGCGCTGTCGGGATTTTTCATTGTGCCGATGAATGCCCTGCTGCAGCATCGCGGCGCGACGTTGCTGTCCGCGGGGCATTCCATCGCCGTGCAGAATTTCAACCAGAATCTGGCGGTGCTGCTAATGCTGGGTCTCTATGCGATTCTGCTCACGGCGAAGCTGCCGGTGCCCTGGATCATCGTGGTGTTCGGCAGCTTCATCACCTTCATGATGTGGATGGCGAAACGCCGTAGCAACACGAATGCGCGCACCGTCGATATGCGGGCGATGCTCGAGGAATGAGGATGCATCGGAGTACGCGCTAACACCTCGCCCTGAACAGCTAGCGCGAGACGACCTTCAAGGGACATTCGCCCACTCCGTTCATCGATGGCGCGTTGAGAATGGCTAGCCGCCCTTCGCAAGCTAAGGTCGAAGCGCCAGCAAGCGCGGGGTTTTGCCGGGCGCGGCTGCCGCCATCGCATCGATCAGCGCGCGCGTCTCCGTTGGGCCGAACTCACCGAGATCCTTGACGGGCCGCGAGCGACTCAGAAGCCACAACACACCCGTGCGCGCGAACGACGGCATATGCAAAAGCGTCGCGAGCAGGCGAGGCTTCGGCGTGTGGCCCAGGCCGCGGACCAGTTCGAAACCTTCCGTCCATGCAACCTCAAGCTGTCTTGCCTCGGACCATGTGAGCTGGGTAGCTCGCCGCCACGTGAGCAATGCCGCGAGAAAAAGCGGCACCACAAGCGCGACGTGACTTCGGAGGAATGCGTCCATGTCTTCCTCCACCTCGCACGGCATCCCGGCCTCCTTGAAGCGTTTCGCCAGCACGGCGTTTGACATCGTCGTCACCATGCCGGGGCCATCCACCCGAAAGCGTAGCCGCTGGTCCACCAGATAAGCCGACATATTCGGGAACCCGAAGGCGAAGCGTTCGGCGCCTACGAGGGTCCGATAGGGTTCGGTGCCTTGAAACGTATTGAACATCAGCAGGATGGTGTTCGCGCGGCTCGCCGATAACGCCGGCAGAAGCGGGGCGAGCTGGTGTTCGGGGACGGTGACGATCGCCAGATCGTAGGGGATGGCCGGATCGAACGCCGCCTCGACCTTGACCGGCATGCGTTGCCCGTCAACGGCGACGATTGCGCCGTCACGACTCAGCGTGGCGAGACGCGCACCTCGCGCCACGACTGCGACGTCATGGCCGGCTTTGGCTAGGCAGAAGGCCACGGCGCTGCCGATCCGCCCCGCACCAATCAGAATGATTTTCATGGGTCGAGTGTGCGCATCCCGGATGTTCCTGTATACGGAATATCACGGTAAGCTGATGCCCATATATGGAAACACTCTCCTGGGACGATCTGCGTATTCTTCTGGCGGTGCATCGAGCCGGGAGCCTGCTCGCCGCGGGCAAGGCGCTAGGCCTTTCGACCTCCACGACCGCACGCCGGCTGGATGCGCTGGAAGCTGCGATGGGCTGCCAGTTGGTGTATCGCAGCCAGTCGGGCACGGAGTTGAAGCCGGAGGCGTTGCGGATGGTGCGGCTCGCCGAAGGGCTGGCGCACGGACTCGATGCGCTGCGCCGCGATCAAACCATGCTGGCCGGGACGCTGCGGATCAGCGTCCCGGATGGCATGGCCCACACGCTCGCCCGCTCGCTGCTCGCGTTCCGCGAGGCGTATCCCCTGGTCGATCTGGAACTGGTGGGAGAGAACCGGATGGCCGATGTGGCCGCGCGTGAGGCCGACATCGCCGTTCGCCTCACGCGCTCCACGTCGAATGTGCTGGTGGAAAAGCACCTGGCCAGTTTCCGGTTCGCGCTGTTCGCGTCCTCAGACTATGTGCGGCGCCATCTGCCTACGCGTCGGCTCGGCAAGGGTGAGGCGTCGGTGCATCCGTTTGTCGGACTCGACGAGCGCTGGAAAGGACTGCCGCACGAGCAATGGATGCGCACGCTTGGCGCGACGCGGTTCGCGTTCCGCTCAGGTTCGATGGAAGCCATCGTGGAAGCGGTTCGTCAAGGCGCGGGCCTTGCTGCATTCCTCGAGAAAGACCCACGAAACACCGACCTCATTCGCGTCGAAACGGATATCGTGGGCCCCACTCAGCCGTTCTATCTGGTCTATCACCGCGATCTGCGCAAGCAGCCGCACGTTCGCGCGGCCGTGACGGCAATCGAGGCCTACATGCGCGCGCATCGCTGATCGGGTTCGCGCAGGCCCGGCGCCCCACGCCCTGGCGCGAGCTGCGATCCCGTTCTGCATGAATAGACGCATTCAATGCGATTTTTCGTTTTCATGGGTAGGCGCATCTTTCCCCGTAACGCCGGCAGGAAACGCGCGCGTTTCGGTGACGACGCGCGCCTGGCATGCCGGATCGGTGACGACGGGTGCGCACCAGGCGCCCGCTATGACGCAGAAGGCTTGATGTTCTGGTTATGACGGAACAGGTTGTGCGGGTCGTACCGGGTCTTCACCGCGACCAGACGGTCGTAGTTCGGACCATAGGCCGCACCGATCCGCTCGCTCTCGTCCTGCGTCAGGAAGTTGACGTACACGCTGCCCAGCGCAAAAGGCGCAGCCGCCTCGAAGAAATCGCGCGCCCAGCCGATACACCGCTCGTCTTCCCTCGCGTCGCTCCAGCGTCCGTGCACGTTCATGACGTATTTCGTGTTACGACTCGGATAGGCCGTGGCCTCAACCGGAACAGAGGCTGTTTGCCCCCCGATCAGACCGAAGAAGATTTCGCATTGCGGCGACGGCAGCTTGCCAATGGCGTCAATCAGCACGTCCAGCAAGCCGTCCGGCAACTCCGCCAGATTGTGCGATTTCCAGTAGTTGCGTGCACCGGGTGTCAGCAGTGGGTCGAATGCCTGCTGCCACATCGCATACGGCATCGGGCCGAGATGCTCGCCGTACGGGGTGCCGAAGCGCCGCACGACCTCGAGCGCGCCAGGACCGTCGGCAACTGCGCCGACGTAGCAGCTTGCAAAAGCGATGATCGGTTTGCCATGGACCTCCGGCGGCAGGAACGGCAGCGGTGGCGCGAGGCGCAGCACCGCCCATACGGAGAGTTCGTCCGGCATATCGGCGGTTGCCGCGCGATATTTCCTGAGCGCCTCTTTCGCCTGTTCCAACGGCAATACGACGAGACCGCCGTACACCTCCGGCCCGACCGGATGCAGTCCGAATTCGAACATCGTGACGACGCCGAAATTGCCGCCGCCGCCGCGAATCGCCCAGAACAGGTCCTCATGCGCATCGGCAGCGGCACGGACCCGTTCCCCGTCCGCCGTGACGACATCCGCCGAGACGAGATTATCGACCGTCATCCCGTATTTGCGGCTGAGCCAACCGAATCCACCGCCGAGCGTCAAGCCCGAGACGCCGGTCGTCGAATTGATCCCGAGCGGTGTCGCCAGACCGAAAGCCTGCGCTTCGTGGTCGAAATCGGCCAGCGTGGCGCCCGGTTCGACATAGGCGCGACGCGCAAGGGGATCGATCCGGACTGATTTCATCGGCGACAGGTCGATCACCAGCCCGTCGTCGCAGACGGCGCTGCCCGCGATGTTATGCGCGCCGCCGCGCACCGCCAGCAGCAGGTCGTTATCGCGCGCGAAGGCCACCGCGCGTCGGACATCGGCCACGCCCGCACAGCGCACGATCATTGCCGGGCAACGATCGATCATCGCATTCCAGATATGGCGTGCTTCGTCGAAACCGGCATCGGCAGGCAGCAGCACCTGCCCTCTCGTCGCAACTTTCAGTTCTTCAATCGCATTGCTGGACAACTTGGCCATGAAACACCTCCTGGTACGCCGCCAATATTTGCTCCAATTCTCAGGGGAATTTCGACATCCTGAAGACTTCGTCTTCGTCCAGGGGGCCGACAAAATTACGCTTGACGGGGTGCGTCCACGGGCGCTGTGCCGTCATGAAATAGCGTCTTCAGTTGTGAACGCAGTTCCGGCGAATCGGCATGCTTGTGAACCGTAACCGCATGCTGTACGGCCGCCTCCAGCAACTCGCTTTCGGAATCCGCGGATAGCGCGATAGAACAGTTCATTTCGCTCGGGAATTCCCGGCAATCGATGTACTTGCGCGTCATGATGTTCTCCTCATACGAAAGTAATCAGGGGTCCTGCGATTGCGCCTCCTTGTCGCTAACGAAATGACTGTGAAAGTATAGGTCGCGTGGCGTGAATGTGAGGTCGCGCAGCGAAATTCGTGACGCTCAGGGGCGAGCGCCCGCGCGGGTGGAAGCGACAGCCGAACAGCCGCTATCGCCTCGGTCGAACCCTTCGGACGAAGCCGGCGATGCATCCTGTTCCGCCGCATCGAGTAAAGCGGCGACCTGAAGCAGGATGCCCAGCTTTTTCCATAAGATGTAACGCTGATAGCAGGTTTGTTGAGGCGGAAAGGTGCCGGGCAGTCGATGCCATTTTTCGCCGGTCTGCTGCAACCATAGAATTGCGTTGAGAATATCGCGCTCATTACGCCTCGGCCGACCACGACCAGCCGATACGTCGGGGAACAGATGTTCGACGCGACTCCATGCGGAGTCGGAAAGCGGAAGAGAGATCATGTTGATTGCGTGGCGGATTCGAACCGGGCGAAGACCAGCGCAATTGTTTCAGGCTTTGCTCGATGCGCTTGACCGTCCGTCTCAGTTTGGCCGTCACTTTCGATGCGGACAGGTGCCGTCTGTCCACAAGCCACTCTCCGTCAGTGAAGCGGGCGTACCTCGACCGACGCCCGACAGGCGACGGCGGCCTTGCGCCCCCAGGCCAGCGCCTCGTCCAGGTCCGCGGCTTCCAGAACCCAAAAACCGCCCACGAGTTCCTTGGTCTCCAGGTACGGGCCGTCGGTGATGCGCAGCTCGCCATCGGGCTGTACGCGCAGCGACCTCGCGCTGCCCGGCGGGCGCAGGCCGCCCACGAAGGTCCTGACACCGGCAGCCTTCATCTCGTCGTTGAGCGCGTCGATCTCGCGGGACATCGCTTCGTCCTCGACGGACGGGTCGTAGTCGTCGGGACGGTAAATCGCAACCAGATACCGTGTCATGACTTCTCTCCTGTAAGGGTCGTTGGGCGGGCCAGCTGGTTGCCCGGTTTTCACCATGTCGACGAACGGTCAAAGCGGAATTCGACAAAACGTCCCAAAAGTTTTGGTTGGGTGGACGCTGAAGTACACAGACGTGCCGAACCGACGGGCGACCGCTCCGCGCCGATTGGCCATCCGGCCAGGGTTCATTCGGCGCGGCAACGGGTTAAACTCACGCCCTGAACAGCTAACGCAAGAAGACACTCAGGATGGGCATTCAAACCGCAGCGGCCAATGACGTCGCACAACATACGCCGATGATGCAGCAATACCTGCGCATCAAGGCGGATCATCCGGGCACGCTCGTGTTCTACCGGATGGGCGATTTCTACGAGCTGTTTTTCGACGATGCGGAGAAAGCCGCACGTCTGCTCGATCTCACGCTGACGCAGCGTGGCGCGTCGGCGGGTAACCCGATCAAGATGGCCGGCGTGCCGCATCACGCCGTCGAACAGTATCTGGCCAAGCTGGTGAAGCTTGGCGAATCGGTCGCCATCTGCGAACAGATCGGCGATCCGGCCACCTCGAAAGGGCCGGTCGAACGTAAAGTCGTGCGCGTCGTCACGCCCGGCACGCTGACCGACGCCGCGCTGCTGTCCGACAAGAACGACGTCTATCTGCTCGCCGTCTGCGTCGGCCACAACCGGCGCGGCGTGGCCACCAACGTGGGCCTCGCGTGGCTGAACCTGGCAAGCGGCGCATTGCGCCTCGCGGAAGTGGCTCCCGACCAGGCCGCCGCCGCGCTCGAACGGATTCGCCCCGCGGAAATTCTGATCGCCGACGTGACGTCCGAAGCCAGCACGTGGTCGCCGCCCACCGGTTCCGGCGCGCTGACTCGCGTACCCGTGTGGCACTTCGACGTCGCCTCGGGTACGCAGCGCCTGTGCGATCAGATGGACGTGGCGAGCCTCGACGGCTTCGGCGCGCACTCGCTGTCGAGCGCCTGCGGCGCCGCCGGCGCCTTGCTGCTCTACGCGGCCGCGACCCAGGGCCAGCAACTGCGCCATGTGCGCAGCCTCAAGGTGGAATACGAGTCCGAATATATTGGGCTCGACCCCGCCACGCGCCGCAACCTCGAACTGACCGAAACGCTGCGCGGCACCGAAAGCCCCACGCTGTGTTCGCTGCTCGACACCTGCTGCACGACAATGGGCAGCCGCCTGCTGCGTCACTGGCTGCATCATCCGCCACGCCAGGCCGCGCTTGCCCAGGCGCGCCAGCAAGCCATCGGCGCGCTGCTCGATGCACCGCCGGCGGCGAGCGTCGACACCTTGCGCAGCGCCCTGCGGCAGATCTCCGATATCGAACGGATCACCGGGCGTCTCGCCTTGCTGTCCGCCCGTCCGCGCGACCTGTCGAGCCTGCGCGATACCTTCATCGCCCTGCCCGAGTTGCGCACGCTGCTGGCCGCCGTGACGGGCGCCGCGGACTCGCTCGCGCGCATCGATGCCGCGCTCGAACCGCCGGCGCCTTGCGTCGACCTGCTGAAGCTGGCGGTCGCGCCGGAACCGGCTGCGATGGTGCGCGACGGCGGCGTGATCGCACGCGGCTACGATGCCGAACTGGACGAACTGCGCGACATCTCCGAGAACTGCGGGCAGTTCCTGATCGACCTCGAGACGCGCGAGCGGGCCCGCACCGGCATCGGCAATCTGCGCGTCGAATACAACAAGGTGCATGGCTTCTACATCGAAGTCACGCGCGGCCAGACCGACAAGGTGCCGGACGACTATCGCCGGCGCCAGACGCTGAAGAACGCCGAACGCTACATCACGCCGGAACTGAAGACCTTCGAGGACAAAGCCCTGTCGGCCCAGGAACGCGCACTCGCACGCGAACGCTCGCTCTACGACGGCTTGCTGCAGGCCCTGCTGCCCTTCATCGCGGATTGCCAGCGGGTCGCCTCGGCGCTCGCGGAGCTGGACCTGCTGGCGGCGTTCGCCGAGCGGGCCCGCGCGCTCGACTGGGTCGCGCCGTCGTTTTCGGCGAATGGCGGCATCGAGATCGAACAGGGGCGGCACCCGGTCGTCGAGGCACAGGTCGAGCAATTCATCGCCAACGACTGCACGCTGAACCCCGAACGCAAGCTGCTGCTGATCACCGGCCCGAACATGGGCGGTAAGTCGACCTTCATGCGCCAGACCGCGCTGATCGCGTTGATGGCTTACGTGGGCAGCTACGTGCCGGCGCGGCGCGCTTCGTTCGGCCCGATCGATCGCATCTTCACGCGTATCGGCGCCGCCGACGACCTGGCCGGCGGCCGCTCCACGTTCATGGTCGAAATGACGGAGGCCGCCGCGATCCTCAACGACGCGACGCCGCAAAGCCTCGTGCTGATGGACGAAATCGGCCGCGGCACCTCGACCTTCGACGGTCTCGCCCTTGCGTGGGCCATCGCCCGGCATCTGCTGGCGCACAACGGCTGCCACACGCTATTCGCCACGCATTACTTTGAGCTGACGCAACTGCCCGCGGAATTTCCGCAAGCGGCCAACGTCCATCTCTCGGCGGTCGAGCATGGCCACGGCATCGTGTTCCTGCATGCGGTAAGCGATGGTCCGGCGAATCAGAGCTACGGTCTGCAGGTGGCCCAACTCGCCGGCGTGCCGGCCGCGGTGATCCGCGCGGCACGCAAGCATCTGGCGCACCTCGAGCAGCAATCGGCGGCACAACCGGCGCCGCAACTGGATCTGTTCTCAGCGCCCCTGATGCTCCAGGACGCCGATGACGATCGCGAAGATGCCGCCCCGCCCGCCCCCGCGCTCACCGCCGCGGAGCAAGCGCTGCTCGCGCGTTTGCGGGCCATCGATCCGAACGAGTTACGCCCGCGCGACGCGTTGGACCTGCTCTATGAACTGTACGACCTGGCCGCTGCGCCGGATGCCGATCATTGATCGGCGCCGCGACCGGCAGCCGCCGCGCACCCTGTGCGCGGCGCTGGCTGTCGCCCTGATCCTGGCGGGCGGCATGTCGCCGCGGGTGCGGGCGGCGCCGGTTCGCTATACCTTCGCCGTCATCGCCGGCACGCTGCAAAGCCCGGCGGACGAAGCGCCGACCCAGCGGCTAATCGACGCAATCGGCCGCGACCGCGACATGTCGTTCATCGTCTACGACGGCAATCTGAAGGGCGCGAAGGAAGCCTGCCGCGACTCGCTATACGAGCGGCGCCAGACCCTGCTGGAAGCGTCACGTCCGGCGCTGATCTTTATTCCGGGCCAGCACGACTGGACCGATTGCGGCACGACTGAGGCGGGTGGGTTCGATCCGGTTGAACGGCTCGACCAGTTGCGCCAGACAGTGTTCGCGGACGCCTCCTCGATGGGGCAGAACCCGCTCGCGCTCACACGCGAGAGCGAAGTCTCGCGCTTTCGGCCCTATCGCGAGAACGTGCGCTGGCAACTCGGCGACACGGTATTCATCGGCCTGAACGCGCCCGATCCGAACAATCACTATCTGACCGCCGGCGGGCGCAATGGCGAGTTCGAAGATCGTGTAGTCGCCAATGCATTCTGGCTGGAGCACGCGGCCGAATATGCGAAACGGCGTGATGCGCGTGCGATCGTGGTGTTCATTCAAGGTGATCTGGACCCCGAACGATATGAGCGGCCGGACCGTTTCGCCTGGTTGCGCTTCGCCCGCAACTCGCATCGCGACGGCTTTCTGGAACTCAAGCGCAGCCTCGTCAAGGCGGCCGAGATTTTCCGCGGGCCTGTCCTGCTGATCCATTGCGACGACCAGCGCGCAGCCGGCGGCTTTGTGATCGACCAGCCGTTACGCAACGACAAAGGGGAGGTGGTGACGAATCTCACGCGCATCGCCATTGCGCCGCGTAACCGTCTTGACCAGTGGATTCAGATTGAAGCCGATATGGCGCGCCGGCCGCCGTTCCGCGTGAGTGTGCGCGACGTGCCGAAAAACCTGCCGCTGCTGCCGGTTCAGTCCACACAGGTGGCACCGGCCGTGCAGCCCGCGCCGCCGGCCGACGAGACCGCGCCCGCCTTGCCCACACCGCCCGCGCTGAATCAGTCGTTGAACCCGGCGTCGAATCTGCCGCCGCTGCTGCCCAGTTCGCCGCCATCGGAGCAGCCTGGTCCGCCGCTTCAAGGCGGCGAGGCGCCGGCCATGAATGGCGCACCCGGCATGCCCGGCACACCCAGCGCGCCCACCAGTCCGGGCGCCCCAGGCATGGCCGCCAGCTCAGTGCAGCGTGGGCCCTGACGGCTCTTCGTCGCCTTCGTCGTCATCCTCGTCGAGTACTTCCAGGCCATCCGCGCCGTGGGCGTGCTCGTGCTGGATTTCGTCTTCGGTTGCAGGGCGCACGTCCTTGACCGTCAGCGCAAAACGCAGCGCCATGCCGGCGAGCGGATGGTTGCCGTCGAGCACCACCTTGTCTTCCGCGACGTCGGTCACGACGTAGACCAGCGAGTCGATATCCTCGTCACCTTCTTCCGGCGTGCCTTCGAATTGCATACCGACTTCGAGCGGTTCGGGGAAGCGATTGCGCGGCTCGATCTTCACCAGATCGGGATCGTATTCGCCAAACGCGTCTTGCGGCTCCAGCTGGATCTGGGTCTCGAAACCAGCCTCATGGCCGTCGAGCTCTTCCTCGATCTTGGGGAACGTGCCATCATAGCCGCCGTGCAGATAGACCATCGGCTCGTCGCTTTCTTCAATCAGGTTGCCCTGCGCATCCGACAGCTTGTAAGCGACCGACACGACGGTGTTCTTTGCAATTTTCATTCGATTCTCCAGAATACAACTCACATTATACGATGCCCAAGCGGCCCCTTGACCACCCGGCGCACGCAGCTTCTACGCGGATTTCTTCGCCGGTTCTGCCGCCCTCGCCCGACCTGCCGACGCCGCTGCTCGGCAATCTCACTCCGTCGCAATTCATGCGCCGGTACTGGCAAAAGAAGCCGCTGCTGATCCGTCAGGCGATCCCGAACGTCGCCGCGCCGCTCTCGCGCGACGAGCTATTCGAGCTGGCCGATCAGGACGAAGTGGAAGCGCGTCTGATCACGCACTTTCGCAACAAATGGCAACTGGAACACGGCCCGTTTGCGGCTGACGAATTGCCTTCGCTCAAGCAGCGCGCATGGACCCTGCTGGTCCAGGGTGTCGACCTGCATGACGACCGCGCCCGCGCCCTGCTCGACCGCTTCCGCTTCGTGCCGGACGCGCGTCTCGACGACCTGATGATTTCGTATGCAAGCGACGGCGGCGGGGTCGGCCCGCACTTCGATTCGTACGACGTATTCCTGCTGCAGGTGCACGGCAAGCGTCGCTGGCGAATCAGCGCGCAGCGCGATCTGTCGTTGCGTCCCGGCGTGCCCTTGAAAGTTTTACAAAACTTCGAGCCGGAAGAGGAATGGGTGCTCGAACCGGGCGACATGCTGTATCTGCCGCCACACATCGCCCATGACGGCGTGGCCGAGGGCGAGTGCATGACCTGCTCGATCGGCTTTCGTGCGCCCTCCTCGAGCGAGCTCACCGCGCAGTTTCTGTATCATCTCGCCGAGCGCGGAGAAAGCGACGACCGCCAGGAGCGCGCGCCGAAGCTGTACCGCGACCCGCAGCAGCCCGCCGTGGCCCATCCGGCCGAGCTTCCTGCCGCGCTGGTCGAACGGGTGGGCGCGATCCTTGCTCAGGTCAGATGGAACGAGAAGGACATCGCGGCGTTCCTCGGCGCCTATCTGAGCGAACCGAAGCCGAGCGTCGTCTTCGATCCGCCCGAACAGCCGCTTAACGAAGCGCGTTTTATTCAACGCGCTTCAAACTTCGGTCTTCGACTCGACCGGAAGTCGGTTTTGCTGTACAACAGCCGCTTTTTCTTCTTGAATGGAGAAGAAAATCGGCTCGCAGGTCTGAAAAAGTGGTTGATTGAATTCGCTGATAGCCGGTGTCTGAGTGCGAAACGCTTTGTAACACTCTCAGACGATTCATCGGTGACAGCATTGCTGCACGAGTGGTATCGTGCGGGCTGGATACAAGTGGACGAGCCTGTCTAAGCTTCGTCTGCCTGTTATGAAGTACTGTGAAATTTTGTATGAGAAAGACAACGTATTGACCCCGGATTTGTCGACGGTCGATACGAAAGTGCATATAATTTCCGCCCAAGCCGTAGGGAAGATTCACGCTCTTGTGAAGTGCGTCTCCACCAGCGGCCCAGGTCGGTGTTGGAGCACATTACCGGTATTATTTTGCGCTGTTGCTTACCTTTAACCATAAAAGGACGTGATCATGAAGAAATCCCTCCTCGTAGCATCCCTGTTGGCAGCTGTGGCACTGGCTGCATGCAACAAGAGCAGCGACCAAGCAGCTGCCCCGGCTAGCGATGCATCGGCTGCTTCGGCACCTGCTGCTGCTTCGGATGCAGGCGCTGCTGCTTCGAGCGCTGCTGCTGCGAGCGACGCTGCTGCTTCGGCTACTACCGCTGCTTCGGACGCAGGCGCTGCAGCTTCGGATGCTGCTGCTTCGGCTGCTGCTCCGGCTTCGGGCGCAAGCCAGTAAGCTGTCGTACAGGGTTCGCCTCTGGGCGAAAACTGCACCGGCGGATCAACCCGATCTGCTGGTGCAGTAAAGCAAAACGCCACGGATTCACATCCGTGGCGTTTTGCCTTTCTGAGGCCCTTTCTGAGGCCGATTCTTTCTAAGTCCGATTCTGTCTGAGGCCGATTATTACAGACTGATTATTGCAAGCCAGCTCTTTCAGTTCAGTTGATTCAGGTCAGCGTTTTCGCGCCGACCTTCTTAACCTGACACATTCCCTTCAATCTGATTTTCAATCCGCAGACGGCGCCGTCCGCTCTTCGAAGAACTCGCGCACCACGTCGATCTCCCGGGTCCGCTTAAAAGGCGGCAGGCTCTGCCATATACGGCGCCCATAGGGTTTGTCGACAAGACGCGTGTCGCAGATCATCAGCACGCCGCGATCGGTCTCTGCGCGAATCAGACGCCCTGCGCCCTGCTTGAGCGTAATCACCGCCTGCGGCAACTGGTGAACCGCAAACGGGCTCAAGCCCTTCTTGGTCAATGCATCGAGCCGGGCGGCCAGCACCGGGTCGTCGGGCGGCGCAAACGGCAGCTTGTCGATCACCACGAGCGACAGCGCGTCGCCACGCACGTCCACGCCTTCCCAGAAGCTCTGGCTGCCCACCAGGATGGCGTTGCCATAGGAGCGGAAACGATCCAGCAATTCCGTGCGGCTCGCGTCGCCCTGCACCAGCAGCGGGTAATTCCAGCCGCGCTTCTCGATCGTATCGCGTAGCTTCGTCGCGATCTTGTCGACGGCGCGCAAGGTCGTGCACAGCATGAACACGCCGCCGCCCGACGCCTCGATAGCCGGCAACGCGGCTTCGAACACCGCGTCGGTGAACATCGGCGAGGACGGCTGCGGCAGATTGCGCGGCACGTACAGCAGACCCTGAGTCGGATAGTCGAAGGGGCTCGGCAGCGTCATCGAGCGGCGCGCGTTCAGGCCCATCTGCGCCGCATAGTGCGTGAAATCGCCGCGCACCGAGAGCGTCGCCGACGTGAAGATCCACGCGCGCGGCACGCCGGCGCGCTGCTTGGCGAAGATCGGCGCCACCGACAGCGGCGTTTCGTGCAACTGCACGGTATGCGCGAACACTTCGATCCAGCGCACCTTTTCGTTCGGATCGGCCGCGGCGGCCTTGGCGTCTGTGGCACCCGCAGCGGCGTCGCGTTCGGTTTCCGTAGGCGGCGTGGTCCAGCCCGCCAGGATGCCCTGCAACTCGCGGGCGCGCCGCAGACAGGCGCCAATCGACTCGGCGCGCTCCGCCTGGCTCGACAGCGCATCGGCGAGCGCGGTCAGTTCCGTCTCAAGCGTTTCGAGCGCGGGGAACAGCGGATGATCGTCGGGCAACTGGCCGATCGAGAGCCGCACCGAGTCCTCCCTGAAAGCCAGGCGCACGTCGCGCGCCGAGCGTTCGAGCGCCGCGCCGAGCTTCACCCAGTCGACCACCTCACGCGCATGGCCGAGACCCTCGGCTACCGAATCGCGGGCGAGTTCGAGAAACTGCGCGGTGGAGAGCGTCTCGCCGAAGAACAGCGTGGCGGTTTCCGGCAATTGATGCGCTTCGTCGAAGACGATGGTATTGGCGGTGGGCAGCAGTTCGGCCATGCCCGTGTCGCGCAACATGATGTCCGCGAAAAACAGGTGGTGGTTGACCACCACGATGTCAGCCTGCTGCGCCTCGCGACGCGCCTGCATCACGAAGCATTCCTTGTAATGCGGGCACTCCTGGCCGAGGCAGTTTTCACGGGTCGAGGTCACCATCGACCAGACCGCGGCCGTCTCCGGCACGCTCGCGAGCTCGGCCTTGTCGCCGGTGCGCGTGATCTTCGCAAAGCGGATGATGTCCTGCAGATACGAGGTTTCCTGGCGCGACGGCAAGCGGCCGTTGTCCGCCGTACGCTGCAGATAGTAGTGGCACAGATAGTTCGCGCGACCCTTGAGCATCGCCACCGTGACCGGCACGGCCAGCGCATCGCGCACAGTCGGGATATCGCGCTGGAACAACTGGTCCTGCAAGTGCTTGGTGCCGGTCGAGACGATCACCTTGCCGCCCCATAGCATGGCCGGCACGAGGTACGCGTAGGTCTTGCCGGTGCCCGTCCCCGCCTCCACGATCAATGTGTTCTCGCTGCCGTCGAGGCCGCCTTCTGCCTCGCTCGTTGCGGTGTCCGAAGCGGCGGCCGCCTGTGCGTCTCCCGTGGGCGCCTGCAGACGCCGCGCGGGCCGCTTCTGCGCCTCGAACATCGCCGGCTCGGGCATGGCGCGGCCCGACGCTTCCATGGCGGCGGCGACCGCGCGCGCCATCTCGATCTGCGAGGCCCGCGAGCGGTAACCGTCGATCTGGCGCGCAAGCAGGCCGTCGGCGGCGAAAATGTCGTCGAGCTCGGTCTTGCGGCGGGGGTTCAGCGAGGACGCGAGCGCGTTCCCGGCGGCGCGTGGCTCGCGTGCGGGCGCTTCGTCGTCCGACGAGCTGCGCGAAGAAGTAACAAGCGGTGAATTCAAGGCAAGCGTTTCCTGCAAAATCCGGTGCGCGCGGGGCGACCCGGCGCCTGCCAGGTCGCGCGCCTAAGCGCGCGTGTCCGGTTCGAGCTGCAACTGCAGCAAGATAATGGTGTCCTTGACCTTGAGCTTGCGCTTTTTAAGGCGCTGCAACTCGAGGTCGTCGAAGCCGGGCTCATCCGACATTTTGTCGATCAGACGATCCAGTCCACTATGTTCCGATTCCAGTTGCAGAATGCGGTCCTGAAGTGCGTTCGCGTCGATGACGTGATGATGGTCGCGCATGCTCGCCTCCTCTTGCTATGCGGCGCCGACTGCCTCGTGCAGCCCAGACGCCTGAGGTTGCTGTCCGGCTAAAAACGCGTTACTGCTGCTGTTGCTGCAGCTTTTGCTGCTCCTGCTGTTGCTGCTGTTCCTGCAACTGCTCCTGCTGTTTTTGCGCCGCCTTGTCGGCAGCCTGCTTCTGGCGGGTCTCGACGTCCTGCCTGTGCTGCGCGGCCGTCTCCTGCTTGCGCTGGTAGCTCTCCTGCTTCTCGACGCGCTCCTGCGCCTTCTGCGCGCCCTGCTGACGGGCCTGCTCGAGTTGGGTCTGGAAGTTCGCCTGCTTCTGGTCGTACGCCTGCTGGTTCGCGGCCGCCTGCGGCACGCTCACGCCACGCTGCGCCTGATCCAGCGCATGCTGCTGCACCTTCTGCTGATAAGACTGCTCGTTGGCCGCGCGCTGCGGCGCCTCGGCCGCACGCTGCGCCTGATCCAGCTGATGCTGGCGCTGCTTGTCCTCGTACGCCGCGGCATTGCGCGCGTCGTCCGCGGCGCGCTGCGGGGCATTGGCCTCGTCCTGCGCGCGCTGCAACGCCGCCTTCTCGTCGCGCTGCTGCGCGCGCGACGTACGCTCTTCCGCATCCAGCGCGAGCTGCTCCTTGCGGATATCGGCCTGCACGGTGCGCATCCGGTCGCGCGCCTTGTCGATACAGTAGTTCACAAAGAACTTGCTGTAGCAGTCATGCTCGGCAACCGCGAAGTTATAGTTGTTTTCCGCGCTGCGGTGGTTCAGCACCGTTTGCCGCGCGTCGAAATCGTTGCCGGGCGCCGCACCCGATGCGGCGTCCGCGCTCGCCGCCCTGGCATCCGAGGCGCCGGCCGGGCCGCCCAGTTGGCCGTCGTCGGCGCGCAGTGCCGTACCCGGGGCTGCGGAGCCGTTCATCCCCGCCGACCCCGCGGACGGCGTGGCCGAACCTGCTAACGCCGGCTGGTCTTGCGCAAACGCCGGTGCGGACACGGCGAAAGAGGCGGCGGCAACGCCAAGTGCTGCGCAGGTGAAAAGCGGCGCGGCACGTGTGGCGAGAAGCGAAGCAAGTGGAAAACGGGAGATCGGCAACGTCGTAGATGGGCAACGGAACATGCCCGAAATTCTATCACCCCGCGGTTGAGCCCTTTGGCATTTATGGCAAAATGCCCCGCTTCAGCAACCCGGTCGCAGCGTGCACGCGTCCCGCGTGCCGCCATGCGCGGCCTTAGATTGAGTCCGGCAGGAACACCTAGACCCTATGACGGAAACCGTAGCACTCAAGATCGTACAGCGCATCGCCAGCGAACTCTCCGTGCAGCCGCGCCAGGTCGCAGCGGCGGTGCAACTCCTCGACGAAGGCGCGACTGTTCCGTTTATCGCGCGTTACCGCAAGGAAGTGACCGACAATCTCGACGACACGCAGTTGCGTAACCTCGAGGAACGGCTCCTGTATCTGCGCGAACTGGAAGACCGCCGCGCGTCGATCGTCGCGAGCATCGACGAACAGGGCAAGATGACCGACGAGTTGCGCGCCGCGATTGAAGGGGCGGACAGCAAGCAGGTGCTGGAAGACCTGTATCTGCCTTACAAACCGAAACGCCGCACGCGCGCGCAGATCGCCCGCGAAGCGGGGCTCCAGCCGCTGGCCGACGCGCTGCTCGGCAATGCCCTGCTCGATCCGCAGACCGAAGCCGCTCAGTACGTGGACGCCGAAAAGGGCGTGGCCGACGTGAAGGCGGCGCTGGACGGCGCGCGCGACATCCTGTCGGAGCAATTCGGCGAAACCGCCGAATTGCTCGGCAAGCTGCGCGAGTACCTGTTCAACCAGGGCGTGGTGTCGTCGAAAGTGGTGGAAGGCAAGGAAAGCGCGGAAGAAGAGAAATTCCGCGATTACTACGACTATTCGGAAACCATCAGGACGGTGCCGTCGCATCGCGCACTCGCCCTGTTCCGCGGCCGCAATGCCGGCGTGCTGCTGGTCAAGCTCGGGCTCGGCGAAGAACTGGACGCGCAGGTGCCGCATCCGGGCGAAGCGCTCATCGCGCGCCACTTCGGCATCGCCAACCAGAACCGTCCGGCCGACAAGTGGCTCGCCGACGTGTGCCGCTGGTGCTGGCGCGTGAAGGTGCAGCCGCACATCGAAAACGAACTGCTCACCAATCTGCGCGAAGAAGCCGAGCATGAGGCGATCCGCGTGTTTGCCCGCAACCTGAAGGATCTGCTGCTGGCCGCGCCGGCGGGACCGAAGGCTGTGATCGGCCTCGATCCGGGGATGCGCACCGGCGTGAAGGTGGCCGTGGTCGATCGGACCGGCAAGGTGCTCACCACCGACGTGATCTACCCGCACGAGCCGCGCCGCGACTGGGACGGCTCGATCGCCAAGCTCGCACGGATCTGCGCGCAGACCCAGGCCGAGCTGATCAGCATTGGCAACGGCACGGCGTCGCGCGAGACCGACAAGCTGGCGAGCGAGCTGATCGCGCGCCATCCGGAGTTCAAGCTGCAGAAGATCGTCGTGTCCGAAGCGGGCGCGTCGGTGTATTCGGCTTCAGAGCTGGCGGCGAAGGAATTCCCCGACATGGACGTGTCGCTGCGCGGCGCGGTGTCGATTGCGCGTCGTCTGCAGGATCCGCTCGCCGAGCTCGTGAAGATCGAGCCGAAGGCGATTGGCGTCGGCCAGTACCAGCACGACGTGAACCAGCGTGAACTGGCGCGTTCGCTCGACGCGGTGGTCGAAGACTGCGTGAACGCCGTGGGCGTGGATGCGAATACGGCGTCCGTGGCGCTGCTCGCGCGCGTCTCCGGACTGAACGCGACGCTCGCGCGCAATATCGTCGACTTCCGCGATGCGAACGGTCCGTTCCCCTCGCGCGAACATCTGCGCAAGGTGCCGCGTCTGGGCGACAAGACTTTCGAACAGGCCGCCGGCTTCCTGCGTATCAACAACGGCGAGAATCCGCTCGACCGCTCGTCGGTGCACCCGGAAGCGTATCCGGTGGTCGAACGCATGCTGGCGAAGATCAACAAGCATGTGGGCGACGTGCTGGGCAATCGGGAGGCGCTGTCGGGCCTGTCGCCGGCTGAGTTCGTCGACGATCGCTTCGGTCTGCCGACCGTGCGCGACATCCTGTCCGAACTCGAAAAGCCGGGCCGCGACCCGCGCCCCGAGTTCAAGACCGCCACCTTCCGCGAAGGCGTCGAGAAGATCTCCGACCTGTCGCCGGGCATGGTGCTCGAAGGCGTCGTGACCAACGTGGCGGCCTTCGGTGCGTTCATCGATATCGGCGTGCATCAGGACGGTCTGGTCCACGTGTCGGCGCTGTCGACGAAGTTCATCAAGGACCCGCACGAAGTCGTCAAGGCCGGTCAGATCGTCAAGGTCAAGGTGCTCGAAGTGGACGTGAAGCGTCAGCGCATTTCGCTGACCATGCGTCTCGCGGATGACTTCGGCGCAGCCGGCGCGGCAAGCTCGGCGCCGCGCAGCGGCGGCCAGCAGGACCGTGGCGGCGCCCGTCCGGGCGGCGCTGGACGTGGCGCACCGCAGCGCTCGCGTGAGCCGGAACCGGCCGGTGCCATGGCGGCGGCGTTCGCCAAGCTCAAGCGTTAAGTTGATTAAGGCGGTAGGTCGGCCAGCCCGGCGCGCCGCACACGCTGCACGACAAAAAGCCCACGCAGTTCACAAGACCGCGTGGGCTTTTTTATTGCCCGCTCCCCGCTCTGCTCCGCCGCCCACACAAGCCGGCCGAGACGCAGCAGCCAACCTCAAATCTCGATCTTCGTCCCCAACTCCACAACGCGATTCGCTGGGATGCTGAAAAAATCGGTCGGCTTGGCCGCGTTCTGATGCATCCACGCAAACACCCGCTCGCGCCACACGGACATGCCGGGCAACTGCGTCGGCACCACCGTTTCGCGCGCGAGGAAGAACGACGTGTCCATCAATTCGAAGGTCATGTCGTGCATGCGGCCCACATCGGTCAGCACCGCCTTCACATCGGGCGTCTCGTTGAAGCCGTAGGCCGCTTTCACCAGAAACAGCCCGCCACCGATCTCCTTGACCGTGACGCGGTCAGCATCGTTCACATACGGAATATCGAGCGTCGAGAAGGTCAGGAAAATGGTGCGCTCGTGCAGCACCTTGTTGTGCTTCAGATTGTGCAGCAGGCTCACCGGCACGAGCGTATCGCTGCCGGTCAGATAGATCGCCGTCCCCGAGACGCGATGCGGCGGATGAGCGAGCAGCCCTTGCAGGAACGGCATCAGCGGAATACCGTCGGCCGCCGTGCGCTCCTTGACGATCATCCTGCCCTTGAACCAGGTCATCAGCAGGAAGAACAGCAGCGCGCCGATCCCGAGCGGCAGCCAGCCGCCCTCCGCGACCTTCAGCAGGTTGGCGCCGAAGAAGCCCAGATCGACCACCATCAAACCACCGATGATCAGCGCAACCAGCAGCTTGTTCCACTTCCACACGTTCACCATCACCACGCAGGCGAGGATCGTGGTGATCACCATGGTGGCCGTCACCGCGATACCGTAGGCCGCGGCGAGGTTGTCCGAACTCTTGAAGGCCACCACGATGCACAGGATGATGAACAGCAGCAGCCAGTTCACCACCGGCACGTAGATCTGCCCGATCGCCAGATCCGAGGTATGCAGGATCTTCATGCGCGGCACGTAGCCGAGCTGGATGGCCTGGCTCGTCAGCGAGTAAGCGCCGGAAATCACCGCTTGCGACGCGATCACAGTGGCCACCGTCGACAGTACGACGAGCGGCAGCAGCGCCCAGTCAGGCGCGAGCAGGAAAAACGGGTTTTCGATCGCCTTCGGGTCGTGCATCAGCAAGGCGCCCTGCCCGAAGTAGTTCATCACCAGCGACGGCATCACGAGCGCGTACCAGGCCACCCGGATGGGCTTGGCGCCGAAGTGGCCCATGTCGGCATACAAGGCTTCCGCGCCGGTCAGCACCAGCACCACCGAGCCGAGCACGACATACGCCTGCAGCACGTGCGCCGCCATGAACGAATAAGCGTAGTAGGGATTGAGCGCGCGAATCACATTGGGCGACTGCACGATATGGGCGAGGCCGAGCAGCCCGATCACCACAAACCAGATCACCATGATCGGTCCGAACAGACGCCCCACCAGCGCGGTGCCGTGCCGCTGGATCCAGAACAGCACGATGAGAATGACGATGGTCAGCGGCAGCACCAGATGCGACAGATTAGGCGCCGCGATCTCCAGCCCTTCGACGGCGGAGATCACCGAGATGGCCGGCGTAATCACCGCGTCGCCGTAGAACATGCAGGCGCCGAAGATGCCCAGCATCATCAGCAAACCGGCCAGCTTCTTCTTCGGATCCACCGAGCGCAGCGCCAGCGCCATCAGCGCGAGCACGCCGCCTTCGCCGTTGTTGTCAGCGCGCATGACGAACATCACATACTTGACCCCGACCACGATCACAATGGCCCAGAACAGCAGCGAGATCACCCCCAGGATGGACTGGTCGGTCAACGGGATACCATGCGCCGGGCTGAACGCCTCTTTCAGCGAATACAACGGGCTCGTGCCGATGTCGCCGAACACCACTCCGATCGCAGCCAGTGCGAGCGTGGGCAGAGGCTGTTTGTGCAAGTGATGGGTATCTGTCATAAACGCAAAGTATCCGTTCCTGATCGGAAAAACGAGCGCTATTCTAAACTGCCTGTAAGGTAGCACTCCGGCCTGTTGTGCTGACACCACTGGTTACGCCACGGCTTGCTTCACCTCAGCAAAAAAAAACGGAGCCCCAAAGGGCCCCGTCCTGGCGGATTCGATGCGACACGCGGAACGTGTCCATTCGCATCACTGATCCGATCGTTCCTGCGCGGTACCGCGCTTGATCCAGGCACCGAGGTTATGCGGACGCACCGTGTCCCACTCCTCGAATGGCTGGTGAATCCACGGATTGGTGGGCAGGAACTGCACGTGATAGTCGGGCTTCACTTTCGAGCAACCCTTGTACCAGAGCACCGCCGAGCGCACCGCCGTGATGGCCGGATAGCGCTCCTTCAGATGCTGCTGCACGCGCGCCAGCGTCACGCCCGAGTCGACCAGGTCGTCGACCAGCAGCACGTTGCCGGACAGTTCGCCGCGCGTCATCGTGATGTATTGTGCGATGTCGAGTTCGCCCTGCTCCGTGCCGGCCGCTTCGCGATACGAACTGGTGGCCAGAATCGCCAGCGGCAGATCGTAGATGCGCGAGAGCTGATCGCCCACGCGCAAGCCGCCGCGCGCGAGGCACAGGATCTTGTCGAACTTCCAGCCCGACTCGTGGACAGCCAGCGCCAGCAGTTCGATCAGGCGGTGATACTCGTCCCAACCGACCCACAGGTTCTTGTCGTCGTTGCGCGGGTCCTTCATCGCAATCATCGGTACACCCTGCGTCATGAGTTAAACCTTGAACGGGTGGCGAAGAAGAATGGTTTCGTCACGATCCGGACCGGTCGAAACCATGTCGATCGGCACGCCGGCCACTTCCTGCACGCGTGTCAGGTAAGCGCGGGCGTTCGCCGGCAGCTTGTCCCATTCCTTGATGCCGACGGTGCTTTCCTTCCAGCCACCGAACGTCTCGTACACCGGTACGCAACGCTCCACTTCCGTCGCACCGCGCGGCAGAATATCGCAGTCCTTGCCATCCACCGTGTAGCCCACGCACAGCTTCACTTCGTCGAGACCGTCGAGCACGTCGAGCTTGGTCATGCACAGGCCCGAGATGCCGTTGATCTGGATCGAACGGCGCAGTGCCGCCGCATCGAGCCAGCCGGTGCGGCGCGGACGGCCGGTGACCGAACCGAATTCCTTGCCGACGGTAGCCAGGTTAAGGCCGACCTGGTCCTGACGATTGGCGTTGTCCGCATCGTACAGTTCGCTCGGGAACGGGCCCGAACCGACGCGCGTGCAGTACGCCTTGGTGATGCCGAGAATGTAGTTCAGCTTTTGCGGACCGACGCCCGCGCCTGCAGCGGCCGCACCGGCCACGCAGTTGCTCGACGTGACATACGGATAGGTACCGTGGTCGATGTCGAGCAGCGTGCCTTGCGCGCCTTCGAACAGCAGGTTGACGCCCCTGGCGTTTTCGTCATACAAGCGGCGCGACACGTCCGTGACCATCGGCTTCAGACGGTCGGCGTAGCTGAGCATCAAGTCGAGCGTCTGCTGGAAGTCGACAGCGTCGACGCCCAGGTATTGCGTCAACACGAAGTTATGGTAGTCGAGGTTTTCACGCAGACGTTCGGCGAAGCTTTCCGGCTCGAACAGGTCCTGCACGCGCAAACCGCGGCGCGCCACCTTGTCTTCGTAAGCTGGCCCGATGCCGCGTCCGGTGGTGCCGATCTTGGCCGCGCCACGGCGCTTTTCGCGGCCCTGGTCGATGGCGATGTGATACGGCAGGATCAGGGTGGTGGCTTCGGAAATGAAGAGGCGATTCTGGACATTCACCCCGGCGGCTTCGAGCTCGCCAATTTCCTTGAACAGCGCTTCCGGCGACAACACGACGCCATTGCCGATGTAGCACGCGACGCCGGGATGCATGATGCCCGACGGAATCAGGCGCAAGATGGTTTTCTTGCCGCCGATGATAAGCGTGTGACCGGCATTGTGACCGCCCTGGAAGCGAACGACGCCTTGAGCGTGGTCCGTCAGCCAGTCGACGATCTTGCCCTTGCCTTCATCACCCCACTGGGTCCCCACGACGACGACGTTACGCCCGGGGTTCACATTCACTGCGCTGGCAGACATGTTGTTTCGTAAGCTGGTTAAAAACGTATTCTACCTATCTTCGCGGAACCTTCCGAATTTTTCCGTTTCCGCTCAACGGTATGGACGTTATCTTGGGTATATCGGAATAGCGCGGCTCAGCACCGCGCCGGTCTTTGCAACGCTCGTTGCAACGTGACTGCAACGCTCAGGAAAGGGGTTCGACAACCCACGCGCCGTTGCGCTCGACCAGCACGCGGTCGCAAGCAAATTCGTCGAGCGCGTGGTCGTGACCGGGCAACGCCTGGATCACCACTTCGCCCGCATCGCGCAACGCGGCCACGCTGGCGCGCAGGGCGTCATCGTGCTGCCACGGTGCGAGAATCGCGCTGCTGCGCGCTTCCACCGGGGAAATGCGCGCCACTTCGCGCAGATCCAGCGAGAAGCCCGTGGCGGCGCGTGCCCGCCCGTAGGCCTGGCCCACGTGGTCGTAACGGCCGCCGCGCGCCACCGCGTTCGGCACGCCGTCCACATAGGCCGAGAACATCACGCCGCTGTGGTACGCATAGCCGCGCAAATCGGCCAGGTCGATCATCACTTCCGCGCCGTCCACCTGGTTCGCGAGGAAGGTCAGGTCGTCGAGCGCGCGGGCAATTTCCGGCGTGTCCGGCAAACGGGCACGGGCCTCCGCGAGGACCGAGGCGTCGCCGTACAGCGACGGCAAGGCGCGCAGCGCGTCGCGGGTCGCCGGCGTGAGATCCGCGGTCAGTTCGGCGAGGCGCGGCACGTCCTTGCCAGCAAGCGCTTCATACAGCGATTCGCCGAGCGCCGCCGCAGCGGGTTCGGCGTCGATCAGGGCCGCCAGCACGCCTGCATGACACAGGTCCAGACGCACCTTGGCGAGACCGGCCAGACGCAGCGCGTCGAGCATCAACTGCTGGATCTCGAGGTCCGCCTCGAGCCCGGCGTGGCCGTAGATTTCGGCGCCGATCTGGATCTGCTCGCGGGTCGCATGCAGGCCGCGCGGACGCGTATGCAGCACGTTGCCGGCGTAGCACAGGCGCGTCACGCCCTGCCGGTTGAGCAAGTGCGCGTCGATGCGCGCCACCTGCGGGGTGATGTCGGCGCGCAGGCCGAGCGTACGGCCCGACAACTGATCGACCAGCTTGAAGGTGCGCAGATTCAGGTCGTGGCCCCCGCCCGTCAGCAGCGACTCGAGGTATTCGAGCAGCGGCGGCATGACCATCTCGTAGCCGTAGACGCGAAAGCGGTCCAGCAGATGGCGCCGCAACTCTTCGATCTTGCGGGCTTCCGACGGCAGCACGTCGGCAATATTCTCGGGAAGTAACCAGGTCGACATCGATACAGTCCTACGATGGTGAACACGGCGCCTGGGCGCGCCGGTAAATGAGAGTGATGGACAGCGTGGGCACGCGCCGGGCCGCTTTGGCCCCGGCTGGGTCCGCTGCGGCCTTGTGAGCCGGATGGGACCGGGTGAATCGCGCCGCGTCGCGGCGTGTATGCCCATGCCTCTCGCAGGCGACGACGCCAGGCGAGACGCCCTACGCTGTGCCCCAGCGCGGCAATCGCGCCTGGGCCCGCTCGCGCCCTTAGGTCGCGATAAACAGCAGCAGCAGCCCGAGCGCCATCACGATCAGCCCGCCAATGCGGATCTGATGAGGCGGCCGTTCCGCTATTTTACGAAACGTATCGCTCCAGGCGCTCGGAAAAACGAAGGGGAACATCCCCTCGATGATCAGCATCAGTGCGATCGCGAGCAACAACGAACCGGCTATATCCATGCGAGTGAGGGTGCCGCGATACATATGCCGCGGCGCTCCGGTAATCAGTGTTTGCGCGGTGCCGCGACGGCGTCCGGTGACGCGTCACCGTTCGGGCTACGCATGAAGCGGAAAAACTCGCTGCTCGAATCGACCACAATCACGTCGTTCGGCTTGAAGGTGTTCCGGTAAGCCAGCATGCTCTGGTAGAACTGGTAGAACTGCGGGTCGCGACCGTACGCGTCGGCGGCGATGGAGGCAGCCTTGCCGTCGCCCTCGCCCTTGATCGTCTGCGCCTGCATGTACGCGTCCGCCAGCAGCGCCTGCTGCTGGGTGGCAGCGTCCGCCTTGATCTGGTCGGCTTCGGCCACGCCCTTGGCGCGCTCGACACTGGCCGCCTGTTCACGCGCCGCGCTCATGCGCTTGTAGACGGAGTCGGCCATCGCGGCCGGGAAATCGACCCGGGCCAGCTGGATGTCGATCACCTCGACACCGAGCGAAGCCGCCGCGGCCGACATCGCGTCGCGCGCCTCATCCGCGAGCGCCTGCTGCTTGCCCAACGCATCGGCCAGCGTGACCTTGGCAAACGCATCGCCCAGCGCACTGCGCGACAGCAAGGCGAGCCGGTCCGGCAAGCTCTGGTCGTCGCCCTTGGTCTGCGCGAACAGCTTGAGCGGATCGGTCACGCGAAACTTGATTACCGGGTCGACCAGCAGGTCGGTTTTGTCGGACGTCACGTAGCGGTCTTCATCCGGCGTATCCAGCGTCTGGATGCGGCTGTCGACCAGCAGCAGATTTTGCAGCGGCGGCGGCAGCTTGGCATGCAGGCCGGGGCCGAGCAGCTCGGGGGCGGCATCGCCGCGACCGGACAGGACCGCCATATGACGTTGGTCCACCACGAACACGGTCGACGACGCCGCAAACAGCAGCAGCACCACAACCACGACGAGCGCAATGATTCGATTCATGTTCGCGCTCCTCATTGAATGTCGTCTTCGCGGCCGCGGCTGCGGAACGCATCGCGCGAACGCAGCGGGTCGCTGGCAGCGTCGGCGTCGCTCGCCGGGCTGGCGGCCGTGGCGGCGGACGCCGCAGCCGATGCCGCGGCACCGCTCGCCGCCGGCGGCACGACACTAGCAGGCGCCGACACCACCGCGCCGCCCGAAGCCGCGCTCGCCGCGGCGGCATCAGCGGCATGCTGGCGGGTCGCCTCGACCAGCTTGTCGAGCGGCAGGTACATCACGTTATTACCGGCCTTGCTGTCGACAAACACCTTCGTCGTATTCGAATAGATATGCTGCATAGTGTCCAGGTACAAGCGCTCGCGGATCACCGCCGGCGCTTTGGAGTACTGCTCGTAGACCTGCTTGAAGCGCTCGGCATCGCCTTGCGCCTGCGCCACCACCTGGTCGCTATAGGTCCTGGCCTCGTCGACGAGGCGCGCCGCGTCGGCCTGGGCGTGCGGCAACAGGTCGTTGGCATACGCCTGGGCGTCGGCCTTGGCGCGTTCGCGATCCTGATGCGCTTTCGCGGCATCGTCGAAGGCGGATTGCACCTGCTCGGGGGCCTGCACGCCCTGCATCGTCACACCCGTGACGACGAGACCGGTCTGCGATTCGTCCAGGGAATGCTGGATCGCATCGGACAGTTGCTGACGGATTGCTTCGCGATCCTGATAGAGGATGTCGTCGGTGCTGCGCGCGCCGACGATATTGCGCACCGCCGCCTGCGCGGCCAGCATCACGCTCTGGTCGGGATCGACGCTGCGGAACAGATAGTCCGTGGCGCTGCGCACCTGGTACTGCACGGCAAAGCGCACGTCGACGATATCCGCGTCGTGCGTGAGCAGCGAGGAATCCTTGACGTTCACCAGACGCACGACATTGTTACGCCCGACTTCCACCTGGCGAACGTCGCCGATATTGACCAGCTCGTGCGCTTCGAACGGATACGGCAGACGCCAATGCACACCCTGCGTCGCGGTATAGCGATACTTGCCGAACTGCGTGACGACGCCGGCCTGGCCGTCCTGCACGACGAACACACCGCTGCCGAGATAGATGGCGATCAGCACGCCGATCACGATGCCCACGCCGATGCGCGCACCGCGCCCGTTGTCCGGACGGCCCGCGCCGCCCCCCGTGCCCTTGCGGCCGAACACGCTGCTCAGGCGGCGATTGAAGTCACGCCACATCTCGTCGAGATCGGGTGGTCCGTCGCCGTCCTTGCCGTTCTGGGGACGCTTGGGTTCGTTCGGCCGTTGTCTGGCGCCATTGCCGTCACCCCGGCCCCAGCGCGGATCGTTCATCGAAAGAATGGCGCGCAGGCGCAGCCAGATACTCCGCTCGTTGTAATCGTTCACCTGTGTTCGTTCACCAGAGTAGACAGCGGGTCAGTGCAATTTGGAACGGGTCAGTTCAATGCCCGAGTTCTGGGACCTTGCGGTCGTCGCGTGATTCGGCCAACCGGAGATCTTCTTCCGGCGCGTCGTCAAGAGGATCGGCAGCCGCGATTTCGGCGATGGCAGCGCGCAGCGTATCCAGCCCTTGCCCGGTGCGCGCGCTCAAAAAGACGCGCGAAATATTACCATACTCATCCCGCTCGACCGCGTCGCCACGGGCCGCCAGCTCAGGCACGGCGTCGATCTTGTTGAACACCAGCACCTGACGGATCGTGTCGGCCCCGATGCCGTGCAACACCTCGTTGACCTGATCGATCTGGTCGAGGCGCACGGCGCTCGACGCATCCACGACGTGCAGCAGCAGGTCGGCGTGAATGGTTTCTTCGAGCGTGGCGCGGAACGCGGCCACCAGTTGGTGAGGCAACTCGCGGATAAAGCCGACCGTGTCGGACACCACCACCTGCCCCACCTCGTCGCCGAGGTAGACGCGCCGCGAGGTCGTGTCGAGCGTCGCGAAGAGCTGGTCGGCGGCATACGCCTGGGCTTTGGTCAGCGCATTGAAGAGCGTCGACTTGCCCGCGTTCGTATAGCCGACCAGCGACACCGACATGGTGCGGTTGCGCTCGCGCGCACGCCGCTGCGTGCCATGCTGGCGCCGCAGTTTTTCGAGCCGCGTCTTGAGCGCCTTGATGCGCTCGCCGATCAGCCGGCGGTCGGTTTCAAGCTGGGTTTCACCCGGACCGCGCAGGCCGATACCGCCTTTTTGCCGTTCCAGGTGGGTCCATGCGCGGATCAGCCGCGTGGACAGGTACTGCAGTTGCGCGAGCTCGACCTGCAGCTTGCCTTCATGGCTGCGGGCGCGTTGCGCAAAGATATCGAGAATCAGACTCGTACGGTCGATCACGCGCCTGTTAAGCGCTTGCTCCAGATTGCGCTGCTGGGCAGGCGCGAGAGCGTGATTGAAGATGACGAGTTCAATGTCGTTGGCCTCGCACGCAAGACGCAGTTCTTCGGCCTTGCCGCTGCCGACGAACATCTTGGCGTCGGGACTGGACCGGCGTCCGGTGAGGGTAACGATGGGATTAGCGCCCGCGCTTTGCGCGAGCAGGCTGAGTTCTTCGAGACTGGCTTCGAAATCGATCTTACCGAAGTCGATGCCGACAAGCGCTGCGTTGGTCAAATTGGAGGGTATCAAAGTGAAGCGGCCGGGAGAGATCGCCAACGGGCGACGCTACGCCGGCCGCGACGAGAGGTTAGGACTGTTCGGAATCCGGGTGGAAATTCACCGGACGGGCAGGCACCACAGTCGAAATGGCGTGCTTGTAGACCATCTGGGTAACCGTATTCCGGAGCAACACGACGTACTGGTCGAACGATTCGATGTTCCCTTGAAGCTTGATGCCGTTGACCAGGTAGATCGACACCGGCACATGCTCTTTACGCAGTGCGTTCAAAAACGGGTCTTGTAACAATTGCCCTTTGTTGCTCATAGCAAACTCCGTATTTTTTTGCAGGTTGACTAAATTGACGACGAAGAAAAAGAAATCCGCCGTCAACCGCTACACTATAGCCGATTTTCGTTTTTGCGCGAGCGGGCCGGCCATCCGGCCAAACCCAACACACACGCGGGTTTCAGCCTTTGTCCGCGTAAGGGTTCGTCGACGATCTGAACTCTATGCGCAATGGAGTCCCGGTCAGGCCGAAAGTTTCCCTAAAGCGGTTTTCGAGGTAGCGTTTGTACGTTTCCGTGATCGCGTCGAGCGCGTTGCCGTGGATCACAATGATCGGTGGGTTCTGCCCCCCCTGGTGGGCGTAACGCAGTTTCGGACGCACCGGACCGCGGCGGCGCGGCTGCTGGAATTCGACCGCCTCGATCAGTGCGCGCGTGAGCTTCGGCGTCGGCAGCTTGGACATCGCAGCCGCATACGCCTCGTCCACCGAGCGCATCAGTGGGCCAATCCCCGTCTTTTCGGCCGCCGAAATAAAGTGAGATTTGGCGAAGTCGAGAAATTTTAGTTTGCGCTCGATATCCGCCTTGGTGCGCTCGCGCACATGCGAGTCGAGCCCGTCCCATTTGTTTACGCCAACCACTAGCGCGCGGCCCTGTTCGACCACGAAACCGGCGATGTGGGCGTCCTGATCGGAAATGTCCTGACGGGCATCGAGCAGCAGGATCACGACGTTCGCATCCGAGATGGACTGCAGCGTTTTCACGACCGAGAACTTCTCGATCGCCTCGAACACTTTGCCGCGGCGGCGCAGGCCGGCCGTGTCGATCAGCGTGTAGGGCTTGCCCTGGCGCTCGAAGTCGACATAGATCGAGTCGCGCGTGGTGCCCGGCATGTCGAACGCGATCACGCGCTCCTCGCCGACCAGCGCGTTGATCAGCGTCGACTTGCCGACGTTCGGACGCCCCACGATGGCGATCTTGATGCCGTGCGCGGCCTTCTCTTCGTCGCTCTCTTCCGGCTGACCGGCATACGCGACTTCCAGCGCCTCGTTGATCATGTCCGTCACGCCGTCGCCGTGCGCCGCCGAAATGGCGCGCGGGTCGCCGAGACCGAGTTCGTAGAAGTCCGCGGCGACCGCGCTGTACTTCATCCCCTCGGCCTTGTTGACGACGAGGAAAATCGGCCGGCCGGTCTTGCGCAGATAATCGGCGATCGACTTGTCTTGCGGTGCGAGACCGTTACGGCCGTCGACGATGAACACGACAATGTCCGACTCCTCGACCGCCTGGCGCGTCTGGCGCGCCATCTCGTGGAGGATGCCGTCTTTGGCGACCGGCTCGAAACCGCCGGTGTCCACGACGAGGTAAGGACGTTCGCCGGCCCGGCCCTCGCCGTAGTGACGATCGCGCGTCAGGCCCGGCAGGTCGGCAACGAGCGCATCACGCGAGCGCGTGAGGCGGTTGAATAGCGTGGATTTCCCCACATTGGGGCGCCCCACAAGGGCAATTACGGGTTTCATCAGATGTTGTTCACGGTGAAACGCGAGGTCGAAATCGACCACCCCGCGCACGACGCCATGCGGCCGCGTCGCGGCTGCGTTTGACGCAAATTATCACGAATTCGGCCGGCCCCGGATGTGCGGCATCTATGCTCATCCAGGCGGACGTTGGGTTGGCTGTATGGGTGGCGCAACGATGCGCCGCCGGGTTGCAGGTTGCGGACGCGCTTCGCTCCCGCCTCTGCGGCAAGCGTGTGCCGCCGCAACGAACCAGGCAGACGGTGACGCGGACCGTCGTGGGTTCAACTGCCGGACCAGCCAGGCCGGCAATCCATGTTGTGTTTCTTCTACTTGACGATGGCCCGGCACCCGGTGGATCGGGCCGCTCGGGCGCTGCAACACCCCCTGCGGAGCGCTGCGGCAAAAACGCGCGCGGCCGGCTAAGCCGGCCTGCGCGTCCTGCAGCGTAAGCCTCTGCGCCGCGCTTAGCGCGGACGGAAGCCGTACAGATCGCCGTCGTGCGTCTGCACCACCAGCGTTTCGCCCGCCAGTACCGGTGCCGCGGTAATCGCGCTGCCGTCGGTCGGCATCCGCGCGACGAACGTGCCGTCGTCACGCGACAGGAAATGCACAAAGCCCTGGTAATCGCCCAACACAGCAGCGTGACCCAGCAGGAACGGCACGCTGACTTCGCGATTCTTCAGCTTGTCGTTGGTCCACAGCGCGTTGCCGTTGGTCGCGTCGAACGCGTTCACCACCGACCAGTCGTCGCCGCCCACCACCGTGTTTTCATCCTGAGCCAGACCCGTCGTGCTCGAGAACGCCTTCTCCCACAGCGGACGGCCCGAGTTCGCATCGAAGCAGCCAAGCTGCCCCTGGAAGGTCACCGCGCAGGTCTCGGCGCCGACCAGCGTCGGCGGGCCGGTCACGTCATTGATCCGCTCGACTTCGGTCACGCCCTTCGGATACGACACCGGGGTTTCCCAGAAGCTGTCGCCGGTCTGCACGTTGATCGCCGCGAAGCTGCCGCCCGGGAAGCCGGCCAGCACCGCCGCCGCGCCCGCGAACGTCATGCCCGACGACACGCGCAGATTCAGCGGCACCGCGCGATTGCGGTACACCCACTTCTGCTCGCCGGTTTGCGCGTTGAAGGCGGTAATCTGACCGTCGACCGTGCGCACGATCACATAGCCGTTACCCACCAGCGGCGGCGAAATGATTTCGCCAGGCGCCGTGTTCTTCCACAGCACCTTGCCGTCCTCACCGAGTACGTAGACCTCGCCCTTGAGGCCGCCGACCGCGGTCAGCGTGCCGTCGCTACCGACGCCGGCGGACAGGTCGCTGCCGACCTTGATGCGCCAGATGTCCTTGCCGGTCTGCGCGTCGATCTTCGCGACCGAGCCGTTCGCGCCCGCGGCGTACACCACATTGCCCACCGCCACCGGCGAGAACAGGTAACGCCCTGCCTTACCGACGCTGGACTTCCAGGCCTGCTGCACGTTCAGCACGGGTTTGAACTCGGTGAGCGGCGTCGGCACGCGGCGCTCGTCCTTCGTGGATGAGCAAGCCGTCAGCACCAGGACGGTCATCGCACAGGCAACGGGCACAGCGTAGCGTTTCAGCAGATTCATCGGTTGACGTTGCATTTAGGGAGATTAATCAAATGGGACGGGTCGGGCGTCGTGCGACGCTCAACCGCCCAGCGCGTCCAGCTTGAACTGGATCAACTGGCGCGTGGATGTATCGGTCTTCGACAGCGAATCGAGCGCGAGCTGATAGGCCGCACGTGCATCGGCACGCTTGCCTTCGGCTGCGAGCAGATCGCCGCGGCCGTTTGCCACTACGCCCTTGAAAGCATCGGATTGCGGCTCGGCCAGCAGCGCGAGACCCTGGTCGTAAGCCTTGTCGTCGAGCAGCAGCGAGGCAAGACGCACCTTCGCGATCTGCTTGAATTCGTCGTCCTTGGCGTGATCGATCGCCCATTGCAACTGGGTCTTCGCACCGGCTTCGTCGCCGGCCGCGTAGAGCGCCTTCGCTGCAAGCAACGCCGTCATCTGCGCATACGCGGTGCCGCCGAACTTGTCTTCCATGTCGCCGGCGACGCGGGCCACCATGGCCTTGTCGTTGCCGTTCACCGACTGCTGCACCTGGTCGAACAGCACGGCGGCTTCTGCCGCCTGGTGCCGCTGCCAGTAATTCCAGCCGTTCCAGCCCGCGGACGCGAGCAGCGCCACCAGCACGATCCACGTCGTGGAATTGCCCCACTGGGCCCACCAGGCCTTCAGACCTTCAATTGATTCTTGTTCGTCGTGGTAACTCATCGCCAGGCGATTCCTTCTCTTTTATTACCTTGTATGGGTCGAACCGCATGGCCGACGCCCGTGCAATCAGTCGTCGCCGTCTTCGGCGGATGCAACCATCGCATTGATTAGAAATTCGGTCAAGTCTTCGGCCGGCACGTTCTGTTGCTCGTTCTTACCACCGTTCTGGCTGGTGTCGCGCAGCGGCTTCACGCCGACCGTACCGTTGGCGATCTCGTCTTCGCCGAGGATCACCGCAAAGGCCGCGCCGCTTGCATCGGCCCGCTTCATCTGCGACTTGAAGCTCGCCGTCTGGCCGTCGGCGCTGCAATGCAGGATCACGTCAAGACCGGTATCGCGCAGACGCTCGCCAATGATGAAGGCCTGCTCGCGCGCCGCGTCGCCCTGGTGAACCAGGTAGACATCGCAACCTTCCTCTTCCGGCACGAGGTTCTCTTCCTTCAGCAGTTCGAGGATGCGCTCGACACCCATCGCCCAGCCGCACGCCGCCGTCGGCTTGCCACCCAGTTGCTCGATCAGCGGGTCGTAACGGCCGCCGGCCGCCACCGTGCCTTGTGCGCCAAGCTTGTCCGTCACCCATTCGAACACAGTCTGATTGTAATAATCGAGACCGCGCACGAGACGCGGATTGATCTTGAACGGCAGGTTGTTCGCCTTCAACAGACGCTGCAATCCTTCGAAATGCGCACGCGATGCTTCGCCCAGGAAATCGATCAGCTTCGGCGCGTTCTGCGCGATCTCCTGCAGTGCCGGGTTCTTCGTATCCAGCACGCGCAGCGGGTTCGTGTAGAGACGGCGCTTCGCGTCTTCGTCGAGCACGTCCATGTGCTTTTCCAGATACGCGATCAGTTCGACCCGGTGCGCCGCGCGTTCTTCCACGAGACCCAGCGAATTGATCTCGAGGCGAATTCCGGTCAAGCCGAGGTCGTCCCACAAACGCTGACACATCATGATGATTTCAGCGTCGGCGTCCGGCCCGGCAAAACCCAGCGCCTCGACACCTACCTGATGGAACTGGCGATAACGGCCGCGCTGCGGGCGCTCGTGACGGAACATCGGACCGATGTACCACAGGCGCTTTGGACCGTCGTACAGCATGTTGTGTTCAATCGAAGCGCGCACCACGGCAGCGGTGTTCTCCGGACGCATGGTCAGGTTTTCGCCGTTCAGCGCGTCGGTAAAGCTGTACATCTCCTTCTCGACGATGTCCGTTACTTCGCCGATACCGCGCGTGAACAGTTGCGTATGCTCGACGATCGGCGTGCGAATGTTCTGGTATCCGTAAGAACGGAGCATCGACTTGACGGTCGCTTCGAAAAACTCCCACAGCCCTGCTTCCTGCGGGAGGATGTCGTTCATGCCCTTCACACCGGACAATTTCTCGAGCTTTTTCTTCTGTTCAGTCATCTGTGTTCGCTTGATACTTCTCAGTTGAGCGCGCTCGCGCGGCCATAAGTGCGCTCGACGTAGTCGCTCACGATTTGCTGGAATTCTTCGGCGATATGCTCACCGCGCAGCGTCTTGACCTTCTCGCCGTCGATGAACACCGGCGCGGCCGGATTCTCGCCGGAACCCGGCAGGCTGATGCCGATGTTGGCCTGCTTCGATTCGCCCGGACCGTTGACGATGCAGCCCATCACGGCGACGTGCATTTTCTCGACGCCGGGATACTGGTCGCGCCACACCGGCATCTGCGTGCGCAGATAGGTCTGGATCTGCGACGCGAGTTCCTGGAACAGCGTGCTGGTGGTGCGGCCGCAACCCGGACAGGCGATCACCATCGGGGTGAACGAACGCAGACCCATGGTCTGCAGGATTTCCTGACCGACGATCACTTCGCCGGTACGCGGGCCACCCGGCTCCGGCGTAAGCGAGATGCGGATCGTGTCGCCGATGCCCTGCTGCAGCAACACGGAGAGCGCCGCCGTCGACGCCACGATGCCCTTCGAACCCATGCCCGCCTCGGTCAGCCCGAGGTGCAGCGCGAATTCGCAGCGGCGCGCGAGTTCGCGGTACACGGCGATCAGGTCCTGCACGCCGCTCACCTTGCACGACAGGATGATCTTGTCGCGGCCGAGGCCCAGTTCCACCGCCCGTTCGGCCGAACCGATCGCCGACTGGATCAGCGCTTCGTACATCACGCTCTGCGCTTCCCACGGCGTGGAACGTGCGGCGTTTTCGTCCATCATCTTCGCGAGCAGATCCTGGTCGAGACTACCCCAGTTGACGCCGATACGCACCGGCTTGTCGTACTGGATCGCGGCTTCGATCATCTGGGCGAACTGCGTGTCGCGCTTGGCGCCATGGCCGACGTTGCCCGGGTTGATCCGGTACTTCGACAGCGCTTCCGCGCACGCGGGGTAGTCGCGCAGCAGCAGGTGGCCGTTGTAGTGAAAATCGCCCACGAGCGGCACCGACACGCCCATGCGATCGAGCTGGTCGCGCACCGCCGGCACGGCCGCCGCGGCCTCCGGCGTGTTGACGGTGATACGCACCAGTTCCGAACCCGCCTGGGCGAGTTCCTTGACCTGGATGGCCGTACCGATCGCATCCGCGGTATCGGTGTTGGTCATCGACTGCACGCGCACCGGCGCGTCGCCGCCGATCGTCACCAGGTTGCCGCCCCAACGGACGTCCACGGCGTGCGAAACACGACGCGGGGCCTGGCCGCCGAAAACCGGCTCGTTCGAACAAATCTGACTGGCAGACTGAATGCTGGATTGGGATTGAGCTTCGGAGTGCATCGAAAAACCCATTTACGCCGCATGCGCCGCGCTACGCGCATGCCGCACGAATTGAAAAAGCGCCGCGCCCCGCCTGGGGCCGCGACGCATACCGTATCAAGGCAGCGTCAAACGCGCCACATTGCCCTTGGCGGACGAATACTTCGCCGGATCGACCGGTTGGCCGTCGAGCGTCATCGATTCGAGTCCAGCCTTGTTGCCCACCGTGACCTTGAAAGGACCGACGCCGGACACTTCCTTGCTGTCGCCTGCATGCACGAGGCCGGAGAACACTTCCTTGCCGTCGCTCTGGCGCACGCTGAACCAGCTATCCTGCGTGACGCGCACCGCCACGATCGACTCGCCCGCCGCAGCCTCGGTTGCGGCCGACGCGCCGTTGGCCGTCGTCGCCACGACCGGCGCACTGGCAGCCTTCGTCGCGGCTGTCTGCGCCGTTGTTTGCGCATTTGCTTGCGCAGTTGCCTGAGACGCTGCCTTCGGCGCAGCCACGACCGGCGCTGCCGAACTCGCCACATCGGCCGTCGGCAACGGAGCCGGCAGTTGTGCAGCCGACGCGGCGTTATCCGTCGCCGCCTGCCCTTCATCCGGCGCCGATGCGGCAGGTGCCGCTTCATCCGCCACGGCTTCGGAGCCGCCCGTCTGTCCCTGCGCCACCGCGCCCGACGCGCCGCTCGCGTTGCCCGCAGCGCCATTGGCGCTTGCCCGCAAACGCGCCAGCCACGCCGACGAATCGCCGCCGTTGGTATGCCACATGCCCAACGCGATCACCGCGACGATCACCGCAGCGATCCCCCACAGCCACGACCGATGCTTCTGACCACCGCTGCCGCCCAGCGACAACGACACACGCCCGCGCGGCAGATCCTTGCCCGACGAAGCCGGCATCGACAGATCCGGTTCCGGCACGCCTTTTTCGCGACGCATGGCCTGGGTAAACGGCGCCGGATCGGCACCGAGCATCTTGGCATAGCTGCGCACCACGCCGAGCGCAAAGGTCGTGTCCGGCAACTGGCTGATGTCGCCCGCCTCGAGCGCACGCAGCTTGGCCGACGACACCTTCAGTCGGGCCGACACGTCGTCGATCGACCAGTTTTTCGATTCGCGGAGTTGCGTCAGTCGCGCCCCCACCGCCATCAGCGAGTCCAACCCCGCCTGCACAGCAGGCTGCACCACAGCCCGTGCGGCTGCCGGCGCCGGATGGCCTGCGTGGGTCCCTGTGTCCTGCGGGTGCGGGTGCTGCGGCTCACTCATCCCAAATCCTTTCGCGTCGATTCTTTTTCACGTGCGAACCACTGAGGCGACATGCCTCGAGTCGGTTACGCAGACCGTTTATAACAAAATGTGCGGCCTCGTGTGCCGCTTCCGATCGCTTCTGCAAACTTTCTTTTCAATACCGTGCTGCACGGCAGGTTTTTTTGCGCTTCGCCACTTCGCGACCCGCACTCCCCGCCACCGTGCTCACACTGCGCGGACCTCGATGACCTTGGCCGCCTTACCCGTGCGCTCAGCCAGACGGGTGCGGTCCTTGACCGCCCCGGCGAGCTGACCGCAAGCCGCGTCGATGTCGTCGCCGCGCGTCTTGCGCACGGTAGTGACGACGCCCGCGTCCATCAACACCTGCGCAAACCGCTTGATCTGCTCGTTCTTCGAGCGGATCAGCCCCGATTCCGGGAACGGGTTGAACGGAATCAGGTTGAATTTGCACGGCACGTCGCGCGTCACGGCGAGCAGTTCGCGCGCCTGCGCCTCGCTGTCGTTGACGCCGTCGAGCATGCAGTATTCAAACGTAATGAAATCGCGCGGCGCGACTTTCAGATAGCGCTGGCACGCCGCCATCAATTCGCGCAGCGGATACTTCTTGTTGAGCGGCACCAGCATGTCGCGCAACGGATCCGTCGGCGCATGCAGCGACACCGCGAGCGCCACCGGCAGATCCGCGCCGAGCCGGTCCATCATCGGCACCACGCCCGAGGTGGAGAGCGTGACGCGCCGGCGCGACAGGCCGTACGCGTTGTCGTCGAGCATCAGGCGCATGGCCGGCACGACTGCGTCGTAATTCAGGAGCGGCTCGCCCATGCCCATCATCACGACGTTCGTGACGACCCGCTCGCCCTTGCCTTCGCCTCCCACTGCCCGGCCGCCCGCCACGCCAAGCGAGGCGCGCAGCGCAAATTCGGCCATGCGCAGCTGGCCGATGATTTCGCCGGTGGTGAGATTGCGTGAGAAACCTTGTTTGCCGGTGGAACAGAACCGGCAGTTGACCGCGCACCCCGCCTGCGACGACACGCACAGCGTGCCCCGCGTTTCTTCCGGGATAAAGACGGTTTCAACCGCGTTGCTGTTGCCGACGTCGATCAGCCACTTGCGTGTGCCGTCGGTAGAGATGTGATCGCTGACGATGCCGGGCATCGTCATGGTTGCACGACCCTTCAACTTTTCGCGCAACGACTTCGCCAGATCGGTCATGCCGTCGAAGTCTGCAGCGTTGTACTGGTGAATCCAGCGCTGCAATTGCTTGGCGCGAAACGGCTTCTCGCCCAGGCTGTCGCAATAGGCGACGAGCCCCTGGGCGTCGAGATCGAGAAGGTTGACGGTTGGACTGCTCGTCATATCGAATCCTGCCATTTCAGTGCGAGACTTTCGTTCATGCAACAAGCTGCATGAACGCTTGTGCCGTTCGCGCCCGTTCCTGCTGCTTTACCTTACTACTTCGCCGAGCGATTAGCGCGAGTAAACGTTGACTTCCGGGAAGAAGAACGCGATCTCGACCTTGGCGGTTTCCGGCGCGTCCGAACCGTGCACGGCGTTCGCGTCGATGCTGTCTGCGAAGTCAGCGCGGATCGTGCCCTTTTCGGCCTTCTTCGGATCCGTTGCGCCCATCAGGTCGCGATGCTTCAGGATAGCGTTTTCGCCTTCGAGCGCTTGCACGATCACCGGACCGGAAATCATGAAGTCGACGAGGTCCTTGAAGAACGGACGTGCAGCGTGCACAGCGTAGAACTTCTCTGCGTCAGCGCGCGACAGATGGACCATGCGAGCTGCGATGATCTTCAGGCCAGCGTTTTCGAAACGGCTGTAGATCTGACCGATCACGTTCTTGGCCACTGCGTCCGGCTTGATAATCGACAGGGTGCGTTCGATCGCCATAAAAACTCCAGAAAATTAAGAGGTTACAGATTCAAATGAATCCGCTATTGTAGCATGTTCCCATGTATGATTGCGATTGAACCCTTACGGCATTGAAAGACTCCAACGATGGGTCTGTATTTGTCTGTAACAGGGCGCCGCCAGGGATTGAAACTCCTTAAGCTAGCTCTAATCTTAGGGTTGTACGGTACAGATCAAGCGACTGGCGGCGAACTTGCTGGCCGGCGCTGCATAAACCACGGCGAGTGACTGCGCCTGACGCAAGGAGAAACCATGAACGACCATCCCTATAGCTTCGGCCGCAACGGTGCGGTCAGCACGGCCGAAACCCGCAACCGCGTGCTACGCAACGTCTACTGGCTGCTGGCGCTGTCCATGGTGCCGACGGTGCTGGGCGCCTGGGTAGGCGTCGCGACGGGCTTCTCGCTGTTCGCGGCCACCAGCCCGGCCATGAGCATGCTGGCGTTCTTCGCCATCGCCTTCGGCTTCATGTTCGCCATCCAGCGCACCAAAGACAGCGCGGTCGGCGTGTTCGTGCTGCTCGGCTTCACGTTCTTCATGGGCCTGATGCTCTCGCGCATGCTGAGCTTCATCCTCGGCTTTTCGAACGGTCCGTCGCTGATCATGATGGCGTTCGGTGGCACGGGTGTGATCTTCGCCGCGATGGCCACCATCGCGACGGTCAGCAAGCGTGACTTCTCGGGCCTCGGCAAGTGGCTGTTCATGGGCGTGATCGTGCTGATCCTCGCCTCGGTCGCCAACATCTTCCTGCATCTGCCCGCGCTGATGCTGACGGTGTCGGTGCTGGCCATCGTGATCTTCTCGGCCTACATGCTGTTCGACGTGCAGCGCGTCGTGAACGGCGGCGAGACGAACTACATCACCGCCACGCTGGCCATCTATCTCGACCTGTATAACGTGTTCGTGAACCTGCTGGCGATCCTCGGCATCTTCGGCGGCAACCGCAACTAAGATTGCCCGCTGACGGCGCGGGCCCGCGTGTACAACGGCCCGCAGATCCGAAGCGGTATTGGCGGTAACAAGCGGTAATCGCTTCACCGCAAGCATTAAAAAACGCCCATGACAGCTTTGTTGTCGTGGGCGTTTTCTTTTGCTCTCGCGGCGGACGCCGCGCGCTCCGGTCAGAAGACGGCAGCTTCCTCAGAGGCTCAGCCAGTCGAAGCCCTCATCCTGCGAAGCCACCACAACCTCGGTGGCCGCTGTCCCCAGCACGCCGGCCATCGCCGCCCGCGCGAGTTCCGGCGAATTGTTCTGCTGGCTCAGATGCGCCGCAACCAGATGACGCAAGCGCGAGCGATCGAGCGAGGCTAGGATTTCCGCGGCCGCTTCGTTGTTCAGGTGACCATGATTGCCGCCGATACGCGCCTTCAGCGATTGCGGGTAACGGCTCGCCGCCAGCATCCGCACATCGTGATTGCATTCGAGCACCAGTGCGTCGCAGCCGCTCAGCACGGCGCTGATGTGCGGCGTAGAGGTGCCGACGTCGGTCAGCACGCCGAGGCGCCCTGCGCCATCCGACAGCACATACTGCAAGGGCTCGCGTGCATCGTGAGGAACGGTGTAGGGCAACACACTGACGTCGCCAATGGCGACCGCCTCGTCACCCCACAGCACATGCAGGTCGACATCGGCCTCGTCGGCGCCCACTGCGCGCGCGGTGCCCCAACTCATGTACAGAGGAATCGACCACTTGCGCGCCAGCGTCAAGGCGCTGCCGATGTGGTCGCTGTGTTCATGGGTGATGAGAATGGCGTCGAGAGCCTCGACGCCCGAGCCGAGACGCGCCAGACGGCGCTCGACTTCCTTCGCCGAGAAGCCGCAGTCGAGCAATACGCGCGTGGTGGTCGCGCCGCTTTGCACCTCAACGAGCAAAGCATTGCCTTCACTGCCGCTTCCCAGGCTGGCGAACCTCACGGTCCGCCTTAGTTCAGTTGCGCGTGCAACAGCGAAACGATGTGCTGCGCATCCGACGAGGTATCCACCTGTCCGTTGGCGTCGACCACCGCCACCTGGGTCAGCGTGTCACCCTTCGGACGCACGTTCACGAGGAACTCCTGCGCCGGCTTCTTCGAGTTGCCGCTGTAGAACAGCTTGCCCAACAGGCCTTCCTTCTTCAGCTCCTGCATCGAATCCGCGTAACGCACGTAGTAGATGCCCTTCTCGCGATCGCGGTTGTCGACGGCGAAGTTGGTGCGGTCGAGCGCAAGGCCCACACGCAGCCAGGCGCGGTCGAACGACTCCCGTAGGTCGAGCGTGGCGGCGCCGCCGGCCACATCGACCGTGACCGGTGCCGTTGCCGGACGGGCGTCCGTGATCAGTTGCTTCGACTGCGCGTCGGTCAGGCCGAACTTCTGCATCAGCTTGTCGAGGAACAGCGCTTCCAGCGCCGGATCGCGCGGACGCTCCACCCAGCGCGACGACGTCTTGTCCTGGCCCGTCAGCATTTCTTCCATCGCGCTATGCGTGATGGAAATGTCGGTGGCCTCGTTCGGGCCGCGCGAGACCAAGGTGCGGAAGCTGTCGCGGGTGCCCGACGAATAGGCAAAATCGACTACCTTGCCGATGGTGCGGCGGAACCAGTCGTCCGGAATATTGGCGCGGTTCTCGGCCCAGTCGGTCGTCATGATGCCGGTGGCCGGCGCATCGGTCTTCAGGGCGAAGCCGTTTTCCTGCCAGAATTCCTGCAACTGCGGCCACAACTGTTCGGGCGTGCGGCCGTCGACCACCAGCCAGCGATGATCGCCGTCGCGTTCGATGTGCATGCCGAGCGGATCTTGCGCATTCGGCACGCCTTCGGTCGCGTTGCCGGCAGCCGTCACCGCGCGCGTCGGCGCGCCGCCAAGGGCCAGGTTGGCCGGCGGCGCCACGTATTTCTCCTGGGTCTGCGTGGTCTGCAGGTCGCTAGGGACGTTCAGTGGCGGCGCAATGCTCGTGGCCTTGTAATTGACGCGATCGGAGGCAAACCAGTCGTTCAGCGTGTCACAGCCGGCGAGCGTCACCAGGGCAAGCGCCAGCGCCGCCATGCGGGTTGCGTGGAGGGGAAGTGCGGAACGTTTCATGAGGTCCTTCGTGAAGCTGGAACGCGGTGCCTGGTTCAATGCCGGGAACGCGGGCGATATCGACGTCGGTTAAGGAAATGCCGGTGACGGGCTGCTCAGTGCCGAAACCACTCAGCCAAGCAGACCCGCTTCGCGCAGCGCCGCACGCACCACTTCGTGGTAGCGCGCATCGAGCGGGGTGAGCGGCAGGCGAATACCGCCTTGCACGCGCCCCAGTTGCTGCAATGCCCACTTCGCGGGAATCGGGTTCGATTCGATGAAGAGGTTTTTATGCAGCGACAGGAGTTTCAGGTGAATCTCACGCGCGGTTTTCGCGTCGGCCGCCAACGCGGCCTTGCACAACTCGCTCATATCGCGCGGCGCAACGTTCGCGGTCACCGAAATATTGCCGTGGCCACCCAGCAGCATCAAGGCGATTGCAGTCGGATCGTCGCCGCTGTAAATGCCGAAGTGCGCCGGTGCCGATTTGATCAGGTGCGCCGCGCGATCAATATTGCCCGTCGCTTCCTTCACGCCCACGATGCCCGGCACCTGCGCGCAACGCAGGATCGTTTCGTTGGACATATCCGCGACCGTACGGCCAGGGACGTTATACAGGATCACCGGCAGGTCGACCGTTTCCGCGATCTTGGCGAAATGGCGGTAGATGCCTTCCTGGGTCGGCTTGTTGTAGTACGGCACCACTTGCAGGGTCGCATCCGCGCCCACGGCCTTGGCCTGCTGGGTCAGCTCGATCGCCTCGGTGGTGGAGTTGCCGCCCGAACCGGCGATCACCGGAATCCGGCCCGCCGTGTGTTCGACGGCGGTCTTGACCATCAGCACATGTTCTTCCACCGACAGCGTAGCCGATTCGCCGCTCGTGCCGACCACGACGAGTGCGTTCGTGCCCTCTTCGATATGCCAGTCGATCAGTTTGCGGAACGCCGGCAGGTCGAGGCTGCCGTCTTCGAGCATCGGGGTGATGATGGCAGGAATGCTGCCGCGAATCTGAGGACCGTCGCCGAGGTTGCCGCTGTGAGTGCCGTTAGCCATGAAACGCCATGAATTTAATCAGTAAACCGCGATTGTAGCGGATTAGCCAGCCAGTTCGTAACAAGGCGGGGGTAGGCCCTGGGTGTCGCCCTGCCTGTCAGCCTGTGTGCCGTCGAAGGCTGGCTCCGCCTCCAGAACTGCGCAGATCCGCTGGACGTAAGCCGGACGCGGCTGCGCGAGAAAACCATCTTGAAACGCGACCACCCGCAAGCGCGGACGGACAACGTCGAGCAACTCGCCCGGCCTCAACAGGAAGGCCGGATTGGACGGCTTGCCGACGCTCTGGTTGCCGTGCGCGAAGGTCTCGTAAATCAGCGCACCGCCGGGCGCAAGCGCCGCAAGCAGGTGTGGGAACAACGGGCGATGCAGGTAGTTCGTCACCACCACCGCAGCGAATTCCGCGCCGTCAGGCAGCGGCCAGGACGCGCCTTCGAGGTCGGCTGCGAGCGTCGTAATCAGCGGCTCGTCGCGCATGGCGGCGAGCGCTGCCGCATCGCGATCGAGCGCGCTGACCGGATGACCGCGGCCAGCGAACCAGCGCGCGTGCCGCCCTGCCCCCGACGCGACATCGAGCACGGCGCCGCCGGGCGCCACGAGGTGCGTCCAGTGACGCACCCAGCGCGACGGCTCGCCGAGCGGCGCGTGAGAAACGGTGATAGCGGGTTCGCTCATGACCTGCAAAAAGCGCTGCGCGCAGTAGGTGCCAGACGCCTCGAGGGCGTCAACAACCTCAATTGTACGAGAGGCCCATTGCCTCACGCACATCGCGCATCGTTTCGGTGGCGAACTTGCGAGCCTTGTCGCAGCCGTCGGCGGCGATGGCGCGCAGCAGCGACGGGTCGTCCATGTACTTCTGGGCGCGCTCGAGCATCGGCTGCTGCTCGCGCAGGATGCCTTCGATCACCGGCTGCTTGCAGTCCAGACAGCCAATCCCGGCTGAACGGCAGCCCTTTTGCACCCACTCGTGGGTGGTTTCGTCCGTGTAGACCTGGTGCAGTTGCCACACCGGGCACTTGTCCGGATCGCCCGGGTCGGTGCGGCGCACGCGCGCCGGGTCGGTGGGCATGGTGCGGACTTTCTTCGCGATGGTCTCGGCGTCTTCGCGCAGACCGATCGTGTTGCCGTAAGACTTCGACATTTTCTGCCCGTCGAGGCCCGGCATGCGCGACGCTTCCGTCAGCATGGCTTGCGGTTCGACGAGAATGATCTTGCGCGAGCCTTCGAGGTAGCCGAAAAGACGCTCACGATCGTTCAGCGACAGGCTTTGCGACTCCTGCAGCATCGCACGCGCCTGTTCGAGGGCTTCGTCGTCGCCTTCCTGCTGATAGGCGTTACGCAGCTCGTGATAGAGCTTCGAGCGCTTGCCGCCCAGCTTCTTCGCCGCTTCGTTGGCCTTCTCTTCGAAGCCCGGTTCGCGGCCGTACAGGTAGTTGAAGCGGCGCGCGATTTCACGCGTCATTTCGACGTGCGGCACCTGGTCTTCACCGACCGGCACGAGCGAGCCGCGATACAGCAGAATGTCCGCCGCCATCAGCACCGGGTAGCCGAGGAAGCCGTAGGTGGACAGGTCCTTGTCCTTCAGCTTTTCCATCTGCTCCTTGTAGGTCGGCACACGTTCGAGCCAGCCGAGCGGCGTGCTCATGCCGAGCAGCAAGGCCAGTTCGGCATGCTCGGGCACCTTGCTCTGGATGAACAGCGTGGCCTGGGCCGGATCGATACCCGAGGCGAGCCAGTCGATCAGCACTTCCCAGACGTTCTTTTCGATGACTTCGGGCGTTTCGTAGTGCGTCGTGAGCGCGTGCCAGTCGACCACGCAGAAAAAGCACGGATATTCGGACTGCAGCCGGACCCAGTTTTTCAGCACACCGTGATAGTGGCCGAGGTGCAGGGAGCCGGTAGGCCGCATGCCGGAGAAGATACGGTCAGGGAACATGGTTTTATTGAAAGAGCGAAGCGATAGGGGTCAGGATGGCGGTCACGGCGTCATAGCCCAGGCTGACCAGCGGCCTCAGCCAGAAGCGGGTCAGGAGGCCGCTCACCACCAGCGCCATCACGATGAAGAAACCATACGGCTCGAGGCGCGCCAGCGCAATGGCCGGGCGCGGCGGCAGCAGCGCGGTCAGGACACGACCGCCGTCGAGCGGCGGCAGCGGAAACAGGTTGATCACACCAAGCACCAGATTGACGCCGACACCGGCCGCCGCCATGCGCGTGAAAAACGGTTCGTCGACGCCGGCCACGCCGAGCGCCACGGCGAACACGCCCCACACCAGCGCCTGCACGAAATTGCACAGCGGCCCGGCCAGCGCGACCCACAGGCTGCCCCAGCGCGGATTGCGCAGATTGCCGAACGCCACCGGCACCGGCTTGGCGTAACCGAACATGAACGCCCCGCTGGTGGCGAAGTACAGCAGGAGCGGAATCGCGATGGTCCCGAGCGGGTCGATGTGACGCATCGGGTTGAACGAAACGCGGCCGAGTGCGTAAGCGGTGTTGTCGCCCAACAGGCGCGCGACGTAGCCGTGGGCGGCTTCGTGCAGCGTAATGGCGAAAATCACCGGCAAGGCGTAGACCGCGACGGTCTGTATCAGGGAGGAGTCCATAGCCGGCTATTGTAACAACGCCATGGCGTGCGTCTGTCCGCTTTCGCTCATGCAGGCAATCGTGCGGCAGGCGACGGTGCAATCGCTCATGCCGGCTGTTCGAGGCCAAAGGGCGCCAGGCTGCCGCGCCCTGCCCGCACCAGCACCGGTTCCGCCCCGGTCAGATCGACGATGGTGGACGGCTCGCATGGGCACGGGCCACCGTCGATCACCAGATCGAGCTGTTTCTCGAGGCGCGCGCGGATCTCTTCGGCGTCGTTCAGCGGCTGGGTCTCGCCCGGCATGATCAGGGTCGTGCCGAGCAGCGGCTGGCCGAGTTCTTCAAGAATCGCCAGCGTGATCGCGTGATCCGGCACCCGCAGCCCGATGGTCTTGCGCGACGGATGCGACAGCCGCCGCGGCACTTCTTTGGTGGCTTCGAGCACGAACACGTACGGCCCCGGCGTAACCGATCTGATCAAGCGGTATTGGCGGTTATCCACCATCGCGAAATTGGCGAGCTCCGACAGGTCGCGCACCAGCAGCGACAGCAACTGACGCTCGTCGAGACCGCGAATCCGCCGTAGGCGCTCCACGGCGGTCTTGTCGTCGAGGTGGCAGGCGAGCGCGTAGCTCGAATCGGTCGGCAAGGCAACCACGCCGCCGTCGTTGATGATCTGCACGGCCTGTTTGATCAGGCGCGGCTGCGGATTGTCGGGATGGAGCCGAAAGAATTGGGACATGGTAGCTATCGTGAGAATCGGACCGGCCGAAGGCGCCCTGACAGCGCGCTCATCAAAGCCGACACATCCTGCTTGCGCGGCGCACGCGCAAGGCGTGCCGCCGCAGTACCGCGCACAGTTAAAGCCAGCGTTGCCAGACGGGTGTCAGGTCGGACGGCAACTGCGGCAGACTGCCCAGTTCGACCCGGCCCTCGCCCGCCGCGTGGAAATCGGAGCCGCGCGAGGCTTCGAAACCGAAGCGGCGCGCGACCTCTGCATATTCGCGATATTGGTCCGGCGTATGACTGCCGGTCACGACTTCGATCGCCTTACCGCCGAGATCGATAAACTCGCCGAACAGCGCATCGAATTCGAGCTGGGTGTACTCGTAGCGACCCGGATGCGCGATCACGGCCTCGCCGCCGGCCGTCTGGATCCAGCGAACCGCATCGGCCAGTTTCGACCAGCGGTGGGCGATATAGCCCGGCTTGCCGTCGCCGAGGAAGCGCGTGAACGCGTCCTGGGTCGATTTCGCGTAACCGCTGTCCACCATGAAGCGCGCGAAGTGAGTGCGCGACATCATGTCGGGGTTGGAGACGTACTTCAGCGCGCCCTCGTAGGCGTTCGGGACGCCCAGCGTGGCGAGTTGCTCGCCGATGGCCTCGGCACGTGCGGCGCGGCCGTTACGGGTGCGCGCAAGGCCGTCTATCAGCGTCTGGTTGGTCGGATCGACATGCAGGCCGACAATGTGCACCGTGCGCGAAGCCCACGTCACCGAAATCTCCACCCCGCTCAGATAGCGCATGCCGAGTTCCTCGGCGACTGCGCGCGCTTCCAGCTGGCCGCCCACTTCGTCGTGGTCGGTGAGCGCCCACAAGGTGACGCCGCCGGCGTGCGCGCGGCGCGCGACGTCGGCGGGGGCAAACTGGCCGTCGGAAACGGTGGAGTGACAGTGGAGGTCGGCGTTCATCTGTGTCTTAAGAAGGTTCTACGTTCATTTTACTGCAACGCAGTAAGCCCAGCAGACGATTCGATGACGCGCAATCCTTTGCGGGATATTCGGCAAGGTAAAAATATTATGCGCAAAATCCCTCGATCAGCGCAGCAACCTGCTCCGGCTGATCGTGGTGGACCATGTGACCCGCGCCCTCGATGATCTTTTCGCGCCAGTTGGGAAACGCGCTGAAACGCGCCTTGAACTCGTCGAGCGGCACGTCGCCGGCAATCTGTGCGAGGGTCGGCGAGCCGGCGGCCTCGACGTGCAGCACCTTGGCACGAACGTTGGCCCAGACCGCCATGATTTCGTCGAGGCGATACAGGAGCGGGCTGCGCAGCTTGTGCGCCGGATCCGCCTGCAACATGAATCCGCCCGCGCCGTCCGGTTTCGACCAGTGCTCGGCCAGAAAGCGTGCGCGCTGCGGCGCGAGGCGCGGGTTGGTCTTCGTCAGACGCGCCGCGACCTCGTCGAGCGAGGCGTACCGCTTCAATTGCGGCGGCTCGCGCAATTCGTCGAGCCAGCTACGCAAACGCTTTGGCGACTGGCTGGCCTTCGCCGCCGCGAGGCCGAAGCCTTCCAGGTCCACCACCCGCCGGACCCGCTCCGGGCGCGCCCCGGCATAGAGGCAAACCACGTTCGCGCCCATGCTGTGCCCCACCAGGTTCACTTCGCCGGACGGCGCGTAGTGGTCGAGCAGCGCGTCGAGATCCGCCACGTAGTCCTGAAACCAGTAGCTGCCGCCGCCGCGCTCCGCCACCGGCCAGTCGGACAGGCCAAAGCCCCGCGCGTCCGGTGCGATCACCTGCCAGTCGCCGCCGAGCGCGTCCACCACGAACTGGAACGACGCCGCGACGTCCATCCAGCCGTGCAGCATGAACAGCGTCGGGGCGCCGGGATTGCCCCAGCGCCGCACGTGCAGACGCACGCCGCGCACGGAGATGAAGTCGGATTCGGGAGTGTTCATGAGCGGGCTGCGCCAGAAAAAAGAATGATCGTTCGATTATAACGAGATAGACGGCGAACGGAAGATGCGACGCAAGTCAGCGGGAAAGCGCCGGGTGGTCGCCGGGTGGTCAAAAGTAGGTACGGGGGAAGGTACGGCCCGTCGGCGGACCGCTTACTCCGCGGCCGGCGGCCGCTCCTCGAGCCCCGCCAGGGCGGCCAGTTCCGCCTCGTCGAAACCGGCGTCGCGGCGCGCCTCAAAATTGAACGGGCCGCGTAATTTCGGTGCGTGATACTGGTCGGCAAGCTGAACGTAGGTGCTGTGCGGATCGAGACCGCCCTGTTCGCACAGGTGGCGAAACCAGCGGTTGCCGATCAGCACGTGGCCGATCTCGTCGCGCAGGATGACATCGAGAATCGCCGCCGATTCGTGATCGCCCGCCTGCTGCAGCCGCGCGCGAATCGGCGGCGAGGCATCGAGGCCGCGCGCTTCGAGCGTGCGCGGCACCAGCGCCATACGCGCCAGGACGTCGCCGCGTGTGCGCTCGCACATATCCCACAGGCCATCGTGGGCGGGAAAATCGCCGTAGGCATGACCGAATTCGGCAAGCCGGGCGACCAGCAGCGAGAAATGGTGGGCCTCTTCGGCCGCCACCTTGAGCCAGTCGGTGTAGAAGGCGGCCGGCATGCCGCCGAAGCGCCAGACGGCGTCAAGGGCGAGATTGATGGCGTTGAACTCGATGTGCGCCAGCGCATGCAGCAGCACGGCGCGCCCCTCGGGCGATTGCATGCTGCGCCGGCCGAGCTTGCGCGGCTCGACCAGTTCGGGGCGTTCCGGCCGTCCGGGCAGGCCGGGCGGCTCATCGAGCGGCGAGGATGGCGAGCAGGCCGCGTCGCCCTGCAGCACGCTGGCGTACAGCGCCCGCACGGCGTCGGCCTTGGCGAGCGGATCGCACTGACGCAGCGCGCGCAGCGCCTCGGTGCGGGCACAGAAGGGTTCAGACGAAGGTTCAGACAAAGGTTCAGACGATGTGCGAGGCATGTCGGAAGCAGCAGAAACGGCGGAATTCATCGTGGCGGACTGGCAGCGTGGCGAGACAGGAAAGCGGCTTGGAAAGGAACGGAAACCGGCCGGAGAACGCCCAGCGACTCGCCGAGCGCCGCGGCCCAACCGGCGGCATCAGGCGGGCCGATCCGCACAACCGTTTACAATACGCCATTCGAGCTTACGGCGCGGCCTTTGCACGGCCGTCACGCCCGCACCGACAGGACACACCATGGCAATTTACAAGCTGGGCGATGCAGCCCCCACCATCCACGAGAGCGTGTTCGTCGCGGATACCGCAACCATCATCGGCAAGGTCTCGCTCGAGGAAAATTCGAGCATCTGGTTCGGCGCGGCGATCCGCGGCGACAACGAACTGATTTCGGTCGGCCGGGGCAGCAACGTCCAGGAAGGCGCCGTGCTGCATACCGATCCCGGCTACCCGCTCACCATCGAAGCCAACGTGACGATCGGCCATCAGGCCATGCTGCACGGCTGCACCATCAAGGAAGGCGCGCTCGTCGGAATTCAGGCGGTGGTCTTGAATGGTGCGGTGATCGGCCGCAACTGTCTGGTCGGAGCAGGCGCCGTCGTCACCGAGGGCAAGGTATTTCCTGACAATTCGCTGATTCTGGGCGCGCCGGCCAAGGTTGTGCGCGAACTGACGGAAGCCGACATCGCCGGCATGCGCCGTAACGCGGCCAATTACGCCGAACGGCGCGCATTTTTCAAGGCGCAGCTCGTGCGTATCGGCTAGGCATGCCGCACGCGCAGCACTGAGCTGTGCCATTCGACCGAGGAAAAGTTGTGAACGACCAGTTGCAAAAATTCATGTTCAGCGCAGCGCCGGTGCGCGGCGAGATCGTTTCGCTGCGCAATACGTGGCAAGAAGTGCTGACCCGCCGCGACTATCCGGCGCCGGTGCGCACGATACTCGGCGAAATGATGGCCGCGTGCGCGCTGCTGTCGGCGAACCTGAAGTTCGACGGTACGCTCATCATGCAGATTTTCGGCGACGGTCCGGTCAAGATGCTGGTGGTGCAATGCAGCTCGGATCTCTCGATGCGCGCCACCGCCAAGTTTTCCGGCGAAGCGGACAGCACCATCGGCGACGACACGACGCTCATCGAACTGGTCAACGCCAGCGGCCACGGCCGCTGCGTGATCACGCTCGACCCGCGCGTCAAGCAGCCGGGCCAGCAGCCCTATCAGGGCATCGTGCCGCTGTCGGGCCTCGACGGTCCGCTCAAGTCGATGTCGGAGGTGCTCGAGCACTACATGCACCACTCCGAGCAGCTCGACACGCGCCTGTGGCTCGCGGCCAATACCGAACGCGCCGTCGGCATGCTGCTGCAGAAGCTGCCCGGCGACGGCGGCATCGTCCCGCATCCGGGCGAGCTCGACGTCGACACCTGGGAGCGCGTCTGCACGCTCGGCGGCACGTTGTCGCAGGACGAACTGCTCAAGGAAGAGCCGGAGACCGTCTTCCGGCGCCTGTTCTGGCAAGAAAACGTTCAGCATTTCGAACCGGCGCCGGCACGCTTCGAATGTAGCTGCTCGCGTGAGAAGGTCGGAGCGATGCTGAAAATGCTAGGCCGCGAAGAGGTGGACAGCGTGATCGAAGAGCGCGGCCACGTCGAGATTCACTGCGAGTTCTGCAACCAGCGCTATGAGTTCGATCCGGTCGATGTGGCGCAACTTTTTGTCGCCAGCGAGCTCTCACAAGGTGTCTCTCCCGCTGCGGACCAGCGGCATTAAGACGGGTCGATCGCGCCGCCTGACAACTGCAAGGCGGCGCGATATCGTGGAACATGGGTGGCGCCCTCTGCTCGCGGTTTGCTTAGGGGTGCGACCGATGGAGGTCAAAAACAATGAACAACCCTACTCCGTTACTGCAAACCCTTCGTGCGTGCGTCGCGCTATCTCTGGTGTCCGGTACGGCGCTGCTGACCGGTTGCGTGATGGACCCGCCGGGTCCGTCGCCGATCTACAGCCGTCTGCCGGCCGACCAGTCCGGCTTGCCTAACGGCACGCGTCCGCTGACTGAAGAAGAACGCCAGCGCTACGACGCCATCGACAAGCAGGTCATGGCCGACCAGAACCAGGCCATCGCGGCCGATAACGCCGCCCAGGCCTGGGCGCGCTACTACACGCCTCCGGTGACGGTCTATGGCGGGTACTACGGCGGCGGCTGGGGCCCCGGCTGGGGTGGTGGCGTGGGCTACGGCTATGCGCCGGGCTGGGGATGGGGCTGGTGATGTGCCACTAAGTGGCGTCGGCGTCATTGAGGCTTGCCGCCTCAATGCGCCGGCTTCTTCTCTTTCGAACTCTTGTCCTTCGCGTCCTTGCCGGCGTGCTTGCGATCCGGCTTCGCCCGCGATTCCGGATTCGGCACCACGCGCACCGGCGCGGCCGAGACCTCGCCACGCGTCGAGGTCGTCACCGAGGCGTTATTCGGCGTCGGCAAAGGTGCGTTGGGCGAGACGAACTGCACGAACACCTCGCCGTCCTTCACCATCCCCATCTCGTAGCGCGCGCGCTCTTCCACCGCCGCAGTACCGTTCTGCAGATCCTGCACTTCGCCCGCAATACGCTCGTTGCGCAGCTTCTCGTCGGCGTTCTTCTGCACCTGCTGCGCCAGTTCGCCTTGCAGTTCATGGACGCGCAGCCAGCCGCCATGCTCCCACCAGAGCGGGTACTGGATCAGCGCCAGCAGTACGATCAGGACAGCAGTGACAAGCCGCATGAAGTAAGCACAATAAATACACGCCGCCCTGCGCTATACGCAGGGCGGCGTGCTGAATCAGAAACGAAAGAGAGCCGGCTCAACGGTCAAAACCCGCGCTCAAGCCTGACGGCTGAGCTTGGCGTTCAACGCAGATTGTAGAACGCCGACTTGCCCGGGTAGCTGGCGATATCGCCCAGGTCCTCTTCAATACGCAGCAACTGGTTGTACTTCGAGATCCGGTCGCTACGCGACAGCGAACCCGTCTTGATCTGGCCGGCGTTCAGGCCCACGGCGATATCGGCAATCGTCGAATCTTCCGTTTCGCCCGAGCGGTGCGAGATCACGGCGGTGTAGCCGGCGCGCTTGGCCATTTCGATCGCGGCGAAGGTCTCCGTCAGCGTACCGATCTGGTTGATCTTGATCAGGATCGAGTTGGCGATGCCCTTGTCGATGCCTTCCTTCAGGATGCGCGTGTTGGTGACGAACAGGTCGTCGCCCACCAGCTGGATCTTCTTGCCGAGCTTGTCGGTCAGGATCTTCCAGCCGGCCCAGTCGCTTTCGTGCATGCCGTCTTCGATCGAGACGATCGGGAACTTGTCGGCCAGATTCGCCAGATAGTCCGCGAATTCCGTCGACGACAGTTGCAGGCCTTCGCCCGCCAACTGGTACTTGCCGTCGTGGTAGAACTCGCTCGCGGCGCAGTCCAGTGCCAGCAGCACGTCTTCACCGGCGCGGTAGCCGGCTTTCTCGATGGCTTGCAGAATCGTGGACAGGCATTCGTCGTTGCTGCCGAAGTTCGGTGCGAAACCGCCTTCGTCGCCCACCGCCGTGCTCATGCCGCGGTCGCTCAGGATCTTCTTCAGCGCGTGGAACACTTCGGCGCCGCAGCGCAGTGCTTCGCGGAAGGTCGGCTGGCTGACCGGCACGATCATGAATTCCTGGATGTCCAGGCTGTTGTTGGCGTGCGCGCCGCCGTTGACGATGTTCATCATCGGCACCGGCAGTTGCATCGCGCCCGAGCCGCCGAAGTAGCGGTACAGCGGCAGGCCGGCTTCTTCGGCGGCAGCCTTGGCGACCGCCATCGACACAGCCAGCATCGCATTGGCGCCGAGGCGCGACTTGTTGTCGGTGCCGTCGAGTTCGAGCAGGGTCTTGTCGAGGAAAGCTTGCTCGGAAGCGTCGAGGCCCATGATCGCTTCGGAGATTTCGGTGTTGATGTGCTCAACAGCCTTCAGCACGCCCTTGCCGCCGTAACGGCCGGCTTCGCCGTCGCGCAGTTCGATCGCTTCGCGCGAACCCGTCGATGCACCCGACGGAACCGCAGCGCGGCCCATCGTGCCCGACTCGAGCAGCACGTCGCATTCGACGGTGGGGTTGCCTCGCGAATCGAGAATCTCTCGACCGATGATATCTACGATAGCACTCATGGTTTCCTCAAGAAATGACGTTGGATTCTTACGGTGAAACGGCGTCTGACGTACGAGGCGCAGCCTCTAAGCAGACACGTTGGACGACCATTGGGTTCAACTCGGGGTGTAAAGCGGATTCAGACGCGCCGCGTCGGCTTAGGGGTCGACACCGCGCGCGGACCTGCATCAGTTGAAATCGCTTTCGAGGAACGGCGTGCGCTTCACGGCCTGATCGAGCGTCAGCAAGGTCTCGAGCAGATCGGCCATGCGATGTAGCGGCACGGCGTTCGGACCGTCCGACATGGCCTTCGCCGGATTCGGATGGGTTTCCATGAAAAGCCCGGCGACGCCGACCGCCACCGCGGCACGCGCCAGCACCGGCACGAACTCGCGCTGGCCGCCCGAGCTGGTGCCCTGCCCGCCCGGCAACTGCACCGAGTGGGTGGCGTCGAACACGACCGGCGCGTGGGTTTCGCGCATGATCGCAAGCGAGCGCATATCCGACACCAGGTTGTTATACCCGAACGACACGCCGCGCTCGCAAGCCATGAAGCGGTCTTCCGACAGACCGGCTTCACGTGCGGCGTCACGCGCCTTGTCGATCACGTTCTTCATGTCGTGCGGCGCGAGAAACTGGCCCTTCTTGATGTTGACCGGTTTGCCCGAACGCGCGCAGGCGTGAATGAAGTCCGTCTGGCGGCACAGGAACGCCGGCGTCTGCAGCACGTCGACCACTGAGGCGACCTGCTCGATCTCGTGTTCCGCGTGCACGTCGGTCAGCACCGGCAGGCCGAGCTGGCGCTTCACTTCCGACAGGATGCGCAGGCCCTCGTCCATGCCCAGACCGCGGAACGACTTGCCGCTGCTGCGATTGGCCTTGTCGTACGACGATTTGTAGATGAACGGGATGTTCAGCTTCGCACAGATTTCCTTCAGCCGGCCGGCCGTGTCGATCGTCATCTGTTCGGATTCGACGACACAGGTGCCCGCGATCAGGAAAAACGGCTTGTCCAGTCCGATTTCGAAATCGCCCAGTTTCATGCTTTCTCCTCGACGAGCGACTGCTGGTGCGCCAGCGCCGCTTCGACGAACGATTTGAACAGCGGATGCCCATCGCGCGGCGTGGACGTGAATTCCGGGTGGAACTGCACACCGACAAACCACGGGTGCATGCTGCGCGGCAATTCCATCATTTCCGGCAGATCTTCGCTCGGAGTACGGGCGCTGATGATAAGGCCGCCGCCTTCGAGCTGGGGCACGAAGCGGTTATTGACTTCATAACGGTGACGGTGACGTTCGTTCACGTCCTTGCCGTAGATCTCTTCGGCCATCGTGCCGGGCTTGATCGGGCAGCGTTGCGAGCCGAGGCGCATCGTGCCGCCGAGGTCCGACTCTTCGGTGCGCTTTTCGACGCGGCCGTCACGGTCATACCATTCGGTGATCAGCGCGACCACGCGGTTCGGCGTGCCCGGATCGAACTCAGTGCTGTTCGCGTCCTTCAGGCCGACCACGTCGCGCGCGAATTCGATCACCGCCAGTTGCATGCCGAGGCAGATGCCGAGGTACGGCACCTTGGCTTCACGCGCATAGCGGATGGCTGCAATCTTGCCTTCGGTACCGCGCCGGCCGAAGCCGCCCGGCACCAGCACGGCGTCCAGATGCTTGAGGCTCTCGACGCCTTGCGTTTCGATCTCTTCCGAGTCGATGTATTCGATGTTGACCTTGGTCGACGTGTGGATCGACGCATGGCGCAGCGCTTCGATCAGCGACTTGTACGACTCCGTCAGGTCCACATACTTGCCGACCATGCCGATCGTGACTTCGTGCTTCGGCTGTTCGAGCTTCTCGACCATGGCCGACCACATGGACAGGTCAGCGGGCTTCGGCGTGAGCTTGAGCTCGTCGCAGACGATCGCGTCCATGCCCTGGTCGTGCAGCATTTGCGGAATCTTGTAGATGCTGTCCGCGTCCCACACGGAGATCACCGCGTCTTCCGGCACGTTGGAGAACATGGAGATCTTCGCGCGCTCGTCGTCCGGGATGGGACGGTCGGCACGGCACAGCAGCACGTGCGGCGAGATACCGATTTCGCGCAGTTTCTGCACGCTATGCTGGGTAGGCTTGGTCTTCAGCTCACCGGCCGTCGCGACCCACGGCACCAGCGTCAGGTGCACGAAGCACGCGCTGTTGCGGCCGAGGCGCAGGCTCATCTGACGCGCGGCTTCGAGGAACGGCAGCGATTCGATATCGCCCACCGTACCGCCGACTTCAACGATGGCGACATCCGGCTCGCCGCACGTCGCAGACGCTGCGCCGCGCTCGATGAAAGCCTGGATTTCGTTCGTGATGTGCGGGATCACCTGGACGGTCTTGCCCAGATAGTCGCCGCGGCGCTCCTTGCGGATCACCGATTCGTAAATCTGGCCCGTGGTGAAGTTATTGGCCTTGCGCATCTTCGTGCTGATGAAGCGCTCATAGTGGCCGAGGTCGAGGTCAGTCTCCGCCCCATCTTCCGTCACGAACACTTCGCCGTGTTGAAACGGACTCATCGTGCCGGGGTCGACATTGATGTAGGGATCGAGCTTGAGGAGGGTGACTTTCAGACCGCGCGATTCGAGGATCGCGGCGAGGGAAGCGGCGGCAATACCCTTGCCGAGGGAAGATACTACGCCGCCGGTGACGAAAACATATTTGGTCATCGCTGGATGCTCGCGGGAAAAACGGATTATACCGTAAAGCAGGGTACCAACCCAGCAAAATGCGCGGCGTCCGCACCGATCCTGCACCGTTTTATGCGCCGCCTGCTCCTGCCTGACGACTCGCGTGCTGCTCGTGCGCTGCTCGCTTGCTGCTCATGTATTGCCCATCCTGCTTCGGCGCGGCATGCATGAATCCATCCGCGCATGTTACCGCCGGTTTCGCGCCATGTGCAGCTTCACACCGTATTTAACACATGGCCGTGACGGGCCTGCGTATCGGTCTCCCGATGGGGCGGCTCGCGCCACCCTCCCCGTCGATTCACGCGCTCGCCGTCGTTGAGAGAGCGGCGGCGTTGGACCCCGCCCGTCTTGAGAGGGCAGCGGCCTCGGAACCGGCCGGCTCACCTCAGGCGCGCCGCTCCAGTTCACGCAACATGCGCTGCACCGCCCGCGCCGTTTCCAGCGGCTTTTCCATGGGATACAGATGGCTGCCCTCGATCCACTCGAGGTGACCGCCGGTTGCACGGCGCGTGGCGTCCAGTCCGGCCTGACGGATTTCCTTCGAATGCGTCCCGGCGATGAACCCGACCGGCACCGGCGCGCCGCGGGCGAGCCGCGAGCCGAGCGTGTGCGGCAAGGTCTTGTAGATCCGGTACTCGGTGCGGCGATCGAACGCGAGCGTGCGCGTGCCGTCCGGCGAACTCTGCGGAATGCCGAAGTCGATATAGTCGGACAGCATCCGCTCGTCCCAGCGTGCAAAGGCGGCCTTCGAATGAAAGTGCCGCCAGGCTTCGTCGCGGCTCGCCCACTGGGTGCGCCGCGCGCGCGTCGCGGCCGCCGGCGAGAGGCGCTCGTCGAGCCCGGTCCATTGCGACACGCGCAGCATGCTGCTGCGCCAGCCGGCGATCACCGGCGAATCGAGCATCACGACACCCTTCACCCACTGCGGTTTCTTCAGCGCGGCCATCAGCGACAGATAACCACCCAGCGAATGGCCGACCAGCCACACCGGCTGCTCATAGGAACGGCTGATGTCGTCGAGCAACTGTTCGACCAGATGCGGCCAGTCCTGCGTCACCGGAAAGCGTGTGTCGTGGCCGATGCGTTCGATGAAACGCACGTCGTAGTCGTCGGCGAGCTCGGCGAAGATGGTCCGGTAGGTCGACGCGGGAAAACCGTTCGCGTGCGAGAAATGGATGATGTTTTTCAAGTGCTGCTGTCTCCGTTCCTGATTCTGTGAGCCTGGGGGCACGGCCGGCTGCGGCGCATGCGGCTTTCATCGATCCATCCAGTACCGGTGATGCGCGCTGCGATAGCGTTCGAGCCAGAGCGTCGCGCGCGGCGCCGGGCTGCCCTGCGCGGGCGGGTCCTGGGCGGAGTCGCTGCCGGCCAGGATTTGCACCGCGCCGTCCTCGTCGCTGCGCGCCAGTTCGATATGCCGCGCCAGATAGCGCTCGAAGACGCCCGGGTTGGGATGGTGAAAACGGTTGCGATAGCCTACCTGAAATACCGCGACCAGCGGCTCGATAGAGTCGAGGAACGGCTCGGTCGAGGAGGTCTTGCTGCCGTGATGCGGCACGAGGAGGATCTGCGCGGACAAGGCTGCACGGTCGCGCGCGAGCAGGATGCGCTCGACCGGGGCTTCGATGTCCGCGGCCAGCAGGGCGGCGAGATGAGGCGTGGGGACGGCGTTGTCCGCGCTGGCTGCCGTGTTGACCGTGTTGGCTGCGGACATCGCGGGGCCACTGGTAGCAAGCGCACCCGCGGTACTGACGCGCAACACGCAGCAATGCGCATTCGGCTTGCCCTCCAACGGCCCCGGATCCGGCCAGAGCATGCTGAACTCGACGCCATCCCACTGCCAGTGCTGACCCGCCGCGCAGCGCACGGTATCGGCGCCAACCGCGCGCGCCTTGTCCCACAGCCCATTCGAAGGCGCGAGCCCAGCCAGCAACTGGCGCACCTCAACACCTTCGAGTACGGCCGGCGCGCCGCCCGAGTGATCGGAATCGGCGTGGCTGATCACCATCGTGTCCAACCTGTACACGCCGTTGGCCTGCAGGTACGGCACGACGACCCGCTCGCCCGCATGCGTCGATTCCGGTCCGGGCCCGGCATCGAATAGCAACGCGTGATGCGCGGTTTCCACGAGGATCGACGAGCCCTGGCCGATGTCGAGCGCAGTCAGCCTGAACGCACCGGGCGGCGGACCGGGCGGAGGCGGCAACAGGAGCGGCAACCAGGTCAGCGGTGCCGCCCAGCGCAACGGCCAGCCGCGCGGCGCGAGGCACCACGCGACGCCGATTGCGGCCGCGGCCAACGCCCAGCCGTTTGGCTGCGGCACACGCCAGAGCGCCCAACTGACGCCCGAGAGCGTCTGCAGACCAGCGGCCAGCAGTTCGAGCAGTGCGTGAGCGGCGTGAAATGCGTAGGCATCGAACGGCATGGGCAAAGCGACCCCCGCCAGTACGGCGGGCGTCACGAAGAGACTCACCCAGGGAATCGCAAACGCGTTGGCGAGCGGCCCAATCAGGGGAATCTGCGAGAACCAGTAAACGGTCAGCGGTGCCAGCGCGACGGTCACCGCGAACTGCACCTGTGCGGCACTGCGCAAGCGTGCCGCAAACGCCCGGGCGCGAACGCGCAATGCGGCGAGCATGCGCGCGGCGAAGCGCCGAAAGGGCACGCGGCTTGATAGCGTAGTCGGAAGCGCGCTCAGGGGTCCGCTCGCCTCCGCGCCAGGGTGTGCAATGGAGTCCACGTTGGGTTGTGCCGTCACTTGCGCGCAGGCAGGTGCATTGAAGCGAGCGCCCGAGTCCGCGCCCGTACCGCCGTGCGCCCCCAACCCAGCCTCAGCATCCTGCTCGTCATGCCCTTCATCATCCCGCACACGCGGCCGCCCCGACATCGCATACACGATCGCCGCCACCGCGCAAAACGACAGCCAGAACCCCGCCGACACCACCGCCCACGGATCGAGCAACAGCACCAGACCCAACGCCCAGCCCAGCACCCACGACGGCGCCACGCTACGCCCGCTGACAAACGCCAGCGCCACGGCACCCGCCATCCACAGCGCGCGCTGCGCCGGCACATTGAACCCGGCGAGCGCGGCGTGCATCGCAGCAAACAGCACCCCCGCACACACCGCGACCTTCTGCGCCGGGATCTTCAGCGGCCAGTTGCGCCCCACGAAACAGGAGCGACGCCACAGCGCGCCGGCGAGCCATCCGGCGAGTCCCGCGACGAAGCCGATATGCAGCCCGGAGATCGCCACCAGATGACTCGTGCCGGTGGCGCGCATCAGCGTCCAGTCGGCGGCACTGACTTCGTCCTGCGCGCCGACCGCCAGCGCCACCACGATGCCGCGATGCGGCGCGTCGGCCAGTACGGTGTCAATGCGCGCACGCAGCGCGGCACGCCAACGGTCCACGCCGACACCCCACCCGTGTGCGAATCCGGCAAGCCTTCGTGCCGTCTCCGGCTGGCTCACGTAACCCATGGCGCGGACATTGCGCGCCAGCAGGCCCGCTTCGGCATCGCGCACGCCGTAATTCGCGTTGCCATGAGGACGCTTGAGCCGCACCGTCAGCCGCCAGCGCGCGCCAGGTTCCAGCACCGGCGGCGGAGGGCCTTGTTCGTCGATCCACGACAGTTGGATCGTGCGGGGAAAATGCGCAATCGGCGCAGCGGCAGAGTCGACGTCGAACAGGAAACGTACGCCCTTGTCGTCGCGATTCGGCAGACCATGAACGGCGCCCTGAACTTCGATGTCACGACCTTCCCACGCACCCGGCAAGCTCACCGCAAGACGCAGGTCGGCGCGCCACGCCGCATAGCCGAAACCGGCGCAAGCGGCAGCTACCCAAACCGCGCACCAACCGCTGCGAATCCGCCAGCGCGCTCGACCACGCATTGCCCAAACGGCCCACACAAACGCGGTGCTCATCACAAGCAACAGCACCAGCCACCCACGCCACTCAGGCAACGCCGCTTGCTGCTGCAAAGCGATCACGCCTAACGCAAACCCACCCCACACTGCCCGCATTCGCCCTCCACCTGCTGACCGTCAACTGCCAAACCGCCACAGCCAGGCGCGCCGCCCGACTGCCGCCGGGCGTCACCATCAGACTCAGGTCAGAAAGCTATTTCAGACGAACTGCCGGGCGCGGGTTCCGCCCGGCGTGAACCACTGGAGAGATTATGCAGACGAAAGCGCGAGCCGCGGCAGCGCGGCGTGAGCGTTAGCCGTTGTGCCTATGGCAAGCTCATCTACACCGATGCCGCGCAGTTGCGCGAGCCCCGCGCCGATGGCGGGAATCTGGTCCGGCGTATTGCGTTGGCGGTATAGCCAGGAGGGGGAAATATCGGGGGCGTCGGTTTCGACGACGAGGGCATCGAGCGGCAATTGCGCCGCGAGACGCCGGATCTGCAACGCACGCTCGAAGGTCAGGTTGCCGCCGAAGCCAAGGTGCATGCCCTGATCGATAAACGCCTGCGCCTGCTGAAAGCTGCCGTTGAACGCATGGGCGATGCCGCCATGCACGCGATGCTTGCGCAGCCCCTTGAGCACCTGATCCTGCGACTTGCGCACATGGCAAATCACCGGCAGAGCGAATTCGTGCGCGAGCTTCAGTTGCTCGTTGTAGAAGAATTGCTGGCGCGCATCGTCGAGGCCCGGCACGAAGTAATCGAGGCCAATCTCGCCAAGACCGACAAACAGCGGATCGTCGAGACTCGCTTCGATCTCCATGCGCAACACGTCGAGATCCGCGTCCTGCGCGCCCGGCGTAAACAGCGGATGAATCCCGAGCGCATAGGCGCCGCCTGCCACGCGATGCGCCAGTTCGCGCACCGTCGCGAAGTTCTCGCGCGCCACGCCCGGAATCACGATGCGCCCCACCCCGGACTCGCGGGCAGCCGCGGCCACCGCGTCGCGATCCGCGTCGAATTCCGACGCATCGAGGTGGCAGTGCGTATCGATCCACATGCTCGCGGCCCCGCGGTGAAAAAGCGTTACGCGGGCACCGGCGGCTCTTCGTGCAGCACGCCGTCGCGCAGACGCATGATGCGGTCGCAGCGCGCCGCCAGATCCGGATCGTGAGTGACGATCACGAAACTGGTGTCGAAGGTTTGCGACAGTTCGAGCATCAGGTTGAACACGGTGTCGGCGGTGCCGCCGTCGAGGTTGCCGGTGGGCTCGTCGGCCAGCACGCAGGCCGGGTTGGTAACCAGCGCCCGCGCAATCGCCACGCGCTGGCGCTCGCCGCCCGACAGTTCGCCGGGACGGTGTTTCGCGCGCTGCGAGAGGCCCACCCGCTCGAGCGTCTGCAGCGCGATGCGGCGTGCTTCCTCGGTCGGCATGCGGCGGATGCGCAGCGGCATCGCGACGTTGTCGAGCGCGGTGAACTCCGCGAGCAAATGGTGGAACTGATAGACGAAACCGAGCGAGCGATTGCGCAGGTCGTTGCGCTCGCGCTCCGAGAGTTTCGTGAACGGCTTGCCGAGCACCGACACCTCGCCGGTGCTCGGATCGTCGAGGCCGCCCAGCACATGCAGCAAGGTGCTCTTGCCCGAACCCGACGCGCCGACGATCGCCAGCTTCTCGCCGCGCCGCACCGACAGTTGCGTGTTGTTCAGCACCTGCACGTTCAGGCCGCCCTGCACGAACGACTTGGAGATGCCGGTGGCTTCGAGGACGTACGGATGCAACGCGCTGTCTGAGGACATAGGGTGAGGAATCGAACGGTCATTCATAGCGCAGCGCCTCCGCAGGACGGACCTTGGCACCACGCCAGCTCGGATACAGCGTGGCCAGCGCGGCCAGCACGAAAGCGATCACGCCGATCCGGGCCACGTCGCCCGGTACCAGCTCCGACGGCAGCTCGCTGATGAAGTACACCGACGGCGGCAGGAACTGCACGCCGAGCAGATGCTCGATCATCGGCACGAGCCATGGAATGCTCCACGCAATCAGGCAGCCCAGCGCCACCCCCGTGGCCGTGCCGATAAAGCCGATCGTCACGCCCTGCACGACGAAGATCTTCATGATCGACCCCGGCTGCGCGCCGAGCGTGCGCAGAATGGCGATGTCCGCCTGCTTGTTGGTCACCGTCATCACCAGCGACGACACCAGATTGAACGCCGCCACCGCGATGATCAGCGTCAGGATAATGAACATCATGCGCTTCTCAATCTGCACGGCCGAGAACCAGGTCTTGTTCTGCTGGGTCCAGTCGCGGATATAGAGGTCGCCCGAGAGGGTGCGCGCCAACTGGTGCGCGACCTCCGGCGCGCGCTGCATGTCTTTCAGGCGCAAGCGCACGCCGGTCGGCGCGGGCACGCGGAACAGCACCTGCGCATCCTGAATGTTGATCAGCGCGAGCGTGCTGTCGTATTCGTAATGCCCCGACTCGAAGATGCCCACCACCGTGAACTGCTTGAGACGCGGCAGCATGCCTGCGGGCGTGATGGTGCCTTCGGGCGCCACCAGCGTGATCTTGTCGCCGATCATCACGCCCAGATTGGCCGCCAGATCGGTGCCGAGCACGATGCCGAAATCGCCCGCCTTCAGGTCCGACAGCTTGCCGCCGCCTTTCATTTCCTTGTAGATATCGGAAACCTGCGGTTCGAGCGTGGGATCGACGCCGCGCAGCGCCACGCCGCTCACCGAGTCCTGACGCGTGAGCAGCGCCTGCGCGTCGACATACGGCGCCGCGCCGATCACTTCCTTGTTCTGACGCGCTTCCTTGGCCGTCAGTTGCCAGTCCGGCATGGAGCCGGTCGGCGAAAAGATTTCGACGTGCGCAAGCACCGACAACATGCGGTCGCGCACCTCTTTCTGGAAGCCGTTCATCACCGACAGCACGACAATCAGCGCCGCGACGCCGAGCGCGATGCCCGACATCGAAACGAGCGCGATGAACGAAATAAAGCCGTTACCGGTCGTGCGTTTGCCGGCGCGGGTGTAGCGCCAGCCAATCTGCCATTCGTAGGGAAATTTCAAGCGAATCCTTTTCTGCGTTCTTCGGCCTCTTGCTGCGGGCTAGTCGCGGCTTTGGGCTTTACCATGGCGCTGCCGTTGCCTGCGGCGGCGCACGACGGCGGCAATCCCGCGCCCCATGCGGCCCGAGGGTCGTGACCGTTGGTGTCGGATCGGAGCGGATGGTTCCGGCGGGGTATCTGCCGCCGCTTCATCTGCTGCCAGTCATCTGCCGCTGATCAAGCGCGAAGTTTGCCATACAACGGGTAGAGCCTTCGCGAACCGGTTCCGGCGCTTACGCGTGCGCCGGGCTGGCGTGCAGTTCGAGACCCAGCGCCCGGATCACCTTGATGATCGTTGCGAAACTCGGGTTACCGTCTTCGGAAAGCGCCTTGTAGAGCCCCTCGCGAGAAATTCCGGTGTCACGGGCGAGCTTCGCCATGCCGCGCGCGCGGGCAATCACTCCAAGCGCATGCGCGAGATAGGCCGGGTCGTCACCCCCTTCCAGCAGGCAGGCTTCGAAATATTCGGCCATGTCCGTCTCGGTCTTCAGGTGTTCGGCCGAATCCCACAGGCGGGTTTTGATCTTTTCCATCAGTTACTCCATATCGAGATTACCGAGCATCTTGTGCGCGGTCCTGATATCCGCCGCCTGGGTCGACTTGTCGCCGCCACACAGCAAAATCGCCAGCATCACCCCACGCTGCACGTAATAGACGCGATAGCCGGGTCCATGGTCAATGCGCATTTCACTAATGGGTACGCCGACGCAACGGGCATCCCCCGGATTGCCCAAGGCCAGCCGGTCGATGCGCGCCTGTATCCGGCGCTTCGCAAGCCGGTCACGAAGGCTGCGGAACCAGTTGTCGAAAACCTCAGATGTTCGGATAGTCAGTATTGGCAAGTGTAATCCATGGTTCACATATCATCAACCATGATTCACGGCCAACGATCGGTTAAGGGTCTGCCTGCGCAACGGTCCTCATTCGCATCCGGACGATGCGCGGTGAGGCGGTGCGTTGGAGGCGCGCAGTGGTAACTCCCGAGATTCGGGAATCCAATTTACCGTCGAAGCCGGAGCGCATGAAGTCGTCCAATCGGCCGATGTGCGACCCCGGACAAAGCTGCTAACCCGGTACCGTCCAGTCGATCCCCGGCCGCGGGCCCTTTCCTCTCGGCGTCCTGCGTCAGGAATCGAAACGCCGGCATCGTTTGCCATACAATGCGCAGCATCATGCACGCCAACCGTCTTCACCTTCTCCTGCCCTTCGCGCTGCCCGCCGCAGCCGATGCCTCCACCGCGCTGTACAACATCCAGAGCCCCGCCCTCGACAAGCTGCTTGCCCGGGCCACGCTGGTCGAGCGGGTGATCGGCGAGGACTTCCAGCGCACGCTGCCGCACGAACGCTGGGTGGCCCGCCGGTTCGGCACGGTCGCGAGCGGCGCGGGAGCCGCGGACGAGGCGCCGCTCGCGCCCTACATGCTGCGCGCCGACGGCGGCGAGCCCGGCACGTCGACCTGGGCCTGCGTGCAACCGGTGCACGTGCGCATCGCGCACGATCATCTGGTGCTGATCGACCCGGCGTCGCTCGCGCTGACCGACGCCGAAGCCAGCACGCTGCTCGACGTGGCCCGGCCGCTGATCGAAGAACTGGGCGTGCGCATCGAGGCGCCGAAACCTACCCGCTGGTATCTCGCGAGCGACGCCTTCGGCACGCTCGCCGGCGCTTCGCCGCTGCGCGCCAGCGGCCGCAACATCGAAATCTGGCTGCCGCACGAGGCCCACACGGGCGAGCGTTCGCGGGCGTGGATGAAGCTGCAGAACGAAGTGCAGATGGCGTGGTTCGAGCATCCGGTGAACGAGGCGCGCGAAGCGCGCGGGCTGCCCTCGGTCAACTCCATCTGGTTTCACGCGCAAGGCGCGGCGCAGCCGGTGACCAGCCCGTTTGCGCGCGTCCTGTCGGATGCGGCCGCCACGCGTGGTCTTGCGCTGACAGCAGGGGTCGAGACCGGGGCGCCGCCGGCTTCGTTTGCGGCCCTCGCTGCGGCTGCGAACGGCGCGACTGATGCGACTGGTGCGGGCCGCGACGCAGGTAGCCGTGCCCATGGCAGCAACGGCGCCGCAGCCACCACGCTGGTCGAGCTCGATCCGTTTTCCGCCCCCTACATCGAGCAGGACTGGGGCCGCTGGAACGAGGCATTCGCCGCACTCGAGACCGAGTGGTTCGCCCCCGCGCTCGCCGCCTTGCAGGCGGGACAACTCGGCGAACTGGGCCTCACGCTGTGCGGCGATACCGGCTCGGTGACGCTCACCATCACGCGCGGCGATCTGCGCAAATTCTGGCGGCGTCGCGTGCTTGCGTCGCTCTTTATCGAATGATGGCGCGATGATCCAGCGACTCATCCCGCCCATCACCCCGCGAATATTTCATCGCATGTTTTCCGGCCTTTCCGCATGACTCGAATCGTTACACGCGCCTGCTCTCCCGTCGACGCCGAAGTATTGACCCGCCACGGCCTGCATCCGGTGCTGGCCCGTCTGTATGCGTCGCGCGGCGTGTGCCAGCCGGATGAAATCGAAACCGGCCTCGCGCGGCTCGTGCCGCCCGCGGGTCTCAAGGGCTGCGAAGAGGCGGCCGCGCTGCTCGCCGATGCAATTCAGGGCAAACGCCGCATGCTGGTGGTGGCCGACTACGACTGCGACGGCGCCACGGCATGCGCCGTCGCCGTACGCGGCCTGCGGATGTTCGGTGGACACATCGAATATCTGGTGCCGAACCGCTTCGAATACGGCTATGGCCTCACGCCCGAGATCGTCGCGCTCGCCGCGCGTAGCGCCTCAGGCAAGCCGGATCTGCTGATCACGGTGGACAACGGCATCGCCAGCGTCGACGGCGTCGAAGCGGCCAACGCGCTCGGCATCGACGTGCTCGTCACGGACCATCACCTGCCGGGCGACGAACTGCCCGCCGCCCGCGCGATCGTCAATCCGAACCAGCCGGGCTGCACCTTCCCGAGCAAGTGCATCGCCGGAGTCGGCGTGATGTTCTACGTGCTGCTCGCGCTGCGCGCCGAGCTGCGCAAGCGCGGCGCGTTCAACGACGCGCTCCCCGAACCGCGTCTGGACGGCCTGCTCGATCTGGTCGCGCTGGGCACCGTGGCGGACGTCGTCAAGCTCGACGGCAACAATCGCGTGCTGGTCGCCCAGGGTCTGCAACGCATCCGCAAAGGCAAGATGCAGCCGGGCATCGCCGCGCTCTTTCGCGCCGCCGCCCGCGATGCCCGCAACGCCTCCGGCTTCGACCTGGGCTTTGCGCTCGGCCCCCGTCTGAACGCGGCGGGGCGGCTCTCGGACATGTCGCTCGGGATCGAATGCCTGACCACCGACGACATCGGCCGCGCGTGGGAACTCGGGCAGCAGCTCGACGCGATCAACCGCGAGCGGCGCGAGATCGAAGCCGGCATGCAGCAGCAGGCGCTCGAAGATCTGTCGACGGTCGATCCGGCCGACTCCGCGACCATCGTGCTCTTCAACCCGGGTTGGCATCAGGGCGTGATCGGCATTGTCGCGGGACGGCTCAAGGAAAAATTCCACCGGCCCGCGTTCACCTTCGCGCCGGCTGATGAGACCGGCGTGCTCGTCAAAGGCTCGGGCCGCTCGATCACGGGTTTCCATCTGCGCGATGCGCTCGACCTGATCTCGAAACGCGAACCCGGCATGATCGTCAAGTTCGGCGGCCACGCCATGGCCGCGGGCATGACGCTCGCCGCGGCGGACGTGCCGCGTTTCACGGCGGCCTTCGAAGCGGTCGGCCGCGAGTGGCTTTCCGCTGACGCGCTGGCGCGCGTCGTCGAAACCGACGGCGATCTCGAAGAGGCCTATTTCACGCCGCAGTTTGTCGAGATGCTCGACGCCGCGGTCTGGGGCCAAGGTTTTCCGGCGCCGGTGTTCTCGGGCGAATTCGAAGTCGCCTCGCAGGCGCTCGTGAAGGACAAGCATCTGAAGCTGCAACTGCTGCGCGGCAGGCAGCGTTTCAACGCCATCTGGTTCAATCACACTGACTCGCTGCCCGCGCGCACCACCATCGCTTACCGGCTTGCAAGCGATACGTGGAACGGCGTCTCGCGCGTGCAGCTGATCGTCGAGCATGCGGTGAGCTAGGGGCGGTTCGCCGCCAGCCGGAACCGCCAAAACCACCCCAAATCCCCCGCAAAACCGCCCCAAACCCCGCCGGAAACGTGCATTAGCCTCCGGCGGGCAGCCTCGATCGGCTATAATTTCCCCTTTTTACGAAGCCACAAAAGATCGACATGGAAGCGGAACGTCTCAACGCGATCGAAGCCTCTCTGGCCGACCTGCGCCGTCGCGCGGGCGAGCTACGGGGGTATCTTTGACTACGACGACAAAGCACTGCGTCTAATCGAAGTCAACCGGGAACTCGAAGACCCGAACGTCTGGAACGACTCGAAGCATGCCCAGGCCCTCGGCCGGGAAAAGAAGCTGCTCGACGACGTCGTCGGCAAACTCACCTCGCTCGACAACGACCTGCGCGACGCGCAGGACCTGTTCGGCATGGCGCGCGAAGAAGCCGACGAGGAAACCCTCCTCGCCTGCGAAAGCGACGCAGCCGGCCTGGAGTCGCGCGTGGGCGATATGGAATTCCGCCGCATGTTCTCGAACGCCGCGGACCCGAACAACGCGTTCCTCGACATCCAGGCAGGCGCCGGCGGCACCGAAGCGTGCGACTGGGCCTCGATGCTGCTGCGCCAGTACCTGCGCTACTGCGAGCGCAAGGGCTTCAAGACCGAAGTGCTGGAACAGACCGACGGCGACGTCGCCGGCATCAAGAACGCCACCATCAAGATCGAAGGTGAATACGCCTATGGCTTCCTGCGTACCGAAACCGGCGTGCACCGCCTCGTGCGCAAGTCGCCGTTCGACTCGTCGGGCGGCCGCCATACGTCGTTCTCGTCGGTGTTCGTGTACCCGGAAATCGACGACTCGATCGAAGTGGACATCAACCCGGCCGATCTGCGCATCGACACGTACCGCGCGTCCGGCGCGGGCGGTCAGCACATCAACAAGACCGATTCCGCAGTGCGGATTACGCACATGCCGTCTGGCATCGTCGTGCAGTGCCAGAACGACCGTTCGCAGCACCGCAACCGCGCCGAAGCCATGGCCATGCTGAAATCGCGCCTGTACGAAGCGGAAATCCGCAAACGTCAGGCCGAGCAGGACAAGCTCGAAGCCGGCAAGACCGATGTGGGCTGGGGTCACCAGATCCGTTCGTACGTGCTGGACAACAGCCGCATCAAGGATCTGCGTACCAACGTCGAAATCAGCAATACCAAGAGCGTGCTCGATGGCGACCTCGACCCGTTCATCAGCGCCAGCCTGAAACAGGGCATCTAAAGGCGACGCAACCTAGCGCATCCGGCGCGGCGAACTTTGCCGCGCCGCATCTTTTGACCGCCTGTTGCAGTCCGATTTACGGCCGGCAGGCAACCTCGTGCGGCCCACCCACACGCAGGCTACTCGAATACCGACCCATCATGACCGAACCGATCCAGACGAACGCCGCGCCCGAGGGGGACGAAAACAAGATCATCGCCGAGCGCCGCGAAAAGCTGCGCGAGCTGCGTGAACACGGCGTCGCTTACCCGAACGATTTCCGCCCCACGCATCACGCCGAAGATCTGCAGGTGCAATACGCCGAGACCGACAAGGAAGCACTCGAAGCGAATCCGCTCGAAGTCGCCGTGGCCGGCCGCATGATGTTGAAGCGCGTGATGGGCAAGGCAAGTTTCGCTACCGTGCGCGACGGTTCGGGTCAGATCCAGTTCTTCATCACACCGGCCGACGTCGGCCAGGAAACCTACGACGCGTTCAAGAAGTGGGACATGGGCGACATCGTCGCCGCGCGCGGCGTGCTGTTCCGTACCAACAAGGGCGAGCTGTCGGTGCGTTGTACCGAACTGCGCCTGCTGTCGAAGTCGCTGCGTCCGCTGCCGGACAAGTTCCACGGCCTCGCCGACCAGGAAATGAAGTACCGTCAGCGTTATGTCGACCTCATCGTCACGCCGGAAACGCGCAAGACTTTCGTGGCGCGCACCAGGGCGATGTCGTCGATCCGCAAGTTCATGGCCGAAGCCGACTTCATGGAAGTCGAAACGCCGATGCTGCACCCGATCCCGGGCGGCGCGGCGGCCAAGCCCTTCGTCACGCATCACAACGCGCTCGACATGCAGATGTTCCTGCGCATCGCACCGGAGCTGTACCTCAAGCGTCTGGTGGTAGGCGGCTTCGAGCGCGTGTTCGAGATCAACCGGAATTTCCGTAACGAGGGTGTCTCGGTGCGCCACAATCCGGAATTCACGATGATCGAGTTCTACGCCGCGTACACCGATTACCAGTGGCTGATGGACTTCACCGAACAACTGATCCGTCAGGCCGCTATCGACGCGCTCGGCACGGCGACGATCAGCTATCAGGGCCGCGAGCTGGATCTGGCGAAGCCGTTCCATCGCCTGACGATCACCCAGGCCATCCAGAAGTACGCCCCGCACTACACCGACGCGCAACTGGCCGACGCCGCATTCCTGCGCCCTGAACTGAAGAAGTTCGGCGTCGATGCCTCGCAGCCGCAGTTCCTGAACGCCGGCGTCGGCGCGCTGCAACTGGCGCTCTTCGAAGAGACGGCCGAATCGCAGCTGTGGGAGCCCACCTACATCATCGACTACCCGGTCGAAGTATCGCCGTTGGCGCGCGCGTCGGACACCATGGCGGGCATCACCGAGCGTTTCGAGCTGTTCATCACCGGCCGCGAAATCGCCAACGGTTTCTCGGAGCTGAACGATCCGGAAGACCAGGCCGCGCGTTTCAAGAAGCAGGTGGACCAGAAGGACGCCGGCGACGAAGAAGCCATGTTCTACGACTCCGACTACATCCGCGCGCTGGAGTACGGCATGCCGCCGGCCGGCGGTTGCGGCATCGGTATCGACCGTCTGATCATGCTGCTGACCGACAGCCCGAGCATCCGCGACGTGATCCTGTTCCCGCATCTGCGCCGCGAAGACTGAGCGCGCTGATCGATCGTAGTGGCCGCAGTGGTACTGGTACACAACGGCTCGACGAGTAAGACCCAACGCCCGGCACATCCTGCCGGGCGTTTTGCATTTCGAGGGCCGCGCTACGGCCTGATGGTCCCGGCGACCTTGATGGTTTGTAACTATCGGTAAAAGCTGCGTGATGCGTTCCGACTCGCGGCGCCGCACCCTCCCCGCCTTCTCCTGAGGAATCAAGCTTTGCCCCCGCTCTGCGGCTGTCTGCGCCCCACACAGCCGCACGCCGGACGCAGATTTGGTTACAACTTGAAACCTTGGCCCAGACGAACTGTCGGACACTGTGTCTCAATAAAAGTCGACTCTGCTTGAGACGGAGGTCCAACATGAACAACCCAAACACCACGCAAACACGTCGTATCCATCCGCTTGTCGCGACCGCGGCCGGCGCAGTCATCATCGCCAGCCTCGCTGCCACGGCGGCCGTAACGGGCCTGTTCCCGAAGGCGTCGAGCAGCGGCGCGCAAAACGATCAGACCCAGGCGGCCCAGGTCTCCGCGCAGGCCGCTTCGCAACCGGTGGTCGATTCGTCGCAGCCGGCCAATCCGGCGACCTACGCGCAGCAGCAACAGGCTCAACCACCGCAGCCGCAACAGCCGGCACAGACCGACGCCCAGGCCGCGCCGGCCCCGGCGCCAGTACCTGCGCCGAACCAACAGCAGTACGCTGCGCAACAGCAGGCACAACCAGCGCCGCAACCGGCACCAGGCCAATACGCGCAGCAACCGGCACCGCAGCCGGCCTATTGCGCTAGCTGCGGCACGGTCGTCGCGATCTCGGAAGTGCGTCAGGAAGGTCACGGCACCGGTATCGGCGCGGTAGGCGGCGCCGTGGTCGGCGGTCTGGTGGGCAACCAGTTCGGCGGCGGCGTAGGCCGTGGCGCGATGACGGTGCTGGGCGCAGTCGGCGGCGGCTTCGCCGGCAACTCGGTGGAAAAACATATCCGCAGCACGACCGCTTACTCGGTCCACGTACGCATGGAAAGCGGCAAGAACCGCTACTTCACATACCACGAAGCGCCGCCGTTCCAGCAAGGCGAGCGCGTGCATCTCGAGAACGGTACGCTCGCCGCGGGTTAAGCGACGACGGACGAGCCGCGCTAACGGACTGGCAGGCCCGGCGCCGCTACAGCCAGCCGGGTACACATGGACCGCCGGCAACAGGCGGCCCTCGTTCCTGCTGCTCCTCGCCGCAAACGCAAAAAGGCGATTCCAATGGAATCGCCTTTTTGTTTGTTCAAGCCGGACAAGCCGCAGCCGGCTCAACTCCGCTCAATAATCCGCGTCCTCGATCCATGCCGCCTGGATCGCTTCGAGTATCTTCTCGTTCGAACGGTTCGGATCGTCGTCGAAGCCTTCGAGTTCCGTCACCCAGCGGTGCAGGTCGGTGAACCGTATCTGCTGCGGGTCCACTTCCGGGTGCTTGTCGGTGAGGGCCATCGCGATGTCTTGCGTGTCGGTCCACTTCATGGCTGCGCGCTCCTGTTAGTGATTTTCCTTCGCGTGGTTGATCGAGTAACGCGGGATTTCAACAACGAGATCCTGGTCGGCCGGCACCATGGCCTGGCACGACAGACGCGACTCGGGTTCGAGACCCCACGCCTTGTCGAGCAGATCGTCTTCGTCCTCTTCCGACGGCGTGAGCGCATTGAAGCCCTCACGCACGACGACGTGACAGGTCGTGCACGCACACGATTTCTCGCAAGCGTGCTCGATTTCAATGCCGTGTTCCAGCAGATTGTCGCAGATGCTCTTGCCCGGTACAGCATCGATTACCGCGCCTTCCGGGCACAGTTCGACGTGGGGCAGCACAACGATTTGAGGCATACGATTTCCGTTTGGTCTGGGGCACGGACGCCGGCGAACTGGCTCCGCACCATTTTACTGGTGACGCGTGCTTTTTTGACACGCGTCACGTGATTCGTCGAGAGGCAAGCGGGGCTGGCGGAGACCGCTCGCCGCATCGTGCGCGGGGCCACCGGCTCCGACTGGCACCCGCTAACGTTCGCTCAGATGTCGTCGAGCTTGCGGCCCGCCAGCGCGCGGCGAATGCCCTTGTTCATGCGGCGGGCAGCGAACTCGTCGGTGCCTTCGGCCACCGTCTTCGTCGCTGCTTCGATCGCGTCGACGTCGTCGCTTTGCGCCACCTTGCGCAAGGCGGTGAGCAGAGCGTCGAGTTCGGCTCGTTCAGCCTCGTCGAGCAATTCGGCATCCGCTGCCAGCGCCGCGTCCGTCGCTTCGATCAGGCGCTGCGCTTCCACCTGCGCCTCGCGCAACGCGCGGGCGCGCATGTCGACTTCGGCGGTGTTGAAGCTGTCTTCGAGCATCTTCGCGATGTCGTCGTCGGCGAGACCGTACGACGGCTTCACGACCACCGACGCCTCCACGCCCGAATGCTGCTCGCGCGCGAACACGGACAGCAGGCCGTCCGCATCGACCTGGTAAGTCACACGAATGCGGGCCGCGCCGGCTGCCATCGGCGGAATGCCGCGCAGCTCGAAACGCGCGAGCGAGCGGCAGTCCGACACCAGCTCACGTTCGCCCTGCACGACGTGAATCGCCATCGCGGTCTGGCCGTCCTTGAAGGTGGTGAAATCCTGCGCACGCGCGACCGGAATCGTCGAATTGCGCGGGATGATCTTCTCGGTCAGGCCACCCATCGTCTCAACGCCAAGCGACAACGGGATGACGTCGAGCAGCAGCCAGTCGTCGCCGTCGGCGCCGCGGTTGCCGGCCAGCAGATCCGCCTGGATCGCCGCGCCGAGCGCGACCACCTGGTCGGGGTTCAGATTGGTCAAAGGCGGCTGGCCGAAGAACGCCTCCACCGCGCGGCGGATCACCGGCATGCGGGTCGCGCCGCCCACCAGCACCACACCCTTGATTTCTTTGGTCGTGACCTTGGCGTCGCGCAGCGCTTTCCTGGTCGGCCCAAGCGTGCGCTGCACCAGCGCCTGCGTGACGGCCTCGAAAGCGGCCTCGTCGATCGTCAGATCGAGCTGGGTGCCGTTCGAGAGCGTCGCCCGCAAGCTTGCCAGGGGCGCGTCCGACAACGCCTCCTTGGCCACGCGTACGCTGTCCAGCAGCATCCGCACGTCTTCGGCGGCGAGCGTCTGCGGCGCGATGCCGGCCTGCTCGAGCACGTGACGGTACAGCGCGTGATCGAAATCGTCGCCGCCGAGGGCGGAATCGCCGCCCGCCGCGAGGACTTCGAAGACGCCCTTGGTGAGCTTGAGGATCGACAGGTCGAAGGTGCCACCGCCGAGGTCATAGACGGCGTAGAGGCCTTCGGAACCGTTGTCGAGGCCGTAGGCGATGGCCGCCGCGGTCGGCTCGTTGAGCAGGCGCAGGACGTTCAGGCCGGCCAGACGCGCAGCGTCCTTGGTGGCCTGGCGCTGCGCTTCGTCGAAATAGGCCGGCACGGTGATCACGGCGCCCACCAGGTCGTCGCCGAGCGAGTCTTCCGCGAGTTGACGCAGCGTCGCCAGAATTTCCGCCGAGACTTCGACGGGGCTCTTCACGCCGTCGACGGTACGGATCTGCACCATGCCCGGTGCGTCGACGAAATCGTAGGGTGCGTTTTCGGCTCCTTCCACTTCCGCCTTGCCGCGCCCCATGAAACGCTTGACCGAGACGATCGTGTTACGCGGATCGCTCGCCGCTTCCGCCTTGGCGGTGCGGCCAATGCGGCGGCCGCCCTTCTCCAGATAGCGGACCACCGACGGCAGCAGCACATGGCCGTCCGCGTCGGGCAACACTTCGGGCATGCCGCTGCGCACCGCTGCGACGAGGGAGTTGGTCGTGCCGAGATCGATACCGACCGCGAGACGCCGCTGATGCGGCGCAGGCGCCATGCCGGGTTCGGAGATTTGCAGTAAAGCCATCTGAGATCTTCTTCGTGGAGCGTTGTGCCCCGTCCTGAATGGTTCGCGTTGCTGGGTTGCTCGGGCCGTGCGCGCGACGATCGCGCGTCAGGTGTCGAGCCGTTCGATCTGCGTGCCGATTTCCGCCGCGACCCGCTCGATAAACATCAACTGCCGCACTGCCTCGCCTGCGCCCTGATTCGCCCCGCTATCGAGCAAGGCGCCGAGTTTCGTGAAACGCACCCGCTCCTCGTCGCGCAGTTCGGCGAGCAAGGCATCGAGCGCGTCGACGTTCTTCGCCGCCGCGGCGTCTTCAATGCCTTCGCGCCACTCCATCTGCTGCATCAGGAACGCCGGCTCCATGGCCGTGTTGTTCTCGGCGCCGACATCGATGCCGCGCAGCGACAGCAGATACGTGGCGCGCTTTAGCGGATCGCGCAGGGTCTGGTACGCCTCGTTGGTGCGCGTCGCCCATTGCATCGCGATCCGTTTTTGCGCTTCGCCGGCTGCGGCGAAGCGGTCGGGATGCACCTGCGACTGCACCGTGCGATACGCATGGTCGAGCGCGTTGGCGTCGAGCGTGTATTGCTCCGGCAGGTCGAACAGGGCGAAGTGGCTATCGTTCAGCGAGGCCATCGAATCAGATGTGGTCCGTTCAAAGCGCGCACGAGGCGTGCAAAACAAGGGGGCAACAAATTAAAAAGGCGGCACGCGCCGCCTTTTTTCCGCTTCACGCGGACTCGTTCCGCTCAGACGCGGAACGATTCGCCGCAGCCGCACTCGTCCTTCACGTTCGGGTTGTTGAACTTGAAGCCTTCGTTCAGCCCTTCGCGTGCGAAGTCGAGTTCCGTGCCGTCGATATAGGCGAGGCTCTTCGGGTCGACAATGATCTTCACGCCATTGCAGTCGAATACCTGATCTTCCGGCGCGAGTTCATCCACGTATTCGAGCTTGTAGGCCAAACCCGAGCATCCGGTCGTGCGCACGCCGAGCCGCAGCCCGACACCTTTGCCGCGTCGGACCAGATACTTCTGGACGTGCTGTGCTGCCTTTTCGGTCAACGTAATTGCCATAGCGTTTCTCGTTGCGGCCTTAAGCAGCCTGCTGCTTTTCGCCCGCTTCTGCGGTTTCGCCGTGACGCTGCTTGTAATCGGCAACCGCGGCCTTGATCGCGTCTTCCGCGAGGATCGAGCAGTGGATCTTGACCGGCGGCAGCGCGAGTTCTTCGGCGATCTGCGTGTTCTTGATCGACATGGCCTGATCGAGCGTCTTACCCTTCACCCATTCGGTGACGAGCGAACTCGAGGCGATCGCCGAGCCGCAGCCGTACGTCTTGAACTTCGCGTCTTCGATGATGCCGTCCGCACCTACGCGGATCTGCAGCTTCATCACGTCGCCGCAAGCCGGCGCGCCGACCATGCCGGTACCCACTGCATCGTCGTCCTTGGCGAAGGAACCCACGTTGCGCGGATTTTCGTAGTGGTCCAGAACCTTGTCGCTATAAGCCATGATTACACTCCTTGATTCGTTTCAACCTGCATTCGGTGCGATGTTTCGCCCAGCGGGTACAGCCATGCGGCAACTTAGTGCGCAGCCCACTGGATCGTCGAAATATCGATCCCGTCCTTATACATTTCCCACAGCGGCGACAGATCGCGCAGCTTCGAAATCTTGGTCTTCAGCAGGTTGATGACGTAATCGACGTCCTGCTCCGTCGTAAAGCGACCCACCGTGAAGCGGATCGAGCTATGCGCCAGTTCGTCGTTGCGGCCAAGCGCGCGCAGCACGTACGACGGTTCCAGCGACGCCGAGGTGCATGCCGAACCCGACGACACGGCCACATCCTTCACGGCCATGATCAGCGATTCGCCTTCGACGAAATTGAAGCTGATGTTCAGATTGTGCGGCACACGCTTTTCCATGTCGCCGTTCACGTAGGTTTCTTCCATGTCCTGCAGGCCGCGCAGCAGACGGTCGCGCAGCATGCGAATGCGCTCGTTTTCCGTGGCCATTTCTTCACGGGCGATACGGAACGCTTCGCCCATGCCGACGATCTGGTGCGTAGCCAGCGTGCCCGAACGCATGCCGCGCTCGTGACCGCCGCCGTGCATCTGCGCTTCGATACGGATACGCGGCTTGCGGCGCACGTACAGCGCGCCGATGCCCTTCGGACCATACGTCTTGTGGGCCGAGAACGACATCAGGTCGACCTTCAGCTTTTGCAGGTCGATCGCGATCTTGCCGGTGGCCTGAGCGGCGTCGACGTGGAAAATGATGCCTTTTTCACGGGTGATCTCACCGATTGCCTCGATGTCCTGGATCACCCCGATCTCGTTGTTCACCGACATCACCGAAACCAGAATCGTGTCCGGACGCAGCGCGGCCTTGAACACCTCGAGATCGATCAGGCCGTCGTCCTTGACATCCAGATACGTGACTTCGAAGCCTTCGCGCTCGAGCTCGCGGCAGGTGTCGAGCACGGCCTTGTGCTCGGTCTTCACCGTGATGATGTGCTTGCCCTTGCTCTTGTAGAAGTGCGCGGCGCCCTTGATGGCCAGGTTGTCCGACTCCGTGGCGCCCGAGGTCCAGATGATTTCGCGCGGATCGGCATTCACCAGCGCAGCGACGTTCTCGCGCGCTTCTTCGACCGCACGTTCCGCATCCCAGCCATACGAGTGGCTGCGCGATGCCGGGTTGCCGAACTGCTCGCGCAGGTACGGAATCATCTTGTCCACCACGCGCGGGTCGACCGGGGTCGTGGCGCTGTAGTCCATGTAAATGGGCAGGTGGGGAATGTCGTTATTCATGAATCGCTCCGGGGACATCATTGCTCTGGCTTTTGGGTTCTGAGTTCGCTGGCTTCGCGGCGCTCTATGACCCGGCCATGTTGAAAACGGAATTCGGTCCGCGCGGCGCGACGCGGGCGGGTTCGACCGCCGGCGCCTCGCTGCGGCGGTCGCGCAGCACGGCCGGCGCGCCTTCGCGCGAGCGTTGCTGATCGACCAGATCTTTCAGGGAGACCGAATCCAGGTACTCGACCATTTTCTGGTTCAGCGTGGACCACAGTTCGTGCGTCATGCAATGGCCGTCGTGCTGCTTGGTGCCTTCGCAGGTGCCCTTGCCGCCGCATTGGGTGGCGTCGAGCGGCTCGTCGACGGCAATGATGATGTCCGCGACGGTCACGTCTTCTGCGCGGCGAGCCAGATTGTAGCCACCACCGGGCCCGCGCACGGACTCGACGATCTCATGGCGACGCAGCTTGCCAAACAGCTGCTCGAGGTAGGACAGGGAAATGTGCTGGCGCTGGCTGATACCCGCAAGCGTCACCGGGCCCTGCTCCTGGCGCAGTGCCAGGTCAATCATCGCCGTGACGGCGAAACGGCCTTTTGTGGTGAGTCTCATGATGTTGGGGATCGCAATTCTCGACAAGTTTGGTCAAGTATAAATACATGAGCAAATTAGTCAAGTATCCCTACCGGGATTTGGGTCATTTGCTTAATAGACGCGGCATGAAACGACGCGTGCGGAAGCCCTTGGGGCGTATGCCGTTTGTTGCTCAGTGCGCCGCTCAGTTCGCCGCGCATTCAGGCCAACTGCGGGTGCAGCGCGGCGATCAGTCCCCGGCAAGCGGCCTCGCACTGGTCAAGCACCTGTTCGAAACCTGCCGCGCCGCCGAAATACGGATCGGCCACTTCCCGTTCGCCCGCCCAACGGCCGTCGGTTGACGGCACGAATTCCATCAGCAGACGAATCTTGTCGCGCTGCGCCGGCGGGCAGATCCGCTGCAAGGCGGCGACATTGGCGTCGTCCATTGCGATCAGCAGATCGAAGCGCTCGAAGTCCGGCGCGCCAATCTGGCGGCCGCGCAGCCCCGACAGATCGTAGCCGCGCTGGGCCGCCGCGTGCTGCGCGCGCTCGTCCGGCGCCGCGCCGATGTGCCAGTTGCCGGTGCCGGCCGAATCGATGGTGATGCGCTCCGCCAGCTTCGCCTCGCCGATCTGATGCCGCATCACCCCTTCCGCGGTCGGGGAACGGCAGATGTTCCCGAGGCAGACAAAGCAGATGGCGATGGTTTTCATCAGGGCGCTGGATGCGATGCATCCGGATCAGGTTAGCGAACGGTGCCGCGATTATACAAACACGGGGAAAATCGCGCCGGGCGCGTGTACGGCGCTGGGCGCTGCGCCGCGGGACGTTGCCGGGCCGGGCACACCGGCCTGTTTGCTTGCGTCGGCTAGCTTGGCGCCCGCGCAACGCAGGCAATCAGGACGCGTCGGACGCCTGCAGCGAAACGACCGCACGGATGGGTTTGACCGGCGAGCCGGTATCGTTGCCCACGAGGCCGTAGGACACGGTGCGCGCCAGTTCCGCCGTGAGCTGATCGGCGCCGAGCGGGGGCTGCGCGATCCGCGAAGCGGTCTCGCCACTTACGTACAGGCAGGCGGCCGCTGCGAGCGGCACAAACATGGCCAACGGCCAGTACATCGATATTGTCTTTTTCATGATGTTCTTCTCTTCCGATTGAGGCACTCGGAGCTTGTGACCCACGATGCCCAGTCGAAATGATATAGAAGAAATCAATCGGGATAAATCAGCTATAGCGACATACAGCGTTGCGCTGGGAAGAACAATCGACCGTGTGGGCGGCGCCGGGAAGGCTCGCCTTATCCAAGATGACTGCGCTGCGCCGCGTACAGCTCCCGGAACGTGCGCCCGACCGGCGCCGGCAGATCCCGGGTGTTGGTCCAGCCCGCCGCGAGCGGCAGACGCGCAATCGCGCGCCGACGGCCGCCCATTCGCTCGAGCACCCGCACCGCCAGCCTGGTGAACAGCGCGTAGGCGTCCGGATGCAGCGCGAGAAAGCCCCACACCGCCAGCCCCGCGCGCTCGCGCCAAGGCCGCAGATGCCGCTCCACCTGCTTTTCGCGCAGCTTGCGCAGCAGGTCGGAGAGCGGAATGCCGACCGGACAGACGCTGTTGCATTCGCCGCACAGCGTGGCGGCCTGCGGCAGATCGAGCGCCTTGTCGAGCCCCACGTAGCTCGGCGTCAGCACCGACCCCATGGGACCGGGATACACCCAGCCGTAAGCGTGACCGCCGACCTTCTGATACACCGGACAGTGATTCATGCAGGCGCCGCACCGGATACAGCGCAGCATCTCCTGAAAGTCCCCGCCGATCAGCCCGGTGCGCCCGCCATCGACGAGTACCACATACATATGCTCCGGGCCGTCCTGATCGCCCGGCCCACGCGGGCCGGTCAGCACCGAAAAGTAGTTCGAAGTCGCCTGGCCGGTCGCCGAGCGCGGCAGCAGCCGCATCGCGGTGGCGAGATCTTCGAGCGTCGGCAGGATTTTCTCGATACCGGTGACCGCCACATGCACGCGCGGCATCACCGTGCACATGCCTTCGTTGCCCTCGTTGGTCACGAGCGCCACCGAGCCGGTCTGCGCCACCAGAAAATTGCCGCCCGTCACGCCCATGTCCGCGGTCATGAAGTGCGGGCGCAGGATTTCGCGGGCCTCGCGCGTCATGTCCGTGATCTCGGTCAGGCGCGGCCGCTGGTGGGTCCTCGCGAACAGGTCGGCGATCTCGTCCTTATCCTTGTGGACCACCGGCGCGATGATGTGGCTCGGCGGCTCGTTGTCGTTGATCTGCAGGATGTACTCGCCGAGATCGGTCTCGATCGACTGCACGCCCATCTGGCCGAGCACTTCGTTCAGGCGCATTTCCTCGGTGACCATCGATTTGGTCTTGATCACCTTTTTCACGTCGTGCCGGCGCGCGATATCCGCGACGAGCCTGGCCGCTTCCTGTGTCGTCTCCGCATACAGGACCGTGACGCCGCGCCGGGTCGCCTCGCGCTCGAAGGTTTCCAGCCAGACATCGAGGTTCTCGAGCGCGCGATTGCGGCGCTCCTTGAGCGCGGCGCGGGTCGCGGCGAAATCGATCGCGGTGATCGCGACCGCCCGCGCCGAGACGAACTTGGTCGACAGCTTGGTAAGGTTCTGCTGCAGGCGCTGATCGGCGAGCTTCTGGCCCGCGCGGGCCTTGAACTGCATCGTTTGAACTTGCATGGCGGCCTTTGGGATTCGCTTCCCGGTTCAATGAGTGAGGGCGCTGCGTGCGGCGGCGCGGCCCTGCTGCCCGATACCTTCCGTACTGCCTGGCAATGACGCCTTATACGTCGCCGGCCAGCACCTGGGCGATGTGCAGCACGCGCGTCGCGGTATCGCCCGTGCGCCGCAGGCGGCCTTCTATATTGAGCATGCAGCCGAGGTCGCCGAGCACCACCGCGCCCGCGCCGCTCGCACCGATGTTGGCGCATTTCTCGTCCACGATGGCCGTCGAGATATCGCCGTACTTCACCGCGAAGGTGCCGCCGAAGCCGCAGCAGTGTTCGCAATCCTTCATTTCCGTGAGCGCCACGCCGGCTTGCGCGAGCAGCGCACGCGGCTGCGTTTTGACACCCAGCTCACGCAGTCCCGAACAGGAATCGTGATACGTGACAGGGCCGCTGAACTCGCCCGGCGCCAGTTCCACCCTGGCGACGTTCACGAGAAAATCGGTCAGCTCGAACACCTTGGGACGCAGCCGGCCGAAGCGGCTCATCATGTCCGGATCGTCGCCGAACAGATCGCCGTAGTGCACGCGGATCATGCCGCCGCACGACCCCGACGGCACGACGATGTAATCGAACTGCTCGAATTCGCGCAGGGTCTTCTCGGCCAGATCGCGCGCCAGGCCGCGTTCGCCTGAGTTGTACGCCGGCTGCCCGCAGCAGGTTTGCGCCGGCGGCACGATGACCTCGAAACCGGCCCGCTCGATCAGCTTGATAACCGAGAAGCCTATTTCGGGACGCATCAGGTCAATCAGGCAGGTGACGAACAATCCGACTCGCATGGGCGCTCCTCCGGGAAAACGTCCCTGATTATCCGCTGTTTGGCGAACAATACCAACGCCGAAGGCACACGGCACGCCCGACGCCGGGCGCGGCGGCGAATTCGAATGCCGCCTCGAACGACGTTCGCTTTTTTCACAATACGATATACAATCAATTCTCCGCTGTTTGACGCGTCAACCGATTTCTCCCCCATGAGCGATACGAACCCGGATCCCAAGACTTCGATCCAGGTGATCGAGCGCATGATGCGGCTGCTCGACGCCCTGGCCGCGCATACCGACCCGGTCAGCCTGAAGGAACTCGCGCTAGGCACTGAGCTGCACCCCTCCACCGCGCACCGCATCCTGAACGACATGGTGACCTGTCGCCTCGTCGACCGTTCAGATCCGGGCACCTATCGTCTCGGCATGCGCCTGCTCGAGCTCGGCAATCTGGTCAAGGCACGCCTGTCGGTACGCGACGCCGCCTTGACGCCGATGCGCGAGCTGCACCGCTCGACCGGCCAGACCGTGAATCTGTCGGTGCGCCAGGGCGACGAGATCGTCTATATCGAACGGGCTTACTCGGAGCGCTCCGGCATGCAGGTGGTGCGGGCCATCGGCGGACGGGCGCCCTTGCATCTGACCTCGGTGGGCAAACTTTTCCTCGCCGCCGATGAATCCACCCGCGTGCGCGCCTATGCGACCCGCACGGGCCTGTCGGGACATACCCAGAACAGCATCACGGATCTCGCCAAGCTCGAGCGCGAACTGTCGATCGTGCGCCAGCAGTCCTGTGCGCGCGATAACGAAGAACTGGAACTCGGCGTGCGCTGCATCGCTGCCGGCATCTACGACGATACCGGCAAGCTGGTCGCGGGTCTGTCGTTGTCGGCGCCGGCCGACCGCCTGCAGGATTCGTGGCTAGGGCAACTCAGCAAGACGGCGCTGGTGATCTCCGCCTCGCTCGGCTATCAGCCCGAAACGCCGCCCGCCAGCGCGCATCATCAACATGCCTGATTGAGCCGCGAGCCGTGCGTCGCGGGCTGCCGCGAAGCGCACAAGCCGGACCGGCCTTCAGATGCAAAAAGCCCCGCAACCGCGGGGCTTTTCGTTGGTGCCGCCGGCAGAACCTGAAGGCAGGTCCTGCAATACGGTGTACCGTGCTCAGGTGCCCGGACCGCCGGCGTCGGCGCTGGTGATGTGCGTATCGCCACCGTTGTCGAGCCAGGTGCGCAGACGCGTCGCATCCGCGAAGCGCGAGTACTTGCCCGACGAATCGAGCAGCACCACGATCATCGGACGGCCGTGAATGGTCGCCTGCATCACGAGGCATTCACCCGCTTCGTTGATGAAGCCGGTCTTCTGCAGACCGATGTCCCACGTCGGGTTACGCACCAGCGCGTTCGTGCTGTTGTACGCGATCGAACGCTTGCCGGTGTACACCTCGTAGCTATGATCGGTCGAGAACTGACGGATCATCGGGTACTGGTAAGCGGCGTTGACCATCTTCACCAGATCGCGCGCGGTCGATACGTTCTCGCTCGTCAGACCCGACGGGCTTTCGAAGTGCGTGTCGGTCATGCCGAGCTGTCTCGCCTTGGCGTTCATCGCTGCGATGAACGCCGGACGGCCGCCCGGGAAATAACGCGACAGCGCGGCGGCGGCACGGTTTTCCGACGCCATCAGCGCGATATGCAGCATGTCTTCACGCGAGAGCACCGAGCCGACAGACAGGCGCGAACCGGTGTTCTTGATGTAGTCGCGGTCTTCGTCCGTGACTTCGATCTGCTCCGTCAGCGGCGCCTTCGAGTCCAGCACCACCATCGCCGTCATCAGCTTGGAGATGGAAGCAATCGGCACCACGGCGCGCGAGTTCTTGTCGAACAGCGACTCGCCGGTGTTCTGGTCGATCACGTAGGCCACGCTCGAGCGCAAGGCGAGCGCGTCCGGCGTGTCGTGCAGGCCGAACGCCTGGCCGACCGTCGGCTGACGCGGTTCGTACGCGACCTGGCGCACCACCGTGTGGCGGCGACCGTTCAACGTATACGACACCCGGCGCCGGCGGGTCTCCACGCGCGGCGCGTCGTCAGTCGCGGCCGCGGTCTTGGCGACCTTGGACGACTTCTTCGCAGCAACGGTAGCGCCCGGCTTTTTGGCCGATTTCGCGGTTTTGAGGGTCTTCTTACTGGTTTTGGCGGGGGCGGCAGCGGCCGTCGCAGTGGCCGCAAAAGCGTCGACAGGCGCGGCAAACGCGGCTGCGATGACCACCGAGGCGGCCACCGACACAGCGGTGCTGAGGGCCACGCCGTGGATCACTTTGAGCGACGAAAACATGTCGGTTTTCATTGGTGTTCTGTCAGGGGCGGCGAGGATTTTACGCAAGTGTAGTAAAACCACGAAAAATTAGCAATATTAAGCACTTATCAGCGCTCCTTAAACCGGCTTGTAAGATCCGATTGCAAGGAGCCTATAGGTTTCGCGAACCAATCGAAAAAAACGATCGGCTTCGCAGACGTTCGTTGGGGCTGTTATGCGCCGGATTTTGGCGATCCTATCAGCATAACGGCAAATTAAAGACAACCTTGATCAGGGGAAATACGGTCGTTCCGAGGGACGCAAAACGCCGCTCACCGTTGCCCAGCGGACGTTCCTCGAGGGCTCCGGCCAATGTGCCGACCGGCAGACAGTTAAGCATCTGCTGCGGATCGAACCATCGCGCATTCGACCGATATGCGAGATTAACGTTCCGTGACAGATTTCGGTTTACACCGACTGTCGCTTAAGCGCATCTGACTGTCGGATTTCCCTCCTGCCCTCCTCCCTCGGCAGACCGTCAAAGCGGCGTCCATTCCTTCGCTCGCGCAGCAAAAACTACCGCTCCAGCACGCACCAGCACTGTGCAGCGGTCAATCCAACATGCTTCATGGCTATGTCATAAGCATTTCATAACGTCTTGTTTTATCGAGAATTTATCGATATGGTGCGGCGCACAAAAAGGCCTTGACATTCATCGCCATCATCCTAAAATAGGTGTCATTGCTGCGATGCACAATACATCGTGGCCTGGTGTGAGATTCAACGTTTAGCCATTAACCCAACACGGTCCGCGCCAGACGGATCGTTATCCAGGAGCGTAAATATGTCCCTGCTGACCCCTGAGCAAATCGCCGCAGCACAGAAAGCCAACCTCGAAACGCTGTTTGGTCTGACGACCAAGGCGTTCGAAGGCGTCGAAAAGCTGGTTGAGCTGAACCTGCAAGTCGTGAAGTCGACCCTTGCGGAAAGCCAGGAAAACGCACAACGCGCGCTGTCCGTGAAGGACGCACAGGAATTTTTCGCGCTGCAGGCTGGCCTCACGCAGCCGATCTCGGAAAAGGCGCTGTCGTATGGCCGTCACGTGTATGAAATCGTGTCCGCTACGCAAGCTGAATTCGCCCGTGTGGCAGAAGCTCAGTATGAAGAGCAAAACCGCAAGGTGCAGTCGCTGGTCGAGAACGTCGCCAAGAATGCACCGGCTGGTTCGGAAACCGCTGTCGCCGTGATCAAGTCGGCCATCACTGCCGCCAACACCACGTACGAAACGGTTCACAAGGCAACCAAGCAAGCCGTTGAAATCGCTGAAAGCAACTTCAACGCAGCCGCTACGGCCGCGTCGAAGGCCGCTTCGCAAGCTGCAGCTCAAGCTTCGCGCTCGGCCAAGAAGGCTGTCTAAGTCGTCATCTCGGGCTTTAACCGAGGTTTCGATTCAGGCTAGTGGGCGAAACGCGTGATCTGAGTATGAGAAGCCGGTGGGGCGAATGCCCTGCCCGGCTGAAACAAAAACGGCGCGCCCCGCAAAGGGCGCGCCGTTTTGTTTTGGCGGCCCTGACTTCCAGAGCGGCCTTGCGGCACTTGTTCGCCCGCGCTGTCGAAGCAGCGCGGGCGTTCCCTACTGCCTTACTTCTTTTTCTGCGGCGGCAGGTCGGTACAGACGCCTTCATACAGCTCGGCGGCCATGCCGACCGATTCGCCGAGCGTCGGATGCGGATGGATGGTCTTGCCGATATCGGTTGCGTCCGCACCCATTTCGACGGCGAGACAGACTTCGCTGATGAGGTCGCCGGCATTCAGACCGACGATGCCGCCGCCGATCACGCGATGGGTTTCTTCGTCGAACAGCAGCTTGGTGAAGCCTTCATCGCGGCCATTGGCGATCGCGCGACCCGAGGCGGCCCATGGGAACACTGCCTTGCCGTACTTGATGCCTTCGGCCTTCAACTGGTCTTCCGTCTTGCCGGCCCAGGCCACTTCCGGATCGGTATAGGCCACGGACGGAATCTGCAGTGCGTCGAAGTAGGCCTTCTCGCCGTGTGCAGCTTCGGCGGCGACGTGGCCTTCGTGGACGGCCTTGTGCGCGAGCATCGGCTGACCGACGATATCGCCGATCGCGAAGATGTGCGGCACGTTGGTGCGCATCTGCTTGTCGACTTCGATGAAGCCGCGCTCCGTCACGGCGACGCCGGCCTTGTCGGCGCCGATCTTCTTGCCGTTCGGGCTGCGGCCCACGGCGACGAGCACGAGATCGTAGCGTTGCGGTTCGGCCGGAGCTTTTTCGCCTTCGAACGTCACGTAGATGCCGTCGTCCTTTGCTTCTGCGGCGGTGGTCTTAGTCTTCAGCATGACGTTGGCGAAACGCTTGCTGTTGTACTTTTCCCAGACCTTGACGAGATCGCGATCGGCGCCGGCCATCAGACCGTCGAGCATTTCGACGACGTCGATTTGCGCGCCGAGGGTCGAGTAGACGGTGGCCATTTCAAGACCGATGATGCCGCCGCCGATCACCAGCATGCGCTGGGGAATCTGACGCAGTTCGAGTGCGCCGGTGGAATCGACGACACGCGGATCTTCCGGGATGAACGGCAGCTTGACCGCTTGCGAGCCGGCCGCAATGATGGCCTGCTTGAACTTGACGACCTTCTTGCCGCTGTCCGTGACGACTTCGAGGTGATTGGGGTCGACGAACGTGCCGGTGCCGGTGACGACTTCGACCTTACGGGCCTTGGCCATGCCGGCGAGACCGCCGGTGAGCTTCTTGACGACGCCGGACTTGAAGTCGCGCAGCTTGTCGAGATCGACCTGCGGCTTACCGAACGTGATGCCGTGATGGCTGAGCGCGGCGGCTTCGTCGATGACGAGTGCGGTATGCAACAGCGCCTTGGACGGAATACAGCCCACATTGAGACAGACCCCACCGAGCGTCGCATAACGTTCGACGAGCACGGTCTTCATACCCAGATCGGCCGAGCGGAACGCGGCGGAGTAGCCACCGGGGCCTGAGCCGAGCACGAGCATTTCGCATTCGATATCGGCGCTGCCGGAGAAGCTACCGGCCAGGGGCGCGGGAGTCGCAGCCTTGGGCGCCGCGGCAGCGGCTTGCGGCTTGGCTTCCGCTTGAGCGGGAGCTTTTTCGGGCTCTTTAGCGGGAGCCTTGGGCGCATCTTTAGCGGGAGCGGCGTCGGCCGATGCTTCGACGAGGGCGATGACGGTCCCTTGGGAGACCTTATCACCTGGTTTGACGCGAACTTCCTTGACGGTGCCGGCGGTATCGCTGGGCACCTCGATGGAGGCCTTATCGGACTCGAGCGTCATGAGCGCTTGCTCGTTCTCGATGATGTCGCCCGGCTTGATATTGACTTCGATGACGTCGACATCCTTGAAATCACCGATGTCCGGCACCTTCACTTCGACGAGACTCATAGTGTCCCCTTCTCTTATTGATCGTTGACGAGGAAGCGCAAAAAGAACAGCTCCAACCGGGCCTAAAAGCTGGCAGCACGCCGGACAGAAACATCCTTTGCAGTCCGCCCAAGGACGCGCCTTTCTTTTGCCTACTTTTCTTTGGAAGACAAAGAAAAGTAGGTGCCGCCCCGCACAGGGGCGACGCTAATAGACCGACGTGAAAACAAGTTCAGCGAGAGACGCGGATCACAGACATAAAACCCACGCCCCTGGCGCTCATACGGCATCAACGAATCAAAGAATCACACGCCGAAAATCGGCAAGAATCGCACCCAGATACGCATTGAAGCGCGCCGCTTCAGCCCCATCGATGACGCGATGGTCATACGACAAAGACAGTGGCATGGTAAGACGCGGAACAAACTGCTTCCCATCCCAAACCGGCTTCATAGCGCTACGCGACAGCCCAAGAATGGCGACTTCAGGCGCATTGATGATCGGCGTGAAATGCGTCCCACCAATCCCACCCAAAGAAGAAATCGAGAAGCACCCACCCTGCATCTGATCCGGCTTCAACTTGCCTTCACGAGCCGCCTTGGACAGATCCGCCATTTCCTTGGCGATATCGACGAGCCCCTTCTTATCCGCATCGCGAATCACAGGCACAACCAACCCGTTAGGCGTATCCGCCGCAAACCCGACGTTGTAATACTGCTTGAAAACAAGCGTATCGCCGTCGAGGCTGGCATTGAACGTCGGGAACTTCTTCAGGGCGGAGACAACGGCCTTGATCACAAAAGCCAGCATGGTGAACTTCACACCCGCCTTCTCGTGTTCCTTGTTCAGTTGCACGCGCAGTGCTTCGAGTTCGGTGATATCCGCTTCGTCGTTGTTGGTGACGTGCGGAATCATGACCCAGTTGCGATGCAGGTTCGCGCCCGAGATCTTCTTGATGCGCGAGAGCGGCTTCGGATCGACCGGACCGAATTTGGTGAAATCGACCTTCGGCCACGGCAGCAGGTTCAGTTCGCCACCACCACCGCCGGCCGCTGCTGGCGCCGCGACCGGAGCCGCACGCTGACCGGTCATCACGCCCTTGACGAACGCGGTGACGTCGTCTTGGGTAATGCGGCCCTTCGGACCGGTACCCTGCACACGCGACACCTCGACGCCCAGTTCGCGCGCGAACTTGCGCACGGACGGCGACGCGTGGCTCGACTTGCGCTCGCCGCCTTCGCCTGCCGGAATGACCGGCGCCTGGGCCAGCGCGGACGGTGCAGCCGGAGCCGGGCTCGGCGTGGCCGGCGCATCGGACGGCTTTTCCGCAGCCGGCTTCGCTGCCGGTGCGGGCGCCGGAGTCGCCGCGCCGCCGTCCGCTTCGATCACCACGATCACCGTGCCTTCCGACACGTTATCGCCGACCTTGACCTTCAGTTCCCTGACGACGCCGGCGGCCGTGCTCGGCACGTCCATGGTCGCCTTGTCGGATTCGAGCGTCACCAGCGACTGCTCTTTCTCGACGCGATCGCCGACCTTCACCGCGACCTCGATCACGGGAATATCTTTGTAGTCGCCGATATCCGGCACCTTCACTTCCTGCACGCCACCACCGCCAGCGGCAGGAGCGGGAGCGGGAGCGGGTGCCGGCGCGGGCGCAGCAGCCGGAGCCGGTGCAGGCGCCGCCGCACCGGCAGCCCCATTAGCCTGCGCAGCAGCAGCCGGCTTAGCCGCAGCCGCACCGCCTTCGGCGCCTTCCAGCACGACGATCAACGAGCCTTCCGACACGTTGTCGCCCACCTTGACCTTCACTTCCTTGACGACGCCGGCAGCCGAGCTCGGCACATCCATGGTCGCCTTGTCGGATTCCAGCGTGACGAGCGACTGCTCTTTCTCGACGGTATCACCCGCCTTCACCAGCACCTCGATCACAGGGATGTCCTTGTAATCGCCGATGTCCGGCACCTTCACTTCGATCGCTTGACTCATTGTGGGTGTCTCCTGGGCCGCGCACGCCGCCTGCCCCTGGTGATCAGGAGCAGGCGCGCACGCCGTGGCACACGGGGAATGATGCCTTAGACGGTCATCGGGTTGGGTTTGGCGGGATCAAGGTTGTACTTCTTGAGCGCCTCGGCGACGACCTTGCGTTCGATCGTGCCTTCATCTGCCAGGGCATTCAACGCGGCAACCGTGACCCAGTAGCGGTCCACTTCGAAGAAGTGACGCAGCTTTTCACGCGTGTCCGAACGGCCATAGCCATCCGTGCCCAGCACGACGAACTTCTGCGGCACGAACGCGCGGATCTGCTCGGTCAAGGCGCGCACGTAGTCGGTCGATGCGATGACCGGACCTTGTGCGTCCTTCAGGAGCTTCTCGACGTGCGAGACCTTCTTCTCTTCGGTCGGATGCAGCAGGTTCCAGCGCTGCACTTCGTGGCCTTCGCGGGCCAGTTCCGTGAAGCTCGGCACGCTCCAGAGGTCGGCAGCGACGCCCCAGTCGTTCTTCAGCAGGTCGGCCGCGGCGATCACTTCATTGAAGATCGTACCCGCACCCATCAGTTGAACGCGCGGCGCCTTCTTGTCGGCTTCAGCCTTGCGGAACGCGTACATGCCCTTGATGATGTCGGCCGCTACAGCATCGCCCTGCGGAATCGCCGGGTGCTCGTAGTTCTCGTTCATCACCGTGATGTAGTAGTACACGTCTTCCTGCTCCGCCACCATGCGGCGCAGACCGTCCTGCATGATGACGGCGAGTTCGTAACCAAAGGTCGGGTCATAGCTGATGCAGTTCGGCACCGAAGCCGCCCACAGCAGCGAGTGGCCGTCTTCGTGCTGCAGGCCTTCGCCGTTCAGCGTCGTACGTCCTGCCGTACCGCCGAGCAGGAAGCCGCGCGAACGCATGTCGCCCGCGGCCCACGCCAGATCGCCGATGCGCTGGAAGCCGAACATCGAATAGAAGATGTAGAACGGGATCATGATCTCGCCGTGCGTCGAGTACGACGTCGCGGCAGCGATCCAGTCCGACATACCGCCGGCTTCGTTGATCCCTTCCTGCAGGATCTGGCCGGTTTCCGATTCGCGGTAGAACATCAGCTGGTCGGAATCTTCCGGCACGTACTTCTGGCCTTGCTGATTCCAGATACCGATCTGACGGAACAGGCCTTCCATACCGAAGGTACGCGACTCGTCCGGCACGATCGGCACGACGCGCTTGCCGAGCGCCTTGTCCTTCAACAGGATGTTGAGAATCCGCACGAACGCCATCGTCGTGGAGATCTCACGGCCTTCGCCCGTGCCCTTCAGCAGCGGCTCGAACGCGCTCAGGTCCGGCACCGGCAGCGACTCGGCCTTCTGACGACGCGCCGGCAGATAACCGCCGAGGTCCTGGCGGCGAGCGCGCATGTACTCGAGTTCCTTCGAACCTTCTTCGAACTTGATGTACGGCACGTTGACGATATCTTCGTCGGAGATCGGCAGACGGAACTGGTCGCGGAATTTCTTCAGCTGATCCACGTGCAGCTTCTTCTGCTGGTGGGTGATGTTCATCGCCTGGCCGGCTTCGCCCATGCCGTAGCCCTTGATCGTCTTCGCGAGGATGACGGTCGGCTGGCCCTGCGAATTCGACGCTTCCTGGAACGCTGCGTAGATCTTGTGCGGATCGTGACCGCCGCGATTCAGGTTCCACACATCTTCATCGGACCAGTCGGCGACCAGCGCCTTCAGTTCCGGCGTATTGAAGAAGTGCTCACGCACGTACGCGCCGGATTCCGACTTGTACGTCTGATATTCGCCGTCCACGACTTCCATCATCCGGCGCATCAGCGCGCCCGACCTGTCGCGTTGGAACAGCGCATCCCAGCGGCTGCCCCAGATCACCTTGATGACGTTCCAGCCCGCGCCGCGGAATTCGCTTTCGAGCTCCTGGATGATCTTGCCGTTACCGCGCACCGGTCCATCGAGGCGCTGCAGGTTGCAGTTGATCACGAACACGAGGTTGTCGAGACGTTCGCGGCCGGCCATACCGATTGCGCCGAGCGATTCCGGTTCATCCGTTTCGCCGTCGCCGAGGAAGGCCCAGACCTTGCGGCCTTCGGTCTTCGTAATGCCGCGCGCCTGCAGGTACTTCATGAAGCGGGCCTGATAGATCGCCATGATCGGGCCGAGGCCCATCGAGACGGTCGGGAACTGCCAGAAGTCCGGCATCAGCCACGGGTGCGGATACGAGGAGATGCCCTCGCCGCCCACTTCCTGACGGAAGTTGTCGAGCTGGTTTTCGGAGAGACGGCCGAGCAGGAACGCGCGCGAATAGACACCCGGCGACGAGTGGCCCTGCACGAACACGAGGTCGCCGCCGTGCTTGTCCGATGCCGCATGCCAGAAATGGTTATAGCCGACGTCGTACAGCGTGGCCGCCGAAGCGAACGACGCAATGTGGCCGCCGACGTTGGTGTCCTTGCCCGCCCGCAGCACCATCGCGATGGCGTTCCAGCGCGTGTACGAGCGAATGCGGTGTTCGATATCCTGGTCGCCGGGAATCGGCGCCTGACGCGAGACAGGAATCGTGTTGATGTAGGGAGTGTTGGCGGAGAACGGCAGGTGTTCGCCGTGTACGCGAGCAAATTCGATTTGCTTTTCGATCAGATAGTGGGCGCGATCGGGGCCCACAGCAGAAATCACGCCATCCAGCGCTTCCAGCCATTCGCCGGTTTCCTGGGGATCGTCGTCTTTCTCGGCGGCGACATATTTCATGACTTCGTCGGGTACAGCGGACATGCTCGTCTCCTGAGGATAAGGAACGCTCTTTGAACAGACGACGCGGACGAGGTCCGGCCGCGGCAGCTTCGGGCCGATTGTAATAAGGCGCTCGCCGTCTGCGCAACAAAATTTTCGAATTACGAGATCGTTTCTCATAATGCGGAAAATTGTTGCGGCGCACCCTGGTTTCGCTGCGGATCAACGGATACGTCGGCTAGTTTGCTCCGATTAGCGGCACTTTCAGCGCTTTTTTGCGCCATTTGCTAGCGACACGCTGCGCTACAATGCCAGCCATGTTGACCGAACGGCTTTTCGCACGCTCGGCGCGGCCCGCCCGTACCACGGCGGATTCGTCGCCGTCCCGCTGGCACCATGGACCATGGTGGTCGAATTCCTATTTGCTGACGCCGCTCCTGTCGATCCTCGTGTTCCTGGTCGTCATGAGCCTGATTCTGTGGAGCCTGAACCGGCGCGAACAGCAGCAGCAGGAAGACACGCTCTACCGCAACGTCGCATGGGCCCAGCAGCAGATTCGCCTGTCCATGACGGGCGCGCAGGAACAGATCCAGGCACTCGGGCGCGACCTCGCCGCCGGCCACGCCGATCCGCATTCGTTCCAGGTGTCTACCACGGACATCATGCAGGGGCATCCCGAAATCCTCTACATGAACTGGTTCACGCCGCAGCAGCAGCCGCGCTGGCCCAATACGGCGCTGCCGGTGTTCGGCCAGCGCCTCGCCAAACCCAGCGACGAACAGATGGACGAAGCCGTGAAAGCCGCGTTCAACGACGCGCGCACCTCGCGCCGCCAGGTGTACTCGCCGCTCATCTATGACGATCTCGGCAACGGCTATCTGACGCTGCAGACTCCGGTGTATCGCGACCGCGAGTTTCTCGGCTCGATCGCCGCGGTGTTCTCGATCGAAGGGGTGCTGAAGCACGACATTCCGCCCGAGCTGTCGGCGAAGTACAAGATCTCGATCATCGACCTGAACAACCGCGAACTCGCCACCACCTCGACGCGTCCGCGCCTGCCGCGCGACATGTTCTACGACCTGCCGCTCGATCCGCCGGGCCAGGGCATCTCGGTGCGGGTCTACGCGTTCCCGCAGATGACCAACTTCACGAACAACACGCTCGTGTGGCTGGTCGCCGGCCTGTCGTGCTTCGTGCTGTGGAGTCTGTGGAGCCTGTGGAAACACACGCGCCAGCGCTTCGAAGCGCAACAGGCGCTGTATGCCGAAGCGTTCTTCCGCCGCGCCATGGAAAACTCCGTGCTGATCGGGATGCGCGTGCTCGACATGCACGGCCGCATCACCCACGTCAATCCGGCCTTTTGTCGCATGACGGGCTGGGACGAGAGCGACCTGGTCGGCAAGAACGCCCCCTTCCCCTACTGGCCGCGCGACGCGTATCCGGAGATGCAGCGCCAGCTCGACATGACGCTGCGCGGCAAGGCGCCCTCGTCCGGTTTTGAACTGCGCGTGCGCCGTAAAGACGGTTCGCTGTTCCACGCGCGGCTTTACGTGTCGCCGCTGATCGACAGCTCGGGCCGCCAGACCGGCTGGATGTCGTCGATGACCGACATCACCGAACCGAAACGCGCGCGCGAAGAACTCGCCGCCGCGCACGAGCGCTTCACCACCGTGCTTGAAAGCCTCGACGCCGCCGTGTCCGTGCTGGCCGCCGACGAAGCCGAACTGCTGTTTGCCAATCGCTATTACCGCCACCTGTTCGGCATCCGTCCGGATGGCCATCTGGAACTGGCGGGCGGCGGCTTCGACAGCGCGCAGGCGTCGTCGGATTCGATCGACATGGTCGACGCCTATGCCGGCCTGCCGGCCGCCGCGCTGACCGAAAGCACCGCCGATGCCCAGGAAGTGTATGTACAGGGCATACAGAAATGGTTCGAAGTGCGCCGCCAGTACATTCAGTGGGTGGACGGCCATCTGGCGCAGATGCAGATCGCAACCGACATCACCACCCGCAAGCAGGCGCAGGAACTGGCGCGCCAGCAGGACGAAAAGCTGCAGTTCACCAGCCGCCTGATGACGATGGGCGAAATGGCCTCGTCGCTCGCTCACGAACTGAACCAGCCGCTCGCCGCCATCAATAACTATTGCTCCGGAACCGTAGCACTGGTTAAATCGGGGCGGACAACGCCTGACAATCTGCTGCCCGTGCTCGAAAAGACCGCACAGCAGGCGGTGCGGGCTGGCATGATCATCAAGCGGATCCGCGAGTTCGTGAAGCGCAGCGAGCCGAAGCGCCAGGCCACCCGTGTCGCCGATATCGTGGCGGACGCAGTGGGCCTGGCCGAGATCGAGGCGAGGAAGCGCCGCATCCGGATCGTCACAGACCTGCGCTCGCGCCTGCCGGTGATCTACGTGGACCCGGTGCTGATCGAGCAGGTGCTGGTGAACCTCTTGAAGAACGCCGCCGAAGCCATGCACGATGCACGGCCCAATGCGGTCGATCCGGTGATCCGCGTGGTCGTGCGGCTGGAGAGCGGCTTCGTGTGCATCAGCGTGGTCGACCAGGGTCCGGGTGTCGACGAAGCCACGGCCGAGCGTCTGTTTGAACCGTTTTACAGCACCAAGTCCGACGGTATGGGCATGGGGCTGAACATCTGCCGTTCGATTATCGAATCGCATCGCGGTCGCCTGTGGGTGGTCAACAACGTCGAGTCCGACGGTCACATCACAGGCGCCACGTTCCATTGCAGTCTGCCTATTGGAGAGCCTGATGGCCCGAGCAACGGCGGGTCAGAGGCGCCGACACCACAAACCGTTACGGGAGAGCTATGAACAGCCCAGTCACCACACAGGAAACAGTCTTTGTCGTCGATGACGACGAGGCCGTGCGAGATTCGCTGCGCTGGCTGCTGGAGGCGAACGGCTACCGCGTGCAGTGCTTCTCCAGCGCCGAGCAGTTCATCGACGCCTGGCAGCCGCACACGCACCCGGGCCAGATCGCCTGTCTGATTCTCGACGTGCGGATGTCCGGCATGAGCGGACTCGAACTGCAGGAACGCCTGATCGCCGACAACGCCTCGCTGCCGATCATCTTCGTGACGGGCCATGGCGACGTGCCGATGGCGGTGTCGACAATGAAAAAAGGCGCGATGGACTTCATCGAAAAGCCGTTTGACGAAGCCGAACTGCGCAAGCTCGTCGAGCGCATGCTCGACAAGGCGCGCAGCGAAAGCACCAACGTGCAGCAGCAGCGCGCCGCGGCCGAGCGTCTCGGCAAGCTGACCGCGCGTGAGCATCAGGTGCTCGAGCGCATCATCGCCGGCCGCCTGAACAAGCAGATCGCCGACGACCTCGGCATCAGCATCAAGACGGTCGAAGCGCACCGCGCGAACATCATGGAAAAGTTGAACGTCAACACGGTCGCCGATCTGCTGCGACTGGCGTTGTCGAACAAGCCGCAACAGGCTCAATAAGGCCTGTCGTTTCAGGGCTTGCTGCAGCGATGCTGGGCAAGCCTCGCAGTCCCCCGCCTGACCGCCGTGCCGGCTGGACCGTTTGGAGTCCCGTCGGCGCGCGCTTTGTACAGTGCTTTGTACCGCGCTTTGTGCCGCACCGCCTGCTGCGCTTCCCTTCGTCCTGCGTGTCTCGCCGCTTTATGTGCCGGCTTCGCGCGCCTGCTTTACGCTCGCCGCATCGATCCTGATCCTGGGTTAGTACGTTCATCCGGCGCGCGAGCCCGCGACGGTATAATGATGTACTTCGCAGCGACGCCTTTTCGGCATCGCGCGCTTTTCGCGATCCGACCGGTTCGTGACGAAAAGCGCCATTGCACGTCGCGAACGCGCGCATCGCTTACGCGCATGTCGCCTACGCGCATGTCGCAAACGCGCATGTCGCCCAAGTGCCGAGTGTGCCGAACGCGCGATCGCGCGCGCCGCCGTGCCCCGCATTCCGAACTGCCCAACCTCGACCGACCATGACAGCCAAACTGATCGACGGCAACGCCCTCTCCAAGACCTTGCGCGCCGACGTCGCCACGCGCGCCGCCGCCCTCACCGCCCGTGGCCACCAACCGGGCCTCGCCGTCGTGCTGGTCGGCGACAACCCCGCCAGCGAAGTGTATGTGCGCAACAAGATCAAGGCCTGTGAAGACAACGGCCTGTTCTCGTCGTATGACCGCTACCCCGCTACGCTGTCGGAAGCCGACCTGCTCGCGCGCATCGACGCGTTGAACCGCGATGAGAAGATCCACGGCATCCTGGTGCAATTGCCGCTGCCGGCGCATATCGACAGCCATAAGGTGATCGAGGCAATCGCCCCGGAGAAGGACGTGGACGGTTTCCACGTAGCCAACGCCGGCGCGCTGATGACCGGCAAGCCGTTGTTCCGCCCGTGCACGCCGTACGGCGTGATGAAAATGTTCGAGGCCTACGGCATCGATCTGAAGGGCGCGAATGCGGTGGTGATCGGCCGCTCGAATATCGTCGGCAAGCCGATGGCCCTGCTGCTGCTCGAAGCCGGCGCGACCGTCACGATCTGCCATAGCAAGACCCGCGATCTGGCCACTCATACGCGCAAAGCCGATGTGGTGGTGGCCGCTACCGGCCTGCGCAATATCCTGACCGCGGAGATGGTGAAGCCGGGCGCGGCCGTGATCGATGTCGGCATGAATCGCGACGAGGCCGGCAAGCTGTGCGGCGACGTCGATTTCGCGGGCGTGAAGGAAGTAGCCGGCTTTATCACGCCGGTGCCGGGCGGCGTCGGCCCGATGACGATCACGATGCTGCTCGTCAACACCCTCGAAGCCGCCGAACGCGCAGCCGGCAACGCGTAACGAAGCATGCGTCCGCGCTTCCGGTGAAACACACAAGGTTTCACCGGACAGCGCAGTCAGGCTACCTTGTCCACCGGCTCAAACTCCCCATCCGTAGCCAAGGCGCAACGACAAATACCGGCGTCGACGCCCTAACCGGCCACCGCCGCACCGAGCGAATCTGGCCTGCGCGCAAGACGCCGCCGGCACCACACCAGCACCGGCCGCTCCACGTAGCGCCACGACAGCGCCGCGCACAGCAGGATGAACGGAGCGCCAATCAGCACCGCCGCCTGATGCCCGAGATGCGGCGCGATACTCGCCACGCATTGCTGCACCATGAAGCCGTAAAGATAGATGCCGTACGAGTAATCGTTGCGCGGTACGAAGCGGCGCAACAGCGGCGTCGTGCCGATCCACAGCACGCCGTACACAAAGGCGAGATAGAACAGCGGCTGCGCGCCGGCCGTATCGCGGAACACCAGAAACACCATCACCAGACCCAGCGCGGCGAGGCCGTAGACTTCGAAGCGCTCGCGCCAGCCGTACAGCAGCATGCCGACAAAGAAGAACGGTTCCGGCCAGAACGAATAGCCGCCGGGCTTTTCGGCGAAGTCGCGCAAGCCGGCCTGCAGGTGCGGCGTCAGATGAACACGCAGCACGAACGCGGCAAGCGCCAGCGCGACGGCAAGCAGCACGCCCCAGCGGTTCGATAGCAATCCCATCATGCCGGTGAGCAGGACGATCAGATAGCAGCGTACTTCGAGCGGCAAGGTCCACAGCGGCGCGCACACATCGTTCACGAAGCGGTTATGTTCGAACACACCAGGCAAGACCCAACCCGCCTTGAGCACGATGGTCGAAAAGTTGTCGAGATTGGCCCAGGTCGCGCCGGAGGCAAAGTACTCGCGCAGCGGCAAGGTCGTGAAGAGCGGGCCGATCAGGAAGATCGCGACGAGCGAGGCGCCCGCCACCGCCGGCCAGATTCGCGCAATACGCAAGGCGACGAAGCGCGACGCCGAGCGCTGCCGGTCGAAACTGGCGGTCACCAGCATCCCGCTCATCAGGAAGAAGGCGTAGACCCCGAGCGCGCCGAAGCCGTCGAAACCGAGCGCGACCTCGACCCAGTCGGTACTGCCGTCCGGCAACTGCACCATGTACGAGTGGCCGTAGACGACGGCGATGGCAGCGAACAGACGCACCAGGTCGAAGTTATTCCCGTTGCGCGATAACGCGTGCGAAAGCGGATTCATCGAGAACTCTCCACGGTAGACAGCGCCGCCGGCCGGACCTGCCCCACCCGCTCGACGACGAAGTATCACCATGCCGCAAGGCAACAAACCTGACCGTTCGCTTTCGCACAAACCTGCGGAGCGCGTGCGCGCGCGTGCCTGTGTCCGTGCCGGGTTGCACAAGCACGGTGTAAGCCGCGGCACAACTCCCCGCACCCCTCCCAGCGCCCCGCGGCAGCGCGAACTGAACCCCCTTCGGTCTGGCACAAATATCGAGGCCAATACGCGTCAGCCGAACTTCTGATAATTTGTGCCGTAGCCCGATTGGAATCGCGGCACTCCGCCCCAATAATGTCGTTATCGGGCGCCGCCACGAGCCACGTCCGCCGATTCACGTCTATTCACTGCGTCAGACAGGAAGCCGCCTCATGTCCACTACTCAATCGACACACGACAACCCGCTCCTCGATTTCTCCGATCTGCCGCGCTTTGGCGACATCCGCCCCGAACACGTGACCCCTGCGCTCGACGTGCTGCTCGCCAACGCGACGGCCGCAGTCGAGCGCGCCGCGGCGCCGATCACCCCCGCCTCCTGGACCGACGTCGTCGAGCCCGTCGAGCGTGTGACGGAACCGCTCTCGCGCGCCTGGGGCGTCATCGGTCACCTGAACGCGGTGGCCGACACGCCCGAGTTGCGTGCCGCCTACGGCGAGAATCTACCGCGCGTGACCGAGTTCTGGTCGAGCGTCGGGCAAAATCTCGCGCTCTACGAAAAGTACAAGGCGCTCGCAGCCAGCAGCGACTTCGGCTCGCTCACGGGCGAACGCAAGAAAATCCTCAGCAATGCCCTGCGCGATTTCCGCCTGTCGGGCGCGGAATTGCCGGAAGACCAGAAGCCGCACTTCGCCGAATTGCAGGAACGTCAGGCGAACCTCTCGAAGGCGTTTTCCGATCACGTGCTGGATGCGACCAACGCCTACACCTACCTCGTCGACGACAAGGCGCAACTGGCCGGCTTGCCGGAAGACGTGATCGAAGCCGCGCAGGAAGCCGCCGAGCGCGACGGCAAGAGCGGCTGGAAATTCACGCTGCATTTCCCGTCGTACTTCCCGGTCATGCAGTACTCGGAAAACCGCGCCATGCGCGAAACGCTGTACCGCGCCTATGTCACGCGGGCGTCGGAACTGGGCGGCACGTACGGCGGCGGCAAGGCCGAGTGGGACAACACCGGCAACATCGCCGAGCAGTTGAAGCTGCGTGCCGAAGAAGCGCACATGCTCGGCTACCAGAACTTCGCCGAAGTCTCGCTTGCGCCGAAGATGGCCGAGTCGCCCGCACAAGTGATGGCCTTCCTCGAAGATCTCGCCACGCGCGCCCGTCCGCACGCCGAGCAGGACTGGAAGGAACTGCGCGAATTCGCCGCCAACGAACTCGGCATGACAGAGCTGCAGCCGTGGGACATGACGTACGCGGCCGAACGTCTGCGCCAGAAGCGCTATTCGTTCTCGGAAAACGAGGTCAAGCAATACTTCCCGGAAGACGTCGTGTTCAAGGGCCTCTTCAAGGTCACGGAAACGCTGTTCGACGTGAAGATCCGCCGCGACGAAGCGGCCGTGTGGCATCCGGACGTGCGCTTTTTCCGCGTCGAGAATCAGGACGGCGGCCTCGTCGCGCAGTTCTACCTCGACCTGTATGCGCGCGAAGGCAAGCGTGGCGGCGCATGGATGGACGACGCGCGGGCTCGTCACAGGCATGCCAACGGCGGCGTGCAAACGCCGGTCGCGTATCTGACCTGCAACTTCTCGGCGCCGGTCGGCGGCAAGCCGGCCTGCTTCACGCACGACGAAGTGATCACGCTGTTCCACGAGTTCGGCCATGGCCTGCATCACATGCTCACACGCGTCGATGAACTCGCGGTGTCGGGCATCAACGGCGTCGAATGGGATGCGGTCGAACTGCCGTCGCAGTTCATGGAAAACTTCTGCTGGGAGTGGGACGTGCTGAGCGACATGACTTCGCATGTCGAAACCGCCAAACCGCTGCCGCGCGACCTGTTCGACAAGATGCTGGCCGCAAAGAACTTCCAGAGCGGCCTGGGCACGCTGCGGCAGATCGTGTTCTCGATGTTCGACATGAAGCTGCACACCGACTTCGACGCGAGCGGCGCAACGAGCGCCAACGACCTCGCCCGCGAGATCAACGAGCGCTTCCATGTGGTGCCGCAAGCGGCATTCTCGCGCTGGCCGAACACCTTCAGCCATATCTTCGCGGGCGGTTACGCGGCGGGCTACTACAGCTACAAGTGGGCCGAAGTGCTGTCCGCCGACGCTTATGCCGCTTTCGAAGAAGCGGCTCAGGCGGCCAGCGGCAGCGTGCTCGATGCGGCCACCGGCACGCGTTATCGCAAGGAGATTCTCGAGGTGGGCGGCAGCCGTCCGGCGATGGAATCGTTCAAGGCGTTCCGCGGCCGTGAGCCGAATATCGACGCGCTGCTGCGTCATAACGGCATGACGCCGGCTTCGACGCATTGAGCTGAGGTCTGGCGGCAAGCGCTGTGCGCTTGCACGCCGCCGGGTAAAAAACCGGTGTCTTGCTCACGCAAGCACCGGTTTTTTTGTGCCTGGATATCCCGGCACCTAACCCCGCTGCAATTTGAAATCCACCTCTGCAGGCCGCCCTTCGAGCGAAAGCGTCGCCCGTGCCGCCGGCGAGCGCGCCACCACCTTGCCGCGCCGGATCACCGCCAACCGCGCGGCGCGCAAGCGGATCGCTTCGACCGGATCGCGGGCGTCCAGCAGCACGCAATTCGCTGCACAGCCCGGCGCGATGCCATACCCCTCAAGCCCGAGGATGTGCGCGGCGTTCACAGTCACCGCGTCGAAGCAGGCATGCATCGCGTCGATGCCGGTCATCTGCGCAACGTGCAACCCCATGTGCGCCACTTCGAGCATGTCGCCCGAGCCGAGGCTGTACCACGGGTCCATCACGCAATCGTGGCCGAACGCGACGTTGATGCCCGCGGCCATCATCTCCGGCACGCGCGTCATGCCGCGCCGCTTCGGGTAGGTGTCGCTGCGGCCCTGCAGCGTGATGTTGATGAGCGGATTCGCAATCGCCGCCACCCCCGACTCGCGCATCAGCGGCAGCAGCTTGCTGACGTAGTAGTTGTCCATCGAATGCATCGAGGTCAGATGCGAGCCGGTGACGCGTCCATGCAAGCCCAGCCGGTGGGTCTGCGCCGCCAGCGTTTCGATGTGGCGCGAGAGCGGGTCGTCCGATTCGTCACAATGCATGTCGACACGCAAGCCCTGCTCCGCAGCGTACTCGCAGAGGATGCGCACCGACTCCGCGCCATCGGCCATGGTCCGTTCGAAATGCGGAATGCCGCCGACCACGTCGACGCCGAGCGCGATCGCCCGCTTCAGGTTGTCGAAGGCGCCGGGGCTGCGCAGCACGCCGTCTTGCGGGAACGCCACCAGTTGCAGGTCGAGGTAAGGCGCCACGCGCCGCTTCACTTCGAGCAGCGCTTCGACGGCCAGCAGGCGCGGGTCGCACACGTCGACGTGGCTGCGAATCGCCAGCAGGCCGCGCGCGACCGCCCAGTCGCAGTACTGCAGTGCGCGCTCGATCAAGGCTTCCTGAGTCAGTTGCGGCTTCAGTTCGCCCCACAGCGCAATGCCTTCCAGCAGCGTGCCGGATGCATTGACGCGCGGCAGACCATAGGACAGCGTCGCGTCCATATGGAAGTGCGGGTCCACGAAGGGCGGTGTGACGAGCGAACCGGCGGCGTCGATTTCTTCGTGGGCGCTTGCCGCCAGATGCGGCTCGACGGCGACGATGCGCCCCGCTTCGATGCCGATATCGACGGGCTCCCGATGCGCGGCGACGCTACGCGGCAGGCTGGCACGGCGGATGATCAGGTCCATGTCTCGCTCCTTTGACTGCCATCGATTCTATCGGCGCCAGAAAGCGTTTGGGGCGACGTGTTGCCGGGTGCTTCTTGCGAGCGCTGTCCGCGACCGCTTCTCATAGCACCCTTGGCGAGCTCGCCAAGGCCTACGCGTCGGGGTCTTCCGTGGAAGCTTGCGGCGGCGCCTCGATCACTTCATCCGCGGGATCGTCGTCGAACAGCGTGAACTGCCCGGGCTGCGCAAGATGCTCCTCTTCGAGCCGCACACCTACGCCCAGCAGCCGCACCGCTTGATTGCGACGCGCGAAGCCCTTCTCCAGCAATGCCAGCAGCGTGGGCAGATGCGGCACCTCGCCCACGCATTCGACCGTGGTGCGCTGAAAATCGGCGAAACGGATCTTCACGAACAGCTTGCGCACCGCCGCGCCCGCTTCGGCGCGCGCAATGCGCCCGTCCAGTTGTTCGGCGAGCCGCCGCAGTTCCGCCGCACATTCTTCGAGCGTGCGCAGATCCGTGACGTAGGTGGTCTCCACGCTCACCGACTTGCGCTCGCGGTCGGCCCGCACGGGCCGCTCGTCGATGCCGCGCGACAACTCGTAGAGCCGCTTGCCGAACACCCCGAACTGACGGTGCAGTTCGACCAGCGGCCAGTCGCGCAACTGTGCGCAGGTGGTAAGGCCGAGCTTTTCGAGCTTCGCCGCCGTCACCTTGCCCACGCCGAAAATCTTGCGCACCGGCAAAGCCGCGACGAACGCATCGACCTCGTGCGGCCGCACGACGTGGAGACCGTCCGGCTTGTTCCAGTCCGAAGCGATCTTGGCGACGAACTTGTTGGGCGCCACGCCCGCCGACACGGTTACACCAACCGTCTCGCGCACCCGCTCGCGAATCTCGTTGGCCATCAGCGTCGCGCTGCCTTTGCAGCGGTCGGTATAGGTGACGTCGAGATAGGCTTCGTCGAGCGACAGCGGCTCGACCTCGGCGGTGTAATCGCCGTAGATCGCCATGATCTGCCGCGAGGCGATGCGGTACTTCTCCATGGACGGCGGAATGATCAGCAGTTCGGGGCACTTGCGCAACGCCAGTGCCGACGACATAGCCGAATGCACGCCGAAGCGCCGCGCCTCGTAATTGCAGGTGGCCACCACGCCGCGGTGATCGGGCCGGCCACCCACGGCCAGCGGCCGCCCGCGCAGCGTTGGGTCGTCACGCATTTCGACCGACGCGTAGAAACAGTCGCAGTCGCAATGGATGATCTTGCGCAAGGAAGGCACGGGCCGCGAAGACGATACGGCGGGAGAGGTGTCGAGCAGATTCACGATACACTACTGTACAAAAATACAGTAGTATTATCAAGAAGCCCACCGATCTTCACGCTCATGCCCTCTTCCATCCGCAACTCGCTCGCCTGGATCTTCGACGTCTTCGAGCGCGAATCCACCTTCCTCAGCAAGCGGATGTTCGGCTCCGACGCGGCCTATCTCGACGGCCTGCTGTGTCTGGTTGCCGCCGATCGCGATCCGCCGTGGAATGGTTTGCTGATCTGCACGTCGCAGGAGCGCCACGCCGCGCTCATCGCCGACGTGCCCGCCTTGCGGCCGCATCCGGTGCTCGGGAAATGGCTGTATGTCCCGCAAGCGGATCCGGCGTTTGAAGACAGTGTCGAACAGGTGACGGCGCTCGTGCTCGCGCGCGATCCGCGCGTGGGTGTCGAGCCGAAGCCGCGCGGGCCGCGTGGGAAATCCAAGCTGCCGAAGGCCTAGAGGCGCCGTTGCTGCCTTCAGGCGTGGCTTGCCTGCAGGCGGCGCACGCTTGACCCGTACGGCGCTGATCGCCGCGCACAGTCCACCACCTTGAGCGAAGCCGTACCGGCGCAATCCCGCCCATCCGTACCGCTTCCCACCGCCCGGCCCGGCCTATACTCGGCAATCGGCCATGGGCCATCAGCATCGGCGGGACAGCGCAATGAAAACGATCGGCATTATTGGCGGCATGAGTTGGGAATCGTCCACTGAGTACTATCAGATCCTCAACCGCCACGCGAAGGCGCGCCTCGGCGGCCATCACAACGCCAGCAGCCTGCTGCTGACGGTGGATTTCGCCACCGTCGAAGCGCACCAGCGCGCGGGCAACTGGGACGCACTCGGCACGCTAATGGCCGGCGCCGCGCGCCAGCTCGAACGCGGCGGCGCGGACCTCGTGATCCTCGCCACCAACACGATGCACCGGGTGTGCGAGTCGATCGAACAGGCCATCGCGATTCCCTTCCTGCACATCGCCGATCCGACCGGCCACGCGCTGCGCGCCGCGGGCATCGAGCGGGTCGGCTTGCTCGGCACACGCTACACCATGGAGCAGACCTTCTACACAGGACGGCTGCGCGAGCGCTACGCGCTCGACACGCTGGTCCCAAACGAAAGCGATCGCGCCGACGTGCATCGCATCATTTACGACGAGTTGTGCCATGGCGCGATCCGCGACGACTCACGGCGCGTCTATCAGCGCGTGATCTCGGATCTTGCGGCGCGCGGGGCGCAGGCGGTAATTCTCGGCTGCACGGAGATCACGCTCCTGATCAAGCCGGAGCATGCCGCGTTGCCGGTGTTCGACACCACAGCGCTGCATGCGCAGGCTGCGGTCGACTGGGCGATCGAGGCGGATCAGCAAGGCGCAGCGGCAGGCTAATGCCGCTGCTCCCGTAACGGCTTAAGCCCAACGAGCCCAAGCCTGGGGCAGGCGCAGGACCGTCAGGCCTCCACGTCCGCCAGGCTGAACAGTTCCGTCTGATCGTTGTACGAGAATATCTCGCCGTAGCGGCCCCAGTTGATCACCGCGTCGAGCGTGTCTTCCGCGGCGCTGTCGGTCAAAAAGTCTTCCAGTTCCTGTTCGAAACGCACGCGCGGCGCGCGATGACCCGGACGCTCGTTGAGCACCGTCTTGATCCGCTTGGCAAGCGGCACATGCCGCAGCAGATGCTCGGCGAACATCATCTTGCGCTCCTGAGTGCCGAACTCGGCAAACACGCGTGCCGGCGGCGTCAGCAGAATGTCGCCTTCGCGCACTTCCGCGAAACCCAGATGCTGGAGCACTTCGGCGACCGGGAACAGATCGTCCACCTCGAGATGCAGCGAACGGGCGATTTCCGGCATGTCCGCACGGCCGTGGTACGGCGCCGCCGCCAGCATTTCGATCAGACCGGCCATCAGGTTGGTCGAAACATGCGGCAGCCAGCTGCCCAACTCCAGGCCCTTCTTCGCCGATTCGTCGTGCTGGCGCGCGGTCATCTTGGCGTAGATTTCGTCCACCAGTTTGCGGAACGCCGGATCGAGACGGTTGCGCGGGTGATTGAACGGCACCTTGATCTCGGCGATCACACGGCCCGGGTTCGACGACAGCACCAGAATCCGGTCGCACATGAACACCGCTTCTTCGATGTTGTGCGTGACGATCAGCACCGACTTGATCGGCATGCGGCCCTGCGTCCACAGATCCAGCAGGTCGGTACGCAGCGTTTCGGCGGTCAGCACGTCGAGCGCGGAGAACGGCTCGTCCATCAGCAACAGCGTCGGGTCGACCACCAGCGCGCGGGCGAAGCCCACACGCTGACGCATGCCGCCCGAGAGCTCGCGCGGATAGGCGTTTTCAAAACCATCCAGACCGATCAGGTCGATGGCCGCGAGCGCGCGTTCGCGGCGCTCGCGCGCGCCCACACCCTGCGCTTCGAGGCCCGCTTCCACGTTCTGCAGAACGGTCAGCCATGGGAACAATGCGAAGGTCTGGAACACCATCGCCACGCCCTTGGCGGGACCGTCGAGCGGCTTGCCGAGGTACGAGACCTCGCCGCCGGTCGGCCCGATCAGGCCGGCGATGATCCGCAGCAGGGTCGACTTGCCCGAACCCGAACGGCCCAGCATGCCGACGATCTCCCCTTCGCGCAGCGACAGGTTCACGCCGTCGAGTACCAGCAGTTCGTCCTGGTTCTTGTCGAAGCCCCGGCTCACATCCGTCACGCGCAGCACTTCTTCCCCGAGGCGCGAACTCGTCGACGGCGTCTGGGACGTCGTCTGGAACAGATCGGCAGAGATAGTTTTTGGATTTAGCATCGTGTTTTACTCTCAATCGAGCCGAAGCTTGGATTCGGCATAGGCGTACATCGGACGCCACAACGTGCGGTTAAACAACGTGACGAACAGGGACATCACGGCAATGCCGAGAATGATCTTCGGGAAGTCACCCGCGGCGGTGGTCTGCGCGATGTAGGAACCCAGACCGTGGGCGACCACCTTGGTATCGCCCCACTGCACGAACTCGGCCACGATGCTCGCGTTCCACGCGCCGCCCGAGGCGGTGATGGCACCTGTCACGTAGTACGGAAAAATGCCCGGCAGCATCACCTTGCGCCACCACTGCCAGCCGCGAATGCGGAAGTTGGTGGCGACTTCGCGATAGTCGTTCGGATAGGCGCTGGCGCCCGCGATCACGTTGAAGAGGATGTACCACTGCGTGCCGAGCACGATCAGCGGCGAGAGCCAGATGTCCGGATTCAGATGGAAGCGCACGATCACGATCACGAACACCGGGAACAGCAGGTTGGCCGGAAACGCCGCGAGGAACTGCGCGAGCGGCTGGATCTTTTCGGCCAACGCCGGACGCAGCCCGATCAATACGCCGAGCGGCACCCAGATCAGCGACGAGATCGCAATCAGCAATGCCACGCGCAGCAGCGTGATCAGGCCCAGCACCAGCACGTGCTCCACTTCGGCCAGATCGACGCCGGTCCGGACATAGCTCACCACGCGATAGACGACATAGACCGTCAGGAGGATCACGAGCGTCCCCCAGATGACGTCGCCCACCAGCGACGACTTCTTTTGCCGGCGCGGCAGACTGAAACTGATGCGGCTCACGCCCGGCAGACGCATCGGCAAGCGCGCCGCGTTGGCGAACAGCTTGCCCATCGGCACGAGACCACGGTGAATCAGCCGCGTGCGACGCACGAGATCGAGCAGCCAGGATTCCGGCGCATCGCCCGAGCTGGTGTTCTCCATGCGGAACTTGTCGGCCCACGCCACCAGCGGACGGAACAGAAGCTGGTCGTACGCAATGATCACGATCGTCATCGCGAGAATCACCCAACCGATGGCGTGCAGGTTCTTGTCGGAGATGGCCTGGGCCAGATACGCGCCTATACCCGGCAGCGTGATCGTGTTGTTGCCCACCGTGATGGCCTCCGAGGCCACCACGAAGAACCAGCCGCCCGACATCGACATCATCATGTTCCAGATGAGGCCCGGCATCGAGAACGGCACCTCGAGCTTCCAGAAACGCTGCCAGCCGGTCAGGTGAAAACCGCGCGAGACCTCATCCAGATCGCGCGGCACCGTGCGCAGCGACTGGTAGAAGCTGAAGGTCATGTTCCACGCCTGGCTCGTGAAGATCGCGAAGATCGCCGCGAGCTCCGCGCCGAGCACGCGCCCAGGGAACAGCGCGAGGAAGAACGTGACCGTAAACGAAATGTAGCCCAGCACCGGCACCGACTGCAGGATGTCGAGAATCGGCACCAGCACGAGGCTCGCGCGACGGCTCTTCGCGGCGAGCGTGCCGTAGGTCAGCGTGAACACCAGCGACGCCACCATTGCCGCGAGCATGCGCAGCGTCGTGCGCAGCGCATATTCGGGCAGGCTCGTTGGGTCGAGCGAGATGACCTGGGTCTTCAGCGTCGACATCGGCGCGAGCGTCTGGTGAAAACCGATCGCTGCGGAAGCGATCACGCAGATGATCAGCGGAAAGGCGACGAAGTCCCAGCCGTTGGGCAGCAGGCGCCACGCGGACGCATTGGCGGTGCGGTTCAGATTGAAATTGAAATTCATCAGGCGTCTCCCCGGTCACGGGTTTTTGAAGCATACGGAGCGACGCTGAGGCAACGCGCGGCAGCGGGGTCAAACACTCGCGGCGAAAAGCTGAAATGACTCATGGCTCAACATGGGCGAACAAGGGAACAGCACACGCCTGCGTCGTCCGCTCACGCATTTCATCGTCAGCGACGATGGCGTGTGCAGACGACACAAGATCAAAGAATTCAGGAGATAAGCGACTTGAAGCTGTGCCAGAGGGCGGCCAGCTTGTGCGGTTCACGGGCTTGCAGCGACAGCATGGCGTCGTAATGGACGCGCGATTCCTGGACGTGCGGCAGTTGCGACAGAAGGAGACCGAAGTTCATGGTGTTTCTCCGAGCGTTTGGCTTAACGCGATTCAATGGAAGCCAGCAGACTCGGAGGGCAACGCGGCATGCGCGCGACGACGGCGATCTACTCGCTTCCTTCAGGCAAAGGGAAGGTACAGCGGCATAAAGGACACGGTGTGGGGTAACTGTCAGGGTCCGGCATGGGACACTCCTTATCGGCGTCGACCGCGCGCACTGCACATGCGCGCCGCGTGTGTTTGTCTACACGCCCGGCGCGCGCCGGAGCATTCCAGCGCGCGCGCAAGCGCAGCCACGAGCGAAGCTCGCGACACGAAGCCACGCGAACACGCTTTCGCTGGGTTCAGGTGGCGCTGATAAAGGTGCACGGAGGAGATTGACTACGGCGCGCACCGTCTGCCTGCTGGCAAGACGGCGGCGTAAAGAATACTGCGCGGGCGTCTTGCCGGTCAGGCGGCGAATCCGATCGAAGATCGACTACTGCTACTGTCCAAGGCATTAGCCCCATTTGTGACGACGCGGAATTCTAGACATTTTGAGAACCAAAAGTCAACTTGATTCGCCGTGCAGAGCCAATTCAATCGGCTTCTGTTGCGTAGTGGCCTGAGCGGCTTACGTCGCGCCTACGGTGGCGAGGGAAGCGGCCGGGCGAGCACCCAGCCGCGAGGCGGAAGCTACAGATTGATCTGGCCGCCCAGTTCGACGACGCGGTTGGCCGGCAAACTATAGTATTCGGCCGCCTGGGCCGCGTTGCGTCCGAGGAACGCGAACAGCTTCTCGCGCCACAGCGCCATGGCCTTGCTCTCTCCCGTGGCCAGCACGGTATCGCGTGCGAGGAAGAAGGACGTGTCCGCCGGCTCGTATTGCCAGTCAGGGATCTTCTTCGCGACCAGCAGCAGGATGGCCGGCACGTTGGGAATCTCCATGAAGCCATTGCGCACGGTGACCGAATAGCAGCCGTAGCCCATGTCTTCCACGGTGACTTTCTGCTCGTCGTGCACGTGCGGCACGTTGTCGGTCATGCCGGCCATGAAGATGTTGATGCCGTGCATCACCCGGTTGTGCTTGAGGTTGTGCATGAACGCGGACGGTGTCATGCCGGCCACGCCGCCCGGAAACACCGCCGTGCCATCGACGCGCGGCGGCGGATGCGAACCGCCGCACAGCGACTTGATCAGTCCCGCGAGCGGAATGTTGTCGGTCTTCATGCGCTCCACGACGACTTCGCGGCCGCGATGCCATGTGGTCATGATCGTGAACAGCACGCCGCCGGCCAGCAGCGGGAACCAGCCGCCGTCGAGCACCTTGCTGACATTGCTCGAGACGAACACCGCGTCGACCAGCGCGAGCGGGCCGATGACCACGAAGGTGGCGAGCGGCTTCCAGTTCCACAGCGAGTGCGTGATGAAATACATCAGCAGCGTGGTGAGCAGCATCGTCGAGGCGACGGCAATGCCATAGGCCGCAGCCAGATTGTCGGAAGACTTGAAGAACACCACCAGAAACACGACCGCCGCGTACAGCGAAACATTGATGAACGGTACGTAGACCTGACCCACCTCATGCGTCGACGTATGGACCACCGGAATGCGCGGCAGAAAGCCGAGCTGGACCGCCTGCTTGGTCATCGAGAACGCGCCGGAAATCACTGCCTGTGAGGCGATGATGGTGGCGGCTGTGGCCAGCAGAACCAGCGGCACCAGGGCCCAGCCGGGCGCCGACTCGAAGAACGGCTGCTCCACCGTGGCGGGCCGCGCCAGCACCAGCGCGCCCTGGCCGAAGTAGTTCAGCACGAGGCTCGGCAGCACCAGCAGCAGCCAGGCGAGACGGATCGGCTTCTTGCCGAAGTGCCCCATGTCCGCGTAAAGCGCTTCGCCCCCCGTCAACGCGAGGAACACCGAACCCAGCACCACGAAGGCCGTACCGGGTGCGTGCGCCACAAAGCGCACCGCATAGAGCGGCGAGACGGCCTCGATGATGGCCGGCCCGGCGACGATATGCAGCAGGCCCAGCGCCGCCAGCGTAATGAACCAGACGATCATCACCGGCCCGAAAACCTTGCCGACCGTCCCCGTGCCGCGCTTCTGCAGCTTGAAGAGGCCAGTGAGAATCACCAGCGAGATGGGGACGATCCACGCCGTCAGTTTCGGGTCGACCAGCGTGACGCCCTCCACCGCCGAGATGACCGAGATGGCCGGCGTAATCATCGAATCGCCGTAGAACATCGCCGCGCCGAATACACCCAATGTGAGCAGCACCTGGGAGAGGCGCGCCGGCGCCACCCGCGAGGCCAATGCAGTGAGCGCGAGGATGCCGCCTTCGCCGTCGTTGTCCGCGCGCATCACGAAGCTCACGTACTTGAGCGTGACCACCACGATGATCGACCAGAGAATCAGCGACACGATACCGAACACGTTGGGCTGGCTGATGCCGCCCGCCGCCTTCAGACATTCGCGCAACGTGTAGAGCGGGCTCGTGCCGATGTCGCCGAACACCACGCCGATCGCCCCCAGCACGAGGCTGGGCGCGGTGTTGGCGGTCTGGCTCGAGGGGCTGGTGACAGATGAGGACATAGGGTGTCGTAAGTTAAATGAAATTAACGGCATGCCTGACCGTATTGGCGCCTGACGCACATACGGCCCTCGCACCAGCGGGATAACTAGCTTGTAGCAGGTTCTTGATACAACGCGATGAAAATGTGTTGCAGCGGTGGGATTGCTTCGCCCGCGCGTGCATGCATGCGGGGCCCGCCCTATCTGAGCTTCCAGATGCCCCAGATGGCGATGGCCAGCGCTATTCCGAAACCACCGCCCAACAGGATGTAGGTGTCCATTTCAACGTCCTTCAAACCAGGATTGCGTCGCGGGTCGTGCACCGTTAGCGGGCGCAGCACCCTCTAGCGCCGAATACTACCTTCGCTTTCTTTCAGATGCCATTGGAGGTTGGCCTGGCATGCAGGCCGCTGATCCCGGCGCACTCATATCCCTCAGTACACCATAATGATTGCAAGGTACGCGGCGATGCCTGAATATGGCCTGCCCACAAATGAAAAAGCCCGCGTGGCGATCGCCAGCGGGCTTTCCATATGCTTGGTTGCGGGGATAGGATTTGAACCTATGACCTTCGGGTTATGAGCCCGACGAGCTGCCAGACTGCTCCACCCCGCGTCAGAGAAAACGGATTGTATAGAGATGTCGGCAAATCGTCAAACAATCAGACGGATTATTTTTTTGGCCTCAAAGATCGGCAACCGATGCGCCTTCCACCTTGCCGTCGATGATGTCCGCGCCGTACTGGCTGGCGCTGCGCTTGGCGATGCCGAAATCGGAAAACGTGGCGGGCCGCACGAGTCGAAACACGCGGCTCGCCTTCGAGCCGCTGATTGCACCTGGACGGCAAACGCGCACGGCGACGTCATAACCCTCGGCGTGCCGCTTGTGGCCGTCGAACTTGTCGAACTCCCGCGAGAACACCAGCGGATGCACTTCGAAGTCCTTATAGATAGCCGGATAGAGTTCAGCCATGGCGATTCCCCGATACGTGAGTATTGGACCCACTATACGCCGGGCGATGAGGCCGCCGACGATTTATTTTGTGCAGACCATTCACGCTGTGAAGCGCGAAGCGCGGTCGCATCACGGAGCGCCCTGATCGGCGCAATCGGTATCCGCTGTGCAGGTCCGGTTCCGCCCCTGTTGTTTGGCGGCATAGAGCGCCCTGTCTGCAGCCGCGACCAGACCGTTGCCGTCGCCGTCTTCACCCGCTCGCTGCACTGCCACGCCGGCGCTGACGGTCACGATCCCGGCACGGGAAGCCGGATGTGGCAGCCGCAGGCTTTCAATGGCGGTCCGGATGCCCTCGGCAACTTTCATCGCGCCCTGCTCATCGGTATCGCGCAAGATCAGCGCGAACTCTTCGCCGCCATACCGCGCCACCATGTCCGTTGGACGCCGGGCGGCAGAGGCAATCGCCTGTGCGACCGTACGCAGGCACTCGTCGCCACCCTGATGCCCAAAGTGATCGTTGTAGTCCTTGTAGGCGTCGATATCGATCATGATCACGGCCACACGGCTCAGGCTGAGCGCCCGTGCTTCCTTGCGCCATTGGCGCTCGAGTTCGCGGTCGAAATATCGCCGGTTAAACAGGCCTGTCAGGCCATCGCGGAAAGCGAGCGCCTGCAGTTCCTTTCGCTCGTCTGCGAGACGCTGCTCGGCGACCTTGCTTTCCGTAATGTCGCGAACTGTCGCCATCAGCGCCTCCGGCTTGCTGGAGAACGGGTCGATGAGCAGTCGCAGACTCGTTTTCATCCACACGACCTGCCCGTCCGGTCGCCGCCAGCGACTGTCCTGAAACGCCTCGATCGCTCCCCTCATCACGCTTTCAACGGCCATGGTCAGCGCAGCGCGGTCGTCCGGTAGAACGAGCTCCGGGTAATACATGCCGATCAGGTCGTCCGGGGCATAGCCCAGCGCCGGCGTCACCCTGGGTGAAACGTAGGTAAGCCGGCCCTCCAACCCCATGCTCATGACGATGTCGCTCGCGTTCTCGGCGAGCACCCGGTAGCGGCGCTCGCCGTCGCCTAGCCGTGCGATGAGACGGTTGCGCTGTGCCTGAGAGGCGCTGATGGGCAGCGCGATAAGTAGCACCGCCATGTAGTAAAGCTGCAAGGCGAAGATGCGGTCCTGCATGCGCGCAAAAGGCTCGATCCAGAAAGGGCCCAAACCGTGCACCGTGAACCACATCGCAATGGCCTGGCACAGCAGGACGCCAAGCAGCACAGCGGCTAGTTCTGCCCGAAATGCCAGTAACGCGATGGGCGGAAGCACCCAGTAGAGCAGATGGAACTGGCGTTGTCCGAATACGCCGATCGTGACGACGCAGACCAGCAGCAACAGAACGCCGTTTTTCCCGCGCTGGTCCACGCGCGCGAGATTGGCAAGCTCGCCGGTCCAGAAGGCCACGGCGGCAGGTGTGAAGATCGCACAACCCAGCGCATGCGCGATGAACCAGGTCGTCATGGACGGCAACCGGGAACTCCCTTCCGGCGCCCCCTGCAAGGTCACCGCAACGAGTCCGGACACGAAGGTTGAAAACACGACGCCACCCACGAGAAACCTGATGAGCGGTTTCGGGCGGATCAGTTCGGCAACCGTTGAGATACGCGGAGCGAACCTCAACGCAATCACAACGCCGACAAGGTCGGCGAACGAAAAGCAGAGCGCTCCCACCAGGTCGTGACTGACAAACAGCCGCGTCGAAAAATTGCCGAGTACGCCGCCAACGAACACCCCGTATCGTTGGTGGGGCCGCGCAACCATCATCTGCGCGAGCAGAACGGCGTCGACCAGCCAGATCGGCGAGATTTCCTGATCCATGCTCTTGAGTGCCAGGCTGACAACGCAAGCGAGCGTTGTTGCGGCAAAGGCGAGCAGTACTGATAGTAGTGGGTTGCTCCAGCGACCTGATGCGATGTCCATCGTTACGTGTTCGGGAAACTTGTATGAATTTAAATGCATGTTGACTCAACACCTGATCATGCTTTGTTCGCGCACGTATTCCACGTTCGAACCCGCTGAACCCTGTCTTCGGAGTCTGCTCTTCAGTACGCTGCGACAGGTCCCGGTTGCACGCCGCGATCTGCTGATGGTCGCCATGAAGACAAATTTCATCCCATGAATGCATCACACAAAATATCGGCCCGAACGCGCCGCGCTTGAGTGAAAAGCGGCATTTGCGGCGGTTTGCCGCAGATGGGCCCGCCTCGCCGCCGCATGCTCTCATACAGCGCGGCTGCGGATACCTCCGGGATGCAGTCCCGTTCAATGTTGCCACCCTTCGTAAATTCATTAGGAATCCGTATTTTACAATTCCGACAGGTTGACCCGCGCACCTCGGTGGTCGATCCGCGCGCTCCTGCAAGCGTTTTGCGCCATGGGTTTCAGTAACACCGCGGCAAACCGCCGCAGTTTTCGCTTTCGGCTCAAGTGGTGTGAACCTTGGCCGATATTTGTGTGAAGCATTATTTATGTCTATCGAGTGCAATTCGCCTGCTCATGGCGTGTTCAACGCAAGGAATCCATACGTATGAAACTGTCCTTTGTACAGAAGCTCTGGTTGCCGCTCATCCTGAGCCTTTTGTGTCTCGCCGGAATATCGGTCTACCACGCTTACCAGACTCGAGAAATGCAAATGGATGAGCGCAAGGCCGATCTGAAACACGCATCTGAGATCGCCCTGACGGTGGTCAAGACTTTCGGTGACCAGGCAGCCACCGGCGCCGTGCCCGTCGCGGAAGCTCAAAAGCGGGCCATGGACAGCATCAGGAACATGCGATACGGCATGGACGGCTATTTTCAGATCGTCAATTCTCATCCGACCGTCCTGATGCACGGAACACGACCGGAGTGGACCGACAAAGACGTCAGCGACTACCAGGATTCGAACGGCGTTTACGTCTTTAAGGATATCGTTGCGCTCATCAAGCGTGACGGCGAAGGCTTTACCGCATATGCCGCTGCGAAGCCGGGTGAAACCGAGGCATCGCCCAAGATTGCTTACAACGTGAGGTACCAGCCATGGGACTGGATTCTCACGACAGGGCTCTATGTGGACGACATCGACGCCGCCTTCCGCTCGACGCTGTACCGGAGCCTCGGAATCCTGCTGATACTGGCCGGCGCCCTTTCGGCCGGCGTGGCACTGCTCAATCGCGGCATCCTCCGCGCATTAGGCGGTGAGCCTTCCTATGCTGCCGAAATCGCCAACCAGATTGCCGGCAACGATCTGACTGCCGTGGTGAAGACGGCGCCAAACGATCGTTCGAGCCTGCTCTTTTCGATGAAGCGCATGCAGGAGCAGCTCACACAGACCATCGGCACCATCAGGGTTTCGGCTGAGTCGATCGCCACCGCCACGCACCAGATCGCGGCGGGCAACCAGGACCTGTCGCAGCGTACTGAAGAGCAGGCCGCTTCGCTCGAGGAGACTGCGTCGAGCATGGAGCAACTGACCTCGACCGTGACCCAGAATGCCGAGAACGCCAGTCAGGCCAACCAGCTTGCCGCGCAGGCCGCCCACGTCGCGGAACAGGGGGGCGCCGTGGTGTCGCGCGTCGTGGACACCATGGAAGGCATCAACGCCAGTTCGGACAGGATCGCCAATATTGTCGGCATCATCGAGGGTATCGCCTTCCAGACCAATATTCTTGCGCTGAATGCGGCCGTCGAAGCGGCGCGTGCAGGTGAACAAGGGCGGGGTTTCGCGGTGGTGGCCTCGGAAGTGCGGTCGCTGGCCCAGCGCTCCTCGGCGGCAGCCAAGGAGATCAAGGAGCTGATCCACGATTCCGTGGAGCGGGTCCGGGCAGGCGCGGAGCATGTGCAGGAAGCCGGCACGAAGATGCGCGAGATCACGCACGAGATCAGGCGTGTGACCGACATCATGGGTGAAATTACCGCCGCCTCGCACGAACAAAGCAAGGGCATCGGCCAGGTCAATCAGGCCGTTACGCAGATGGACGAAGTCACGCAGCAGAATGCGGCCCTTGTCGAACAGGCGGCGGCCGCCGCCAGCTCGCTCGAGTCGCAGGCGGCCGATCTGAAAGCCGCCGCCTCGATATTCAGGCTGAACGCCTCACGCGGCGCCGAGGGCAGCCGCCCTGTCGCGCAAACGCAAACGCCCACGCCGGCGATTCCGGCGCGCGCTTCGGCACCCGCTACAGCAGCCCTAAAGCGGCCGGCGGCGCAGCCCGTTCGGATCGCACAAGCCGCCGCGGCTGGAGAGTGGGACAGCTTCTAGAAGAGGGGGTCCACATCGCGGTCGCCCGTCGGCGCTAGAATCAACGTCGTTGCCCTTTACCGAATTCATCCTGGTGGCGCCATCCTATGAGCGAAGAGACTCCTCGTTGCTTACCGAGCGTGAACAGTGCGTTTCAGCCCATCTTGTCTCTTGCTCATCAAACGCCGGTTGGACACGAGGCATTGCTCCGCTCATCGCTAGACGGCAAGCCTTGTTCGCCTTTGGATGCCTTCAGGCATGCAAGGCTCGCTGGGCGTACCGGCGAATTCGAGCGGGAGTGTGTCCGATGTCATACCGGCCACTTCGTGCGCTTCGCGGACGACAAAAGCATCCTGTTTATCAACGCGCAGCCTGAAGTCCTCACGCATCCGATTCACGGGCCGGGGCTCGTTGCCGATATCCTGGCTTGCGGCATACCGCCGGCGCGGGTCGCGATCGAAATTCTGGAAACGCCTCAGCCGCGAAATGGAGTGCTCGCCGATGCGGTCGCCCAGTTGCGGCTACACGGTTTCCTGATCGCTCTTGATGACTTTGGCGCGGGCGAAACAAATCTAAGCCGTGTCTGGGATCTGCAGCCCGACGTGGTAAAACTCGATCGTGAGCTTATCCGGCAAGCGGCTACGAGTCATCTGAAGGCACGCAGCCTGCTACGCCTGGTAGGACTCCTGCACGAAATTGGCACGCTCGTCGCCGTCGAAGGGGTGGAGACGGAAGCAGAGGCGCTCCTATGCCTCGATTGCGATGCCGATTTCGCACAGGGCTACTACTTTGGCCGCCCATTGGCGCTTGCGGGCAAAAGCGACTTGCAGGTTTACAGCGCCGGATTCCCCCTGCCCCCCCTTCAAAGTGGCAATCGAATCAAACCCATTGCAGACCTGGCCGGTTTGCAACCGTACCGGCAGGCGTTTGAAGACGTCACGCATGCGTTCAAGCCGGGACGGAACTTTCCCGAATGCGCGATGCGCTTTCTCGGCCTCCCCCTCTCGCTTCGCATGTTCCTGCTGGATGAGAGCGGCGCACAGATCGGCGCGCCCGTGGAATCGAAAAATCATCCGATGCGCAGGCAAGCGCGGTTCCCCATGCTAACCAGGAGGGCAGATGCCAACTGGTCGAAACGGCCATACTTCAGAAACGCGGCAAGTCATCCCGGTGCGACCGTCGTCAGCGAACCTTACGTGACATCGGGGTCAATGAATCTATGTGTGACGCTCGCAGTCTGTGTTGAAACCGAGGAGGCCAGGTACGTCATTTGCGGCGACGTACTCTTTGAGGAATTGGGACGATATTGATGCGTGTCCCAACGTCACCGAGTCGAGGCTCTCGCGATTGCTTCTGCAAATAGCAGTGTGGAACTGGTACGCAGCAGAGCGATGAGCACAGCCGTCGAAAAGTATTGGTTCATGGTAGTAGCTCCGGTCATGCGACCCAACGTGTAAGTTGCTACAGTAAAACGAATCTTCGTTCGATGGGTTACAACCGCAGCGCAATCGCATGAAATATTATTCACGCGCAGCGAGTTCAAAAAGCGCTGGGCGTCGACTTCTGCGAAGGCCTTGCAATTTCCCGGCTCCTTGATTTTTATTTAATCAGTATTCCTTTTCTATTGGATGAAGCAGAAATAGTTGCACTGGAATCAACGGCGACCCGTAGTCGAACAGCGATGAGTTGAAGGTCAATGCGGACGATACATGGACGCTTAAGGGTCCCTTCAGGTCCGACCGCTACTATCGTGTCAGGTCACCGCGATAGTGGTGCTATGGGAAAGCAGATATGAACGAACCCGTTGACAAGTCCACTTCGTCGATGCGAGGCTCGACATCGGACAGGCTCAGGGAGGGCTGCTGCAGCGAGGATCGCCAAGGAGACGCTATCGAAGGCGGCGCACAACTCTGCGATTGCACGATTGCGACGTCCGAGCCCCTGCGGCGACTGCAAACCGTTATTGAGGTCATGACATCGATTCATGCAGGGGCGGAGGTGGTGCAGATCGGCCTTGATCACTACTGGGTGACGGCACCGCTTGAGGTCATCCCCCGTCTGGTCAGGGCACGAGACTGCACACTTCACCCCCCGTGCAAAGTCGAGTTTTTCGAGCAATCGCCCTTGAAACATTCTCTTCTTCGCAGGTAGCGGCGCTTGAGACTCGCGTCCGGCCTGTTTTTTTCGACAGACCTGCGTAGGGTGCGTGAGCGCACGACGTTTGGTGCGACGCAGAACGCACGCGGCGGGATGCTGCGAAAACTGCAGGACGAGCGCGGCAGTTTTCGCAGGGACCTTAGCCTCCGGTTAGGTGCGCTCGCACGGATTAGCCTGCTTTTGCCGCTTGCTCCTTTGCCAGAAGCCGCTGTGCCTGGCGATCGCCATGGCCGGCCTCTTGCGCGGTTTGAACAGATGTTTCGGTCGCCTCAGCCAGCGCCGCATGCGCGGCATTGCTAATGCTCACCGTGTACGATGCCTGAGTGGAAGCGCTCGAAGATGATGCGTTGCCGGATGATGAGACTCCGGTTGCAGATTGCGTACCCTGAGGTGTCGTGTTCGACGCCACTGGCTGCGCCGAATGTTGCCCTACTGCCTGTATTGACATAGTGATCTCCAAAGAAATTACGCCGCATTACGGCATCTTTTCTAACGGCAGACGCATGTGGTTGCTTGAGCACTATATTTTTTTGTAACTTGCGTTATCGTTAAGCAATATTTAAGGGATGTTCTGGATAACCTACTTCACTCAATAGTTTGGATAACTAGCCATTATGGAACGACTCCTGTTACGCAGACCATCTCGGCTTCGAAGTGATGGACAACGGACCGGGTATTCCCGCAGAAGAGCTTGACCGGGTACTCGACCGTTTCTATCGTGGCGAACATACCAAGAGAACGGGTAGCGGGTTGGAGTTCTCGATTGTCGTCCGCATCGCGCAGCGGCAACACCTGACACTTTCATTGCGTGGCAACGCGGATGCGCGGTTAGCGGCGCATGGTCCCTTCAGGTTGCCCTAAGGTCTGTCTGCTAGATTCAACTCTGCCAAACGACGCTCGATCAGGCAACGGCGCGCAGCCTCTCCGCACAGAGGCTCAGCCCTTCCGCGCTAGACAGCCTCTCGTGACCTGGCTGCCCACGCTTACCAGTGGACCTGCGATAGATGAACAACGATCAACCCCAGTCACAATCCGATGTGTGGGCGAATTGGCTTCTGCACGAACGATTCGCCGATGACCCGTCGCACGAACGAACATTGCGCGCTGAAATCGCGCAATATGCCGATCGCGTTCTCGACGCTGCACAACTCGCCCCGGGAATGACGCTGGTTGACGTTGGCACAGGCGACGGCCTCGTCGCGTTTCGCGCGATTGATCGCATCGGCCCTTCGCTACGCGTGGTTCTAACCGATATCTCAGCGTCCCTGCTTCAACACTCCGAGTCCATCGCCATTCAACGCGGGGTGCGGGATCAATGTACCTTTCTCCAATGTTCCGCAGAAGCGCTCAACGACATTCCAGGCGAGTCGGTCGATGTCGTCACGACCCGCGCGGTGCTGGCCTATCTTCCCGACAAGATCGCAGTTCTGCGCGAGTTTCGCCGGATCCTCAAACCTGGCGGACGGGTTTCCATTGCGGAACCTATACGGCGCGACGAAGCGTTTGAGGCGAATTCCTTAAAGAAATTTGTCGACGCTCATCCGACGGGATCGGATGACCGCTTTTTCCGGCTTTTGCATCGCTGGAGAGCCACGCAATTTCCCGACACAGAGGAAAGCATTTCGAGCAATCCGATGACCAATTTCAGCGAGCGCGACCTGGTCCGTTACGCCCTGGATACCGGCTTCACCGATATTCACATGGAATTCCACATTGACGTAGGGCGCTCCCAATTGGCCACGTGGAATCTCGTGTTGAAATCGTCGCCCTTTCCCTGGTCCCCATCGCTCGAAAAATTGCTGTCGGAACAGTTCACAGTAGAAGAAAGACAATTCTTTGAGCAGGTGTTCCGTCCACGCGTCGATTCAGGTCAACTCTTCGGTGCCGAGCGCATCGCGTACCTGAGCGCGAGGAAACCGCTCTAGTCCGCGGCTTCCGTTCGGTCCGGCTCCATTACCTCCTGACAAGATACATAGGACGGACACTCGACGAGAGATGACTCGGGAAGTCGCCCAGGTGTTGAATCTGAGCGTGACCGCACCCGGAGAATATTTCCAGGGAATCCTCTGGAAGACACGCTCGCCAGACGAAGTTGACCGCTTCATCGCGATGCGCGAGCTCAACAATCAGAATGGGAATGCGGGCGAGTAGTTCCGCAACCAGCTGCTTGACATAGTCCATACCACGTCGCAACGTGATGTGATGAAGTACGCTAAGAGCGAGAGCCACGTCATATTCGCCAGGCGAGATTGTGCGGACCTTCGTCAAGTCGAGAGGCGCAGTTTCGAACGTGGCGCTCAGCCCGTTGACCCGTTGAGTGGCGCGCGCAACCGCGGTGTTTTCGGGGTTGATGTCGATACCCGTCGTCCTGGCACCGCGGTCCGCAAAGAAAAATGGAAAATACCCGAGCGACGAACCGAAGTCGACAAGGCTAAAGCACGGTCCCAACGAATCGAGCGCCGCCTCGATGACTACGGCTCTATCCCTGCACGAGCGGAGCGGTCCTTCGATGCCGGTGACGCCGTAAAGCGGCTGATAATATTCAACCCGGTTGAAGCATTGTTCAATCAGTTCCGGCGGAGCCTGAACGGGCGACTCTTCTACCAGGATCGGTCCGCGAGAAGCGCTATGACTCATAGGTGACACCCTAATGGGGTTAGAGAGATTATGGGTATGGTCGGCCCTGAAATATCGGCAACGATACTTCGGCCGTTTACATGTCGGGCTTGTCGTGTCGAACTGTAAAATCTAGCCCCACAGCAATTCAGTATTGTTCGCTGGATGTTGTGCGGCAGACACGCGCAAGTCGTCTTGTGCCTTGCTTTCCGGCGGCTTCTGACGATAACGCTCCACGACGAACTCAATGAAGCTGCGCAATGCAACCGCCATGTGCGGCTGCTTCGAATACAGAAGCCACACGGTGCGTTCTTCGTCGGATAGCGGCGCGTCGCCTAGCAATGCACGCAAGCTGCCGTTGGCGAGCTCGTCTCGCACGAGCGAACATGACAAGCGCGCGATACCGAGTCCCGCCTGCACCGCACGCTTGACGACCTGAGGGCTTTGTATGTTCATGATCGGCTGCACGACGACACGTTGCGTGCCGTGAGCGTCGCGAAACTCCCAGTGACGGCTCGGTGCATCCGACGCGACGAGAACGCCGTGCGAGGCCAGTTCATCCGGTGTGCAGGGTGCCGGGTAACGCGCCAGATAGTCAGGGTTCGCAACAATGACGTCGCGTGTTTTCATGAGCGGCCGGCAAACCAACGACGAGTCTCGTAAGCGCCGCTCCGCGCCGAAACAGACGTCGAACTCGTTAACCGCGACGTCGCTCATCGTGTCGAACACGGTCAGCTCGAATTTCATGCGGGGTTCCTGAGCGCGGTAGGCGGCCAGCACTTCCGGGAGATCCGTGGTCGCGTAAAGCGACGACGCGGCAATCCGCAGCATGCCGGATGGCTGTTCCAATGCCGATGCAATGCACTCGTCCATCTCATCGAGATGATGCAGCAGGTCGACGGCACGCTCGCGGTACGATTGACCGATGCGCGTCAGTGTTACCCGTCGCGTCGTGCGGTTGATCAGACGGACGCCAAGGCGCTCTTCGAGCGACGCGACACCGCGCGTAACGACCGAGCTCGAAACACCCAACTGCCTCGCGGCCTCAGCGAAGTTCAGGTACTCGGCAACCTTGACGAAGATGCGGATCGATGAAAGCTGGTTCATGGGAAACTCCGGCATCGAGCGAGTCGCGTCGCGACCGCAAGAGGCGGCGAATTGGGATCGCGCGAAAACATCCGAACGCGCTCCATTGCCGACAAGACTTACATCCAGCCATTCGTTCGCTGAATGCCCTGCGATGAGCTTAGACACTGCCTGCTTACGCGATCTGGTCCATCGCATTACGGTCTTGCAATATTTGATGGCGGTTGATGGCCGTTGTGTTCGAGGTGACGATCATCTTGTCGGCAGTCCGCTTGCACAGAAATCCGTAAAACTGCCGGGGCTGCCTGGCGGATCTTCAATCCTGTTTCCATCGCGGAACACAAATGAAGAGTAGGTCTGCTTCCCACGTGCTCCGCAGGGGAAATGAAAACGTATCGATATTGACCTCCGACATGTCCCTGTCCCGTGCCCGGCAGTACGCTCGTGCGCCATCTCGGCTCGTATCCATCACGGTGCTCCACGACGCGAACGGATTCCTGCTCGTAGCGGTTAAAAGGAATTTCCCATTTTGTGACCGGTCCACCACGGAGACGCTTGTGCAAGCACCGAGCAGTGCAACCCAGGACCATAACAAAAACGTCTTCATCGACTAACCAGGCGTTCGCATGTGTTGATCAATCCGCGTTCAGGGCGGAGTCCCGCTACGATACCGTGAGAGTTTCGGAGCATTGTGAATGCTGTGCTTCGTCACGACCGCTCACTCACGGCGCTGACGATGACACGCTCACCTTCCGCAAGGCTTCCTCGAGTGGATTCGATACTAACGGCAAAATCTGATGGCAACCTTAAGCAGACTGCTGAAGGTCGCTGTAACGAATGATGGCGGCATCGAAACGACTGCCGCAGTCAACCCGACCTGGATTGCCTCATGTTCAGTGCAGGAGATAAGCAGAGCTAACCAGTCGGCAGAGGCGCCCAACCCGTTACACTATCCCCTTGATATCAGGAGCTAGCTCGCGACGGCAGGCTGGCGTGGCATGTGGAACCTGCGCAAACGAACCACCCCACGCGAAATCGCGTACCAATACGTACATTGCCATTCGAATAAAATAACGTATTCTTCCAAGATCAACATCTTATTTCATTCATGAAAATCGCCACCTGGAACGTCAATTCGCTGAAAGTCCGCCAGCAGCACGTCATCGACTGGCTCGAAACGAGCCAGACCGACGTCCTGTGCCTGCAGGAACTCAAACTGACCGACGACAAATTCCCGCGCGCCGAGCTCGCGGAAAAGGGCTATCGGAGCTGGTACGCCGGCCAGAAGACCTATAACGGTGTGGGCATTCTGGTGCGCGAAGGCCTGAACGTCGACGAAAGCACCATCGTGCGCAATATCCCCGGCTTCGAGGATCCGCAGCAACGCGTGATCGCCGCGACAATCGACGGCGTGCGCATCATCTCCGCCTACTTCCCCAACGGCCAGGCACCGGGCACCGACAAGTTCGCCTACAAGCTGCGCTGGCTCGAAGCGCTGCACGATTGGCTGGCGAGCGAACTCGCGCAGTATCCGAAGCTCGCGCTGCTCGGTGACTACAACATCGCCCCGGAAGATCGCGACGTGCACGATCCGAAAGCGTGGGAAGGACAGAACCTCGTGTCGCCCGAAGAGCGCGCCGAATTCGTCCGCCTCGTCGGACTGGGGCTGACCGACGCGTTCCGCAAGTTCGAGCACCCGGAGAAAATCTACTCGTGGTGGGACTACCGGATGATGGCGTTCCGCCGCAATGCGGGTCTGCGCATCGACCACATCCTGTTGTCCGGGCCGCTGGCGGCGGCCTGTACGTCCTGCGACGTCGACAAGGTACCGCGCAAATGGGAGCAGCCGTCGGACCACGCACCGGTGGTCGCGCAGCTTAGCTAGTCCCTGAACCGCTCATGAACCGCTCATGAGCCGTTCAGACAGCGCCACAGAAACTCATACTCCATCGCGTCGTGAACGGCCTGCTCCAGCTCATCGGAGCCGCCGCCATGGCCGCCCTCCGTATTCTCGCGATACCACACGCCCTCAGCCCCCAGCGACTGCATGCGCGCCACCATCTTGCGCGCGTGGCCGGGATGGACGCGATCGTCACTCGTCGAAGTCGTGAACAGCACCGGGGGATACGCCACGCCGGCACGCACCTGATGGTAAGGCGAGTAAGCCGCGAGCACGCGTGCCTCCTCCGGCTCGTCCGGGTCGCCGTACTCGTCGATCCACGACGCGCCGGCATGCAGCAGGTGATAGCGGCTCATATCCAGTAACGGCACCTGGCACACCACCGCGCCGAACAGCTCAGGGCGCTGCACCATGCACGCGGCCACCAGCAGGCCGCCGTTGCTGCCGCCCCTGATGCCCAGTTGCGCGGCGGTGGTCACGCCGTCGTCGATCAGCGCCTGGGCGACCGCGATGAAATCGTCGAAGGAACGCTGACGGTTTTCGCCTTGTGCCGCGAGATGCCACTCGGTGCCGAATTCGCCGCCGCCGCGGATATGCGCGACCGCGAACACGCCGTCCTGCGCAAGCCAGCCGATCCCGGGCCCGGTCAGATAGCTCGGCGTGAGCGGAATCGCGAAACCGCCGTAGCCGGTCAGAAGACACGGGCGCGTGGCCACCGCCCCGCCCGCCTCGTTCGCCTCGCGCCCGGCCTCAAGCAGCGAACGCGGACCGATCACCGTGTACGGTACGCGCGTGCCGTCGGCGGAGCGCGCATGGCCGCGCTTCACCGCATAAGGCGTCGCGTCGAACTGGGTCGGCCAGCGATCGAGCAATTCCCATTCGGCCAGATCGTCATGCGCCAGATCGGCGAGCCAGTACTCGGGCGGCAGCAGGTAATCGTCGACGTCGACAAACACCTCGTCGTTGAGCGTCGGCTCGATGGGCGAGACGTCGACCTGCGAGCTCGCGCGCGCCGGAAAGTCGCGCGACGACCACTGCCACTCGCCGCTCTCGGACTGCTGCGGCTGCCACAGCACCGTCTTGCTCTGCACGTCGTCCAGATACGAGACGATCAGGTGATGGCGCGTGTGGGTCCAGTCGCATGCCGAGGTCTGCGGGTTCGGCGTAAAGAGCGCGACGAAGCGGCGCTCGCCCGCCAGAAACTCGCGCTCGCGGATCGCCAGCAGCGCGCCGCCCGGATAGAGCGCGTCCCCGCATGACCAGTCGAGACGCGGCTCGAACAGCAGCCAGCCTTCCCAGCCGCCTACCGCGACATGCTCGGGCACGTCATAGCGCTGCCACGCGCCGGCGGCGTCCAGGTAGAACGTTTCGGAGTCGAAAAAATCGACGCTGCGCACCACGGTATGACGCAGATCGATCGGATCGTAGTTCGCATCGACGCTGATGTCGTCGAACTCGCCACGGAACACGACCGGGGCATCGGCGAGCGCGGTGCCGCGCGTCCAGCGCCGCACTTCGCGCGGATAGCCCGAGCGCGTCAGCGTCTTGCCACCCTTGTCCCAACCGACGTAAAGCGTATCGCGATCGATCCACGATACCGCATGCTTGCCCGCCTTGGGCACGCTAAAGCCGCCGTCGACGAAGCGTTGCGCGTCGAGGTCGAACTCCCGCACCACCACCGCGTCCGAGCCGCCCGGCGAGAGCGTCACGAGCGCCCGATCGCCGTCCGGATAGAGGATGTCGAGTTCGACGCACACCCACGCCGTGCCCTCCGCCGCGCCGAGCGCATCGAAGTCGAGCAGGGTCTGCCAGACCGGCGTGCCGTTGCGCCAGCTCGCCCATGGGGTGCGCCGCCAGATGCCTTTGGGGTTGTGCTCGTCCTGCCACAGGTCGTAGGCCCAGTCTTGCCAGCGATCGGGAATCACGGGCCGCTCGCGCGGCAGATAGGCCTCGGCGAGGCGTTGCGTCAACGTCTCGAAGCGCGCGCCGCTGCACCATGCGGCGCGCGTGCGGGCGTTCTGCTGTTCGACCCAGGCCATGGCGGCCGGGTCGTCGAGCAACTCGAGCGACAGGAAGGGATCGGGAGAGTGCGGCCAGTGCGGCCCGGAAGACGAAATCGAACGCGAAGCGGAAGCAGGCATGGTAGGCGCCGTAATGGAACAACGACGATTATGCCTTGTGATCCGCCTCGCGCTTGCGATGGGGTGGCGACGCACACCACTCCATCGCTCAAATACCCATCAGGGCTCCAGATTGAGCTCCTGAATCTTGCGCGTGATCGTATTGCGGCCAATGCCCAGCCGCTCGGCGGCCTCGACCTTGCGTCCGCGGGTGAAATCGAGCGCTTCGCGAATCACCGCGGCCTCGAAACGCCGGGCGAGCTCGTCCATCACATCGGGGGCGTTCTCGCGCAACATCCTTGCGACTTCGGTGCGCAGCCCGCTCTCCCACACGGCGGCCGCGGCAAGCGGCATCCCCGGTATGGCCGGCAGATGCGACGACACGGCGGCGCCGTTCGCAGCCGACTGCGCCACGCCACCGCCGCCCGCATCGCCCGTCAGCACGCCACCCGCCGCGATCTCGACCGAACCTGCCTGCGCCGGCACCAGATCGGGCGGCAGATCCTTGATCTCGATGGTCTGCGCCGGCGCCATCACCGTCAGCCAGTTGGCGAGATTCTCGAGCTGCCGCACGTTGCCCTGAAACGGCAGCGACGCCAGATACGTCAGCGCCTCCTCGGACACGCGCTTCGGCTCGACGCCCAGATCGCGGGCGCTCTTCTGCAAAAAGTGGCGCGTCAGCAGCGGAATGTCTTCGCTGCGCTCGCGCAGGGCCGGCAAGCGCAGCCGGATCACGTTGAGGCGGTGATACAAGTCCTCGCGGAACAGCCCCTGACGGACACGCGATTCGAGATTCTGGTGCGTCGCGGCAATCACCCGCACATTGGCGCGCAACGGATTGTGGCCGCCGACCCGATAGAACTGGCCATCCGAGAGCACGCGCAGCAAACGCGTTTGCAGATCGAACGGCATGTCGCCGATTTCGTCGAGAAACAGCGTGCCGTTCTCGGCCTGTTCGAAGCGTCCCTGGCGCATGGCCTGCGCGCCGGTGAAGGCGCCGCGCTCGTGGCCGAATAGTTCGGACTCCAGCAGATCTTTCGGAATCGCCGCGGTGTTCAGCGCGATGAACGGTCCGTTCGCGCGTGGGCTATGTCGGTGCAAGGCGCGCGCCACCAGTTCCTTACCGGTGCCTGATTCGCCGGTAATGAGCACGGTTGCCGCGGAATGGGACAGGCGCCCGATGGCGCGAAACATGTCCTGCATCGCCGGCGCCTGGCCGAGCATTTCCGGTGCATCGGCGACGCGCTCGTCCCACGTCTGCTCGCCGCGCATGCTTTCGTCGACGGCGCGGCGAATCAGTTCGACGGCCTTGTCGACGTCGAACGGCTTGGCGAGGTATTCGAAGGCGCCGCCCTGAAACGCGGCCACGGCGCTGTCGAGATCCGAGAACGCGGTCATGATGATGACGGGCAAGCCCGGCACCTTGTCGCGCACCGTCTGCAGCAATTCGAGGCCCGAACCGCCGGGCATGCGGATGTCCGACACCAGCACCTGCGGGCTGTCGTGATCGAGCGCGACTGCTGCGTCGCGCACGTTCGCGAAACTGCGCGTCGCGAAGTTCTCACGGGCAAGGGCCTTTTCGAGCACCCAGCGTATCGATTGATCGTCGTCTACTATCCAGATCGGCTTCATATGGTCGGTCAGAAGTCTTTAGGTGCGTGTGGTATTAGCAGTCGAGCGGCAGCAGAATCTGAAACTCGGTGTGACCCGGACGGCTTTCCACTTCGATCAGCCCATCGTGCTGCTGCACGAAGGTCTGCGCGAGCGTGAGACCGAGACCGCTGCCATCGTCGCGCCCCGAAACGAGCGGATAAAAAATGCGGTCGCGGATGTCCTCCGGAATGCCAGGTCCGTTGTCGATGATATGCAAGTCCAATGCCAGCTTACATAGACGTTTCGCAATGGTGATCTTGCGCGCCACACGCGTGCGCAATTCAATTCGTGCGTCGCCCTGCGAAATCCGTTCGCGCAGCGCTTCCGCTGCATTACGAACGATATTGAGGACGGCCTGAATCAGTTGTTCCTTGTCGCCGCGCAGATCGGGCACGCTCACGTCATAGTCGCGCTCGATGGTGAGGCCGCGCGGAAATTCCGCCAGAATCACGGCCCGCACGCGCTCGCACACTTCGTGAATATTCACGTCGCCCACGATATGCGGATGACGGTGCGGTTCGAGCAGGCGGTCGACCAGCGTCTGCAGCCGGTCCGATTCCTTGATGATGACCTGGGTGTACTCGCGCAATTCGTCGCGTTCGCGCACGCCCAGTTCGAACTCCAGCAATTGCGCCGCGCCGCGAATGCCGCCGAGCGGATTCTTGATTTCGTGCGCGAGATTGCGGATCAGTTGCTTGTTGACCGCGGTCAGATCGTTGATGCGCTCTTCGCGGTCGGTGCGCATGTGGCGTTCGTTTTCGAACAGCTCGAGCAGCACATAGTCCGGCGCGCCTTCCAGATACCCCACGATCGCATGCACATGCAGCGGCTCGTGGCCCTGACGCTCCAGCACCGCGTCGAGGTGCGTCGCGTGAAAGCGCTGTTCGGCAATCGAGGCGATCGTCGCGATCAGTTCGTCCGAGTTCGCGAAGATGTCCGGCCACGCCATCTGCGTCAGTTGCCGGCGCGAGAGATCGAGCATCGCCTCCGCGGAGGGATTCGCAAACGCAACGCGCAGCGTGCGCTTGTCGAGCACGAGCACGACCGTCGGCAAGGCCTCGAACCCCGTCAACAGACCGGAGTCCACCAGCTGTGCGTTTTCCGACAGCGGCTCGGTATGCCCTTTTCTTGCTTTGATCAGATTCTTCAGAACCATCTTGCAGTCTGGCCGATGAGAGATGGTGATACGACAGACGACGCGCACGTTGGTCTCGTGAACCGCAGCGCAAACGTTGCCTCGTGCTCAACAAAAAAGGGACGGCGCCGCCGTCCCTTTGTGACCCGCATTCGATCAGTCACGAGCGTCGGGCGCGCGCTTCGCCACTTGCGCGGCGAAGCGCCATCGCCGCTTACAGCGAGTAGTACAGTTCGAACTCGACCGGGTGCGTGGTCATACGCACACGTTGCAGTTCCGCTTCCTTCAGGCCCAGGTACGCGTCGATCATGGCGTCCGTGAACACACCGCCGCGCGTCAGGAACTCGCGGTCGCTGTTCAGCGCTTCCAGAGCCTGGTCGAGGCCGGCGCACACGGTCGGGATCTTTGCATCCTCTTCCGGCGGCAGGTCGTACAGGTTCTTGTCAGCAGCTTCGCCCGGGTGGATCTTGTTCTGCACGCCGTCCAGACCTGCCATCATCAGTGCCGAGAAGCACAGGTACGGGTTAGCCATCGGATCCGGGAAGCGCGTTTCGATACGGCGGCCCTTCGGGTTCGACACGTGCGGAATGCGGATCGATGCCGAACGGTTGCGCGCCGAGTAAGCGAGCTTGACCGGTGCTTCGAAGTGCGGCACGAGACGCTTGTACGAGTTCGTCGTCGGGTTCGTGATGGCGTTCAGCGCGCGAGCGTGCTTGATGATGCCGCCAATGTAGAACAGCGCGAATTCCGACAGGCCAGCGTAGCCGTTGCCTGCGAACAGGTTCTGGCCGTCCTTCCAGATCGACTGGTGAACGTGCATGCCCGAACCGTTGTCGCCCACCACCGGCTTCGGCATGAACGTAGCCGTCTTGCCGTACGTGTGCGCAACGTTGTGCACGATGTACTTCAGTTGCTGCGTCCAGTCGGCGCGCTGAACCAGCGTCGAGAACTTCGTGCCGATTTCGTTCTGGCCCTGGCCTGCGACTTCGTGGTGATGCACTTCGACCGGAATGCCGATCTGTTCGAGCAGCAGACACATTTCCGAACGGATGTCCTGGAACGAGTCGACCGGCGCGACCGGGAAGTAGCCGCCCTTGATGCCCGGACGGTGGCCCGTGTTGCCGCCTTCGAATTCCTTGCCTGCCGACCACGGTGCTTCTTCCGAACCGATCTTCACGAAGCAGCCCGACATGTCCGTGTTCCACTGGACCGAGTCGAAAATGAAGAATTCCGGTTCCGGACCGAAGTAGGCCGTGTCGCCGAGACCCGTGCTCTTCAGATACGCTTCAGCGCGCTTTGCCAGCGAGCGCGGATCGCGTTCGTAGCCCTTGCCGTCGGCCGGTTCGACCACGTCGCAAGTCAGTACGAGGGTCGACTCTTCATAGAACGGGTCGATGAAGGCCGTGTCGGCGTCCGGCACGAGCAGCATGTCCGACGCTTCGATGCCCTTCCAGCCGGCAATCGACGAACCGTCAAACGCATGGCCGCTCTCGAACTTGTCTTCGTCGAATGCCGACACCGGCACCGAAACGTGTTGCTCTTTGCCGCGCGTGTCGGTGAAACGGAAGTCGACAAACTTGACGTCCTCGTCCTTGACGATTTGCATGACGTCGGCCACGGATTTACTCATAACCTATCTCCTGATTAACGAATTCGGCGGATTTAGCCGCCGCCCAAATCTAGCTGACCCGTCCCGGCACGTCTACCTCGCATTGCTGCCACGCTGCCTGCAAGCGCGACGCGGACGCCGAAAGCCGGTGATCGAATCGATCGGCACCAAATAAGCAGCTTCTGTGCCATGTATGCGCCAAGCCGGCGCAGAGGCTTATCGCCACGCGCGTTTGCAGGGAATCACCGCACCCTCGCCGGCGTGAACGAGCCCTCTTTCCTGAAACGTCGGCACCATCATAGGGCAATCCGGAAATGCTCACCGGATCGAATCCCTGTTTTGGGGCGTAGATGCCATTTTGCACTGTTTTGGCGCATTCAGTCTGGCGCCGGCCGCCACGTTGCGGTGTAGCGGCGCCGCACGCATGGCGAACCCGCCGCGCTAGAATGGTCATTTGGTCCGAAGGAGACTTGCTGTCATGAGTACGCTCGAACAGTTGTATGCCCAGGCCGAAAAGCGCCGCCTCGACAACCAGTTGCCCTATGCGGGCGCGTTGTCGCCCGCCGAGGCCTTCGAGCTTCTGCAACTCGATCCGCGTACCCGTCTCGTCGACGTGCGCACGCGCGCCGAACTGGACTGGGTCGGCCGGCCGGTGATCGGCGACGGTCAGTACGCGCATGTCGAGTGGACCCGCTATCCGGGCGCCGTGCCGAATCAGGAATTCATCCAGCAACTGGGCCAGAGCGCCGGCGCCGACACACCCGTGCTGTTTCTGTGCCGCAGCGCCGCGCGCTCGAAGCTCGCCGCCATTGCCGCAACCCAGGCTGGCTTCACCAAAGCGTTCGATCTGCTGGAAGGCTTTGAAGGCGACAAGGACGGCCAGGGTCATCGGAAGACAGTCTCGGGCTGGTGTTTTCGGGGCTTGCCGTGGATTGGGGCGTAAGGGCGGGTTGAGGTCGGCTTAAGGCTGGCGCCCCCTTCCTGAAGCACAACGCGCCGGCGACACATTGACTGCATCGTCGGCGCGGCATGTGACACTGCGATGATGCGGCATCGGGCCCGCTCGACTGACGGACAACGACCGCTTCGATCGTCGTCCACCGCCCGAACAGCACCCGACCCGCTTAAGGCGCGGCGGAGATACCGAAGACGTGCAACTTGCCGGCGCTCACCTGTCTGGGCAAGGTGACGCTCGCCACCAGCTTGCCGGGCGTCAGCGGCACCGTGTCCGCAAACAGATAGGTCTTGACGGCGTTGTTGGTGCCGTCGCCGGCATTGCGATACGTGGTTGTCAACGCGATCGGGTCGACCGGCGCCGCACTCCCGCCATTGAGGGTCCAGTCGTCGAAGGCGAGCGTGAACGGCATGGTCGTGCCGTCGGCGTAGGTCACGAGCGCGGCGCCCGAGCCGGGACCGTTATTGGCCGAACCCAGCAGAACCAGCGAACGGCCCGTCGTGCCAGGCGGCATGGCGATGGTCTGCCCCACTGCCACGGCGTTATCCAGCGGGCCGGCGGACAGGATAAAGCTGGCGCCGTTGAAGACGAACGGTTTGCCCGGCGCCGCGCCGGCCGCCGTCAATGCCTGCGACGAGTAGCTGTAGAGCGAGCCGTCGAAGTCCGCACCCAGGCCGTCCGTATCGGTGCTGCCGTCCGCGCCGATGCCGTGGTTGTTGAAGGCATCCGCCACGTTGCGCGCCAGCGGCACGCCATAGGACGGCGGCGCGTCGGCCGGGTCCGTGCCCCACTGCGAAGGCGACGATCCCATCGCGAAGTTCAGCGTCGCGCCGTTCGCCAGCGCGTCGACGTCGAGCCACGCACTATTGTGGGCAGCGCCGTTGACGGTCAGGCTTTGCACATAATTCGCGGTGGGCGCGCCGGGTGCCCTGATGCGCAGCGTCTTGCCATTACCCAGATGAACGGTGATGGACGAAAACTGCGGACTGCCGATCGCAAAGCCGCCGACACCCGGAATCTCCGGATAGAGGCCAAGCGCCCCCCACACATACCATCCCGACACCGCGCCCAGGTCGTCATTGCCGGGCAAACCGTTCGGCCCGGTGCCGAAGGCGCTCGCCATGATCTGCTGGACGACGTTCTGCGTGCCCGACGGCGAACCGGCCCAGTTGTACAGCCAGGGCACCTCGAAGGTCGGCTCGTTGCCCATATAGAAATTGGGCAGGCTCGTCCCCGCGTTCAACACCGTGAAGAACGTGTTCAGCCGCGACACCACCGTCGCATTCCCACCCAGTTGGGCAAACAGTCCGGCCGGGTTGAACGGCACCATCCACGTGTACTGCTCGGCATTGCCTTCCACGTAGTTGTCGGTGCTGCTCGGGGTCTCCGGAATCCAGCTGCCGTCCGAGTTGCGCCCGGCGATCAACGGCGGCGTCAACGAGGTATTGAGCAGGTTCTGCCAGTAGGCCGAGCGGCTACGCAGCATTTTCTGGATGGTGGTATTGCCCAGCTCGCCGGCAAATTGCGAAATGGCGAAATCGCTGCTGCCGTATTCCAGCGTGGACGATGCCTGCCCCCACTCACCGCTCGTGATGTAGCCGAACTGCAGGTAACTGGCGCGCCCGCCGTTGGTCGTCACGCCATTGCACGCGGTGCCGGGAATGTTGGCCATCTGGATCATATGGCTCAGGGCGCCCGCGGTATCGAACGAGCGCGCGCCGAATCCATATGCGCCCGCCAGGATCAGCGAGCCGGCGTCGCCCGGCATCACGCCGTCTTCGACGTTGTCGTTGACCCAGTGGGGAATCGCGCCGCACTGATCCGCATCGTTCACGAGCGACTGCGCCATGTCGCTGGTCTCTTGCGGAAACAGCGTGGCCTTGAGCGGAATCAGCGAGCGGTAGATGTCCCAGCCCGAGAAGCTGGTGTACTGCGCCGCATGGCCGGCGCTGACCGTGTGGACCTTCTGGTCGAAGCCGATATATTGGCCGTTGACGTCGCTGAACACGCTCGGCGCCCACGACGCATGGTAGAACGCCGTATAAAACTTCGTCAGCGCGGTGGTATCGCGGCTACTCACCTGGATGGTATTCAGGCGCTGATTCCATATTGCATCGGCCACCGCCTTTACACCGTCAAAATCCCAGGACGGATTTTCCCGCTCGAGATTAACTTTGGCATTGGCGACGCTCACGTATGAAATACCGATTTTCATCAGGACCGTGCCGGCTTTACCGAAATTCATGACAGCACGGCCATTGGTAAAGGAAGAAGTGGATGCCAATGGCTGATTAAACTCGGCATAAAAGTACACCGGGACATTCGTTGCATTGCCGCAAAAATGGCCGCCGGTGGTACTGCCCGAAATAGTCCGGGCGTCCACCTGGGCGACCGCGCCGGCCACGCTCGTTTCGGTATTGGTATAGGTCGTGTCGAGCACGAGCGTCGACGGCTGCCGGTCCGGATACGTGAAGCGGCCAAAGCCCGTGCGCAGGGTCGCCGTCAGCTCGACCTTGACCTGGTTGTCGAGCAGCACGGAATAGGCGCCCGCTACCGATTTCTCGTTGGCATGGCTAAAGGTTTGGGCCAGTGGCCTGGTGGCATCCAGTGTCGGCATGACGGGGAATTCGCCGTCGTTGCCGGAACATCCCGCGCCGCTCATATGCGTGAGACTGAAGCTCTGGATCGACCCGATGTCGTAGTAGTAACCGGCCGGGGAGCCCGGCTCCGCACTGTTCGACGGCGCCGGCGTGGTGTTCGTGTCGGGCGCCCATTGCACCATGCCGTTCGGCAAGCCGGCGGCCGGCACCACGCTGCCGGCCTGGCCGGCGGGCACCGGATTCGGCGAGTTGCTGGCCAAGGTGCCGATCAGCGGGTTGACGTATTGCGTCAAGCGCATGGCGAAGCGATCGTCGGCGGGGGTTTGCGCGTCGTCATTGGCAACGCTCAGGGCTGAATTGCTGGAACTGGAACTACCGCCTGCGCCGGTCTGCCCTGTGGCGTGAAGCTGGTCTGCCGCCACGACGGCAGAGCCGGACTGACTACCCGGACTATCTCCTCCACACCCTGTCAAAGAACCAATGATGATCAAAGCGGCCGTCAAACGGCGTAAATCTATCATGGCTGTCTCCTGAATTTTGTTTAGTCATCCGAATCATCCATTTAACAATGAAACCAATGACTGAAGCCATGCTATACGAGGCGCTCAAATCGCGTCAACTGATTATCCAATGCCGATTTATGTTTATTGGAATTTACTAAACAGACTAAAATCCCGCCGAAATACTCAATCATTCTCAAGCGGCGATGCCGGATCGGCAGGCGCCATCCGGTTATGCATAATGCATTTGATTTAACGAATTACCGGAATGGCGAGAATGCCGTGGCTGAAGGCGGATGATGGAAAGCCGCATGGATCAGCGGCTATTCCTATGGTGGCTGCGGCCTCTCAACCGCGCGGTTTGCCCGCGGCCGCGGCCACTGCCGCCGCTTCCGGCTCGACGATGTCGCCGCCCAGCAGATGCACGCCCTCGCGCAGTTTCACGAACGCCGCCGCAACGGCTTCCGGCTCGCCCTTCACACCCAGATCGATATGGCGCCGCGCATAGACGCCGCCCCGCTCCGCATCGCCGACGCTCGGCAGACTGAACACTCGCACGCTGGGGAAATCGTGCTCGATCTTTTCCATCAGCGGCGTCAGCGTCGACTCGGGCAGTTCGAACACCAGCAAGGACTTTTCCGCGTGCGGCATGGCGTGATGCAGATGCGCGTACTTCGTGTCCAGCACCCACTCGATCATCGGCCACGCCATCACGGGAAAGCCCGGCACGAAGTGATGGTCGCCCACCGAAAAGCCCGGAATCTTGTTGTAGCCGTTCGGAATGATCGACGCGCCTTGCGGATAGGTCCCCATGTTGAGGCGGTGACGGTTCTCCGGCGAATCGAGATCCACGGGATGGGGCGAATTGGCCGGATGGGTGTCGCGAATCCGCTCGCGGATCAGTTCCGCCGCTTCCGGATGCAAGGCGAGCGGCACGCCGAGCGCGGCGGCCGCGCACTGACGCGTGTGATCGTCCGGCGTCGCGCCGATGCCGCCCGTCGAGAACACGATGTCGCCCGACGCCAGCGTGCGGCGCAGCGTGGCGGTGATGCGCTCCGGCTCGTCGCCGATGTACTCGGCCCAGCCGAGCGACAGACCGCGCGCGGTCAGCAATTCGATGACCTTCGGCAGGTGCTTGTCGACACGCCTGCCCGACAGGATTTCGTCGCCGATGATGATGACGCCAAATGCCATTGCGGCCTCGCAGATAAATTCAGTAGGGAACCACGGGCGCCACCTGACGCGCGCCCTGCTCTTCCGCGCGCATGCGCTGCAGCGCGCGCAGACAGTAATAGCCGAACCATAGCGCCGAGAAGACGAGGATGAACGCATAAATCCAGATCGTCACGGCCGTGATCACGGGGAACAGCACAATCAGCCAGACCGACGTGGCCCAGATCAGCGTCGGCAGCGAACCCAGCAAGCCGCTCGCGACGCCGATCAGCAGCAGCGGCAAGCGGTAGCGCCGCACCAGCGCGCGCCGTTCGTCGCGGCTCGCATGCAAGGCAAGCGCGTCGTAGGTCATCACGCGGTAGGTCAGCCAACCCCACAGCAGCGGCGGAATCAACGCAAAAAACGGCGGAATCAGCCACAGCGGCAACGTAAGGACCAGCAGCACCAGGCAGACGAACGTGGTCCACAGCGCTTGCACGAGACTACCGTACCACGTTCCGCCGCGGCGCATTTCGAGGCCAGCGAACTGCCGCGCGGACAGATGGCGGATCACGCCTGGCATGGAGAGCGTAGCGATCAGCAGCAGGATCGTCACGACGATCAGCGGAATCGCCATGGCGATCACGATAAAAGGCGCGAGCGCGGTGTGCAGTGCGGAAAAACCGAGCCAGTCGAACAGGTGGTAAAGCGTGGTGGTGAACGACCAGCTTTCGAGCCACGCGCGCGTCGTGCCGATCAGCGTTTGCCAGGAAAACCAGAGAATCACGCCCCAGACGACCGTTGCCGCGAGAAACGGCAGGAAGGTCAACCAGAGCATCCGCGGATGGAGCGCGCTTGCGAGCGCGCGCCCAAACGAGCGCAACAGATCATTCATGCGAGCCAGTGCGAGTGAGCGAAACGATAGGACAGCGGGAAGCCGCAAAAAATCCGCCGCGAGCCGCGACGTGCGAAGTCTGCACAGGATAAACCACCGGACGGGGCGCCGGTAGGGGCGCCCGGCGTGCCGCCGGCATGCGCGGCGGCACGGGCGGCGTGGGCGGCGCGTCAAAGATCAGATCGAAGCCGCGCCGTTGTCAGCGCCGCCGTTGTCAGCTCTTTTCTCAGCAGCATTGCGCTGCTTGCAGCCAGATGCCCCCGCTCATGCACCGTTCGGCGCCGTCACCGGCGCGCGATCGTAGAAATAGATGCCGTGCGGCGAGCGGCCCACCGCGATGGTCTGGATCAGCTTGCGTGTGGTCAGGTCGATGATGCCGACGTGCTTCGCAAACCGGAACGTGACCCACAGATAACGCTTGTCTGCCGACAGCTCCATGTCGTCCGGCCCGGGCATCAGGCCGGTGATATCGCCGACGTTGGTGAGCGTGTCTTCGTCGATGATGCTGATGGTGCTCGCGACGCGATTGGACACCGCGACGTGCTTGCCGTCGGCAAGCGAGCGGAAGTTGTGCGCGCCGTTACCGGTCTGGATGGTCTTGACGATTTTCTGGTTACGCCAGTCGACCACCGCGACGTAGTCCGCGCCGGTCATGCCGATCAGCAGATATTTGTCGCCGGGGGTCATCCACAGGCCGGCCGGCACCTTGCCCACCTTCATCTTCCACTTGACCTGCTGGGTGGCGAGATCGACCGCCGCGAGTTCGCCCGACACCTGCAGCGTGACGAACACGGTTTTGCTGTCGTTCGTGAACGCCATATGGCTCGGCATCACGGCCAGCGGCAGACGTTTGGCGAGCGTCATGTCGTGGCCGTCGTAGTGATAGACGTCGAGACGGTCGAGGCGCAAGCCCGTCGTCACGACCCACTTGTTGTCCGGCGAGAAGCCGATCTGATACGGATCTTCAATGTTCTCGACCCAGCGCTGCACCTTGCCGGTTTTCGGATCGACGAACATCAGGTTGTTGGAGACCGAATTGGCGACGATCAGCGAACTGTTGTCCGGCGTCGCCATCAGGTGATGCGGCTCCTTGCCGGTGGGCACCGTGCCGACCACCTGGTGCGTGGCCTCATCGATCAGACTAAGCGTGGCCTCGCCGGAATTGAGCACGATCACGTTGTTGGCGTGGGCGGACGGGGAAAAGAGGCTGCTGGCCAGGACCGTGCCGGCCGCGAAGGCGGCGCCGACGGTGAGGCTGCGAAGAGAAAATTTGCGCATGAAAACTCGCTTCAGAGAACAGCGCGCATTGTAGACCGTTTGTAAGGACGTGCGGTTGATGCAGGTCGGGGTCGGGACGGGGCGAAACGAATGGACGAGGCGAGGTGGAGGCTAAACAACACCTCATCCATTCACCCTGAACAATCAGATAATTTCCATGTCGCACACACATTAACTACAAATCAATCTCCGACCGCATTCTTATTTTCACGCCATATCAATAAGAATTGATACGAATTATCCCTACCAATCCTATTTTAAAACATAAATTGACACATCAGAAATCAAAAACCGTCCCGGCCGAATAATTTAAGAATTCACTGATATCGACTTTGCCCCGCCCAGCCTGACAATCGCGCCGATCATCGCCCGTGCACTTAATTTAGGTGGATAGAAGCGCGCGATGCATTCGAACTGGATGCACGGAAAAATCAATGGGACATGGACAAACGGATAAACCGCGGTCGATATGTCGAATTTCTATGCGAAGCATATAAGGGCGATGACGCCTCTTTCAGATCGACATGCATTGGCTCGCGGTCCACGATCGCAATTCCGCGGAGTTTCTTAAAGCATGAACAAGATTTATAAATCGGTCTGGAATGAAACGACGGGCGCGTGGGTCGCCACGTCGGAAACGGCTCGTTCGAAGACCAGGCGCGGCGTGTCACGCAAGCTGGCGATGGCTCAGGCAGTGCTGGCGGCGGTGGTGATGGTTTCCGGAGGCGCCGCCTATGCGGCCGGTAACGCGGCGACTAACTTTTTCGATGCCAGTAATGGCAGCAATCCGTCAACGGACCACACCGCGGCGGCAGTAGGTGCTGCATCGGTTGCCGCAGGAGCCAGTGCGGCGGCGGCAGGCAACAATGCCACCGCCATCGGCGCCGCGTCGTGGGTATTGACCGATTTCGGCACGGCCATCGGCGACCTTTCCACGGTATATGGCCTCAACGGGACGGCTATCGGCACAGGTGCAACAGCAAACAGCCTCAATTCGGTTGCGATCGGCTATGCCGCGACGGCCACCAGCGCCAACAGCGTCGCACTCGGCGCGAACTCGACCGCGAAGGCCGATCTGACGACCACGGCTTACGCCCCGAACGGCCCCGGCGCTACGCCCATCGCAGCCGGTACGGCGGCAGGCGAAGTCTCCGTCGGCGCATCCGGCAGCGAACGGCGCATCACCAACGTCGCCGCGGGCTCCGCCCCCACCGACGCCGTCAACGTCAGCCAGTTGAGCGCAGTCGACGCCGAAGTCAGCAACGTCAACGGCCAGGTCAGCAATCTCAATAGCCAGGTCAGCACCATCGGCAACCAGGTCACCACCATCAACGGCCAGGTCAACAACCTCAGCAGCCAGGTCACCACGATCGGCGGCGAGGTGAACAACATCAGCACCGAAGTTGACACCATCGCTCAAAGCGGCACCCTGCACTACTTCAAGGCCAATGGTCCAGCCGACGGCTCGGACGACGCCGTCGCCAGCGGCACGAAAGCCGTCGCGGCAGGCGCGAGCGCCGTCGCCAGCGGCAACTACGCGTCAGCGGTCGGCTACGGCGCGTCGGCCAGCGCTGCGGACGGGGTCGCGCTCGGCAAGCTGGCAAATGCGTCCAGCAACATGGCCGTGGCCGTTGGCGCAGGGACCGAGGCCAGCGGCGGCGCGTCGCTCGCGGTGGGCGGCTATGCCCTCGCCGGCGACGACGGCTCAACCGCTCTCGGCTCCTACTCGACCGCGAGCGCCGCCAACGCCACCGCAATCGGCAGCCTCGCCACCGCCAGCGGCGCCAACTCGGTCGCCCTGGGCCAAGGTTCGATCGCCGACCAGGCCAACACCGTGTCGGTCGGCGCGCCGGGCAGCGAACGCCGGATCACCAACGTCGCAGCGGGCATAGACCCCACCGACGCCGTCAACGTGAGCCAGTTGCAAGCCGCTACGGCCGGCAGCGCGGCGGCATCGCACTACTTCAAGGCAAGCGGCCCCGCGGACGGCTCGGACGACGCCAGCGCCACCGGCGAGCACTCCGCCGCGATCGGCAGCGACGCCGGAGCGTCGGGCGACAAGTCGCTGGCAGCCGGCACGTCGTCGTGGGCAGCGGGTACGCAAAGCACTGCGGTGGGCACGCTCTCCACCGCAGCAGGGAACCAGTCGACAGCGCTGGGCGCCACCGCCCTTGCCGGTGAAACCGGCGATACGGCGGTCGGCTTCGGCGCGTCGGCGACGGGTACGGTTTCTACCGCGATTGGCACCAACGCCTCGGCAACGGGCTTTGGCAGTGCGGCACTCGGCAACATGGCCACCGCCAGCGCCGACGGTTCCGTCGCCCTGGGCCAAGGCTCCGTAGCCGACCGCGCCAACAGCGTTTCCGTGGGCGCCGCGGGCAACGAACGCCAGATCACCAACGTCGCCGCCGGCACCGCCGACACCGACGCCGTCAACGTCTCGCAGCTGAACGCGGTCGCGAGCCAGGCCGCCAAGGTCGACGGCGCGGTGATGTACGACACCAACAGCGACGGTTCGGTCAACAAGAACGACGTCACGCTAGGTGGCGACAGCGGCACGGTCATCCACAACGTCGCGGACGGCGTGCTCGACACCGACGCGGTCAACCTCGGCCAGTTGAACGCCGCCATCAACGGCGCGGTGCAAAACATCTCCGGCAACACAGGCAGCGCGTTCTTCAGCGCCGACGGCGACACCAATACCGAAGCCGCGCAATCGTCCGGCAGCCACTCGGTCGCCGCCGGTGCGAACGCCCGGGCAAGCGGTACGAACGCGGTCGCGGTGGGTGCGAACTCGGTGGCCGCCGGCAACAACGCCACGGCACTCGGCGCCGGAGCGAATGCCGGCGCGGACAATTCGGTGGCGTTGGGCCAAGGCTCGGTGGCGGATCGCGCCAACACGGTCTCGGTCGGCGCGGCCGGCAGCGAACGTCAGATCACCAACGTCGCCGCGGGCGTGCAAGGCACGGACGCCGTCAACGTCAATCAGTTGAATTCGGGCATGAGCAGCGCCGTCGGCCAGGCCAACAACTACACCGACGACAAGATCCGCTCGGCCCGTCGCGATTCGTACGGCGGCACGGCGTCCGCTCTGGCCGCCGCCGGTCTGCCGCAAGCCGTCCTGCCGGGTCACGGCATGGTAGCGGTCGCCGGCGGCACCTACGCGGGTCAGTCGGCCGTCGCGCTCGGTGTGTCGCAACTGTCCGAGACCGGCAAGTGGGTCTACAAGGTGCAAGGCACCAGCGACTCGCGCGGCCAGTTCGGCGCGTCGATCGGCGCCGGGATGCACTGGTAAAAGGAGGTCTCGCCTGAACCGATAGAGGAAGCAGCGAGTGGATGCGGGTCCTGGGCGGACCTGCATCTTTTGCGCGACACCGATGCCTCCAGTCGGTGTCGCGCCTTTTTTTGTGCGCCGGTTGCGCGCTCAGCGCTGCATCGACTCCCACACCTTGTAAAGACGCTTCACCGACACCGGTATCGGCGTGCGCAACTCCTGCGCGAATAGCGAAATCCGCAGTTCTTCCAGCATCCAGCGGAATTCGGACAAGCGCGCATCCATCACGCCGCCCCGCTGCGCAAGCGCACGCTGGTAGTTCTGCAGCAAGGGATGAAACTCGGCAAACTGCCGCGCGTCGCGCGCCGAGTCGGCCTTCAGCTTGTCGATGCGTAGCGCGATGCCCTTCAGATAGCGCGGAAAATGCGCGAGCTGCGCATACGGTGTGTCGATCACGAAGCGTTTGCCGACCAGTGCATCGAGCTGGTTCTGCATGTCCGCATAAGCCGCCGCAAACGGCTTCGCCTGCACCAGCTTCTTGTTGACCGTCGCGTATTCGCTGAGGATCTGCCCCACCAGACGCGCAATCTCCTGGGCGAGCAGCGTTAAGCGGCTACGGCCCTCGTCGCGGCGCGTGTGGAACGTGAGGTCGTCGGCCGGCAGCGGATCCTGCAGGCAGGCGCGATCCAGCGCGGTATCGACCAACTGGTCGCGCAACTCTTCCTGGGTGCCGCGCGGCATGAACTGCATCGCCATCTCGCGCAGCCCCGGCAGGTTCTTCTCCAGATACTTGATCGGCTCCTTCAACTGCAGCGCAAACAGCCGCCGCAGTCCCGCACGATGAATGCGCGCGGCTTCGTCCGGCGAGTCGAATACCTCGACATCGCAATGCGTGCCGCGATCGACCAGCGCCGGATAACCAAACAGCGTCTGGCCGCCGCGACGGATTTCCAGCAACTCGGGGAGCTTGCCGAAATTCCACGTCGTCAGTTTCTCGTAGAGCGCGGTTGACGCAGGGGCATCCGGCAACGCAGTCTGCGGCACGGCTACGCCACCCGGCCCGCGCGCGCCACGGCCGGCTCCGCCTGCGCGCGACCCTGCACCCGCAGCCCCCGCCGCAGCGGCCTCGCCACGCAGATCGCCGCCCTGTCCGCGTCCGTCACCAGCCGCACCGTCAGCGCCCGCGCCGCTCACACCTGCCAACGCCACACCCGCCGCGCCTGACGCAATCTTCTGAAAATGCTGCTGCGCCTGGCCGCCCAGTTCCGCTCGCAATTGCGCCAGATTGCGCCCCATCGCGAGTTGCCGCCCATGCTCGTCCACGACCTTGAAGTTCATGAACAGGTGCGCGGCCAGGGTCTCGAGCTTGAAGTCCGACTGCTTCATCGCGACCTGAGTCTGCTCGCGGACATCGGCAATCAGCGACTCGAGCAAACCGCCCGCACCGAAGCGCGGCGCGGCATGGCGGTCCGCAAAACCCGCGGCATATTCCGGCAGCGGCACGCAATGACGCCGCAGTTTCTGCGGCAAGGACTTGAGCAGCAGTTGGGTCTTTTCCTTCAGCATGCCGGGTACAAGCCATTCGCAGCGCCGCGCATCTACCTGGTTCAACGCGTACAGCGGCACAGCCAACGTCACGCCGTCGCGCGGCGAACCCGGCTCGAAGTGATAGGTCAGCGCCATCTCGACGCCGGCCATCGTCATCCGCTTCGGGAACAGGTCTGTGGTAACGCCGGCCGCCTCATGACGCATCAGATCGTCGCGCGACAGATACAGCAAACGCAGCTTGTCTTCCGGCTGACCGCTCTTCTTCACTTCGTCGCGATACCAGCGCTCGAACGACGCGCCCGTATAGATACCCTGCGGCAACGCCTGATCGTAGAAGCCGTAAATCAGTTCGTCGTCGACCAGCACGTCCTGGCGGCGCGATTTGTGTTCGAGCTGCTCGATGTCCGCGAGCAGCTTGCGGTTGTGCGCGAAGAACGCCAGCTTCGTGTCGAACTCGCCCTCCACCAGCGCACCGCGGATGAACAGCTCGCGTGCCCGCGCCGGATCCTGCTTGCCGAAGCTCACACGGCGCCGGTGATAAATCGGCAGACCGTACAGCACCGCCCGTTCGAAAGCCGACACCTGCGCCGCGCGCTTTTCCCAATGCGGCTCGGAGAGCGACTTCTTCAACAGATGCGCGCCGATCTGTTCGATCCACTCCGGCTCGATCTTCGCGATACAGCGCGCGTACAGGCGGCTCGTCTCGACCAGCTCCGCGGCCATCACCCAGCGGCCGGCTTTCTTCACCAGCGCCGAACCCGGCCACAGATAGAACTTGATGGTGCGCGCGCCGAGGTAGTAAGGCTCGTCGTCGGCTTTCAGGCCGATATTGCCGAGCAAGCCGGTCAACAGCGCCAGGTGGATCTGCTCGAAGGTCGCCTCGGCCTCGTTGATGCGCCAGCCGTGCTCGCGCACCACCGTCAGCAATTGCGAATGCACGTCGCGCCATTCGCGCAGGCGCAGTTGCGAGAGGAAATTGGCGCGGCACTCGTCGTGCAGCTGGCGGTTCGACTTCTTGTGCGCGATTGCCTCGTCGAACCAGTTCCAGATCTTGAGCCATTGCAGGAATTCGGAGCGCTCGTCGGCGAAGCGCCGATGCGCCTGATCGGCCTGCTCCTGCGCTTCGATCGGCCGGTCGCGCGGATCCTGCACCGACAGCGCACTCGCGATGATCAACACTTCGCGCAGCGCCTGCTGGTCGCGCGCGGCGAGAATCATGCGGCCGACGCGCGGATCGAGCGGCAGGCGCGCCAGCTCGCGGCCGAGCGGCGTGAGTTCGTTGTCGTCGTCGACGGCGCCGAGCTCGTTCAGCAACTGATAACCGTCGGCAATCGCGCGGCCGGGCGGCGGCTCGATGAACGGGAAGGTTTCGATTGCGGTCAGATGCAGTGACTTCATCCGCAGAATCACGGAAGCCAGCGACGAGCGCAGGATCTCCGGATCGGTGAAGCGCACGCGCGACTGGAAGTCGCTTTCCTCATACAGGCGGATGCACACGCCGTCCGCGACCCGGCCGCAGCGTCCGGCGCGCTGGTTGGCCGCCGCCTGCGAGATGGACTCGACCTGCAACTGCTCGACCTTGTTGCGATACGAGTAGCGCTTCACGCGCGCCAAACCCGTATCGACGACGTAGCGGATCCCCGGCACCGTCAGCGAGGTTTCCGCAACGTTGGTGGCCAGCACGATGCGTCGCGCGTTGGAAGAACGGAACACGCGCTCCTGCTCCGCCGCCGACAGCCGCGCGAACAGCGGCAGAATTTCCGTATGCGGCGGATGGTGCTTGCGCAGCGCCTCGGCGGCATCGCGAATCTCGCGCTCGCCCGGCAGGAACACCAGTACGTCGCCGGGGCCTACGCGGCACAGTTCGTCCACGGCGTCGATGATCGCGTCCATCAGGTCGCGATCGGTCTCGCGCTGGGTTTTGGGCCGCTCGCGCGAGGACGACGAAGACGACCCCTCGGCGGACTTCACCGCCGGACTGTCTTCCGCCACCGGGCGATAGCGCACCTCGACCGGGTACAGGCGGCCGCTCACCTCGATCACCGGCGCAGGCTTCTCTTCCGTGCCGAAGTGGCGCGCGAAACGATCCGCGTCGATGGTCGCCGAGGTCACGATCAGTTTCAGATCGGGACGTTTGGGCAAAACCTCGCGCAGATAGCCGAGCAGGAAATCGATGTTCAGGCTGCGCTCGTGCGCTTCGTCGATGATCAGCGTGTCGTAGGCCTTGAGCAGCGGATCGGTCTGCGTTTCGGCGAGCAGGATGCCGTCCGTCATCAATTTGACCGAGGCGCCCGGCGACAGATTGTCGGTAAAGCGCACCTTGTAGCCGACCACTTCGCCGAACGGCGTGCCGAGTTCTTCGGCGATGCGCCGGCCCGTCGCCGATGCCGCGATCCGCCGTGGCTGCGTGTGGCCGATCAGTCCCGAACCGCCCGCGCCGAGCCCGCGCCCGAGTGCGAGGCAGATTTTCGGCAACTGGGTGGTTTTGCCCGAACCCGTTTCGCCACAGACGATCACCACCTGATTCTCTGCAATCGCCCGGGCGATTTCGTCACGCCGTCCGGAGACCGGCAGCGCTTCGGGGAAGGAGATCGGTGGAATCGGATTGGGTTCGACCGTGCGCACGGGACGTGGTGCGCGAGGCGCGCGCCCGGCGTCGGCGCCGCGCGTCGGGCCGGCCGTGTTGTGCGCGTCGCGAGGCGCATTCCGAGGCGCATTCCGAGGCGCATTCCGCTCCCGTTGATCCGTCCCCTGACCTGCATCCGCCTGACGGCGCGCGTCGTCACGCGCGCGCTGCGGTTGCGCCTGGCTTGTTTTTCCTGGCTGCGCCGGACGCGGCTGCGGCCCCTTCTGAGGAGCCTTCTGAGGAGCCTTCTGTGGAGCCTTCTGCGGCCGCTGTTGCGCGCCGCCGGCCGGCGACGCACGCCGCTCCGCCTCGCCGTGCGACTCGCGCGATGGGTCTGATGCGGCGTCTCGCGCCGTTTTCTCGTTCGCCGGAGCGGGACTTTTGGGTACATTCGACATGGGGGCGCATTATAATCCCGGGCATGAATTCCCAAACCGACCTCGTCCCCACGCCCGCGAGCGCTCCGGCCACGTCCGGCGCTACGGAATCCGACTCGCAACACGCGCAATTCGTCGACTGGATGCGCTCGGTTGCCCCCTATATCCACGCGTTCCGCAACAAGACGTTCGTCGTCGGGTTCGGCGGCGAGGTGGTGCATCAGGGGCTGCTGAATGCGCTCGTCTCAGACATCGCGCTGTTGCAGGCCATGGGCATCCAGATCGTGCTCGTCCACGGCTCGCGACCGCAGGTCGAAGAGCAGATGAGCCTGCACGGCGTGGAGTCCGAGTTTTCGCACGGCATGCGCATCACGGATGCGCGCGCGCTCGAATCCGCGAAAGAAGCGGCGGGCGAAGTGCGTCTCGACATCGAAGCCGCCATCAGCCAGGGTTTGCCGAACACGCCGATGGCGCACGCGCACATCAGCGTGGTGTCCGGCAACTTCGTGACGGCGCGGCCGGTCGGCATTCTGGACGGCGTCGACTTCGCCCACACCGGCGTGGTGCGCAAGATCGACGCGGACTCGATCCGCCATTCGCTCGCGAGCCGCAAGCTCGTGCTGCTGTCGCCGCTCGGTTTCTCGCCTACCGGCGAGGCCTTCAATCTGTCCATGGAAGACGTCGCCTCGGCGGCGGCCATCGCGCTGCGCGCCGACAAGATCGTGTTCCTGACCGAAACGCCCGGCCTGATGCAGGACGGCGAGGACGGTCCCGAACTGATGCGCGAACTGTCGCTGGACGACGCGTACAAGCTGCACGAAAGCGGCGAAGTCACCGGCGACGCCGGCTTCTATCTGAAGCATTCGATCCGCGCCTGCCGCGGCGGCGTGGCACGGGCCCACATCATTCCCTACGCGCTCGACGGCAGCCTGCTGCTCGAACTGTTCCTGCACGATGGCGTCGGCACGATGATCTCGTACGAGAACCTCGAGAGCCTGCGCGAAGCGACACCGGACGACGTCGGCGGCATTCTGGCGCTGATCGAGCCGCTCGAATCGGACGGCACCCTCGTGCGGCGCGGCCGTCACCAGATCGAACGCGACATCGACCATTTCTCGGTGATCGAGCACGATGGCGTGCTGTTCGGCTGCGCGGCGCTCTATCCGTACACGCAGGAACGCATCGGCGAAATGGCGTGCCTCACGGTCGCCCCCGAAGCGCAAGGCACCGGCGACGGCGAGCGGCTGCTCAAGCGCATCGAGCAACGCGCCCGCGCGCGCGGCCTCACGCGCATTTTCGTGCTGACGACGCGCACCGAACACTGGTTCCTGAAACGCGGCTTTGTGAAGGCAACGGTCGACGACCTGCCGGAAGATCGCCGCCGCCTCTATAACTGGCAGCGCAAGTCGCTCGTGCTGATGAAACAGCTCTGAGTGGCCTCATAAAGCGACTGCCCGAGATATAACGCAACCACGCGCAACCGTGCGCACCAGCACGCAACAGCGCCCCCACCGATTACAGGAGAAGCACAGCATGGCTCGTATGGTTCAATGCGCGAAGCTCGGCAAGGAAGCCGAAGGCCTCGATTTCCCGCCGCTGCCGGGCGAACTCGGCAAGCGGATCTACGAAAGCATTTCGAAGGAAGCCTGGCAGGCGTGGCTCAAGCAGCAAACCATGCTGATCAACGAAAACCGCCTGAATATGGCCGATCCGCGCGCGCGCCAGTATCTGATGAAGCAGACCGAGAAGTTCTTCTTCGGCGAAGGCGCCGACCAGGCGTCGGGGTTCGTGCCGCCGTCGGAGAGTTGATCCGATAGGCGCCCGTGAGGGCCGCGCATCGCCGGGTGCATTCGATGCCCGTCCGACGAAAAATCCGCGCCGCGTGCGCGGATTTTTTTCGCCTGTCCGGCTGGGCCTGGACCTCCTGGCGGGTCGTTGCACAGGCCACTTTTAAGCCCCCGTTTCAAATTTTCTCACTCTCCCGGATCCCCCGCCCCGCAAGGGATTCAGCCGCCTCCACCCGCTCCGCCGGGCCGCTGCGTTTGCACGATCCTCCGTCATCGTGCTATCATGTTCTTCGTTCCAACAGCAATTCACCATCATTCGCGTTCAATTCACTGTGCGGCGCCGTGCGCGACTCATAGCGGTTTGAACAGTTTTTATACAAGAAGGCTTGTCGGTTACATCGCGAGATTCTCGCGCTCATCACCGGCCTTTTTCGTGCCAAGCCTTTCAGCGGCGCCCGGGCGGTTTCAGGCTTCCCCAGCGTCCTCATGCAACTGCCCCCCTTCCACGGCCACGCAGTTGCAAACAATCAGCAGCACCTAGAGCAGTGCAATTTTTCGCGACATGCGCGTAGGCGACATGGCGCGGGCATCGGCGTTTCTTTTTTTCACGCCGCCGCCCCGTCAGGTCCATCGAAGCCCGGCATTCGCCCTCGCCCGGTTCGCGAAACTGCACTTTCCCAGCACCCGTGGCGGAACGTTCATGTGCGTTTTCATGAGTTTCGTCGCAGTCATTGGAGTTTTCACCTTGACCGCTTCCAGCAACGGCTTCTGGCGACACAAAAAGCAGGAACAACGCCTCACCCTCGACGACATCACGGTCGTCGACAAATCCCTCCTCAAACGTGCAGTCGGCGCCATGGCGCTCGGCAACGCCATGGAATGGTTCGACTTCGGCGTGTACAGCTACATCGCCGTGACGCTCGGCCGGGTGTTCTTCCCCTCGAGCAGCCCCTCCGCGCAGTTGATCGCCACCTTCGGCACCTTCGCGGCGGCGTTCCTCGTGCGGCCTGTCGGCGGCATGGTGTTCGGGCCGCTCGGCGACCGCATCGGCCGCCAGCGCGTGCTCGCCATGACCATGATCATGATGGCCGCCGGCACCTTCGCGATCGGCCTGATTCCGAGCTATGCGTCGATCGGCATCCTCGCCCCGGCACTGCTGCTCGTGGCGCGTCTGGTGCAGGGCTTTTCGACCGGCGGCGAATACGGCGGCGCGGCGACCTTCATCGCCGAATTCTCGACCGACAAGCGCCGCGGCTTCATGGGCAGCTTCCTCGAATTCGGCACACTGATCGGCTATGTGCTCGGCGCCGGGACCGTCGCCGTGCTGACGGCCACGCTGTCGCACGAAGCGCTGCTGTCGTGGGGCTGGCGCGTGCCGTTCCTGATTGCCGGGCCGCTGGGTCTGGTGGGTCTCTACATCCGCATGAAGCTCGAAGAAACGCCGGCGTTCAAGAAGCAGGCGGAGGAGCGCGAAGCGGAAGACAAGGCGCTGCCCACGCAATCGTTGCGCGATTTGCTGGCGAAGCAATGGAAGCCCTTGCTGCTGTGCGTCGGCCTCGTCCTGATCTTCAACGTGACCGACTACATGGCGCTGTCGTATCTGCCGAGCTATCTGTCGTCGACGCTGCACTTCGACGAAACGCACGGCCTCTTTCTGGTGCTGCTGGTGATGGTGCTGATGATGCCGATGACGCTGTTCGCCGGCCGCCTGTCCGACACGATCGGCCGCAAGCCGGTGATGCTGCTGGGCTGCGTGGGCCTGTTCGCGCTGTCGATTCCGGCCCTCCTGCTGATCCGCACGGGCGCGATGCTGCCGGTGTTCGGCGGCCTGCTGATTCTCGGCGTGCTGCTGTCGTGCTTCACGGGCGTGATGCCGTCGGCGTTGCCGGCGCTCTTTCCCACGCGGATCCGTTATGGCGCGCTGGCGATCGGCTTCAATATCTCCGTCTCGCTGTTCGGCGGCACCACGCCGCTCGTGGCCGCATGGCTCGTCGATCGCACCGGCAATCTGATGATGCCCGCGTACTATCTGATGGGCGCCTCGCTGATCGGTATCGTGTCGGTGCTCGCCTTGCGCGAAACCGCGCGCCAGCCGCTGCTCGGCTCGGGTCCCTGCGTCGCCACGCGTGCTGAAGCGCACGCCGTGCTGCGCGGCGAGCGCGAGGCCGAAGAGATGGATGAGGAGTATGCGTCGGGCGCGACGGCGCGGGCTTAAGCGCGCGGCCTGATCCGACGGCCGGGGCCAACGGCCTCGTGCAGACAAGCGGGTCGCCCATGCCTCGGCATGGGCGACCCGTTTTTACGTCAGCAGCGTATGCAGCGTGGCCGTCGCACGCGCGCCGTCGACGATCAACAGTCCCGCCGACACCGGCAGCCTGAAGCGCCGCGGCCCCGCGCTACCCGGGTTCACGAACAGCACGCCGTCGCGCTCGTCGATCAGCGGCTTGTGCGAGTGCCCGGTGACGACGACGCCGATCCCCTTGCTGCGCGGATCGGCCTCCACCTCGGCGATGTCGTGCACCACCAGAATCGTCACCTGCTGCGCCGTGAGCATCGCCTGCGTGGGGAGTGCGCGGGCCCAGTCGCCGGTGTCGTTGTTGCCGCGCACGGCGGTGACGGGCGCAATCCGTTCGAGCGCATCGAGCACTGCCTGCTCGCAGATATCGCCCGCATGGATAATGGCATCGCAGCCCGCGAGATGCTGCAACGCTTCCGGTCGCACGAGATTGTGCGTGTCGGAAATCAGGCCTATCCGGGCGATCGTTGGATTGAGGTTGGCGCGTGTCGTCAGGGTCATACGCCCGCCTCATGGTGAACCGCCAGCCACACCGTCGGCTCCGTCTCATGCGTCCACGCTACCCGATGCCGGCAATGCGCCTCGATCAGCACATGATCGCCCGCCTGCAGCGCGTGTAGTTGCGGGTCGCCTTCGAACTCGAGGCTCGCCGCGCCCGTCAGCAGCACGACCCATTCGTCGCGCGGGCTGTCGTACCAGAAGCCCGGTGGACTCGCCTGTCCAGTTGAGACGATGCGCTCGATCGTCATGCCGCCCTGCTCGACGAGCGTATCGAAGCGCTCGTCGGCGCCTTGCGTTGAACCGATGTCAAACAGATTGCCGATCGCCGGCATGGCGACTCCCAAGGTCAGCAGTTGCAAAGCGTCTCGTGCACGCGCGCGGGACCGCGGCGCGAAGTTTTACTTCATTGGCTTCAGGCCGTCGAGCAAGGTGGGCACCAGTTCGCTGATGGTCGGATGGACATGCATCGCGTACTGCAGCGTCGGATATGGCGCGCCGGCCGTCATGATGTCGATGAAGGTGTGAATCGCTTCATCGCCCTCAATGCCGAGAATCGCCGCGCCGAGGATCTGCTTGGTTTCCGCGTCGACCAGCACCTTCATGAAGCCGTCGGTCTCGCCGCGTTCGCGCGCGCGGCCGACGCGCGACATCGGCATGGTCGAGATCAGCGCGGCGCGGCCGGAGGCGCGCACCTCGGTCTCGGACAGACCCACGCGGGCCAGCGGCGGATCGACGAAAACCGCGTACGCCATGATGCGGGTATCGGCGCTGCGCGTGCCGCCGTCGACGAGATTCGCCGCCACGATCTGGTAGTCGTCGTAGGACGTATGGGTGAACGCACCACGGCCGTTGACATCGCCGATCGCCCAGATGCCGGGCACGCGCGTGCGCAAGAAACCGTCGACCGGAATCGTGCCGTGCCGGTCCGTTTCAAGGCCGGCGGCGGCCAGGCCCAGGTCGTCGGTATTCGGCCTGCGGCCGGTGGCGAACAGAAGATGCGACGCGTCGACAACTGGCTGCGCGCCTTCGAACGCGATCCGCACGCCCTCGCCGTCAAGCGGCTCGACGCGCTGCGGTTGCACGCCAAAACGAAATTCGATGCCTTCGCGCGTCAGCACCTTCTGCACAGCCAGCGCGAAGTCGGCGTCCTCGCGGGCGAGCACGCGCTCGCCGCGCACGATCACCGTCACCCGGCTGCCGAAGCGGCGGAAGATCTGCGCGAATTCGAGCGCGATATAGCTGCCGCCGACGATCGCCAGATGCTCGGGCAACGCGGTCAGTTCAAGCAGCGTGGAATTGGTGTAGTAGCGGATGCGCTCGATGCCGTCGAGCGGCGGCACGACCGCACGCGTGCCGGTGTTGATGAAGATCTCGTCCGCTTCGAGTGCGTCGACGATCCGGCCGTCGGGTCCGCTGACGCTCAGCGCATGCGGACCGGTAAAACGCGCATGACCCTGCAACACGGTGACATTGGCCGCGCCGCGCAGCCACTTTTCGACGCCGCTGCGCGACTCGCCGATGATCCGGTCCTTGCGCGCCTTGACCTGCGCCAGATCGACGCTCACCGCGCCCGCCACCTGCACGCCGTAGCCGGCCGCATGACGCGCCACGTGCGCGACGCGCGCGCTCGCGACATAACTCTTGGTGGGGGTGCAACCGACGTTCACGCAGGTGCCGCCGAACGCGGCCCGCTCGATCACGGCTGTCTTGCGGCCGCTTGCGCCGAGGCGCACCGCGAGCGGCGAGCCGCCTTGTCCGGTGCCGATCACGACTGCATCGAAATGCTGGGGCATGACATGTCTCCCGAGGGCTGATGGCAGCGTTGTGCCATCTTACGCTAGCGCTCGCGGAGGAGATTGGTACGGCGCGTTCAGCCGTGGCAGTGTGCCGCGCAGATCAGTTGGCGCGAGCGTTGCAGCGCCGCCCGGGCGCCCTTCGTGGCCACCATCAGGCCCACCTGGCTCAGGTTGAAATCCTGCGCCACCATCATTTGCATCAAGGCCACCATCGGCAGGACCACCGATGGGTGATAAAGCTGTCTTTCGATCAATGCTCGCATTTCCCACTCCCGACCGCGTCGGGCCGCTTCGGCGAGACGCTACTTTCGTTTCGATGGTGGGATTCTAGGCATCCGCCGCGCGCGGATAAATAGCCGGAAAGCGAAGGGACTTGTCGAGGAATGTGAACAATCCGCCACCGCGCGCCGAACGGCCCGCTCAGGGCCGGCCGCTGGGGCGCGGCGCGGTTCGGGCAAGAACCCGGGTTACTCGAGCGGCGCGCCGATAAACGCCGGCAGCGCCTCGGCGCGTGCGGAAAACGCCGCCAGCGCCGGATAACGCGCGTCATCGAGCACGCCCGGCAGCATGAACTGCGTGAAGCGCCAGGCGACGGCCACCGTGATATCCGGCTGCATCAGGCGCTCGCCGAACAGCCAGCCCTCGCGGCCCGCCAGACGCGTCTCGAGTTCGCCGAACGCGGCGTGCATCTGCTTCTGGATCCGCTCGACCCACGGCTCGAATTGAAACTCCTGCGGCCGCAGATTGCGCTCGTAGGCCGTCTGCATGGCCTTTTCGGTGGCTGCGAGCGCGAAGCCGATCAGGCTCAGCGCCTGCAGCCGCGCCGCGGGCTCCTCGGGCAGCAGGCGGCGGGCAGGCTCGACCTTATGGTCGAGATGATCGAGGATCAGGCTCGAATCGATCAGCAGGGTGCCGTCGTCCTCGATAAAGGTCGGCGCCTTGACCACCGGGTGGATCTTCGCGAATTCGTCGAACTGGCGAAACACCGACACGCTGCGATGCTCGAAAGGCAGGTCGAGCACGGCCAGCGAAATCGCTACGCGACGCACATAGGGGGAGTCCAGCATGCCGATCAGTTGCATTCGTGACCTCGTTGGTCGAGAGGGGGAGGAATGCATGACTTTAGACGAAGCGGCAGCGCTTGGCGATGCGACGCCGCTCCCGGCACCTTACTCCATCTGCCGCAACACCCCCGCCTCGCCGGCCGGCTGGCCGGTTTCCGCCAGGCTGCGCGCATAGGCGCTCGCCGCCACCGGGCGGCTGAACAGATAGCCCTGCTGCTTGTCACACTCGATCGAGCGCAGAAACGACGCCTGCGCCGCCGTCTCCACCCCTTCGGCCGTGACGTTCATGCCGAGCGAATGCGCCATCGCCACCACGGCCTGGGTGATCGCGATGGAGTCGCGATGGTCCGGCAGACCGGCCACGAACGAGCGGTCGATTTTCAGGTTATGCAGCGGAAAGCGCTTCAGATACGACAGCGACGAATAGCCGGTGCCGAAATCGTCGACGGAGATCCGCACGCCCATGTTGCTGAGCGCGCTCAGGATCGGCAGCACGGTTTCGCTGTCGCTCATCAGCAGGCGCTCGGTAATCTCGAGCTCCAGCGCATCGGGTCCGAGTCCGCAGCGTGCAAGACAGCGCTCGATGCGCTCGACCAGCCCCTCGCTCACCTGGCGCGGCGAGAGATTCACCGCAATCACGAGGTCCGGCGCGAGGGTGCGCCGCCATTCGGCCAGTTGCTCGCAGGCGCGCTCCAGCACCCAGGTGCCGATTGCGACGATCAGCCCCGTGTCCTCCGCGACCGGGATGAACTCCACCGGCGACACGTCGCCCAGTTCGCTGTTGTACCAGCGCAGCAGCGCTTCCGCGCCCACCGTGCGGCCGAGCCGGCTGTCGATGATCGGCTGGTAGACGAGACTCAGCTCGCCCGCCGCCAGCGCGCGGCGCAGGAACTGCTCGATGGCAAAACGCCGTTGCAGATGCTGGTTCAGCTCCGCCGTAAAGAACTGGAAGTTGTTGCGGCCGCGCTGCTTGGCCGAGTACATCGCCGAGTCGGCATTGCGCATCAGGGTGGGCACATCGAGGCCGTCTTCCGGAAACAGGCTGATGCCGATCGACGCGCCCAGGTAGTACTCGTTGTCGGCCACGGCGAACGGCACGCCCACCGTCTCGAGAATCTGCCGCGCCAGCGCGATCAGATCGCCGGTGTCGTTGTAGCCGCTCACGACGATCACGAACTCGTCGCCGCCTACCCGCGCAAGCGTGTCCTCCGGCGCGACGCACGACGCCAGCCGGCGCGCCACGCTGCACAGGAGCGCGTCGCCCGCTTCGTGGCCGGCCGTGTCGTTGACCTTCTTGAAGCCGTCCAGATCGACGAACAGCACGGCGACGCGCGCCAGCTCGGTCTCCAGCCCCGACGGCTCGAACAGGTCGCGCATCCGCTCGGTCAGATAGGCGCGGTTATAGAGGCCGGTGAGCGAATCGCGGGTGGCGAGGTATTTGAGTTGCTGCTGGGCCTGGCGCACCGGGCCGATATCGGTGAACGAGACCAGTACCGAACCCGGCTCGCGCTCGCCGGGCTTCAGGATCGGCACCACGTTCAGGGTGATCCAGATGATCTCGCCGTCGGTGAGTTCGAGCCCGAGCGTCAGGCCGAGCTGCGCTTTGCCGGTGGCGAGCGCGCGCACCGTCGGGCGGTCGGCGTGAGCGATCGGCGTGCCGTCTTCATGATAGGCGCGCACCATCACGGTCAGGATATCGCGGCCGATCAGGTCCGCCCCCGCATGCAGCATGCGCTGCGCGCTCGGATTGCAGGCCAGCACGATGCCGCCGCGCGCCTGCACGACGATGCCCTCATTCAGGTGATCGACCACCAGACGGTGATGCTCTTCGCTTTGTGCGAGGCGTTGCGCAATGGCGTCCTGGTGGACCGCGAGGCCGACACTGCGGCCGATATTGCGCAGCATCGCTTCTTCTTCGAGACCGGGGCGCCGCCGCGTGCGATGGTAGACCGCGAAGGCGCCGAGCACCCTGCCTTCTTCGTTCTCGAACGGAATCGACCAGCAGGCGCGCAGGCCGATCGGCAAGGCGAGCTGCCGGTAGTCCGCCCACAGCGGATCCGTTTCGATGTCCTCGACCACCACCATGCGCCGCAGGTACATCGCCGTGCCGCACGAGCCGACCTGCGGACCGATGACGGCGCCGTCGAGCGCGGCCGTATAGGACTTCGGCAGCGAGGGCGCACCGCCGGCGCGCACATGGACGCCGTCCTCGTCGAGCAGCAGGATTGAACAACTCGCGGCCTCGCCGAGCAGGGCCTCCGCGTAGCGGCACACTTCGTCCAGCAGTTCCGGCAGCGGCGTATTGCGCGTGATCAGCCGCAGTACGCTGCGCTCGGAGGCCAGCAATTGCTCAGCCAGCCCCGATGGATAGCGGGTGCTGTCAGACGCTGCTCCAACCGTGTCACCTGGTGTCACCTGGCAAGTCATATCTGAGCCCCCTATCGCAACATCGGCAGGTTTGGGCCTACGGCACACTGGGGTTTACGCCTGGACGCATCAATTGATCCATCGGGCATGGCGAGGCCATGCCGGCCACCTAGTTGTGCTTGTGCAAATCCGGATTCAGTTGCCCCCATGCTTTGTTGCGCGGAATCGCTTCGACCGCGCCGCTTTGCGAATTGCGCCGGAACAGCCAGTCGGGCTGCCCCGACAGCGTCGCGGCCTTGACCACCGAACCGTCCGGCAAGCTCACCCGTGTGCCCGCCGTGACATAGCAACCGGCCTCGACGACGCAGTCGTCGCCGAGCGAAATGCCGATACCCGCATTCGCGCCCAGCAGGCAGCGCTTGCCTACCGAAACCACCTGCTTGCCGCCGCCCGAGAGCATGCCCATGATCGACGCGCCGCCGCCGATATCGCTGTGGTCGTCGACCACCACGCCTGAACTGATGCGCCCTTCGACCATCGAAACGCCGAGCGTGCCCGCGTTGAAATTGCAGAAGCCCTCGTGCATCACCGTGGTGCCGGGCGCAAGATAGGCGCCGAGGCGCACCCGGTCCACATTGGCGATGCGCACGCCCGACGGTACGACGTAATCGGTCATGCGCGGGAATTTGTCGATGCTGGTGACTTCGAACGAGGTGCGCGCGGCGCGCGCCTTCATCCGGATCTGGGCCACCGCCTCCACGGCGCAGGGGCCGAACGAGGTCCATGCGACGTTGGCAAGCAATCCGAACAATCCGTTCAGATTCGCTTCGTGCGGTTTGATCAGCCGGTGACTGAGCAGATGCAGGCGCAGGTAGACGTCATGCGCATCGAGCGGCGGCTCGGCAAGCGACGCGATCGCGGTCCGCACGCCGACCACCTCGACGCCGCGACGCTCGTCGGGGCCGAGGCAGTTCGCGGCCGCGTCGCCGATCGCCCGCGACACGTCGTCGTGCGACAGACGCACCGTGCCCCCGGCGAGCGGCTCGTCGGCCAGCTCGGGCTCGGGAAACCAGCTATCGAGAATCGTGCCGTCGGCGGCCACGGTCGCGAGACCGACCGCCATCGCGCCGCCCGTCTTGTGTTCACCCAATGCCATTACTCCTGTCTCCAATGAGATGCGGTGAGATCCGCCTAGTTGCCCTGCGGCGGCCTGCCCTGCTTGCCACCCCCGCCACCTCCGCCCGGCCGGCCTCCGCCTCCCGGTGGCCGGCCACCGGAGCCGCCTGAACCGCCCGGGCGCTGCCCGCCTGCGCCGGGACGCTGGCCGCCTGGGGGCTGGCCGCCCGGCGGCCTGCCGCCCGCATTACCCGGCGGCCGTCCACCCGCATTCCCCGGTGGGCGCCCACCTGGCGGCCTGCCGCCTGGACCACCCGGCGGCGGACCGGGCGGACGTCCGGGCGGGCGTCCCGCGCCGGAATGCGGCGGGCGCGGCGGCGGGCGATGCGCCCAACGCGATTGATCGCGATACCACGGCCGCCCACGGTAATAGTTGCCCCAATACGTGCCGATCGAGAACGTGACGATAGGCAAACCGATCACCGTGCCGTAGTTCAGCACCGGCACCGGGTTACCTTGATAAGGGTAGCTGATACGGCCTGCATATACCCAGCCGCGCAGGTTCGGCAGTGCGACATCGCACCAGCTATAACCGGCCACGCAGCCCATCACCGTGACGGGTGCGCCGCCCGGCAATTGCGACACCACCGGATAGTCTCGTGCGGGCCCGGCACGAAGGTTCACCGGACCATTGGTGACGGCCTGGGTCTGCGCAAAGGCGGCAGCGGGCACGAGCAACAGACTGGTCAACCCTGCATAACAGCACTGCACGAACTGTCTTCGCATTGCGGCCTCCTGAGGTCGGGGCGGTTTTCTGATTGTCGCGGTTTGCTGGTCGCTGCGAGACCTAGCGTACCGCATCCCGATGAACGCCGCAGGTCATTCGTGGCCGCGCAGGAAACCGCATGGGAAACATTTGGTAAGCAGATCGCAAACTCGTCCTTTTTTTGAGGTCTGCGCGATTCCAGTTCAGCCGATCATTCATCGCACACCCCGAACCCCTGTTTCGCCGGTACCGCCATGAAGATATTCCGCACTGCCACTCTCGCGAGCTTGCTGCTCATCCACCTGCCGGCCCATGCGACCAGCTTCGATTGCAACAAGGGCCGCTCGGTCCCGGAGCAATTGATCTGCCATCGAGCCGATCTGTCCACCCTCGACGACCTGCTCGGCAAGCTGTACCGTCAGGCGCGCCGCGCCGTCGCCAACCCCAAGGCGTTCCGCGCCGACAGCGACAGCAAATGGGCCTGGCGCGAAGCGAACTGCAGCGACGAAGCCTGCCTGAAAACCTGGTACACCGGGCGCATCGAAGAGTTGCAGCGCCTGCTGGCGAGCCTCCCGCAAGGCGGCCCGGCGGCTCAGCCGGACAAGCCCGACCAGCCGGCACCGGGTTCGCATGAGTTATCCCGCGACCCGGACCGGCGCGCCATCGCGCATGCGCAACCTGACGCGGGCAAGGCAGACACGGCCGACGCCGCGAACGCAGCCAGGGCGGCCACCGCAGCCAACGCAGCCACCGCAACGGTGGCCCTGCAATGCACTTCCGCCGATCCGGGCATCACCTTGCATGACCAGTGCGCGACGGTCCTGAAGCAGGACACGCGCTGGCAATATCCGCCTCACAGCGGCGACTGGTTCTGCGGACTCGCGAACGTGGCGCAGTCGCCGGCGGAACCGGTCGCGGAACCGGTCGCCGAACAGTAGGCGCGGAGCCGCGGCGCAAAAAAAGCGCGGCGGCCGTCTGCCCTCGCACCCACACGCCGGCCGTCAGGCCACCGACTCCACCGCGACGCGTTCGCACAGTGTGGCCAGGTCGATCAGCATCAAGGTGCCGCGTCCCGGCAACTCGACGGCTTCCGTCATGCCGTTGCCCCAGCCGTTGCCGAGCTGGCGCGTCAGCATGGCCGGGACCGGAATCCGGCTGCCGGACTCGATGGTCACGATGTTGTCGACCGCGTCGACCACGAGTCCGTACTTTTCGCCGCGATGTTCGACGATCAGGATCTTCGCGTGCGTCGGGTCTTCGTAGGACGGCATGCCGTACATGGCGCGCACGTCGATCACCGTGAGGAGTTCGCGGCGCAGATGCAGCACGCCGCGCACGAAAGCGGGCGCGCCCGGCGTCGCGACGATCTCGTCCGAGTAGTCGATCACCTCGCGCAACTGGCCGATGCGCACGCCGAGCAGATGTCCGAGGCGGAACGTCACATAGGTCTCGCGCGTGCCGCCGCGCCGGTTCGAAGCCTCCGTCTGGGTTCTGTCGCGGTACAGGTCGCGATGACCCTGAGCCACGGCGGTAATCCGCGGATGCGTGCAGAGCGCATCCGGACTCAGCAGGATGATGCTGTCGCGTCCTTCGTTGCCGAGGCAACCCGCGAACAACGCAACGTGCCGGCGGCTATAGGCGGGCATCACCATCAGTTCGTCGTCGCGGTAGCCGACGATGCTGCGCACCTCGTCGACCATCAGGCCGACATGCACGTCGTACTGGTTGAGCACCACAATGCGCCGTTCATCGGAAGCCGCGGCGTGGCCGGACGCTGCCGCGTCGTCACGTGCAAGGCCCATGAAGCGGGCAAAGTCGATCACCGGCACCGTCGTGCCGCGCAGGTTCAGCATGCCGATGCAGACCTCGTCGGCGAGCGGCGACGGATGCATGGCCGGCACGCGGATGATCTCCTGAATCGCGGCCATCGGCAGCGCGAGATGCGCCCCGGCGACGCGAAACGACACGGTCTGGCGACGCTGTGCCTGCTGCACGCGCCGCTCCGTCGCCGCGGCGCGATGATGCAACTGCGGCACGTCGGGCAAGCCGAGCAGCGCGGCTGCCGAGAGGATCTGCAGGATCCGCTCGCCGCCGTCGAGTTTCAGCGCACCGCAGATGATCGGCGGAGCGTGGTCCGTACGCTCGAACGTAATCTTCTGCGCAGCCGGCACGCGCAGGATTTCGCCGGTCGTATCGAACTGCAGCCCCACGCGCACGTCGCCCAGTTCGACGATGGCGATCTTGCTGGCGGCGCGCGCGGTGTCGTCCGGCAAATGCAGCAACTGGCGCAGGTCGACAATGGGAATCAGCGTGCCGCGCAGATTGAAGAGTCCGAGCAGATGAGTGGGCGCAAGCGGCACCGGCGTGACGGCCGCCGGATAGTTGACCACCTCCTGCAAGGCCGCGACCGGCAGCGCGAGTTCGGTCTCGCCGAGATGGAATGAACCGAACAGTTCGACGGCGGAACTGCTCGCGGACGTAGCGTTGATATCCATGCTGAGGCCCCCGTTCAGAGCGTGCGGGTAAATTTTGTCACAGCGAACGCATGCTGATGGCAATCGATCAGCAGTTGCCTGCCGCATTCGCCACCCACATCCACATGCACCACGCGCACGCCGAGCGCTGCGAGCAACTGCTGCGCGGTGCGGACATTCTGTTCGCCGATCGGCGCGTGCGCCGGCCGGCGTTCGTAATGGACCATATTCGCGCCGCCTGCCAGCACGGCCTCCAGCGCATCGTGCGAAGCCCGTTCGACCTGCATCAAGCGGAGCAGCGAGGGAATGGCCTGGGTCACATATTTGGCGCCGTTGCCCTCGGGCCGGGTGGGTGCGTCGGGCAGCAGGCAATGCGCGAGGCCATAAATTGCGCGCTCGCGCCACAGCAGGCCAATGCCGACGCACGAGCCGAGCGTGGCGCGCAACACGTCGCGCCCCTGGCCGATGCCGATCGCGCACATATGCACCTGAATCTCGCGGACGTCGTCGGTCACGGGCGCCTCCCGTTGCGGTAGATGAGCGGCTGCTCGAACGCGAAACCCATCTCGAAGCGGCTCAACGATTCGGATTCCCCAACGATCAACACGCCCTCGGGGGCCATCGCGCGACGCACGTTTTCGAGTACCGCCTGCTGGCCGTCGGTATCGAAGTAGATCAGCACGTTGCGCAGCAGCGTGACATCCATGGCGCCGATGTCGCGCGGCGGCTCGTGCAGGTTGTGCCTGCGAAAGCTCACATTCGCGCGCAACGCCGGCCCTGCGCTAAAGCCGCCGTCCGCCGCGACGAAGTATTTCGCCAGCAACTCGGGATGCGACTGCTGCAACCCGTCGATGCTGCGGCCCTGGTAGTGCGCAGCCGCTGCCTTGCGCAGGATCGCGTCGCCGATGTCCGTGGCGAGAATGCGGTAGCGGAACGCCGGATGGCGGCTGCGAAACTCCTCGCACAGCATCGCCACCGTATACGCCTCCTCCCCGCTCGACGCCGCCGCCGACCACACCCGCAAGGGCGTGTCGGCATGTGCGTCGAACCAGCGCGGCAGGAATTGCCCGGCGAAGTACTCCCAGATGCGCGGCGTGCGAAAGAACGAGGTCTCGTTGGTGGTGACCAGATCGATGAAATCGCGCACCTCGTCCGGCTTCGCCTCCAGCACGTGCAAGTAGTCCCGGTAGCCGGTGAGCGCCAGCTCGCGCAGACGCCGGCGCAAGCGGCCCTCCAGCAAGGTCCACTTGCGCTCGCTCATGGCGATGCCGGTGTGGCGCCGCACCTGGTCGAAAAACGCCCGGCGGGTCGCCTGATCGACCTCACGCTCCGTATCCACGGCGCCTCCCGCGTTAGACGACAAAGCGCGTGACCGTCTGATCGAGCGTTTCCGCGCCCTGCATCAGCGTGGCGCTGGCGCGCGCAATCGTGTCGCAGGCGCCGGCGGATTTCTCGGTCTCCTCGGCGACCTGCTGGATCGCCGCGCTGACCTCGCGAGCCGCGATGAGCTGCTCGTCCGCGCCGCAGGAAATCTCCGAGATCGCGTGCGTCGTGCGGCTCACGCCGTTGACGATCTTGTCGAACGCCTCGCCCGCCTGCTTCGAAATCTCGCTGCCCTGGGTCACCCGCTTGACCGATTCGTTGATCAGCTTCGAGATTTCCTTGGTCGCCTGCGACGAACGCTCGGCGAGCTTGCGCACTTCGTCGGCCACCACCGAGAAGCCGAGCCCGTGTTCGCCCGCACGCGCCGCCTCGATCGCCGCATTGAACGCCAGCAGGTTGGTCTGGCTGGCAATCTCGCCGATCACCTTGATGATCTCGCTGATATCTTCGGAGGACTTATTGATCAGCTCCATCGCCTCGATCGAACGGGCAATCGCCTTGGCGCCGCGCTCGGCTTCCTGCTGGGTGTCTTTGGCGAGGTTGTCGGCGCTGCGCGAATTGTCGGCAATCGAATTGATCGAAGCGGTCAGTTCCTCGATCGACGCGTTCATTTCTTCGACCGTCGCGCCGAGCAACTGCGCGCCGCTTGCCACCGTGTTGGCGCGCCCGGCGATATCCTGCGACGAAGCCGTGAAACCGCCCGCCGATTCCACCACCTTGCCGATCACGCCGCGCAGATCGTCCATCATCCGCTTGATGCCGGCGGCGAGCTGATCGATCGGCTCGTTGCCGGACACGTTGACCGAGCCGGTCAGATCGCCGGCCGCGGCCTTGCTGACCACGTTCAATAGCGCCGCGACCTTGCGCTGATCGTCGTCCGCGCGGCGGCGCACGCGCTCTTCCAGTTCGACCTGGGCGGTGACGTCGGTGGCGAACTTGATCACCTTATGAAGCCGGCCGCCGACGTCGAAGATCGGGTTGTAGGTGGCCTGAATCCACACGGCGCGGCCGCCTTTGGCGATGCGCTTGTAGCGCCCCGCATCGAATTCGCCGCGATTGAGCTTGGCCCAGAAATCGCGGTATTCCGCGCTGGCCGTATACGCCTCGTCGCAAAACTGGCGGTGATGCTTGCCCTGGATCTCGTCGAGCCGGTAGCCGAGCGTGTCGAGGAAGTTCTGGTTGGCGAACAGCACCGTGCCGGACAGATCGAATTCGATCACGGCCTGGGCGCGGTCGAGCGCGCGCACCTTGCCCTCGTATTCGGCGTTCTGCTGGCGCGTCGCGGTGATGTCGGTGGCGAACTTGATGACCTTGTAAGGCTTGCCGTCGGCGTCGAACACCGGGTTATACGAGGCGTTGATCCAGATCTCGCGGCCGCCCCGGCCGACGCGCTGGTACTCGCCATGATCGAACTCGCCGCGGGCAAGCTTCTCCCAGAACTGGCGATACGCGGCGCTATCGGCGTAAGCGGGTTCGCAAAACATGCGGTGATGCTGGCCGCGGACCTCGTCGAGCGTGTAGCCGAGGGTCTTCAGGAAGTTGTCGTTGGCATGCAGGACGATACCGTGCAGATCGAATTCGATCACGGCCTGAACACGATTTAGCGCAGCGCTGACCGCGCTGAGCTCGGTCATTTCCAGGTGCCGCTCGGGCGTTGAATGTTCCACTTCGTTCTCCTCGTTGAACGCGCGTGAAGAAAACCAAAACACGCCGGCGCCTCACTCGCTACGAGGGGGCCGGATCGTGCTTTCTCTCAGGTTATGTAGTTTGTTTGCCGTGCCAGAGAAGTGCCTCCCTGCGACGATCTTCGCGTCGACGCCCTTGCACTTCACTAGCACTGCATGAGGTATATCGGCGGGCAAAGATGCAATCTTTATACCGGATTAACCCTGAATTTTCGTCATGCCGATTTTTTCTTTCTATTCCTCAGCAATCGTTTGCCAACGATTGTTTATCGAGTGCTGATTCGGCGATTATTATTTCTTGAGGGATGGCTTTTAAACAGGCGATCTGGTATTTGACTCAACCGCGCAGCGCCATGGAGATGCCCGTCAACCCCGCCTCCAGTTCAGTACGCGTCGGCCAGCCGTAGCCCAGCCTGAAATAGGCATCTGACATCTCAAACCAATGACCCGGGCCGACGTAGGTTCCCTGCACGTCGATCAGCCGCCGATAGAACGCGTCGGTGCCGCCGGCCGGCTCCACGCGCATGCGCGGAAAGCAGACCACGCCGCCTGAGGGCGCCACCCACTCCAGGCAGGCCTCATTGGCGATCCACTCCGTGACCAGCGCAAGACGGCTGCGCATTTCCGCGAGGGTCGGCTCCAGAATGGCCGCGCGTCGCGCGAGGATCTGCTCGCCTACCCATTCGTCGATCACGCTGCCGCAAATGCTGACCTGCTCTTTTGCCGCGAGGAAGAGCTGCTGCAAATGCGCATCTTTCGTCACGATCCATCCCAGCCGGATGCCCGGCACGCCATACGCTTTCGATAACGACGACACGCTGATGACATGCGAGCCCAGCGACGCCGCCAACGGCAACGTCCGGCCGAACGACAGATCGCGATAGGTTTCGTCGACCAGCAGATAGCAGCCATGCCTGCGCGCGAGTTCGACGAGCCCGTGCAGTTCGCCCTCGGAATACATGACGCCGGTGGGATTGTGCGGACACGTCACGCTGATGACTTTCGTGGATGGCGTGATCGCGGCGGCAAGCTTGTCGAAGTCGATCGCAAAGCCTTCTTCGAACAGCAGATCGACACAGGTGACCCGGCAGCCGATGGCTTTCGGCGTCTCCAGATTGGTGGCGTAGTTCGGGCGCACGACGACCAGATGGTCGTACGAACTGAGCAGCGCGGTGGCGATGATAAAGAGCGCTCCGGCCGCGCCGGTCGTGACCAGCACATCGTCGACGCTCACGCCGGTGTTGTCGCCGGCGATCAATGCGCGTAGCGACGCGCCGCCACGGTGTTCGCCGTACAGCAGCTTGAGGTCGGGAATCTGCAGATTCAGGCCGGCGAGCGTCTGGTCGGCCACCGAGCTTTCCGACAGGTTATAGCGAATCCGCCCATAACCGTACTCCTCGGGCGATTCGGTTTCGATGGGCATGCGGACGTATTTCATAGGCCTCTCCATAAGATGAAGGGCTTATCGTGCCTGTGCCTGCAATTTGCCACCATCCCTCTCGAGAGGGGGCATGCGCAAACTCAGTGACGCTCGCGATACAGCGCAAACAACTCGGCAAGCGTGCCGATGCCGAGCTTGCGAAAGATCTGTTTGCGATGATCCTTGACGGTGTGGCCGCTGATGCCGAGACGAAGCGCAATCGCTTCGGAACCGCAACCGCTTAGAAGCAGTTCGGTCACTTCAAGCTCGCGGCGTGACAAGCGCGCCCTGGATACCACCGTGCCGCGTAGCGGCGAGCGGTCGAGGAGAACGGACTGGCGCTCGAACGCGGCTGCAATCGGCCCACGCAATGCGGAGAGTTCATGCAGTCTGCCGGCCGACAATCCACGTGCTGCGCGTTCACGGTAGATACCGAACTCCACCACACCCTGGCATGCCTCGAAATACAGGCCGATTTCTTCGAGCCTTTCCGGCCAGCCGATGGTGCGGTAGCCGAGTTCCTCGTCCGGGTTCTCGATCAGATAGCGCCGCAGACCTGCACCGATGTTCTGCGCTCCGATGCGAAAATCGCAGGCGCGAAACACACCGGGCCCATGGGAGAACTGCAGGACCGGATTCAGACGGTACGTCATGGCGACGTAGTTTTGCACGCCCTCTTTGCCGCCTGCCGCGGCAAAATTATCGAACATCAGTACAGGGCCGTTGTCGCGCCGGTGGATCACGACGGTCGCCAGATCGAAGTCCAGCCAGGCGAGCACCGCGCCTGCCGCGCGCGCGGCAAAGTCCGGTTCGCCGATCGCCCCGATGACATGCTCGAGGACAGCCTCCTGCGTGTGCCGTGACATCTGCATACGGCCTCCTGCCCAAGTTGATTTTCACGCCCGACGCGTTCGTGCAACAGGCCAACGGCTTCGATCTATTCCTGCAGCGTTCCGACCACCTCGTCGTAGCGCAGCGCCCCGCTGTTGATATTGACTTCGCGCCTGAAGACAATCTGCTGTCCGGCGAACTCGCATACGACGGTGTCGCGGAAGGCGGTCTCGGCGAATATCCATGTCATCTGCAGACGCGAGGCATCCAGCCAGCACGCTCGCGCAAGCACGGGACTGCCGCGCAAATGATAGCCGTGATGGAGGTCGCTACCCGGCATCTCATTCGGACTCTCGATCCAGCGGTCGAAGCCCGCGACGATGACATGCTGCCCGTCCGCATCGTCGAGAAGCAGTGTGCAGTCGCCGTCTGTGAATGCAAGCTGCAGTGCCCGAATACCCTGCGCGTTCGGCTGCATGACAAAGCGCCTTGTACCCGCGCCTGAACGCGCGGCGCCGCCGTTCGCATCCGACGCTTGCGCCGCCCGCAGATACGGCGCTTTCCACGCAACCGGCGCGTCCTCTTTTTGCCATTCGACAATCCGGGCGCCGAGTCTCGCATCGGCAGCGGGCCCATCCGTCAGCACCGCATCGAACGCCGCTGGAAAGTACCGATCGATGAAGGGCCTGAGCTTCGCACTGCCCTTGATCGCGCCGGTCACGGCCAGCGTCGCACCGTGCGCGGGAAACACCACGGCCATCTGCACAAACTTGCCGATCGCGCTATACGAACCGCCGTCCGGACTCGTCCACCAGTGATATCCGTAGCGTCCCGACTCCACATGCGCGCGGGTCGCCTCCGCCACCCACGCCTCGGGAAGCACGCGCTTGCCCTCCCAGACGCCGTTTTGCGCATGCAGGATGCCGAGCTTGAGCATGTCCGCTGTTTTCGCTATCAGCCCATTGCCGCCCGGATTGATGCCATCGGGACCGATGTCCCACGACTCGCCTTTGATGCCCAAAGGCTCGAGCAGTCGCGGCTTGAGGTAATCGTGCAGGGTCTCTCCCGTCGCGCGGCTCAGGATCGCCGACAACATATAGCTGGCCGCGCTCGTGTACAGAAAGGCGCCTCCCGGTTTATCGACAATAGGAATCCTGAAGAACGCCTCTGTCCAGATCGTGCCCAGCGCGCGCCATTGCGCACCGGATGTCTCGCCGGCGTGACCCACACGCATCGTAAGCAGATCCTCGATCGTCATGGCCGCGAGCCAGTCGCTCACGCCTGCCGGCAGCGCCTCGGGGAAGAACGACACCACCTTGTCGTCGAGGCGAAAGCGTCCTTCCTCGAGCGCGAGGCCGATCGCGCAAGCCGTAAAGCTTTTCGCCACGGAATGCAGATTGCGCGGACGGTCCGCGCGGTACGGCCAACGCCATGCCTCCGCCACCACGTGAGCGTTGCGGTGAATCATCAGCGCATGCAGGTCGAGGTCCGCCGCTTCGACCGCGTCCAGGAAGGCGACGATCGCGTCAGCGTCCACACCCATGGAAGACGGGGTCGCACGCGCCAGGCCATCCAGCGCCGTGCCACTTAAACCGGCTGATGCCTTCACACCACGATCAAGAAAAGAATCTGACATTTTGTCTGGAGATTGAATAACGTTGGACAGCGGTACCCGTGCGCGAACCCGCCATGCGACGGCACATCCCTATGCAAAGGCCTCACCTAACCTGAACACGGAGACCGCCTCTCTTAGCGAGTGTGCCTGATCCGCCATGGCCTGCGCCGCCGCAGCAGCTTCTTCCACCAGCGCGGCGTTACGCTGGGTCACCTCGTCCATCTGCCTCACAGCCTGGTTGACCTGCTCGATACCGCGGCTCTGCTCCACCGAGGCCGAGGAGATCTCGCCCATGATATCGGTCACGCGCCGCACCGAAACGACGATCTCGTCGATCGTCCCGCCGGCCTGACTCACCAGCGTCGAGCCCACCTTGACGCGCCGGACCGACTCGCCGATCAACGCGCCGATCTCTCTCGCGGCAGCCGCGCTACGTTGTGCAAGCGTGCGCACTTCGCCGGCCACCACCGCAAAACCGCGGCCCTGTTCGCCCGCGCGCGCCGCCTCGACGGCGGCGTTCAGCGCCAGAATGTTGGTCTGAAACGCGATGCTCTGGATCACGTCGACGATCGCCGCCACTTGGCCCGAGCTCTCGGAGATACCCTGCATCGTTTCCACGACCTGCACGACAAACTGTCCGCCGCGCGCGGCAGCTTCCGATGCGACCTCGGCCAGCATCACCGCCTGCTTCGCGCTCTCGGCGTTGTGACGCACTGTCGACGTGAGTTCTTCCATGCTGCTGGCGGTTTCTTCAAGCGACGCCGCCTGTTCTTCGGTGCGTCGCGAGAGATCGGTATTGCCTTGCGAGATCTCGTCGGCCGCCACCGAGATCGACTCTCCCGAGGTCTTGATGCCGACGACCGTGTCGCAAAGTTGCCGGTCCATTTTACGCAGCGCGTCGAGAAGCTGGCCGAACTCATCGCGCGATTCCACATGGATCCGGTTATCGAGCCGACCGTCCGCAATGTGATTGGCGACGCTGACCGCGTGCCTTAACGGCGTCGAAATCGCTCTGACCAGGTAGATCGACACGCCGATCGCCGCCGCGACGCCGGCCACGACCAGCGAAATGGCAATCAGGATCTGCGTGCGAAACGTCGCGGCGCTGTCGCTCGCGATCTGTTTCGTCTGCGTCAGGTTCAAGGCGGCGTCTTCATCCAGCGCCTTTTGCAAGGTGTGGGAGATCGGCACCATCCCGTTGATCGATGCCGTCACGTCAGTGAAGTTTTCAGCCTTCGCCGCGTTCAGCGCCGCATCGGTGAGGTGGTTGAACGGTGGTAGCGCGTCGTTGATGCGGTTTGCGATGGCGCGTTCCTTGTCATTGAACGCGCCATGCAGGAAGTACTCGCTCCACGCCGCGGCCATGCGCGCCTGATCGGTGCGGATCTTCGCCATCATCTCCGCTGCGTGCGCGGCGCTGCCGGCGCCCTGCATGGCTCTGAGCTGCAAGCGGATATCGAGTTGCGCGACCCGCACGTCGCACAACTCGGCAATCGGCGTGACCTTGCCGTCATACAGACCGCTCATGTCCGAGGTCAACCGCCACAAGCTCACGACACCGAACGCCCCAATGCCAACCATCAGCGACACGGAGACGCCGAACGCAAGGATGATCCGGAAGCGGATCGTGTGAAAGAACGGATTCACCTGGGTCCTGTCAGGAGGCATTGGGCGGTGGGCAAAGCGCTCGCAGCGCGGCGCGATCCTCTCATGCCGTCAATGCGACCGGCTGCTGCGCCGTAGACGTTGCCACGGACGCTGCGGTCGCGGTTGTGGTCGCGGTTGCCGCAGCCGTTGCGGGCACAACGAACTGATACAGGTTCTTCGGATCCAGCGGCGCCGGAATCAGTTCGATATGCTCACCGATGTTGCGCGCGTCGGTCACGTCGCGCAGATAGCGCAGCGCCGAGAAATCCTCCAGCGCGAAACCGACCGAATCGAACACGGTCACCTGGGCCGCATCCTGCCGCCCCGCCACTTCACCCGACAACACGCGCCACAACTCCACCACCGGAAAATCCGCCGGCAGTTGCTGGATATCGCCCTCGATGCGCGTCTGCGGCTCGAACTCCACAATCACGCGCGCGCCTCTCAACACATCCGCGTGCAGTTCGGTCTTGCCCGGGCAGTCGCCGCCCACGGCGTTGATATGCATGCCCGGTTCGATCATGTCGGGGGTCAGGATGGTCGCGTTGGTCTTGTCGGCGGTGGCCGTCGTGACGATGTCCGCACCGCGTACGGCCTCGGCCGCACTGGCGGCCCGAACGATCTTCAGGTCCTTGAAGCCGGCCAGGTTGCGGATCAGCTTGTCGGTTGCCGCGGGATCAATATCGAACACGCGCACTTCGTTCACGCCGAGTATCGCCTTGAACGCGAGCACCTGGAATTCGCTTTGTGCGCCGTTGCCGATCAGGGCCATCGAGCGTGCATCCGGCCGCGCCAGCGCTTTCGCCACCAATGCCGAAGTCGCCGCCGTGCGCAATGCCGTCATGATGGTGAATTCGCTGAACAGCACCGGGAAACCGGACTCGACTTCCGCCAGCACGCCGAACGCCATCACGGTCAGCATATTGACGTGGGTGTTTTTCGGGTGGCCGTTCACGTACTTGAAGCCATAGAGCGTGCTATCGGACGTGGGCATGAGTTCGATCACACCGCCAGGCACATGATTGGCCACCCGCGCCGACTTCTCGAATTCGTTCCAGCGCAGATAGTCCGCGCGAATGTAATCCGCCATCGTGGTGATGAACGTTTCCGCGCCGATCGACGTCACCAGTTTGCGGACGTCGCTTACATCGATATATCTCGTCATTTTCTATTCAACCTTGTCAACATTCGAAGTCCGTCACGCGCTGAGCAGGTTGCCCGAGCGGATGACTTCGTGGCCCGACACCCGCCCAAGCGGATCGCCCTGCCGCACATATCTCACGTCTCTGCGCATATAGAAGACCCCCGCGGTATGCGAGTGCAGCGCGCGCCGCGTCCCGTCCGTCGTATCGACGATCACGAACATCTGCTGCCCGACACTGACGTGGGCACCGGGCTCCACGCAATGCAGCAGGATGCCCGCAGCCGGGGCATAAAACTGTTCGCTGCCGGCGAGCGGCGTCGCCGGAAAGCTCAAGGGCGGCAACGGCGGCGCCGCTGCATCGATGGCGCCGCAATAGGTCAGGTAATCGACGATGGCCGTCGCATCCTTGTGCGCCAGCTCGTCGCTGACGTCGCGCTGGCCGCGATGTTCGACCGTGACCGCGGTGCTGCCGTACGGAATCGGGAAGCGCTCGCCGAGGCGTTGGCGCAGTTGCCACCATGTGAAGCTGTGCGCTTCGTCGAACGACTGACCGCCCGAATCCACCGCCAGCAACGACGAACGCGCGCCGAGGTAACGTGCGAGCGGCTCCACCTCCGGCCAGATCGCTTCGCCCGTATACACATGCATGGCCGCTTCGCGCGAGCAATGCAGGTCGAGAATGATGTCCGCGTCGACCGAGAGCAGCATCAAGGTGCGCTGCAGATCGTCGAATGCCTGGCGGGGTTGTTGCGCGAGCAACAGGTTGCGCCAGGCCGCGTGAATCGCCTTGCGGTTTGCTTCGGCGTCGGCGGTGAGTGTTCCTTCCACGGCGTCGGCAATCTGCGACGCCAGCAGCGGGAAACCCCGGTTGAAATTCCGCCCGCTCGCCAGTTCGAAGCGTCCAATCGCATAGCCGAGCACGTACTGGCTCAGGCCGATCGGATTAGCCGCGCTCACCAGCACCACTTCGCAGCGCAAGCGTCCCTGTTCTTCGAGCTGTCGCAGCTTGTCCGTCACACTCAGCGCGACCAGCATGCCGGGAATTTCGTCCGCGTGCAGGCCGGCCTGGATATAGATCTTTCTGCCGTAATGCCCGGCGCCGAAGTGATGCGAGATCAACTGATGCGCAGTGCCATCGGAAGCGGCAAGCAGGCGGTGTGTAACGCTGTGCATGAAAAGAAGGGTCCTGTGGTTCGTCAACTGGCCGCGACGGTTGTGGCCGGCGCGCCGGGTCGGTTCACCTCGCGCGCCCTGCGGATTCCAGCCTTGCCCTATGAACGCCAGAAACGTCGAAGCACTGATGGCATGCTAAGCGCCCGCAGGAACGGGCGGAAGCGTGCTCCGGGTTATCGTGATCGGCAATTTAGATCACCCGCGGGGGTCCGCGATAGCACGCGGCGGCCCGATCCGTGGCGCGCGATCCGCGCCTGACTTTAGCCGTTGCGGGCCACGCCGCGCGTCAGTCGCGCATAGGACACCAGCATGCTCGCCAGTTCCTGGGCGATCGATGTCAACGGCGAATTGCTGCGCCGGATCAGGGATACGTCGCGCGGCTGGAAGGTCTCGCGGATCGGCACCCTGACGAGCGAACCCGAAAACAGTTTGAAGTCGGCGAGCACGCCGGGGTCCATCGTCAGGTAGTCCGTTTCGCAGACGAGAAACAGCGACTCCAGCAGCGTCTCGGCGGTAATGACGATTTTCGGCATGCCCAGCCCGTGGGTTGCGAACATCCCCACCAGCCGGTTCGCCGCAATGCCGACCACACCCTCGCGTTTGAAGCCCACCCATTCGGAATCGGCCAGTTCGGCAATCGACGTGGCGTGGGCCTTCGGGTGGCCGGCGCGCGCGAGGATGGCGGGAGAGGAACGGTAGAGCCGGTCGATGTGCAGATCCACATCGTCCAGTTCCGGCGCGAGCGGACACAGCGCGAAATCGAGCCGTCCGTCGCGAATCCGCTCGATCAGCGTTTGCGCCGAGCCGTTCGACAGATGCACGAGCACCCGCGGGAAGCTCGACATGAAGCGCTTCAACACCGGCACCAGCAGCTCGGCCAGCGGCTCGGAGGTCAGGCCGAGCGCAATGCGCCCGGTCGGCTCCCCTTCCAGTTCGCGCATATCCTGGTCGATGCGTTCGCAGTCCTTGAGGATAGACGAGGCCCGCGCCAGCAGCTTCTCCCCGAACGGCGTGAGGCTGATGCCGAGATGCGAGCGCGTCAGCAACGGCACGGCGAGCTCCGCCTCGAGACTCTGGATAGCGTGGGTCAACGCGCTTTGCGCGATGTCCAGCGAGCGCGAAGCCGCGCGAAAACTGCCCTGTTCGACGACCGCGCAAAACACTCTGAGCTGGCTCAACGTCATGTGATCACCTTAAGCGAATCCGATTCCTAAAAAGTCCTAACAGGTCTTGAGCGCGCTGCAAATACGGGTCTTCATTGTGATCGTGCGATTAGATCGCGATGCCAAGGATCGGTCTTCCGAGACAAAAAATGACCACATAGGATTTGACGCAACCCGTGCCTCACGCGCAGGTCCTGCTTCACTGCAGCTCGCTTCAATTCATATCAATTGCATCCGGCTCTGCCGAGGATAACTACGATGAAAAAGACCATACCCATGATTGCCGCGCTCTGCGCCTTCTCGAGCGTCGCGCACGCGCAGAGCAGCGTGACGCTTTACGGCCTGCTCGATACGGGTTTAGCGTTCAACTCGAACTCCAAAGGTGCCTCGCAGTACTCGCTTGCTTCCGGCAACCTGCAGGGCGATCGCTGGGGCTTTCGCGGCGTGGAGGACCTCGGCGGCGGCCTCAGTGCCATCTTCCGGCTCGAAGGCGGCTTTGCCATCAACAACGGCACGCTGGGCCAGGGCGGCGACCTGTTCGGACGTAAAGCCTATGTGGGCCTCGCGAGTCCCTATGGTACCGTCACCCTCGGCCGTCAATACGACACCCTCGGCGACTACGTGGGCAGCTTCGAATCGGCCAACGCCGAAGAACTCGTGACCGCCACGGAATGGGGCAGCATTTACGGCGCGCACCCCGGCGACATGGACAACCTCGACAACTCCGACCGCATCAACAATTCGATCAAGTACGCGAGCCAGAACTACGGCGGCTTTACCTTCGGCGGCATCTACAGCCTCGGCGGCAAAGCCGGTGACTTCACCGAAGACCAGTTGTACGGCCTGGGCGCCGGTTACCACAACGGCACGCTGAGTCTCGGCGTAGCCTATGAAAAAGCCAAAGACCCGAACTACTCGGTGTTCGGCACCAACCCTAACGCCAATACATCGACTTCGACCAGCGCCCTCAACATGTCGAGCCCGGTGTACAGCGGCTTCGCCTCGGCCGGCGCGTGGCAGGTGATCTCGGCAGGCGCCGCTTACCGGATCGGCAATGCGACGATCGGCGGCGTCTATAGCAACGTGGCCTTCCAGAACCTCGGCAGCGAAGCCGGCGCCGGCCTGAACCCGAAACATCTGACCGGCACCGCGTCCTTCAATATCGGCGAACTGAACTTCGCGTACCTGGTCACGCCAGCACTGCAGCTTGGCGTGGCTTATACGTACACGCGCGGCGACTCGGTCGGCAGCATCTCCGGTGCGACGTACAACCAGGTCAACCTCGGCGCCAACTACTTCCTCTCGAAACGCACCGACCTGTATCTGGTCGGCATCTACGAACACGCAAGCGGCGAAGACTCGACCGGCAAGCCGGCGGTGGCGGCGATCGCCAATCTGTCGAACTCGTCGACCGATGTGCAGACCGCAGTCGTAGTCGGGATCCGGCATAGGTTCTGACCGTTTCTCTGTTCAGACGATGTCAAAAAGGTGCCGCGCGGCACCTTTTTTATTGCTTCTGCCTACTGCCGGTACACAGAAACGTAAACTGAAACGCCGCCCTCAGGCTCCGGCCTGCAAGGCAACGCGATGCCCCGCCGCACCTTGAACCACCTCGGCCAGATGCGGCACCGCCGGTTGCCCGCCTTGCTGCGCATCCTGCTGGGCATGGTCCGGATTGAAATACGCCGCATCGCCCAATCGTTGCGCAGGCACTTCGCGCGACAGCACCTTGAAGCCGTCCACACGATTGCCGCGCAACTCCGGGACCGCCTGCAGCAAACGACGTGTATACGGGTGGCACGGATCGTCGAAGACGGCGTCACGTGTGCCCTCCTCCACCACATGTCCGCGCAGCATCACCAGCACCCGGTCCGCGATCTGCTCGACCACGCCGAGGTCATGCGAAATCAGCAGACAGGCGAAACCGTAGCGCGCCTGCAACGACACCAGCATGTCGAGCACCTGCTTCTGGACCGTCACGTCGAGCGCCGACACGGGTTCGTCGGCGATGATCACGGCCGGGCGGCTTGCCAACGCTCTCGCAATGGCCACGCGCTGGCGCTGACCGCCGGACAACTCGTGGACGAAGCGCCGCGCGTGATCGGCCAGCCCGACGTCGGCCAGTGCGGTGCTCACCCGCTCGGTACGTTGCGCGGCACTCAGCGCGCGGTCCGCGCGCAGTCCTTCGGCCACCAGCGCGCCGACCCGCATGCGCGGATCGAGCGACGAATACGGATCCTGGAAGACGATCTGGATCGCACGGCGCGCAGCCTGCAACTGCTTCGCACCGGTACCGAGAAAGCGCTCGCCGTTGAGCAGCACATCGCCCTCGGCGGGCTCGACGAGGCCGAGCACGACCTTCGTCAGACTCGTCTTGCCGCTACCCGACTCGCCGACAATCGCCAGCGTCTCGCCGGCCCGCAAGCTGAACGAGGTGCGATGCACCGCGCGCACGCTGCGCTTGCCGCCAAACCAGGCCGCCATGCCGCTGCGCGCGGCCTGATAGTCGATGACGACGTCACGCACTTCGAGAACAGGCGCAGGAAGCGGCGCAGCGGATGCAGCCGATGCGTCGGACGCTTCAGGCGCTTCAGGCGACACGGCAGGCAAGCGCCGCGGCAAGGCGTCGAGCAACGCCAGCGTGTAGTCATGCGACGGCCGCGACAGCACCTGCGCGGCGGGACCGGTTTCGACGGCCACACCCGCACGCATCACCAGCACCTGCTCTGTGTACGCGGCCACCAGCGCGAGATTGTGGCTGATAAAGATCAGCGCGGTGCCCTCTTCGCGAGTGAGCTCCGTCATCAGATCGAGCACTTCCTTCTGGACCACGCAGTCGAGCGCAGTAGTCGGTTCGTCGGCGATCAACAGTTTGGGCCGCAACAGCATAACGGCCGCGAGCATGATGCGTTGACGCATCCCGCCCGAAAACTCATGCGGATAGCGCTTCATGCAGCCCTGCGGATCGCGCACGCGCACCCGTTCGAGCATCGCAACGGCCTGCGCCCAGGCTTGCGCGCGCGGCACGCCGCGGCGGCGCACGAGCGCTTCGGTCAACTGCTCGCCGATCCGGAACGCCGGATTCAGCGACACCATCGGTTCCTGAAACACCATGCCGATGCCGATACCCCGCGTGGTCCGCCACTGGGCCGGCGTCTGTTCGAGCAACGGCTGGCCCGCAAAACTCACGCTGCCGCCCATGATCTGCGCCGCATCCGGCAGCAAGCCGAGCAGCGTTTTGCCGATCAGGGTCTTGCCGCTGCCCGATTCGCCCACCACCGCCAGCGACTGTCCCGCATCGAGGTCGAAGCTGACCCGTTGCACGACCGGCTTTGCGCCGCCATCGGGCGTGCGGAATCCGAGCGTCAGGTCGCGCACGCTCAGCAGCGGTTGTTTAGTTTGACTAACGGCTGGACCAGACGTATGCGCCTGAGCACTCGCAGAGGAAGTCACAATCACAGAGTGACGCGTCATCATTTGGCCCCTCCGTTCATGCGCGGATCGAGCAGATCGCGCACCGCATCGCCGAGCATGTTGATGCCGAGCAGCGCGAGGGAAATCGACATGCCGGGGAAAATCGCCAGCCAGATGGCGCGGTCGATGGCGTTGCGGCTATCGGCGAGCATGCCGCCCCAGGTCGGCGCGGGCGGCGGCACGCCGAGCCCGAGAAAGCTCAGCGCGCTTTCGGCGAGCAGCGCGGAGCCGAACAGCGAGGTCGAGAAAATCAGCAGCGGCGCGAGACTGTTCGGCAGCACATGCCGGAACAGCGTCCACACGCCACCATTGCCCATCGCCTGCGAGGCGACGACAAAATCGCGGCTGCGCAGCGACAGCGTGCCGCCGCGCGCGAGCCGCGTCACCGACGGCGTGTACGCGAGACCCAGCGCCAGCACCACGGACCACTTCGACGGGCCGAGCACGGTCATGATGCCGAGCGCCAGCAGCAAACCCGGAAAGGCCATCAGGGCATCGACCAGCACGAGCACCACACGGTCCAGCCAGCCGCCGATATAACCCGACACCGTACCCAGTGCGGTACCGAGCGCAAGCGCAAAAAACACCGAGCCGATGCTTACGGTCAGACTCACCGACGCGCCGGCCATGATGCGCGACAGCACATCGCGTCCGAACTCGTCGGTGCCGAGCCAATGCTGGAGGCTCGGCGCCGCGTAGCGCGTCACCAGATCGACGTCGGTCGGGTCATAGGGTGTATAGACGAGGCCGATCATGGCCGTCGCCACCAGCAAGCCGACCAGCACGATGCCGAGCTTCAGATTGAGCCGTTTGAAGGAAAGCAGTTTCATCTAGAGTTTCATGCGCGGATCGAAGACCGGATACAGCAGGTCGACGACGAGATTGACGAGGACGTACAGCAGCGCAATCACCAGCAGGCAGGCCTGCACCACCGGATAGTCGCGCGCATAGATGCTCTCGACCAGCAGGCGCCCCATGCCGGGCAGCGTAAACACCGTTTCGATGACAGCGCCGCCGGCCAGCAGGTGCCCGAGGATCAGGCCGACCACGGTCAACGCCGGACCGAAAGCATTCGGCAGCGCATGGCGCAGCAACACGCGCGGCTCCGAGAGTCCTTTCGCGCGGGCGTGCGAAATGTATTCGAGCCGCAGCACCTCGAGACTGCTCGCGCGCATCATGCGCGTGAGCACGGCGATCTCACCGAGCGCGACCGCAAGCACCGGCAGCACCAGATAGCGCACGGTGCCCCATCCGGCCTCGCTGAAGGTTTCGAAGCCGAAGGTCGGCAACCATTGCAGCTTCACGCCGAAGACCCACATCAGCAGAATGCCGACCCAGAAGCTCGGCAGCGAGACCAGCAGGATGCTGGTAAACACAATCGCCGGATCGGCGCGACGATTCTGCGACCACGCCGCAAACAGACCCGCCGGAATCGCGATCAGGCTTGCGAACAGCGTCGCCGACAGCACGATTTCGGCGGTGACCGGGAACGTAGTGCGGATCAGCTCCGCCACCGGTTGATGACGCGCGATCGACATGCCGAGGTCGCCATGCGCCAGATGCGTCACCCACAGCACGAACTGTTCGGGTACCGAACGATCGAGCCCGAACTGATGACGCAGTTGCGCGAGCAGCGCCGGATCGTTGACGTCGCCGAGCATCAACGAGGCCGGGTCGCCCGGAATCGCGCGCATCATGCCGAAGACGAGCAGGGTCACGATCAGCACAGTCGGCACCGCCATCGCGATGCGTTTGATCATGTAGGAAAGCATCGCGTTCTCTAGTCCTTGCTCACGTTAAACAGGCGGATGCGGCGCATCGGCCACGACGTCAGACCGTGCAGCCGGCTGCTGACCAGAAGCAGATCGGGCGTGTAGTACATGCCGAGCAGCGGCGTGTCGGCGAGCATCATCTGATGCAGGCGCTCGAAGGTGTGCTTGCGGGTCGCGTCGTCGGTCACGCCCTGCAGGCTGTGCAGCAGGTCGAGTGCAGCCGGGTTCTCCCACTGCGCCATCGGCGTTTTCGACTTGTCGCCGAGTACGTCGCCGAACATCAGCGCAGGGTCGATCCGCGCCGAATAGCCGAACGACATCATCTGAAAGCGCCCCGCGCGGAAATCGCTCACCTGCTTGCCCCATTCGACGATGTCCAGTTCCGTGCGAATGCCGGCCTTCGTCAGGAGCGATTGCACGTAGACCGCCAGCGTGTACATATGCTCGAAGCGGCGACTGGTTTCGAGCTTCAGCGTCTGACCGTGATAACCGGCCTGCGCGAGCAGACGCTTCACCTCGGGCAGGTTCTGCGTATAGCCGCTTGCGTCGACGGGCGAGAACAGTTCGTTGGCATCGGGCACGAGCGACGGGTTGTAGCGCGCGTGACCATCCGTCACCGCGTTGACGATGCCGGGCAGATCGAGCGCGAGAGCAATCGCGCGACGCATGTGCACGTCCGAGAGCAACGGGTCGCGGGTTTGCATCAGCAGCACGGCCGGATCGGCGCTCGGACCGTCGACCAGATGCCAGCGCGGATCGGGCGGCAGCAGACTGTTTTCGCTGATCGTCATGGCGTCGATCTGGCCGGCCGCCAGCGCGGATTTCTGCGCGGCTTCGTCGGGGATCACCACGAAGCGCACGTCCGCGTGTGCCACCTTGGCGCCGGCGAGGCCGCTCGGCGGCTCGGTACGCGGGCGGTATTGCGGGAACGGCTTGAGCAGCACGTACTGGCCGCGCTTCCAGTCGGCGAATACAAACGGACCGGTGGCCACCGGCTTCAGCCATTGGCCCGCGCTGTCCACGCTGGACGGATGCAGCACCGCCAGCGGGCAGCGCGGATCGACCATCTGTTTGAGAAAAAGCGCGTACGGACGGTCCAGTTCGAATACGACCGTGTACGGATCGGGCGTGCGCACGGCCAGCACCTTCACGCCGCGATTGCCGTCGAACACGCTGCGGCACTCGAAGCCCGAACTGCGCTTCATCAGATACTGGAAGCTCCATTTGACTTCGGCGGAGGTCACGGGCGCGCCGTTATGAAACAGCACGCCATGGCGCAGATGAAACGTGTAGGTCTTGCCGTCCGCCGTAATGTCCCAACTGTCCGCGAGCATCGGTCCCACGCTCAGATCGGCGCGCAGCGCGACCAGCGATTCGACGACATTGCCGAGAATGTTGTCCGTGGCGGTGTTGCGCGCCACGTTGCCGGGCATCGAGGTGGGTGTGTCCTCGCCCTCGGCCACGCGGATCTCGTGTGCCGCCGCCTGGCCCGACGCAGGTTCAATGGACGACGCAGACGCAAAGGCGGCAGACGCCGCGGCACACGCCATCCCTAACGCGGCGCTCTGGAGCAGACAACGGCAGAAACGCATCCCGCGATCGATCACAAACGGTACTCCGCGAAGATCCGCCCTGAGTGGACTGGCATGAGGTCGAGGCTGAGCGGCGGCGTATTCGGCGCACACGTTCGCGTTAAAGGCTGGGGCGGGAACATCGGGTCTCCGTGCTTGGGGTATCGATCTGTTGGAGTTTCGGAATATCGACCTCTCGGAGCGATCCTAAGCAAGCCACGCCGGCCAAGGAAGTCACGACAAAATATCGTGATCTGCTTTTTAGATCGCCCACCGCTTACCTGCCCCCTGGCGCTCACCCCGCAGGCGCCACCAGCGCCCCTTGAATGGCGTGGCGAGCCAGCGCCGCCGCGACGAACCCCGACGACTTCCTCTCCTCGACAAACTCCCGCAAATACTGCGCGGCGGCCTCGCCCCGGCTGCGGGGCGTCCCCATGGCCTGCTGAATCACCATGAAGCGCTCGTCCAGCAGACGCAAACCGGGGTGAAGCGCGGCGTCCGCCTCGAGCTGCTGCTTCACGCCGGCCGCCACCTCCAGCCCCTCTGCGAGGAAGGTCTGCACGACGGCGGGCGAACTGGGCGCACGCACGATGTGCGCGTGGCGCAGTTCGCGCGTGAGAAACAGGTCGTAGGCGCTGTCCTTGCCCACCGCGACGCGGTGAGCCGCCGTGTCGACCTCCGCGTTGCGGCGAATCGCGGAGGCGTTGCGCACCAGGTAGTAGCCTTCGATCAGCACATAGGGCGCGGTGAACGCAATGCTCGCGCCGCGCGCGGGGTCGATGGCGAAGAAGCCGATGTCGGCCCGCTCGTCCGCGACCGCCTCCACCGATTTACCCGCGGTGTCGAACACGACCAGTTCCACGTCGGCGCCCAGTTGCCGGCCGAATTCGTTGGCGAGGTCGATCGAGACGCCGAACGGCTGCCCCGTGGCGGCGTCCTTGTTCGCGAGGATCGGATTGCCGAGGTTGATCGACGCCCTGAGCTTGCCGGTGGGCGTAAAGGCAGCGCGAATGGAAGGCGTGAGGGTCATCGTCGAGTCTCCAGGCCGCGCCATGGGATGCGCCGCCGTTGTGGTTCAAGCTAGGATTTAAGGATGCCGGCGATCCGCGAAAGCGCATCGAGCGTATGTTTCAGGTGGGCGCGCAAGGCTTCGGCGGCCTCTTCGTTGCGCTCTTTCTCGAGCAGGTTCAGGATCTGGAGATGCTGCTTGCAATGCTTCGTATAGCGTTGCCGATCCTGCATGGAGCGGTACGAGAGTAAACGGCGGACGCGGTTCACCCGTTTGATCGTGTCGATAAAAAACGGGTTGCCGGAGGCTTCGACCAGCGACTCGTGAAACCGCACGCCGCGCTCGTGCAACTGATCAGCCGTATCGGTCTGAATGCCGCCATCGAGCAGGTGCTGCTCCGCCGCGCGGCAGCGCGCGAGCACGCTGGGCTCGAGACGAAAGCCCGGTTCCAGCAACGCCGCCGGCTCCAGCGCGAGCCGCAGGCGATACGATTGCAGCAGACTGTCGGGTGTGGTCAGCATGGTCGAGAATTCCCAGCCATAGCCCGGCTTGCGTTCGGCCCAGCCCTCCTGGGCAATGCGGCCGAGTACGGCGGCCAGTTGCGCGTTGGTCAGGCCGTAGCGCGTGCGGACCATCTGCTCTGAAAATGCCTGCGGCAGGGCGCCCTTGAGCAGATCGTCCGCGATCCGGAAGTAGACGCTCGTCACTACGTCGGCTTGCGCGAGGCCCAATGCGTCGACCACATCCGAAAGCGGGGCTTCGACCGGCCGGGCCAGAAAAAAGCCGCGGTTGCGCTCGCGGCTCAGTACGCCCTTTTCGTGCAGAAGCGAGAGCGCTTCGTTGACCGGCGAGCGCGACACGCGCAGCCGGTCGGCCAGCATCTGGGCGGGCAGATGACTGCCCACCTCCATGCCGTCCGCCTGGATCAATTCGACAATCTTGCTCGCAATGGATCTATCGTGGTTCATGAGCGTGAGGTCGTTAGGAGACCGTGGCATCAACGGGCTTGCCTGGCGATCGTGTTGCGCAGGATGGAAGGAATCACGCCGCCGGCGCGCAACAACTGCACCTCCAGTTGCGTTTCGATGGCGGCGCTGGCTTCGAATGCTTCGATTCTGCCACTGCTGCGCCGAACGCGAATCGCCACCGCACAGCGCGGTGCGAGCGCGTCGGCTTGCGCATCCACTTCAACCGTATCGCCCGGCTGGATCATCAAGGTCGCCGGATTGACGCCCGGCGGCAGGCGCAGCGGCAGAATCCCCATGCCGATCAGGTTGGAGCGGTGAATGCGTTCGAAGCTGACCGCCAGCACCGCGCGAATGCCAAGCAGACGTTGCCCTTTGGCCGCCCAGTCGCGCGAGGAACCCGTGCCGTAGCGTTCGCCCGCGATCAGCACGAGGGCCTCGCCCTGCTGCCGGTAGCGTTCGGCCGCTGCGAAAATCGGCAGCACGTCCCCACTCGGCACGTGCAGCGTGTGGGCGACCGGCACGTCGGGCTTCAGCAGATTGACCAGCGTTTTGCTGTGGAACGCTGCTCGTACCATCACTTCCCAGTTGCCGCGCCGGGACGCAAACACGTTCAGGTCGTTGCGGTCGTCGCCGCGCTCCACCAGATAATCGGCCACCAGGCTGTCTCGCGGAATCGCACTCGCGGGCGAGATATGGTCCGTGGTGATGTCGTCTCCCAGCACCAGCAGCGGGTAGGCCCGGTAACAGCCAAGCTGGCTCGCCTCCGTGACGGCAGCGAACGGCGGCCGGCGCAAGGCAGTCGACTTCGGGTCCCACGGAAAGCGCTGGCTATCCGGTGCAATCAAACCATGCCAGCCCGGATTCCGACTGGCGAGCGCGAATGCACGCGGATAGTCGTCCGGCTCCGCTGCGATGGTGAGGACTGCTGAAATCTCCGCGCGGCTCGGCCACAAATCCCGCAGATGGACCGGCGTGCCGTCCGCCGCAATTTGCACCGGTTCGCGGCTCAGGTCCACTTGCGCGTTACCCGCGAGCGCGAAGGCGATCACCAGCGGCGGTGACATGATGAAGCCGAGATCGAGGTCGGGATGAATGCGTCCGGCAAAATTGCGGTTGCCGGACAACACGGCGACCGGATGAATCGAGCCTGCGGCAAGCGCATTCTGAATGGGTTCGGTCAGCGGACCCGAGTTACCGATGCAGGTCGTGCACCCGTAACCGACGATGTCGAAACCAAGCGCCGCCAGATCTTCGATCAGCCCGGCCCGCTCCAGATACGCGGCTGCGGCGGGCGAACCGGGCGCGAGCGAGGTCTTGACCCAGGCCGGCGTCTTCAGCCCAAGGCGGTGCGCCTTGCGCGCCACGAGACCCGCTGCGATCAGGAGCGCGGGATCCGACGTATTCGTGCAACTCGTAATGGCCGCAATTGCGACTGGATGCTTCGGCATCGCAGCGGGCCCATGTGCCGGCGTGAAAGCGAGCGCGGCGAGTGCCGTTGCGGTGTCGGCATAGCTCAGCAGGTCTTGCGGCCGGCGCGGCCCGGCGACGTGCATGCCGATCGCAGCCAGATCGATGTCGAGCACGCGTGTGTAGCGCGGCTCTGCCTCCGGGTCGAACCATAGGCCGGTGCTTTTCGTGTATGTCTCGACAAGCTTGATCGCGGCCGCCTCGCGATGCGTCGCGTGAAGATAGGCCAGGGTGTGTTCGTCGACCGGGAAGTAGCCCGTTGTTGCGCCGTATTCCGGCGCCATGTTGGCGACCACCGCTCGCTCGCCCGCACTCAGGCTCGCGACGCCGGGTCCGAAGAACTCGACGAACTCTCCCGAGACGCCGATCTGACGCAGGCGTTGCGTCACCGTCAAGGCCAGATCGGTGGCACATGTTCCCGCCGAAAGGGCGCCGGTCAAGCGCACGCCCACTACGTCGGGTATGCGCTGCATGACGGGCAGGCCGAACATCACCGTCTGCGCTTCGAGTCCGCCCACGCCCCAACCGAGTACGCCGATGCCGTTGATCATGGGCGTATGGCTGTCGGTTCCAATCAGCGTATCGGGCACCGCCCACCTGTCGCCGTCCCGGCTTTCGGTCGACACGACGCTCGCGAGTTGTTCGAGGTTGATGGTGTGCATGATGCCCGTGCCGGGAGGATGAATCCGCACGCCCGTGAGCGCTCGCGACGCCCAGCGCAGAAAGCGGTAGCGCTCCTCGTTGCGGCGCAGTTCGAGCTGCAGGTTGTGCGTTGCCGCATCCGCGCGGGCGAAGTGCTCGACTGCGAGCGAATGGTCGACGGATACGTCCACCGGCAGGACCGGATTCAGCGCAGCCGGATCGACACCCGCTTCCGCCAGCGCGTCGCGCATGGCGGCCACATCGACGAGCGCCGGCGTACTGGTGGTGTCGTGCATCAGCACCCGGCCCGGATGAAAGGCGATCTCCGCCTCGCTCGTGCCGTGCGCGAGCCACGCAAAGATGGCCTGCACGGCACTGTCCCGCTCGCTCCCCTCAGTGTTGCGGATCACGTTCTCGAGCAGCAGCCGCAACACGACAGGCAGAGACCGCAGTTGCGCGCCGAACAGCGCCGGCAGATCCACAAACCGGTAGGACGCGCCACCGATACTCAAGCGGGCCTCGGGAGCCAGGGGAAAGGTCGAGAGATTTTCCATCGTGTTACTTTGCACTTTTAATCGTCAAAATGCAATATACACGAAATCCCTGAAGCAGGCCGTGCACGACGAATCGTCAGAAGAACGCACGCATGGTTGCGTATGGCTTCGCGTTGTTTTTGCGCATCATTCGACGTCACAATCCGGCCACACGCAGCGGTCAAGGACCTCGTCCGCATGCCCACGCGCGCCCTGCGCATGCCACCGCTTGCTTCTCCATCAAGGCTTTGCCGTGTGCTCCGCACGCATCGTTTCTGACCCACAAAATCAGTATTGCGAAAAATCGCGGATTCGCTTCTCAGGCGTCTATTTACACTGCACGTGCCCTGAAAACCGTTGTTCCAACGAGGGCTCTACCTATAAACAATGCACCATTGTTCCCGGAGCAAAGACATGAAAAAGACCGTAATGTTAGCTGCCCTGACGGGCGCTTTTGCTAGTGCTGCGCACGCCCAAAGCAGCGTGACGCTGTATGGCTTGATCGACGCGGGCATTACCTACACCAGCAACCAGGCGGGCCACAGCAACTGGCAGGAAACCGACGGCGCGATCAATACGAGCCGCTGGGGTCTGCGTGGATCGGAGGACCTGGGCGGTGGTCTGAACGCCATCTTCACCCTGGAAAACGGCTTTAACGTCACCAACGGCGCACTGCGTCAGGACAGCCGTCTGTTCGGCCGCCAGGCGTTTGTCGGCCTGTCCGGCGACCAGTATGGCGCGGTGACGTTGGGCCGCCAGTACGACAGCGTGGTCGATTATCTCGGTCCGCTGGCGCTGACCGGTACGCAATACGGCGGCACGTTCTTCGCGCATCCGTTCGACAACGACAACCTCGACAACGATTTCCGCGTCGACAACTCGGTCAAGTTCCAGAGCGCCAACTACAACGGTTTCAAGTTCGGCGCGTTGTATGGCTTCTCGAACGAAGCGGGCGCCTTTGCGAACAACCGCGCGTATAGCTTCGGCGCCTCGTATAACTACAGCGGCCTGACCGTTGCGGCCGGCTACCTGCAACTGAACAGCGACGTCACCTCGGTGGCCGTCACGAACACCAACGGCGCACTCGACGGCGACGCCACCTTCTTCGCGGGACGCCAGCGCACCTGGGGCGCCGGTGTCAAATATGTGTTCGGCCCGGCCACGGCAGGCTTCGTGTTTACGCAGACCCTGCTGAACCAGGCCTTCGGGATTTCCGCGAGTCAGGCCGGCGTCAGCGGCGGTATTGCGCTGGATGGCGGCAGCGCCCGCTTCAACAACTATGAAGTGAACGGGCATTACTTCATCACTCCGGCCATCAGCCTGGCCGGCGCCTATACGTACACCGACGCCAGTCTCGATGGCGCCAACCCGAAGTGGAATCAGGTCAATCTTCAGGCCGCGTATCTGCTGTCCAAGCGCACTGAAGTCTATCTGCAAGGCGAATATCAGCACGTGACCGAAGATGGCGCTTCGATCGGCGCGATGATCAACGGCCTGTCGGCGGCATCGGCCACTAACAGCCAGGTCGCCGTGACCGCCGGTATCCGTCACACGTTCTAAGCGCATCCCTGCAGCGCAGCGTTATCGAATGCTGCGAGCAAGGACATGCCGTCCGGTCAAAAGCCGGGCGGCATTTTTCATGGAGCTTGCAAACACCTGGTTCTGCCAAGAAAAACGCCCGCCTCGATGGGCGGGCAAAAAATGCTTCTCGGAGACATCTGCCTTGCGGCAGCACTGCATCGCACACCCTGGACCTCTCGCGTCCGGGGCGCACTGCATGCAGTGTCATGTCGTCGCGACCAGGGGCGGCCGTCCATTGGCGGCCAATGAATTCCTGAAGAGCGACGCGCTGATTCTAGATACTTAAGCGCTCTGCGATAACCCTCGTTTCGCGGTAGATTGTCATGCGTAAAGCGAAACGAATGTCCGCACCATGACAAGCGTTTCGCAAGCCAATCCGCTTTTATCGCGCTCATCCGGTTGCCGTTTTAAATCCCCCTGTTTTTCACACAACAGTATTGTGCGAAAGGTCTCTTTTAAGGCGCGGTATGGCCCGTTACGCTGCGTCGCCGTGATCTCGCCGCTAATCGGCGCTGACCATCTGCATGCTTTGAAAGCCTGGTGAAGACCTTGCCGTACGCGGGACTTTATTTTCCCGTCAGCAGCAATTCCAGGCTTTGTGTACATTTTGCCTTGGCTCAGGCTACGGACGCGCTCCACGCCTGCACCAGCGCAACGACGTCTTCCTCCAAGCCCTGGAAACCACATGCTCGGCCTAGTCCGTATCGCCCTCCGGCGTCCCTATACTTTCGTCGTGCTGGCGATCTTCATCCTCATCATCGGGCCGTTGTCCGCGATGAAGACGCCTACCGACATTTTCCCGGATATCAGGATTCCGGTGATCAGCGTGGTGTGGCAATACACCGGTCTGCCGCCGGACCAGATGGTCGGCCGCATCACCTCGCCGTTCGAACGCACGCTCACCACCACCGTCAACGACGTTGAGCATATCGAGGCGGAATCTGTCGCGGGCTTCGGGATCATCAAGATCTTCTTCCAGCCTGGCGTGAACATCAGCACGGCGAACGCCCAGGTGACGGCAGTTGCGCAAACCCAGTTGCGGCAGTTGCCGCCCGGCACGACCCCGCCGCTGATCCTGAACTACAACGCGTCGACGGTGCCGATCATCCAGTTGGCGCTATCCGGCAAGGGGCTGACCGAACAGAATCTCGGCGACCTGGGCTTGAATGCGGTCCGTCCGGTTCTGGTAACCGTCGCCGGCGCGGCGATTCCCTACCCGTTCGGCGGCAAGACACGCCAGGTACAGATCGACGTGGACCCGGTCGCCATGCAGGCGCGCGGCCTGTCCGCCCAGGACGTCGCCAACGCGCTCGCCGGCCAGAACCTGATCACGCCGGTGGGCACGGAAAAGATCGGCGACTACGAATACACGCTGCAACTGAACGACGCCCCGTCTCAGATCAAGGCGCTCGGCGATCTGCCGATCAAGGCGGCCAACGGCACCACCGTCTATATCCGCGACATTGCCAACGTGCGCGACGGCAGTCCGCCGCAGACCAATATCGTGCACGTGAACGGCAAGCGTTCGGTGCTGATGTCGGTGCTGAAGAACGGTTCGGTCTCCACGCTCGGGATCATCTCCGGCATCAAGGATCAGATCGCCGCGGCGAAAGCCTCGTGGCCCGACAATCTGCAGATCGATCCGATTGGCGACCAGTCGCTGTTCGTGCGCGCGGCCATCACCGGCGTGGCGCGTGAAGGCGTGATCGCAGCCGTGCTGACGAGCCTGATGATCCTGCTGTTCCTCGGTAGCTGGCGCTCGACCATCATCATCGCCACCTCGATCCCGCTCGCCATTCTCGGCTCCATTGCCACGCTGTCCGCGCTCGGCGAGACGCTGAACATCATGACGCTCGGCGGCCTCGCGCTGGCGGTGGGGATTCTGGTTGACGACGCAACGGTCACGATCGAAAACATCAACTGGCACCTCGAGCACGGCAAGGAGGTGGAGACGGCAATTCTCGACGGCGCCGCGCAGATCGTCACACCGGCCTTCGTTTCGCTGCTGTGTATCTGCATCGTGTTCGTGCCGATGTTCTTCCTGAACGGCGTCGCGCGCTTCCTGTTCGTGCCGATGGCCGAAGCGGTGATCTTCGCGATGATCTCGTCGTTCATCCTGTCGAGAACCCTCGTGCCGACCATGGCCAAGTACCTGCTGAAACAGCACGTACCCGGCGATCATGAGCACGAGTCGAAAAGCCCGGGCCCGCTTGGGCGTTTCCAGCGCGGCTTCGAAGCGCGCTTCGAAAAAGTGCGCGCGGGATACCACGGTTTGCTCGAACTGGCGCTGACGCACCGGCGGCCGTTCGTGATCGGCTTCCTCAGCTTCGTCCTCATTTCGTTCGCGCTGGTGCCGTTCCTGGGCCGCAACTTCTTTCCTGCGGTCGATGCCGGCCAGATCCTGATGCACGTGCGCGCGCCGGTTGGGGTTCGGGTCGAGAAGACCGCGCAGATCTTTGCGAATGTGGAAGGGGCGATCCGCGAAATCATTCCGCCGGACGAACTGGGTACCGTGGTCGACAACATGGGCCTGCCGGTGAGCGGCATCAACACCGCGTACAACAACACCGGCACGGTCGGCTCGCAGGACGGCGACATCCAGATTGCGCTGAACGAGGGTCATCATCCGACCGCCGAGTATGTGCGCGAGATGCGTGAACGCCTGCCGCGCGAATTCCCCGGCGTGACGTTCTCGTTCCCGCCCGCCGACATCATCAGCCAGATCCTGAACTTCGGTTCGCCCGCGCCAATCGACCTGCAGATCCGCGGCAACAACCTCGACGCCAACTACGTCTACGCCGACCGTATCCTGCGCGAGGTGCGCGATGTGCCGGGCGTGGTCGATGCGCGGATCGCGCAGTCGCATGCCAATCCCACCTTCAATGTCGACGTCGACCGGACCCGCGCGCAACTGGTGGGCATCACCGAGCGCGACGTCACCAACAGCATGGTGGTCAATCTCGCGGGCTCGAGCCAGGTGGCGCCCACGTTCTGGCTGAACAACGCGAACGGCGTGTCGTATCCGATCGTGATGCAGACGCCGCAATACAGCCTCGATTCGCTCCCGGCGCTGCAAAACCTGCCGATCACCGCAAGCGGCGGCGGCGCCGCGCAGATCCTCGGCGGCCTTGCGACGGTGGAGCGCACCAGCACCAACGAGGTGGTCAGCCAGTACAACATCCAGCCGATGGTCGAGATCTTCGCGACCACCCAGGACCGCGATCTCGGTGCTGTGGCCTCCGATATCCAGCGCATCGTCCACGAGAACGCCCACGCGTTGCCCAAGGGCTCGACCGTCGCGCTGCTGGGTCAGGTGCAGACCATGAACAGCGCCTTCTCCGGCATGTTGTTCGGACTGCTTGGCGCCGTGGTGCTGATCTATCTTTTGATCGTGGTCAACTTCCAGTCGTGGGCCGATCCGTTCGTGATCGTGACGGCCTTGCCGGCGGCGTTGGCGGGCATTGTCTGGATGCTGTTCGCCACTCACACCACCCTCTCGGTGCCCGCGCTGACCGGCGCGATCATGTGCATGGGGGTGGCCACGGCCAATTCGATTCTGGTGGTCAGCTTCTGCCGCGAGCGTCTCGCCGTACACGGCGACCCGTTCAAGGCTGCGCTCGAAGCGGGCTTTACGCGCTTCCGTCCGGTTCTGATGACCGCGCTGTCGATGATCATCGGCATGGCGCCGATGGCGCTCGCGCTCGGCGAAGGCGGTGAGCAGAACGCGCCGCTCGGCCGTGCCGTAATCGGCGGCCTGCTGTTCGCCACCACCGCTTCGCTGTTCCTCGTCCCCGTCATTTTCTGTATCGTCCACGCGCGCCCCGGGCGCGCGGCTACCCCGGCAGCCGTCTCGGGAGGTCCTGCACATGTCGTCTGAATCCACTTTCCCCGCTAACCCGCCATCGCGCCGTCCGCTCAGGATCGCGGGCATTGTCGGCCTGCTGGTCGTGCTCGGCATCGTCGCCGCGGGCCTCACGCTGCGCGCGGAAGACGCCCGCAAGCTGAAGACCTGGACCGATGCCCAGGCGGTGCAGACCGTCAATCTGATCCAGCCCATCCACGATGCCAGCGGTCCGTCGCTGCAACTGCCGGGACGCCTCGAAGCCTATACGCGGGCGCCGATTTTCGCGCAGGTCAGCGGCTATCTGAAGACGTGGAACGTCGATATCGGCGCGCGCGTCAAGGCAGGCCAGGTGCTCGCCGAAATCGACACGCCCGAGCTCGACCAGCAACTGGTGCAGGCCCGTGCCGATCAGCAGAGTGCAGAGGCCAATGCGCTGGTGGCGGGGACCACCGCAAAACGTTGGGAAGCGTTGCGCGGCAGCGATTCCGTCGCCCAGCAGGATGTCGACCAACGCACCGCCGACTACACCGCGCGCGCCGCGACTGCGGCAGCGGCGAAGGCCAATGTCGAGCGTCTGGTGGCCACCAAGGCCTTCGCACACATCGTGGCGCCCTTCGATGGCGTGGTGACGGCCCGCGATACCGACGTCGGCGCGCTGGTGAACGCGGGCAGCGGCGGCGTCGGCCAGGAGCTGTTCGAAGTGTCCGAGGTCAAGCAGTTGCGCGTTTACGTGCAGGTGCCGCAGAACTACTCGCCGGCGATCCACGACGGCACCACCGCCACGCTCAGCGTGCCCGAGTATCCCGATCAGCAATTCACCGCGCGCGTGGTCGCCGCGGCGGATTCGGTCAATTCGAGCTCGGGTACGACGCTCGTGCAATTGCTGGTCGACAATGCCGACGGCAAGCTGCTGCCCGGCGGCTTTGCCAGCCTGAAGTTCACCCTGCCCGTCGCGGCCAATGCGATCCGGGTGCCGGCCAGCGCGCTCGTGTTCGATAGCCGCGGCGTCCAGGTCGCCACATTGGATGCGAACGACCTGGTGCATTTCAGGCATGTGAAGATCGACCGCGACCTCGGCGACTCGGTAGAGATCGGCGCGGGGCTGGCCGCCACCGATCGCGTGATCGATACCCCGCCCGACGGGCTCGTCGACGGCGACCGCGTGCAGGTTGCGACGGCGACCGACAAGAAGGCAGCGGCACATGGTTAAGTACGGACTTCCGGCGCTGCTCGCGGGCGTCGCCGCACTCACCGCCTGCTCGCTCGCACCGGACTATCGGGTGCCGGCGACGCCGGTCGCCGCGCAATACAAAACGCTAGGCCCGTGGACCAGCGCGCAGCCCGCCGACCAGATCGACCGCAACGGCTGGTGGAAAATGTACGGCGACACCCAGCTCGACGATCTCGAGACGCAACTGCTCGCCCACAACACCGATCTGCGCGCGGCCTACGCGCATTATCAGGAGGCCCAGGCATTCGTCGCGCAGGTGGAGTCGGGACTGTATCCGACCATCAGCGCGAGCGCCGTGCCGCTGCGCGAGCGCCAGTCCAATACCGCGCCGTTGCGCGGCAACGGACCGGCCGACTACAACTCCATCACGCTCGGCGCCTCCGTCAAATACGACCTCGACCTCTGGGGCCGCGTGCGCGACTCCGTGGTGGCCGGCAAGGACGAGGCGCAGGCGACCAAGGCCGATCTGGCTTCCGTGCAGTTGAGCCTGCAGGTGGAACTCGCGGACAGCTATATCCAGTTGCGCGGCCTCGACCAGCAGACGGCGCTGTTGAGCGAGACGGAAGTGGCCTACGCAAAAGCGCTGCAGCTGACGCAGACGCTGCACAACAGCGGCATCGTGTCCGGCCTCGATGTCTCGCGCGCGCAAACGCAGCTCTCCTCGGCGAAATCGCAACTGTCGCAGAACCTTGCGCAGCGGGCGCTGCTCGAACATGCGATCGCCGTTCTGGTGGGTGCGTCGGCCTCGGAATTCAGTCTGCCGCAACAGACTGCCGCCATCGCGTTGCCGGCGATTCCCACCGGGGTGCCCTCCACGCTCTTGCAGCGCCGTCCCGATGTCGCCGCAGCCGAGCGCCGCGTCGCGGAGGCCAACGCGCAGATCGGCGTGGCGCGTGCGGCTTACTTCCCGGACATCACGCTCGGTCTGCAAGGGGGCGTGCAGAGCGCCGCGTACGCCGGTCTGGTGAGCGCGCCTAACGCGTTCTGGGCAATCGGTCCGCAACTCGTGCAGTACGTCTTCGACGGCGGCTACCGTCGCGCGAAACTCGATGCCGCCAAGGCGGCCACCGAGGAAGCCGGCGAGCGCTATCGCGGCGTGGTGTTGTCCGCGTTCCAGCAGGTCGAAGACAACCTCGCCCTGCTGTCGTACCTCGGCACCGCGCTCGGCGAGCAACGCGATGCGGCCACCTCGGCGCAGTACACGGTCGATCTCGCCCTGCGCCAATACAAGCAAGGCATCGTGGGCTACCTCGACGTGGTGCAGGCGCAGACCGTGGAACTCGACGCCCAGCGCGGCGTGCTCGACATCCAGACACGCCAGTTGAGCGCGAACGTGCAGCTTCTGCATGCGCTAGGCGGCGGCTGGTCGAGCGACGAACTCGCTCTGGTGGCGGCCACGCCGGCGCTGGTTGCGAACAACGGCGCACACAGCGCGAATTGAAACCGGGCGCAATGCGCCGCGTGGCTGGCTGGCGACGCGGCGTCGCCCCATCGTGCGCCGGCTGGCCGCGCTACAACGACGGCACCTCCCTAACCTGCAACGCGGTCAAGCGGGACGGTTTCTGCGTCCGGCTTGATCGGGTTGCCGGCCACACACTGCCAGCCGCCGCAGTCGGTTGTAATAATTGAAAATTTATTTTCAAACGCAAACAATTCTCATTTACAGGTATGATTCACGTCCGGGCAAACGGGCGTTAGCTGTCATCAGTTCACGGGGTTGATTAGCGAGGATGCGCCCGAAGGCCGCTTTTGCATGGCGCTTCACGCGTTTTTCAGACCTCCTTGACCGATTTCATAACTACGATGACCAGCTCACGCCTGGCGCGCTTTCCCAGACAGCGCGTCGCTCCTCTTGCCGCCGCCGTGCGGCGTGCCTTCCCTCTCATCGCCCTGCCGCTCGCCAGCCTCGCCGTCAACGCCTACGCCGACGGCTCGCCAACGCCCGCCGGCGCCGCCACCGGCACCAGTACCAACACCAGCACGGCCAGTGGCACGGCCGCGGCGGCTAAAGAAGGCGCATTGCCTACGATTGCCGTCAACGCCAGTGCAACTGCCCTGCCCGGCGATCTCTCGCCGGCCTACGCCGGCGGCCAGGTTGCAACGGGTGCGCAGGTGGGTGTGCTGGGCAAGCAAAAGATCATCGACCTGCCGTTCTCCATGACGAGCTACACGTCCAGACTGATCGAAGACCAGCAGGCGCATACGCTTGCCGACGTGGTCGCCAACGATCCGGCGGTCCGCAGCGCATACGGTTTCGGCAACTTTTCGGAGAACTATATTATTCGCGGCTTCGAGGTGGACGCGAACGACGTGGCGCTCAACGGTCTTTACGGCGTGACGCCGCGCCAGCTCGTCGACACCGGCGCACTCGAGCGGGTCGACATCTTCAAGGGCGCCAACGCCTTCGAAAACGGCGCGGCGCCAGGCGGCACCGGGATCGGCGGCAACATCAATCTGGAAACCAAGACCGCCGACGACAAGCCGCTCACGCGCGTGACGGTGGAAGGCAGCGCGTCCGGCCAGCTCGGCACGCACATCGACGTGGGCCGCCGCTTCGGCGACAACGACCAGTTCGGCATCCGCGTCAATCAGACCGTGGAAGGCGGCAGCACCAGCATTCAGGACGAAGATCGCAGCACGCAGCAAACCGCGCTGTCGCTCGATTATCGCGGCAGCAAACTGCGCCTGTACGGCGACTTCATCTATCAGAAGCAGCACGTCACCGATGGCCGGCCGGTGGTCTACGACACCAGCAGCATCATTCCGCCGCTGCCGTCCGCCTCGTATAACTACGGCCAGTCGTGGTCGTATTCCGACATGGAAGACACCATCGGCATGGTGCGCGCCGAATACGACTTCGCGCCCAACTGGACCGTATACGCATCGGGCGGCGTGCGTCACACCGACGAACACGGCGACTACGCCTCACCCACCTACGGCCCCGACGGCGCAACCACTTCGTACCGGATGGGCGTGCCGTACAAGGAAGACGCGCAATCCGCGGAAGTCGGCGTGCGTGGGCAGTTGTGGACCGGCCCCGTCAGCCATGCGATCAATCTCGCTGCGCTGGTCAACAAGATCCAGGCCGACGCGGCCTACGACCTGGGCAGCTCGTTCTCGACCAGCCTCTACAACACGGTACAGGTTCCGCGTCCCGCCACCTATTTCACGAGCGGCGACTTCGCGGCGCCGGGCATCGTGAGCAGCACGCTGATGCGCAGCGTGGCGCTCTCCGACACGCTCGGCTTCTTCGACAACCGCTTCCTGTTCACCGCGGGCGTGCGTCATCAGAACATCCTCGAGAACGGCTACGCGTATGGCACCGGCGTTCAGGACAGCAACTACAACGAGTCCGCGACGACACCGGTGTTCGGCGCCGTCTACAAGATCCTGCCTAACCTTTCGGTCTACGCCAATCGCAGCGAAAGCCTGACCGAGGGCGGCACGGCGCCGAGCGATGCGCTCAACGCCGGCGCCGTACTGGCGCCCTACCGCGCCAAGCAGATCGAAGCGGGGATCAAGTACGACGCCACGAATTACGGCGCGGCGCTGGCGGTCTACGAAATCAAGCAGCCGGTGGCCTACACCGACGCCACGACGATGATCTACGCCACCGACGGCACCCAGCGGCACCGTGGCGTCGAACTGTCGGCGTATGGCGAGCCCATCAAGGGATTGCGTGTACTCGGCGGCGTCTCGTACATCGATGCGCAGCTCCAGAACACCGATGGCGGCACCTACAACGGCAACCGGCCGATCGGCGTGCCGGCGTGGACCTTCAACGCGAACCTCGAATACGACTTGCCCCAGGTGCCGGGCGTGACCTTGATGGCGCGCGCAATCTATACCGGCAAGCAGTATCTCGACGAGGCCAACACCTTGCCGCTTGCCTCGTGGACCCGCTTCGACCTTGGCGCGCGCTACAAGACCCAGGTGTTCCGGCACGACACCACGCTGCGCCTGATGGTGACGAACGTCGCCAATCGTGCGTACTGGTCGTCGGCGCTCGGCGGGTATCTGACCGAAGGCGCGCCGCGCACGGCATGGTTCTCGGTGAGTACGGACTTCTAAGCAAAGCTGGAGCGTTCGCTGCTGGTCGCGGACGCCAGCAGCGAAGCCACGGCAAGACGCCCGCGACACGGCGCCGGCCGTGCCGCGTTGCAGCCCGCTATGCCGGCATGCGGTTCAATGGCAAGCCAGCATGCAGACGGCGCCGCCCGCTACACCGAGAGCCCCGAGGCCCACGCCGAGCCCAAGGGTTTCGAGCGAGGTGGCGCATCCTTGCAGACCGCATACGACGGTCAGGAGCGCAACCAGCAAGAGTTGCCGCACCGCCTTGGACGACATTGCACCGCATCGACTGAGACGCATCACGTTGGTTTCCTTCCGGGTGGGTCGCTACTGCAGGTAGCGGATTGATCTGCAGCGAGTGTAGCCAGCGCGACCCGGCGCGGAAGGGACGAATATGCGGTTCAAGCGCCGACTGCTTACCAGAAATTCCGGACGGCCGAGCGCCGGCCGGCTCAGGCGTCATGGCGGCGCGGCACGGCCCAGCCCAGCCCAGCCTCAATAGAGACCCAGGGTGCGCGCGTGCAAGCGGCTCAAACCCAGCAACGCGTCGATGAACGGCGTGGGCACCTGCGTCATCTGTCCCAGCTCTCGCACGGCACCCACCAGCGCGTCGATTTCAACCGCCTTGCCGGCCTGTACGTCCTGCAGCATGGAGGTTTTCATCGCGCCTAATTTCAGCGTCACCTGATGCCGGTCGCTCGGCGCCTGATCGATGGTGATGCCGAAGCGCGCACCGATCTCCTTCGCTTCCAGCATCGCGCTGGTCACGAAGCCGCGCACCAGGTCGTCGCCGAGAATCTTGTCGGTGGTGGCGCCCGTGATCGCGCTGATCGGGTTCATCGTCATGTTGCCCCACAGTTTGTACCAGACGTCGCGCTGGATCTGCTCCGAAGCGGTTGCGTTGAAGCCGGCTGCCGCCAACGTCTGAACCAGGCGATTGACGCGCTCGCTCGGCTGGCCCGATGCCTCGCCGAGGATGAGCCCGTTGCCGAAGTGATGCCGGATCACACCCGGCGCGTCTTGCAGGCAGCTTGCGTGAACCACGCAGCCGACCGTCTGCGCACTGGGAATCGCCGCGGCGATGGCGCCGTCCGGGTCCACCGAGGTCAGGCGCTTGCCGGCAAAGCCGGCACCGAGGCCGTCGCAGAACCACCACGGGATGCCGTTCATCGCCGTGATCACCGTGGTGTCCTGCGTCAGCAACGGGGCGATGCCGGCCGCCACCGAGGTCATGGCCGGCGCCTTCACAGCGACGATCACAATGTCCTGAGGGCCCAGTTCCGCACTGTTCTCGCTGGCCGCGACCTGCGCCGCGAGGGTCTTGCCGCCCTCCACGAGTTGCAGGCCGTTTGCCCTGAGCGCGGACAGCGTCGCGCCTCGCGCCACCACGCTGATGTCGTGGCCTGCCTGGGCAAGCCGCGCCCCCATCCAACCGCCGATGGAACCGGCGCCATAAATGCAGATCTTCATGCTTCAATCCTTATAAGCGATGGCCGTTTCATACCGCTTCGAGTTGACCGCCGAGGGTTCGGTAGCGTGACGGCGTCACGCCGATCAGCCGCTTGAAAATACGCTGGAATGCCGCGTTGGACTGATAGCCCACCGTTTCGCCAATCTCGGCGACGCCCAGCTTCGACTCGACCAGTTTGCGACCGGCGAGCGTCATGCGAATATCGGTGAGCATGTCGGCTGCGGAGCGTCCAATCACGTCCTGGAACTGTCGCACGAAGGTCGCGCGCGACATATTGCAGAGCCTCGCGAGCTGGTCAAGGGTCCACGGTTTCTCCGGCGCCTCGAACATGGCCGTGACCGCGGGCTGCAGCCGTGGCCGTGCAGCCAGCGCCAGCAAGCCGTGCGGCGGTTGCGCGCCGCCGCTGGCAAAGCGCAACGTCAAGGCGAACAATGCGGCCGACAGATGGCTGACCAGCGCCTCGCTGCCTGGCCCTTCATCGACCGACTCCTCGCGCATCAACGCCACCAGCCGCGCGAGCCGCGTGCCGGCCGGTGCGTCCGCAGCTTCGCTGGTGCCGTTCAAGGTGTCGCCGGTACTCCCGGTGCTGCGCACGACGAGGCGTCCGGGCAAATGCTCGCGCAGCAGCCTGTCAGGCACCGCGCCGATCAGAAACCGGCCGCACAGGATGTCGGCACGCTCGCCCGAGCCTTCGTTCTCCGCGATCGTTAGCGCGAGCTCTTGCCGTTCGACCGGCGGTACCGGCAAGCGGCCGCTGCCGTCGTGAATCCGGTGTGCGCCTCCGGCTGGAAACAGGACGATGTCGCCTGCCGTCAGTGGCTCGGCCGGCGCGTCGCCATACTCCAGCACGGCCTGGCCCGATAGCAGCACATGGTAGGGAATCTCGCGCACGGCCGCGTTGTCGTGGACGATCGCCCACGGCGCGCCGAAATGACAACGCACGTCCAGACGGCCGCTGACGGGGATGAGGGAAAGGACTCGACTGAGCAGATCCATATGAGCCGCCGGAGCAGATTCTTGCGTCGTGTGAGGATGCGAGCCGGGACCGCAGACGGTTGCAGGCACAACCACTGCGGCGCCGACCGCCAAAGCAGCTTGATTCTAACCGAGCGGCCGTCGCCACCATGGGCGCGGCCTCGGAATTGGACGAGGCGATACGCTCATGGCAAGATGCGCCACTTCAGCCATGCCGTCGCACGGTATGAGGTGCGGGAACGAAGCAGAGGAAACACTGCGGCAGCGAACGAAATGCCCGGCGCATCGGCGCTCAACATTTCGAAGCGAAATTTTCACGGTTTCGCGAACACTTGGGATGAACCATGAGCACCCCGTTTCGGATTCATTCGGGCCGCGCCGTGCTGGCGGCGGAAGTGGCCGGTAGCGGCGACCCGGTCGTCTTCCTGCATGCGCGCGTTGCGGATCGCCGCATGTGGCGCGCGCAACTGGATGGCATCGGCGCCAATCATAAGACGATCGCCTACGACCGGCGCGGCTTTGGCGAGACCCACGCCGAAGCGGAGGACTTTTCTGCCGTAGAGGATCTGATGGCGGTGATCGACGCCACCGCGGACGGTATCCCCGCGATCCTTGTTGGATGCTCACAGGGCGGCGCAATCGTGCTCGACGCGGCTCTTCGCTATCCGTCGCGTGTGCGTGCCCTCGTCCTCATTGCGCCCAACGTGACCGGCGCGCCCGAGGCGATCTACCCGCCGGAAGTCGAGCGCCTGCGGCTGCAGTTGATGGAAGCCGAAAAGACCGGTGATGTCGATCGAGCGCTCGCGATCAGAACCCGTCTGTCTCTGGACGGCCCGCTGGAACCGGAAGGTCGCGTCGTGGGCGAGGCTCGCGAGACGTTCGTCGACATGAACCGGGTGGCGCTCAGGTCGCCGCCGGCCGGGGCGAATCTCGATGCCGAGTCCGCCTACCCTCGTTTGGGGGAGATCGCGGTGCCCACGCTGGTGATGTGTGGCGACCTCGATATTCCCAACACCCAGGACCGAAGCCGTTATCTTGCGGCCGCGGTCCCGAATGGGTCGTACCACGAAATATCCGGCGTCGCTCATCTGCCGAGCCTGGAAAGGCCGGCGGAGGTTACGCGGGTGATCGCAGCGTTCATCGAACGCTGCTCTGGCCGCGAGGCATAGCGGTTCGCCGGAGTTCGTCGGGCAGGGCGGTCCGGACTATCTCGGCGAGAAATTCGGCGCCGCGCCGTTGATCTCATCCACAATCTCCGGCGGAACAGGCGGAGGACGAAGATATTTTCATAGAGATCGATAGTGCCAAAAGGCGTCGATATCAGCAGCGTCACTCAAACCGCGGCGAAATTGAGTCCTGCCGGGACAGCAAACTCAAGCAGCCGCGGCCTCGTCGTGGTATCGAAGCAGCCGCTCCACTTCCAGCTTCGACCCGAGGATAACGGGCACGCGCTGATGCACATGCTCCGGCTGGACTTCCATGATCGGGATCTGGCCTGTCGTGCTCATCCCGCCAGCCTGTTCGACGATGAACGACATTGGATTGGCCTCATAGGTCAACCGCAACCGCCCGGCAAGCTGGGGATGCTTGTTGTCCCGCGGATAGAGGAAAACGCCCCCGCGCATCAGGATGCGATGCACCTCCGCGACCATGGAGGCGATCCATCGCATGTTGAAATTGGTCTGCCGTGGCCCCGACTCGCCCGCGACACATTCACGGACATAGCGGCGCACCGGTTCTTCCCAGTAGCGCTCGTTGGACATGTTGATCGCGAATTCGCGGGTATCTTCGGGAATCTGGAGCTGCGGATGGGTCAGCACGAACGATGCCGATTCGCCGTCGAACGTAAACCCATCGACGCCGTGCCCCGTGGTCAGGACGAACATCGTCGTCGCACCGTAGATCGCATACCCGGCGCAGACCTGCTTCACGCCCGGCTGCAGAAAATGGCGCTCGTCGACGACGGCGCCGGACGCCGGAGTGGCCAGCACGGAAAAGATACTTCCGACCACGCCATTGATCTCAAGATTGGAAGACCCGTCGAGCGGATCGAAAAGCAGCAGATATTCGACGGCACCCACGGAATGCTCATGCCCGGTCACCTGAACCGAATCGAGTTCTTCCGACGCCAGTCCGCGCAAACACCTAACCGACCCGACCGCGCCGATCATGATGTCGTTCGAGACGACGTCGAGCTTCTTTTGCGCCTCGCCGTGCACGTTCTCGGAATGGGCGTTACCGGATGCACCGTCGAAGGCACCTCGTTCGACCGCCGTTGCAATGGACGAGCAAGCGTCGGCAACGGCGTCGATGAGCGCGATCAGTCCCGCCGGGACTCGCTCCTCGCGTGCTGCGTCCGCGAGAAACGAGGACAGCGTGATGTGCTCAGTGGTAGCGATGTGGGTCATGTTCGGTGTGCCTGGAAAAAACTGTAGGGCGATCGGTTGAGATCGGCGCGCTCGGGGAGCCTTCGTCGATCTGCATCCAGCACGATTCCTGAGGCCGTTGGACGCAGTTAGACGCATCGCGCGTGCGTGCCGGTGCAATCTCATTACACGGCATACGCGAGGTCATAGCGCCCTGCCATCGCCGGCAGCGCGATCGGCTTGATCTTGTGCGCCTGTCCGGCGCTGCCGAACGCCTCGAAGCGGGAACGGCACAGATCCCGCGCCGCGCCGAGTGCGTCCGCGAAGAAGCGTCGAACGTCGAACTCGGAAGGACGCTGTGCGATTGAACGCCGTATTGCACCCGTCATCGCGAGGCGGATATCCGTATCGATGTTGATCTTGCGTACACCATGGCGAATGCCCTCGCAGATCTCTTCCACGGGGACGCCATACGTTTCGCGGATTTCACCGCCGAACTCGCGGATGATCTCCAGCCACTCCTGAGGTACCGAACTCGATCCGTGCATGACCAGGTGGGTATTGGGCAGGCGGCGATGAATTTCCCGGATCCGGTCGATCGCAAGAATATCGCCCGACGGCTTGCGGGAGAATTTATAGGCGCCGTGCGACGTGCCAATCGCAATGGCCAACGCGTCGACTCCCGTACGCTGCACAAAATCGGCGGCCTGCTCGGGGTCGGTCAGCAGCATGTCATGGGTCAGCACACCTTCGGCGCCGGAACCGTCCTCCTCCCCCGCCATGCCCGATTCGAGCGAACCGAGACATCCGAGCTCGCCCTCGACCGACACGCCAACGGCATGCGCCATCTCCACCACCGTCCGCGTCACTTCAACGTTGTAGTCGTAGGACGCTACGGTTTTCATATCCGGCATGAGCGAGCCGTCCATCATCACGCTGCTGAATCCGCTGCGGATCGCTGCCTGGCACACTGCCGGCGACGCCCCATGGTCCTGATGCATCACGACCGGGATGTCGGGATAAGTCTCGATCGCCGCAACGACCAGATGCCGCAGAAACGCTTCGCCCGCGTATTTCCGCGCACCGGCGGAGGCCTGCATGATGACCGGACTATCGCAGTCGGCGGCCGCCTGCATGATCGCCTGAATCTGCTCGAGGTTATTGACGTTGAAGGCCGGCACGCCATACGCGTGCTCCGCCGCATGGTCCAGCAACTGCCGCAATGAAATCAGTGCCATGTCGTTTCCATCTCTAGTGTGCGGCTGACCGCGTCCACGATCGCGTCCACCGTAATGCCGAACTCTTCGTACAACGTCTCGGCCGGAGCCGACTCGCCAAAGTGCGACAAGCCGATCACGGCGCCGCTCAAGCCGACGTACTTGCGCCAGAAATCGCCGGCGGCCGCTTCAATCGCCACGCGCCGGAGCTTGGGCGGCAGAACCGCATGCTGGTACTCGAGCGACTGTCTGTCGAAGGTCGTGGTCGACGGCATCGATACGACCCGCGCGGCAATGTCCTGCCCGGCGAGCACCGATTGCGCCTTCAGGGCGAGTTCCACTTCCGAACCCGTCGCGATCAGAACGATGTCCGGCTTTCCGCCAGCCGCCTCCGACAACACATAACCGCCTTGCCGGATGTGCGCCTTCGTCTGCGCGCTGCGGGAAAGCGGCGGCAGATTCTGGCGCGAAAGCAGCAGTGCGGTCGGCGCGTCAATGGTCTCCAGTGCCGACGCCCATGCAAACGCTGTTTCGACCGCATCCGCCGGCCGCCATACGCTCATTCCCGGAATCTGGCGCAGCATGGCCGCGTGCTCGACCGGCTGATGGGTAGGCCCGTCCTCGCCGAGACCAATCGAATCGTGGGTGAAGACGTAGACACATTGCAGGTGCATCAGCGCCGCCATGCGCAGCGCGTTCTTCGCGTAGTCGGAAAACACCAGGAAAGTCCCGCCATACGGCAGAAATCCGCCGTGGAGCGCAACGCCGTTCATGATCGCGGTCATGCCGAATTCGCGAACGCCGTAGTGGATATAGTTTCCTGTTGCGTTCGTGCGATCGCGTATGACTGCACGGGAAGCCGGCACCATGGTGAGATTCGACGGCGCCAGGTCTGCCGAGCCGCCCAGCAGTTCAGGGAGTCGACCCACGAGCAGCTCCAGGCATTTCTGCGACGCCTTGCGGGTCGCCATCTTTTGCTCGAACCAGTCGCCGCCCTCCAGCAGGCGTTTGATCACGTCGGCGGAGCGCTCGAGGCGACTGCCGTGCATGCGCGATTCGAAGTAGCCGGCCTTGTCCGGGAAATGGGTACGATAGGCTTCGAACAGCGTGCGCCATGCGATGTTGCGTTCACGGCCCTCTGCTCGCGCATCCCATGCGGCGCGAATCGGTTTGGGAATCTCGAACGGCGCGTAAGGCCAGCCCAGATGCTCGCGAGTAGCCGCGATTTCGGCGTCGCCAAGCGGCGCGCCGTGCACGTCGTGCGTGCCCGCGCGATTGGGCGAGCCGTTGCCGATCACCGTCTTGCAGCAGATCAAGGTCGGCCGGTCGCGTTCCGCGCGTGCGGCCTCGATCGCCTGCTCGATCGAGAGCGGATCATGTCCGTCCACCCCTTCGACGACATGCCAGCCATAGGCACGGAAACGCATCGGAGTATCGTCGGTGAACCAGCCCTCGACGTGGCCGTCGATCGAAATGCCGTTGTCGTCGTAAAACGCGATCAGCTTGCCGAGACGCCATGTGCCGGCGAGCGAGCAGGCTTCATGGGACACCCCTTCCATGAGGCAACCGTCGCCGAGAAACACATAGGTATGGTGATCGACGATGTCGAAGCCCGGCTCGTTGAATTCGGCAGCCAGCAATCGTTCAGCCAGCGCCATGCCTACTGCGTTGGCAAGACCCTGCCCTAACGGGCCGGTGGTCGTTTCGACGCCAGGCGTCAGACCGCGTTCCGGGTGCCCGGGTGTGACCGACTGCCATTTCCGGAAGGCCTTCAGATCGTCGATCGACAGGCCGTAGCCGCTCAGATGCAGCACGGCATAAAGCAGCATCGAACCGTGACCGTTCGACAGCACAAAGCGATCCCGGTTAACCCAGTCCGGAACCGCAGGATCATGCTTCAGGTACTTGCGCCACAGTACTTCGGCGATATCCGCCATGCCCATCGGCATGCCGGGATGTCCGGAGTTCGCAGCCTGGACGGCGTCAATCGCCAGAAACCGCACCGCATTGGCAAGTTCTGTCCGGCTCGGATTAGCATGATCCATGAGTCACCACTATTTCGTATAACTAAATTAATATAGGGAAGCCCCGCGCGTTTTCACGACGAGGCGCCGGCATCCGGTCTTCAGGTACGGTTACGGTTTCAGGCTGCCGAAACCGCCGTTCGGTCCAGCAGATGCGTGATCGATTCGCCCATGCTGCGCAGGATCAGGAAGCAGGAACACGCACCGGCGTCCAGCACGCCGATCGAACGGTCGCCGAGCCGCGCGGCCCGTCCGATCCGGGCGCGCAACTCGCGGGTCGAATTCATGCCGGCTTCCGCTGCCGCCACCATCGCATCGATGCACTCCCGGAAGCTCTTGCCCTCTTCCAGCGCCACCCCATACGCCGCACGCGCAGGAGCCAGCGTGTCGATCAGCGTCTTGTCGCCGACCTTCGCATCGCCGATCTCCTGGACAGAAACAATGCCGGCAACGAGCGCCTCGTAGAACAGCGATTTGTCGAGTTCGGCGTGGTCCGCGAACGTGTCGCTCATGCTGAGGAAGAAGGTGCCGTAGAGCGGCCCCATCGAACCGCCGATGCCGTCCATGAGCGCCGAAGACAGATCGCCCAGGGCCACCGCGAGCGACGGTAGCGTTGCGCGCGACGCGAGGTGTTCTCCACACTGGGTGAAGCCCTTGCTCATGTTGATGCCGTGATCGCCGTCGCCGATCGCGCCGTCGACTTCGCTCAGATACTGGCGATTCGCGTTGATGGTACGAACCAGATCGACGACCACCCCGCCGGCGTCGGCCAATTTAACGATTTCAGTCATCGTGCGTCTCCCACATTGAGTCCGATGCTTTGACATGGATGGGCGAGGCAGGCGCTCAGTTCGTCGTCGAGTTTCGTCAACGTCAGCGTGACCCCCATCATTTCCAGCGACGTAAAAAGATTGCCGACAAACGAGAACTGGATCTCGATTCCCGCTTCGCGCAGATAATCGGCAACCTCGCCATACAGGATGTATTGCTCCATCAGCGGCGTCGCGCCGAGACCGGACAGCAGCACCGACACCTTGTCGCCTCTGGAAAAAGGTAGATCCGGCAACAGCTTGTCGAACATCAGCCGCGCCATGTCCCGCGCGGGAACGGTGGGCTGGACCAGGATACCGGGTTCGCCATGATGGCCGATGCCGACTTCCATTTCGCCGTCCTTGATGACGAAGTTGGCCTTGCCGACCGCCGGGATCGTACAGGCGGACAGGCCGACACCGATCGAGCGGGTCGAATCCACCGCCTTGCGCGCGGTGGCGATCACTTCATCGAGCGTGGCGCCCTGGGCGGCCCGGGCGCCGCCAACCTTCCACATCACGATTTCGCCGGCCACGCCGCGGCGCTTTTCGATTTCGTCTTGCGGCGCCGACGCGGCATCGTCGTTGGCGACGACCGTGCGCACACGAATGCCTTCGCGCTCGGCCAGCTTGATTGCCATCTTCACATTCATGTTGTCGCCGGCGTAATTGCCGTAGAGGCACGCGACGCCGGCGCCGCTATCGGCCGCCTTGAACGCTTCGAAGAACGATTTGGCAGTGGGCGACGAGAAGATTTCTCCGATCGCCACGGCATCCACCAGGTTACGCCCGACATAGCCGATGAACGCCGGTTCGTGCCCTGATCCCCCGCCGGTCACAATACCCACACGGTCCTTCTGGCGGGCATGCGCGTGCGCTACCACGCGAGGATTTTCCGGCGCGGCGCGCAACTCCGGGTGCGCCGCGAGGATGCCGCGCAGCATGTCCTCGACAACAAGATCAGGATTGTTAATGACGCGATTCATACCGTTCCTTTACATCTTGAGTATTGTTACTGGGCGGTGTAGCCGCCATCAATCACGATATTCTCGCCGTTGACCATGGCGGCCGCGTCGCTGACCAGATACAGGATCAACGCCGCGATTTCGTCGGGGCGAGCGAATCGCCCTGCAGGAATTCTGGCCTTCATCGCCTCGCCCACCGCACCGGCCCAGGCCTTCCTGCCGAGCTCGGTGTCCACCACCGTGGGCGAAACCGCGTTGACCGTAATGCCGTGCTTTGCCCATTCGAGCGCGAGTACCTTCGTCATGCCAACGATTGCCGCCTTGCTCGCGCAATACGCCACGTGGCGCTCCAGCGCCACGACGCTCGCCTGCGAAGCCAGATTCACGATCCTGCCGCCCGTGCCGCGGCTCAGCATCTGCTTGCCGACGGCCTGCGCAAGCAGAAACGGAGCCTTGAGGTTGATCGTCATCGTCCGGTCCCAGGCGTCCTCGGACAAGGCTTCCGCGTTCTCCAGCAGAGCGACGCCGGCATTGTTGACCAGGATGTCGACAGGGCCCAGTGCTTCTGTCACGCGCCGCACCAGAGCATCCGAGATCGCTGTGACGGTAATGTCCGCTGCGATACCCACATGCCGCCCGGGGCCACCCGGAAGCGTCGCGGCCACCGCCTCGACGGCCGGGTTGATATCGAGCAGTGCGACACGCGCACCCGCGGCAGCGAGGCATTCGGCAACAGCAAAGCCGATACCGCTAGCCGCACCGGTCACGACCGCAACGCGGTCCGTGATCTGAAAAGGGCTCGTTGAATTGACCGACATCGCTCCACTCCTTGATTAATTGCTCTTGGGAATCTTGTTGAGAATCTCCTGGGCGTTGGCCGGCGTGACCTGCGTCCAAGGCACCGCGTAGGACTTCGCGGTCCCGTCGTCCCACGGCATCTTCGCGCCGTACCCGGCCCAGATATCCGAGCGTGGCTTGTAAGACGGGCCCATCACCGTGCGCAACGCAACATCCAGCGCGCCTTGCGCCTGGGCCTGCGAGTCCTGGAAGAAGGTCGTCATTTCGCCGCGCTTGACGGCGGCAATTCCATCGACAATTCCGTCGATGCCGGCGACCGGCACCTTCTTCGGATCGAGGCCTTTCGATTTCAGGGCCTGGATGGCGCCGAGCGCCATGTCGTCGTTCTCCGCAATGATGCCGGCAATCTGCCCGGGGTGCGCGGTCAGCCAGTTCTCGACCAGCGCCAGCGACTCGGCACGCGACCAGTTCGCCGTCTTGTGCTCAAGCACCTTCACATCCGGATTTTTTGCCAGCACGTCCTGAATGCCCTTCGAACGGTCGATCTGGGCGGACTGGCCGATCGGCCCCTCGATGATCACCACATTACCCTTGCCGCCAATCTCCTTGACGATCGCATCCGCTTCCATCTGTCCCGCCACCACGTCGTTGCTGCCAACATACGACGTCAGCTTGTCGCCGGACACCTGGGTATTCGATCCAATGACCGGAATGTGAGCGGCAGCGGCCTTCGCAACGGCAGCCGCACCGGCCGCCTTGTCGATCGGCACGAAAATGATCGCGTCGTATTTCTGCGTGATCATCGTGTCGAACTGGTTGCTCTGGGTCAGCGCGTCGTAATTGCCGTCGAATACCGTGATCTCCACCGTACCGTCCTTGACAGAGGGATCCGCCTTCAGCGCATTGGTCCACATCTGCATGAACTCACCCTTGAGACCGTACACCGCCGCGCCGATACGAATGGGTTTAGCCTGCGCCGCGCTACAGAACAGGCCCATCACCGCGCAGGCCAGAGCCGCCTTCTTCCACGAATTCATTGAAGTCTCCTGAATTTTTTCAGTGTGTTGCTTTTGGGTTGACGTTATTGCTTCTTGCGCGAAGCATCGAGGAGGACGGCACCGACGATAATGACGCCCTTTACAACTTGCTGGTAATAAGAGGACACGCCCAGCAGATTCAGTCCGTTATTGATGACGCCGATGAGCAGCGCGCCGACCACCGTGCCGCCGAGCGAGCCGGTGCCGCCCGACAGGCTCGTGCCGCCGATCACCACCGCCGCGATCGCATCGAGCTCGTAGGACACGCCGGCCTGCGGCAAAGCCGAGGTTGTACGGGCGGCCAGGATGATGCCGGCAAGGCCCGCCAGCAGCCCGCCGATGACGTACACGGAGAAGATGATCTTGCTGGTGGAAATCCCGCTGGTCTTGGCGCTTTTTGCGTTGCCGCCGACCGCATAGACATAGCGGCCATAGGTCGTATAGCGCAGCACGAACCAGAACAGCAAAGCGACCGCGGCGAACACGATAATCGGCACGGGCACCCCCGCCATCGCCCCGGTTCCGATGTTCAGATATCCATCGGGCAGATCGGTGACGGGCATGCCGTCGTTGTAGATATAGGTGAGCCCGCGCGCCGCGCTCAACATGCCGAGCGTCGCGACGAACGGCGGAATCGACAGCCTTGCCACGAGCAGGCCGTTGATCGCGCCTGCCGCAGCGCCCACGAGCAGCCCCGCAAACAGGCCCAGCGCCGGGTTCAGCGGATGCGCACCGGTCACGAGGCTCGCGCTGACGATGCCGGCAAGCGCAAGCGTCGAACCCACCGACAGGTCGATGCCGGCCGTGAGTACCACGTAGGTCATGCCGATCGCGAGGATGCCGTTGATCGAGGTCTGCCTCAGGATGTCCGCGATATTGCCCAGCGTCAGGAAATACTGGTTTGCAAAGGACAGCACGATGCACAGAACAATTAGTACTGCGACGATGCCGTAGCGGCGGTAGATATCGCGCATGTGGGCGGAACGGCTTTGACTCGCCGGGACTTTCAGGGAGGGGGTATGAGTATTCATGATGCGAGGTGCAGGAGATCTTCCTGAGTGGTGGTATGGCCGTCGATCACGGTGACCAACTGTCCAGACTTGAAAATGGCGATGCGGTCGCTGACATCCAGAATTTCCTGTGCCTCGGATGACACCACCATGGCGGCGCCGCCTTTCGATACGAAGTCGTCGAGCAGCTTGTAGACCTCGCGCTTGGCGCCCTCGTCGATGCCCCGGGTCGGTTCGTCGCACAAGAGGCAGGTGGGTTCGGTCGAAAGGCAGCGTGCGAGCACGACCTTCTGCTGGTTTCCCCCGCTCATCGAGGAAACCGGCAACGAGACGGAACTCGTTTTGATCCGCATGCGCTCGACCATCCTGTCGACGAGGTTCTTCACCTTGCGATGGTTGATCAGCGACAGGCGCGACAGCCGGTTGTAGGCAGAGAACGAAATGTTGTCACGCACGGACGCCGACAGCACAAGCCCGGTCTCCTTGCGGTCCTCGGTCACGAGCGACAGCCCTGCTTCGATGGCCTTGCGCGGGCGGCCAACCGGCAAGGCGCGGCCCTTGAGCCTGACCTGACCGCGATCGGGACGGGTCAGCCCATACATGCAATTGAGGTATTCGCTGCGGCCCGCGCCCATCAGCCCGTAGATGCCGAGGATTTCTCCCTGGTGAACCGTGAGCGAGATGTCGTTGAATTCCGCCTCACGGGAAAGACCCGTCGACTCCAGCACCGGCTCGCCCACCGGCCGGCGAATCTTCTCGGCGGAATGCAGCGTGCGGCCGACGATCGTGCTCACCAGATAGGAGCGGTCGATGTCGGCGATACGGCCGCTGTCGACATACCGTCCGTCGCGAAAGACCGTGTAGTCGTCCGCGATCTGGAATATTTCCGAGAGCCGGTGGCTGACGTAGATGATGCCGGTGCCCTGCGCGGTCAGGTTGCGGATCGCGTTGAACAGCACCTCGGTTTCGCGTTCGCCGATCGCGGAAGTCGGCTCGTCCATGATCATCACGTCGCAGTCGCGGCTGAAGGCCTTGGCGATCTCGACCAACTGGATCTGCGCGAGGCTCAGCGACGACATCCGGGCGCGGGCGTCGACCGGGAAGGCGAGCCGGTCCAGGAGTTCCTGGGCCTGCCTCGCGAGCGCCCCAAACTTGACCAGCACACCGGCGCGGCGAGGTTCGCGGCCGAGATACAGGTTTTCGGCGACGCTCATGCCGGGAATCGGCGAAAGCTCCTGGGTAATGATCGCGATGCGATGCTCGAGCGCTTCGGACGGCGTCTGAAAATTGACGCTTTGTCCCTTGAGCAGGATCTCTCCGGCATCGCGCTGGGTGATACCCATGACGATGCCAAGGAAGGTCGACTTCCCAGCTCCGTTCCCGCCGCATAGCGCATGGACACTCCCGCGCCGCAGCTTCAACCGGCCGTCCTCCAGCGCCCTGACACCATTGAATGCCTTCTGCACACCGCTGGCATCCACAAGAAGGTCGTCCACTTTGTCTCCTAACATTTGCTCGTCGTTGAACATTTGAGCAGTTGAGTGACATCGTAGGTTCGCTCCAATCACCTGTCAATTATTCGAACCACGTGGTTTACCCCTAATGTCGCCTTGCCCTTGGATCTGCTGCATCGCAATGAATACAGCCAACGGCGACCTGAGCCCCTAACATAAAACACTCAGCTACGGCCTTGACATTCATCTGCGCACGATTGAGAATTTGATCATAGGTGGACATTTGTTCATCTATACATTGGGCAATCCCGGACAACAGGAGTTAAATATGAAGCTGGCAATCGGGTGCGATGAAGCCGCATTTGACCTGAAGGAACTGATCAAGCAACATTTGGCCGACAAGGGGCTGGACGTCACCGATTTCGGAACCTTCGAGGCGGAACCGGTCCACTATCCGAACATCGCGTTCGCCGTGGCGGAGAAGGTTGCGCAAGGCGAATTTGATCGTGCTGTCCTGATGTGCGGAACAGGCATCGGTATGGCGATCGCCGCCAACAAGGTACGCGGCATTCGCGCGGCGCAATGTCACGACACGTATTCGGCGGAACGGGCGAGCAAGAGCAACGACGCGCAAATCATTACAATTGGCGCGCGCGTGGTCGGACCCGAACTCGCGAAAGCAATCGTCGATACATGGCTCGGTGCGAGCTTCGATGGCGGACGCTCCGTGCCGAAGGTGAACCGCATCAAGGAATACGAGGATGATCACCAGCTACCCCACAACAACAAGACTGTGTGAACTGGCTGGCCAGGTCATCAGTCGATAGCCCACCGGCTCTGCGGTAAGCCAGGTAATATCCAGCCGAATGGGAATGAGACAAATCATATGACCACCGATGAACTGACTCGTCTGGCGACGCTCTACTACGTCGACGGACTGACACAGGAAGATCTGTCGAAGCAGTTCTCGCTTTCTCGAGCCAAAATAGGCCGTCTTCTGAAGCGTGCGCAGGAAGAAGGCATCGTTGAAATTCGCGTCAGGCACCATCCACGCGATACGCGCGACCTCGAACGTGAGCTGATCGACCGGTTCGGCATCGAAAAAGCGATCGTGTCCGTCAATCACAAAGACCAGGACAAGCAGCGCGAGCTACTTGCCGGATTGGTCGCCAGCCATCTGGATCGCATTCTCACGAATGACATGATTGTTGCCGTGGGGATCGGCCGCAATATCAACGCCATCTCGGAGCATGCGATCTCGTCGACGCAACGCTCCCCGACCTTCGTCTGCGCCATCGGCGGCTTCTACCGCGGCGGCGAGGTGATGAATGCCGACCACATCAGCCGCCGGCTGGCTGCCCGCTTTGGCGGCGGCAGCGAAACGCTTTATGCGCCGGCCCTCGTGGGCGACCCCGACGTGCGCGAGGCGCTGCTTCACAACGACGCGGTCAAACCCACGCTCGACAAGGCGCGCAGAGCACACATCGCGCTGGTTGGCGTCGGCGACATCAATGAAGACAGCATCATGGTCCGCAACGGCTGGTTTTCGCCGGACGAAATCGCCGAGCTGCGCAAGTGCGGCGCCGTCGGAGACCTGATGGGCTACCACTTCATCGATATTGCCGGCCGTCCCGTTGTCACTCCGGTTCGCGACCGGGTCATCGGCCTTGGCATGGACGACCTGAAACGCATTCCGAACGTGATCGCGGTCGCCAGCGAAAACACCAAGACAACCGCTGTCCTGGGCGCGTTGCGCGCGGGCGTCATCACCACGCTCGCAACGACGGAAGCCATCGCTCAGTCGATCGTCAGCCTGGAAGACGCCACCCGCAATCCGCATTCTCCGCAGCAGCCGGAAGTGCTGACCCGGTAAAAGGCAACCGTCTGCGTCGATCGCAGCGCCCGCCGCACCGCGCTAGGCGCGCAGGTCCACCACGACTTTGCCGAAATGCCGCCCTCCGGCGAGATACTCGTAGGCGGCCGGCGCCTCATCGAACGGGAAGACCTTGTCGACAGCAGGCGCGATTGTGTTGACGTCGACGAAACGCACAAGCTGTTCGAGCATCGCACGGCTACCAGCCGTAATGCCGGTGAGGCGTTTGGCTCCGCCGATGAGCGCGCCGGGCTCGATCGAGACCCCTCCGCCGCCGCTGACCCGGCCGATCACGACAATCGCCCCGCCGGGTCCCGCGGCCTTCAGTGAGCGCGCCAACGTGCCCTCGCCGCCAACCTCGACCACGACATCGACCCCGGCGCCCTCCGTGAGCCGCAAGACCTCGTCCTGCCACTCCGGGCTGGTCCGGTAGTTGATGGTCGCATTCGCACCCAGCGCGCAGGCACGTTCAAGCTTTTCGTCCTGCGACGATGTCACGATCGTGAAGACACCCGCCGCTCTCGCAAGCTGCAACCCCCACAGCGAGACACCGCCGGTTCCCAGCAGCAGCACGCTGCCGCCGGGTTTGACCGCGCCTGCGACGAACAACGCATTCCATGCCGTCACACCAGCGCAAGGCAACGTTGCAGCGGCAATGGCATCGAGACTGCGCGGTGCCAGCACGAAGGCGTCCTCGCTTGCCACCAGTTCTTCGGCGAGCGTGCCGTCGAACTGCGCGCCGAAGGACACGGCCGTCTTGCTGGGCGACAGTGCGCCGTCAATCCATCGCGGGTAATAACTTGTGATTACGCGATCGCCCACCTTGAAACGGGTGACCGCCTCCCCGACGGCGATGACCTCCCCGCATCCATCGACGAGCGGAACGATCGGATGACTCGGCGGGTTATAAAACGCGCCCTTCGCGAAACTGAGGTCACGATGATTGAGCGCGGCAGCGTCCACGCGCACTGCGATTTCGTGAGCCGCGGGATCCCGGCTCGGGCGTTCGACACGTTCGAGTCCGGCAACGCCGGCACCGGACTGGATCTGATAAGCGTTCATTAGCTATCCTGATAGACTGCTCGGCGCAGTGCGATTGGAAAATTGCCGGTCATCCCTGCTACGGCTGTGTTCGTCAACGCAACGACGGAAATGCCGGCAGCAGGGTCCACCCAGAAGTTCGTGCCGTACACGCCGGACCAGTTCCAGGCGCCGGCGTTCACCGGCGACTTCGCCGCCGCCGGATCCCTGAGTACGGCCACGCCGAGTCCCCAGCCGAAACCCGGGCCGGCGGCGCCGACCGGCAGGTCGCCGATCGCATTGGACGTCATCGCCACGACGGTTTGCGGGCGGATGATGCCCGCACCGCCGGTGCGGATCGCTTCAGCGAAGCGGAGGTAGTCTTCCGCCGTGCCGACCATGCCGACTCCGCCCGATGGAAAGGCCGTCGCATCGAATGCGCGGGCGGGCGAATACACAATGGCGCTTTGCCCGAATCGAAGCGAAAAGGGATCGGTCATCCGGGTTGGCTGAGGCGACGCATCGCCATACGGCGTCGCCAGCACGGTGTCGGCTGTCGCAACGAAGCGAACGCTGGACATGCCCAACGGGCCCGTCACGATTCGCTGGACCGCATCGGGCAAGGTCATGCCGCTCACGCGTTCGATCACGGCCCCAAGCACATCGATGGCGACGGAATAGTGCCAACCGGTGCCCGGCTCGAAAAGCAGCGGTGCCGAAGCGATTCGCCGCAGGTTCTCGTCAAGCGACAGGCCGGAATGATCGAGTCCGTCAGACACACCCAGCCGGTGATAGGGACCGTCCTCGGCCTCCAGAAATCCATAAGTCAGGCCCGCCGTGTGCGTCAGCAGATGGCGCACGGTGATGACGGGCTCGCGGCCATCGGGCAGCTTCGGCCGGAACTCGGGAAGCCACCGCGTAACGGGGTCCTCGAGACCAAGCCGGCCATCGTCGATGAGCGCCAGCGCCGTCACGCAGACGATCGGTTTGGTCATCGACGCCAGACGGCAGACTTCGTTTTCCGTCATAGGCCGGCGAGTCTCACGGTCGGCAAAGCCGGCCGCGCGCCGGTAGACGATCTCGCCGTCTTTTGCGGCAATCACGGTCGCGCCGACGATGTATCCGCTGTTCACCGCGTCGAGCATGACGGCGTCCAGCGCCTTCGCCCGATTCCAGCGGGGCTCCATAGCCGGCGCGGACGGCGTCGCAGCGGAAGCCGGACGCGTCAGCGCCGCGGCCAGCCCGCCGATCGTGGCGGTGACGCAGAAGTCACGACGGGACACCGTTCGAACCGCAGCGGCCCGACGGGAAGTGGATGCTTTCATTGCTGTTCTTGCCGCTTGCGCGGCTTCTATCACGATACACAGCAATGTACAGTTTCACCTGTGAGGCGATAATATATGCAGCCGTCGATTCAGTTTTTAACCAGAGTGAGAAATCATAATGCTTGATCGCATCACGGGAATGCAGGTCTTCTCGCGTGCAGCAACGGCTGGAAGCCTCTCCGCGGCCGCCCGGCAGCTCGGCCTGTCGCCCGCGATGGCGACCAAGCACCTGGATGCCGTGGAGCAACGGCTGGGTGTGCGCCTGTTTCACCGCAGCACGCGCAAGCTCACCCTCACCGAAGCAGGCCAGCAATATCTGGAGACCTGCGTCCGGGTCCTTCCCGATCTGGAGGAGGCCGAAGCGATGATCGCGTCGCAGCGTGTCGAGGCGAGCGGACTGCTGCGGCTGAATTCGCCGCTTTCGTTTGGCGTCCGATACATCGCACCGCTGATTCCTGCCTTCAATAGCAAGCATCCCGGAGTCACGATCGATCTCGGATTGAACGATCGCGTCGTCGACCTGATGGAAGAGGGTTGGGATCTGACGATCCGGGTTGGGCGTCTGAAGGACAACCGTCTGGTGTCCCGCAGGCTCGCAGAAAGCGCGATGATTGTCTGCGCGGCGCCGGGCTACTGGGAACGGCACGGACGCCCCACGCTCTGGTCCGAACTCGGCGGTCACAATTGCCTGAGCGTCTCTTTTTCCAACATCTCGCGGCCCGACGAATGGCGCTTCGGCAAGGACGGGGACAAGCGCGTGGCCGTCAAGGGAACGCTGCGAACCAACAACGGCGACGCACTCGTCGCTGCGGCCGTTGCCGGTCTCGGCGTTCTTTACGAGCCCGAGTTCATCGTTGCCGATGCCATCCGGCAAGGCGCACTGGAGCAGATTGCGCTCGATATACGCACGGCAGAGCTCGGCGGCATACACCTGGTTCGCGCGCCGGATCGGGCGCCCCCGGCAAAGGTGCGGGTCATGACCGATTTCCTTCTCGCGGCATTCAACCCACATCCGCCGTGGGTCATTCGTTAAGGCATCGGCGACCGCACGCCTCGATCGCCCCGAGGGCAAACGGTCCGACTTCTCACTGCAAGAAAAAACACAATCTCCGGCCAGTCAGATTGTTCCCGTCCGCAGAACCTCTACCATTGAACTCCGTCGGCCAGCATCCAGTCCGCGCAGCGGACTGTGTCTGCCTCAACCCGCGCGAGTGCATCCCATGACCGCTCCCTCCCTTTCCCGTCGTTCATTCGTCGCGGGCGGCCTGGCCATGCTGGCCGATCTGCCAGCCTTTGGTCAGTCGTTCGCTCCCCCGGGTGCGGCTTCGCCGTCCTCGCTTCCGAACCTCGGCGGCGAGGGGCCGTGGGATTACTGGGCATCAGGTCAGGGAGCGGGCGTCGTCCGGATTGCGGCTGCGGCGATCCTTTCCGCGAGTCCTTACGATACCCAGCCCTGGTTGTTCCGGCTGGGCGAAACGCGCATCGAGGTACTGGCCGACAAGGATCGTGCGCTCGGTGAACTCGATCCGTTCCGCCGGGAACTCTACATGGGCCTCGGATGCGCCATTGAGAACGCATGTGTGGCCGCGCCGGCTCAAGGGGTCAACCCTGTCGTCCATCTGTTGCCCGAGTCGTCGGCTGGAAACGACGAACTCGCTGCGGCGATCGAACTGGAGCCGGCCCGGCAAGCGAGGCATCCGTATCAGGATGCGATTGCCCGCAGACACACCAACCGCCTTCCCTACGACACGGGTCGCAAGGTCGATCAGGCCACGCTCGACGCGCTTGCCGGACTGGTGTCCTCGTCGGATACGAAGGTCATTTTCCTGGAGCCGGTCTCAACGGGCGGCACGGTCTTTACGGATCTGATGATGCAGGCAACCCAACGCATCATCGACACGCCGGGTTTGCGCGACGGCCGCTGGACAGGCATGCGCTCGACAGCAGCAAATCCGTCCGCCCTGGACGCCAAAGCCCTGCAACAGGCCGACGCGAACTGGCTGAAGGCAACCCGCACGGTGGCGTGCGCAACGGCATCCGCATTCGGGCTGATCATGGTCCGCGGAACCAGACAGGATCACCGTCTGCACATCGAGGCCGGACGGCTTTGGCAGCGCATCCATCTCGACGGCACCAACCGCAGCGTGGCGATGCAGCCAATGAACCATTTCATCGAAGTGATCGACTACGAGACCCGCACACAAGGCACCTCGCCGGTATCCTCAGCCATGCGGGCCGCGCTGCCGCAAGACTGGAACGGATGGGAGCCTATCTTCGGCTTCCGCCTCGGCTACGCCGATGCCACGGCTCCGCGCAGCCCCCGCCGGCCGCTGGCGTCGATTGTGGTTGCCTGACGGACTCGCTAGCGGTTGGCTATTGCCATTGCTCCCGCTCAACTTGCAAAGGCAGAGGCGTCGAGAGCGGGTCGAGTCGTTCGTGTTACTCATCGTGCACCACAGGCATCCCTGAGCGCCTGCCACTGCCGATTGAAACTGTTTTTCCTTGCGAGCGGCTTATCGGCCGCCGAGCGAAACGGTAGTCTCGGTCGGCTCTCAATGTAGAAACAGGATCTTCCGTGGCACGACAGCAGGCAACACACTGGATCGACGGGCAATGGGCCGCGACGGGCGCCCACCGCGACAGTATCAACCCGGCCAGCGGCCAGGCCTTCGCATCGTATTTCGATGGCGGTCTCGAAGAAGCGCAGCGGGCCGTCGCCGCGGCCCGACGCAGCTTTCGCGAAACCGACTGGAGCGTCGACCCCATGCGCCGCGCGGCGGCCCTGAGCCATCTGGCCGATGCCTACGAACAGCGCGCGCAGGACATCATCGACTGCCTGTCCGAGGAAAACGGCAAGCCCAAGGCCGAGGCCGGCTTCGAAGCGATGCAGATCGTGCGCGCGCTGCGGTTTGCTTCCGGCTTGGCCTTGCACACATTCGGCCGCGTCTCGGAACCGCGGCCGGGCACGCACTCGATGGTCTTGCGCCAGGCAGTCGGCGTGGCAGGCCTGATCGTCCCGTGGAATTCGCCGGCCTACCTGCTGGTTCGCGCGCTCGCACCCGCGCTAGCCGCCGGCTGCACAGCCGTTATCAAACTGCCCGCGCAGGCCGCACAAACGGCGCAACTTTCCGCCGAGATCCTTGCCAGTGTGGCGGAACTGCCGCAAGGGGCGGTGAACCTCTTCGTCGAAAGCGGCTCGGACGGTGCGCGACATCTGGTCGATTCCCCCGAGGTGCCGGTGATCAACTTCACCGGCAGCACCGGGACTGGCCGCGCAATCGCGATGGCGGGCGCCGCAAAATTCAAGCGCGTCGGTCTCGAGTTGGGCGGCAAGACGCCACACCTGGTTTTCGACGATGCGGATCTCGAGGCCGCCCTGCCGACCATCGTGGCCTCGTTGACCGTCTTCGCCGGGCAGTTCTGCGTGACGGGCGGCCGAATCCTGGTTCAACGAAGCATCGCCGCGACCTTCAAGGAACGTCTGGCACAACGGCTCGCGGCCGTGCAGCCTGGTCCGGCTTCCGACCCGTCGAGCCAGATGGGACCGCTGATCGACCGGCAAGCTGTGCAGCGTGTCGACGAGATGGTGAACGCCGCGATCGTGGATGGCGCCAAAGTCGTCGTTCGTGGCGGTCCGGTTGTCGACGGTCCGCTTGCTGCCGGCGCCTTCTATCGTCCGACGCTGCTCGAAGTGCCGGCGTCGGGCATGGCGATTTCTCGCGATGAAGTATTCGGTCCGGTTCAGACGCTGCAGGTATTCGACACCGAGGAGGAAGCGGTCGCCATGGCCAACGACAGCGAATATGGCCTGAGCGCCTGCATCTGGACGCGCGATGCCGACCGGCCGATCCGCGTCGCCCGCCAGCTCGAAGCCGGCCACATCTGCATCAACGAATGGGCCGGCATGCAGGTCGAATTCGAGGAAGGCGGCTTCAAGAACAGCGGTCAGGGCCGGCTTGGCGGTCTCGCGGGTATTGACGACTTCCTGGAGTACAAGCAGATTCTGCAGGTCTTCCGCCGGGGATAAAAAGGCTTCCGATGTCCGTTCCGGGCGCGTATTGACGCGTCGGCGCTTCGCGTGATCGGCACACGTGCGCTGATGGATATCGGCACGCTCGAACGGCCCTAAAAGCGGAGGTGCAAGTCACTCGAGTTGCGGCTGTTGCTGCCGACATCCTGGCTCGCTACGAGGCTAAGCACCTTCGTCACGGTTCAAGCGAATTTGCGATGTTCTCTTCGCAATCCGCCCAGTACCGCAGCGGATCGCGATGCTGTGGATAGCGTGCGTCAAGCCACGCCGACAGTCTGGTCCAATCCGGATGATTAGTACCAGACTGCGCTGACCATGTCGACGACCGCTCAAGGATCTGGCCGCTCTCTCGATCACGGACAAGCAAACTGCCGAGACCATTCGAACTGTTCGCCTGGGACTCCACCAGATACCGCGGCAGAATCCTGAGTTCAGCATCCTCGGCCCACCCGTATAAGGCGCGGACCACGCCGCTCGGATCTCGCAGCTCGATGGGTCCGCTTTCGGGGCGAACGGCTGCCCAGCCCTCGGGAAATTCGGTGACGACCTCGTTCTTGCCTTCCCTCACCCACTTCACCCGCCACGCGCGTTGCATCGCGTCGCGCAGACGAGACATCGATTCATAGCCGCGCGGCAGCTCGATCGCCATAGGCAATGTAACCAGGTTGTCTTTCCAGAGTTTCGATTCTTCGTCGATGCGTTCGACCTTTTCGAACACACCCTCTTCGAACGGATTCGCCGCCCGGTTCGTCGATCCAACGCTCGCTTGAGGCAGGCCTTCGAAAAGGCGCTCGGCATCCTGGCGAGTGCGTTTAGGTTTTCCATTTTTCATCGGTTTTTACGCTTCTAGTTTCATCGTGCGCCAAGCGTCTGTTACTGGCTTGCGCGGGGGTAATGGGGCAGCTCATGCCAGAACCGATCAGAACAGCGGGAATGGCCTGATCTCGTAAGCGGACATGAGCTTTAGACGGACGTCCACCGCGACTCGCTTCGTGCCCACTCCGTGATATTCAATCTCGTAACTTCCGTTCGGAAGACTCGCGCCAAGAGAGAGCCGCATGCCTGGCTGGAAATGCTGGTGCGCCTCAATTTCCGAGTTTGCGAGTTCTATAAAGCGTTCTGGAAGAATCAATTCTTTCGCCATGGCTTGCCCCGTCTACGTTTCCTGTAAGGGATCGTAGCATGGCGAACTATCGAATGATGCGGCCGAGCAAAGGACACAAAGGATCTGTGTATCCCATGTGAAATTGACACGCGTCTGACCATCGTTGACACTCGGCGCCGACCGCTCGGGTTACCATCGCCGAAAATTGCAATTGGTGTCCAGATGAAGTACCCCTACGATTTCATTCTTGCGGCGGCCTTCTTCTTGGGCGCACTATTCTGCATTGTTACGCTAGCCGCTGGATAGCGCTGCGCGAGCCGCCATTTCTTCCGCCGGACACCGGTCGCCGACAATGCGGGCATGCTGGACGTGTGTGCGGAGCGTCTGTTGCAGCATCAATGAAAAGCCCCGCTCGGGGCGGGGCTGCGTAGTTTGATAGTTTGGGTGCTCAACCGGCAGGAGACGGTATCCCCTTCTCGACCACCAAAGAAGGGCCTGGAACAATATCCTGATCGTCGAAGATTGCACGCACCTGAAATTTGGTTCTATCGGCAAATTCAACGTTCTCAAAGATAAACGGCACCATGACGGCGAGAAACTCCTCTGGCTTGCCTTCCCAACTACTTGCCGGCGGATCGATGTGAGCTTCGCTGAAAAGCGCGCCGTCGCGATATACACCCAAGCGGACCCTCTTATAGGGCATTGTTTTAGGACTAAACGGTTGAAGAACAATGCACAGACGCAGCACTCGCGATGGAAAATCCGGCACGATCATGTTTTGCTGGTAAATGCCGATCAGCGACATCTTATTGTGCAACTCAAGACGCACATCGTCGCAATACGTGACAGCTAGATGGCGCACCATGTCGGTAGGTTTAGGCGTGCTCTGCATCATCATCGCTCACCGAATCCAAAATTTCATCCCCAGATACGCCCAGTGCTTCGCGTAGCTTCCTGATTGTCTTGGCGCCAGCGTTTGCGATCGCGCCAGCTTCCAATCGCGCTATCTGTGGCTGCAAAATTCCGGTCTTTTCTGCAAGCTGCGTCTGCGACAGCCCCGCAGCAAGGCGCATTGCGGCAAGCGATCGCCGACCGCCTTTGGCCTCAACGATCTTCTCAGCTAACCTTCCGCGTGCTCGTTGGAGCGCTGCTAATTTCCGCGGATCCGCCTCGTATTTCGCTGTCAGATCAGCGAGTGGGCGCCCATCGCCTCGATGCGCTGGCAACCGAGGTGACGGCACGAAAACAAATTGGAGAATCGACGCCCCGGAGCTTGGGCTACTTGGCTCGATAAAACCCAAGGGCGTCGTAGTCTCCAACGCATCTTCGGACTTTCTCATGAGCTGTGTCATATGAATGTTCTCGCGGCAGAATCGCCAGGATGTGGGTGCAGTCGGTGCGGCCATCGTAGGCGTGAAGCACTCGGTATGGGATGAGTGCCCCGTCAAAATCCCACATTTTCAGTCGATAGATTGTGTAGCCGTCGTTCCAAAGTTCAATGAACCGCTCGTTGTCGAACGCGGGGTCTTCTCGGCGCGCCACTCGATCGCGGCACAGCAGTTCGATCAACTGCTCGTTGCCATATATTTCGTCAAGTAACACGTTGATGGTCGCAGCCGCTTCCTCATCAACCTCATAGAGTTCATCAAGGTCTGCCTCAGCAGAAGGTTGGACGATCAGTCTCGGCATTATAACGCAGATGTTATAAAATGGTCGACGGGCGACTGTAAAAAATTCAAGGGTTCGTTCGGAGCCCGTACGGTGCATCCGGCCATCGCCAGCAGAAAATGAAGCCTTCGCTTGCCGCTCTCTCAACAGGGATTCGAAGATTGGTCGAACCTCCTTCCAGGGATCGAAACGCCGCGTGCGGGGGGCACCCTCAGGCGGCTACCGCAGACCCTTGAATGGGGTGTGCCCCATCCAGTGTCATTCCGCTCGGGTCACGGCGAACACGTTGCGGATCAGGTTGATCTCACGATTGACCGATGACGAACTCGCTGCCAGCGCTTCCGTTCCTTCCGCTTTTGTGTAGCCGGAAAGGCACCTAAGGTTAACCAAGATTGCCCAATTCAAGCGCAAGGCTTTGAATCAGCTGAATTGTTGGCATATCCTGGGAAACGTTGGGAGAACTTCTGGTGCCGGGGACCGGACTTGAACCGGCAAGCTGTTAAGCGGCGGATTTTCGTCACACCACGTCTTTCGACGCCGACGATACCGGGCGGCATCCTCGTTCGTGCGCTGGACTATGCCTTCGCCATCGCGGCTGCTGCGCTGCAAAATCGCCAGCCCACGCCACCTTAGGCGCCCCCCGTCTAGTCTCTACACCTTCCGCACCCTCGCATGCTTGCGACGGCCGGCTTGGCTCGGCGTTGCCTCGATTCCGCTCGTGGCGCAAAACCAGGGGTTTCACCGAATTTGAGGGGTTCTGCACCGGCCGTTTCCGGTCGGGCACTCAATAGTTTAAGTCCGCTATGTTTACCAATTTCATCACCCCGGCAGGGCGGACGCGATTCTACCATTGCGTCGCGGCGGCACCAAACCCGCCCGCGCCGAGTCATCGCGCAGTCACAAAGCATCCCGATAATTCACTCGACGAAAACGTTTACAACCCGAGTGAAAACGACAGCGATGACACCCACCATCAAGGATGTCGCGGCACACGCAGGCTTCTCGATTGCCACGGTTTCGCGCGCGATCAACGCGCCCCACACCGTGAACCCCGTCACCCTCGAAAAGGTGCGCCAGTCGATCGACGCCCTCAACTTTCGCCCGAGCCCGCTCGGCCGCCAGCTACGCGGCGAGCGCACCCGCCTGATCGGTGTGATTCTGCCCACCATCGCCAATCCGGTGTTCGCGGAGTGCCTGCAAGGCATCGACGAACTGGCCGCCGCGCACGGCTACCGTCTGATGCTGATGACCACCCAGTACGACGCCGAGCGCGAACGCCACGCCATCGAGACGCTGCGCGAACAGCGCGTCGAAGGCCTGATCCTCACGGTCGCCGACGCCGACACTCACCCGCTGCTCGACGACCTCGACCGCGCCGGCCTCCTCTACGTGCTGATGCACAACGACACGGTGCGCCGCCCGTCGGTCTCGGTCGACAACCGCCTCGCCGCCCACGACGGCGTGCGCATGCTGATCGCCCACGGCCATCGCCGCATCCTGATGCTGGCGGGTACGCTCGCCGCCTCCGACCGTGCGCGCCTGCGCCATCTCGGCTACGCCCAGGCCATGCAGCAGGCGGGGCTCACGCCCGCCCCGGCGCTTGAAATCGATTTCAATGCCGATGAGCTCGCCCCCTCCGTGCTCGCGCATCTGACCAACGGCCCGAACCGCCCCACCGCGCTCTTCTGCAGCAACGATCTGCTGGCGATGGTGGTGATGCGCGGCCTGCGTCGCGCGCGTCTGCAGATCCCCACGGACATGTCGATCCTCGGCTTCGACGGTCTCGCCATGGGCGAGTTGCTGCAGCCGCCGCTCGCCAGCATCTGCGCGCCGAATCGCGAGATCGGCTGCGCGGCGTGGAAGCGGCTGATGGCGCGCATCGACGGCACCTATACGGATGCCTCGCTCGCGCTCACGCTGCCGCACGCGCTGCGCGAAGGCGCGACGATCGCCGCGATCTCGAACACCAGCGAAGCGCCGCGCATCCGCTCGATGCAGCCGCTCGTGTAAGCACGGACGTCGCCAGCATGCCGCGTCCAGGATAACCGCGCGGCGGGCCGCCTCGCGCGTCCCGCCGCATCACGCCCGTATTACGCATCGCCTCTCGCACCTTTCCTTCCAAGGAGACCCGCTGTGACTCGCCGTTCCACCTGCTTTGGTCCGCTCTTGCGTACCTTGACCGCCACGTTCAAACGCACGGGCGCCAACCTGCTGTCGGCTTCCGCGCTCGCCGCCACCGCCTTCGCCACCGTGGCGGCCGTAACCGCCGTGACGGGCCTCGGTGCCCCGAACGCCGCCTACGCCGACGAAACCGCGATCTGCTACAACTGCCCGCCCGAATGGGCCGACTGGGCGAGCCAGATCAAGGCGATCCAGGCGAAGACCGGCATCCACGTACCGTTCGACAACAAGAACTCCGGCCAGGCGATTGCGCAGATGATGGCCGAGCAGAAAAGCCCGGTGGCGGACGTCGTGTATCTGGGCGTGTCGTCGGCCTTCCAGGCGAAAGACAAGGGCGTGATCCAGCCGTACAAGCCGGCTCACTGGGACGACATCCCCGCCAACCTGAAGGACCCGCAAGGCTACTGGTTCGCGATCCATTCGGGCACGCTGGGCTTTTTCGTCAACAAGGATGCGCTCGAAGGCAAGCCGGTGCCGCGTTCGTGGGCCGACCTGCTCAAGCCTGAGTACAAAGGCATGATCGGCTACCTCGATCCGTCGAGCGCGTTCGTCGGTTATGCGGGCGCCGTGGCGGTCAACCAGGCGCTCGGCGGCAGCTTCGACAACTTCCAGCCGGGTCTCGACTGGTTCCGCAAGCTCAAGGCCAACGCGCCGATCGTGCCGAAGCAGACCGCCTACGCTCGCGTGCTCTCCGGTGAGATTCCCATCCTGCTCGACTACGACTTCGACGCCTACCGCGCCAAGTACAAGGATCAGGCCAACGTCGAATTCGTGATTCCGCAGGAAGGCACGATCTCGGTGCCGTACGTGATGAGCCTCGTCAAGGGTGCGCCGCATGAAGCGAACGGCAAGAAGGTGCTCGACTTCGTGCTGTCGGACGAAGGCCAGAAGCTGTGGGCCAACGCGTATCTGCGTCCGGTGCGCGCCAACGCCATGAGCCCGGAAGCCGCCGCCCGATTCCTGCCGGCGAGCGACTACGCCCGTGCCAAGGCCGTCGATTTCGGCAAGATGGCCGAGAAGCAGCAAAGCTTCGGCGAACAGTATCTTCAGGTGATGCATTGAACGACGTCACGTTCCCGCTGCGCTGGCGCATCGCCTTGATCGCGCCGGCGCTCGCGGTTTTCATCGCCTTCTGGCTGCTGCCGATGGTCGCGCTCGCGCAGTTGAGCGGCAACGGCCACGCGTTCGACACCTACCGCGCGATGCTCACCAACGCGCGCTACATGACGAGCCTCGGCGCAACCGTCCTGCTGTCCGCGGCCGTCACGGCGACCACGCTGGTGCTCTCGGTGATCTCGGGCCTGCTGCTCGCGCGGCGCGAGTTTCCCGGCAAGCGCACCTTGCTCGCACTGCTAACCTTTCCGCTGGCGTTTCCCGGTGTGGTGGTCGGCTTCATGGTCATCATGCTGGCCGGGCGCCAGGGCTTGATCGGCGCGTTGTCGCTGAAACTGACCGGCGACCGCTGGGTCTTCGCCTATTCGATGAGCGGGCTCTTTCTCGGCTATCTGTACTTCTCGATTCCGCGCGTGATCGTCACGGTGATGGCGTCGGCGACCAAGCTCGACGCGTCGCAGGAAGAAGCGGCCCGTTCGCTCGGCGCCTCGCCGTGGCAGATCATGCGCGACATCGTGCTGCCCGCGCTCTCGCCGGGCCTGATTGCGGCGGGCGCGGTGTGCTTCGCCACCGCGATGGGTGCGTTCGGCACCGCCTTCACGCTCGCCACCGATATCGACGTGCTGCCCATGACCATCTACACCGAGTTCACGCTCAACGCGAACATGGTGACGGCCGCGGGTCTGTCCATCGTGCTCGGCCTCGTGACCTGGCTCGTACTGGCGTTGGCGCGCAGCGTCACCGGCTCGGCGGTCGCAGCGAGTGCCTGAATCCCCGACGCGCGCTATCCGATCAAAGACCTGCGAATGAAGATCCATTCATGAACTCCGTGACCCACACCGCCCAGCCGCCGGCCCCGCCGCCCTCCGCACCCGCTGCCCAGCGCCGCGCCCTGCCCCGCCTGTCGTCGCGCACGCTGCTCGCCGCCGGTCAGTGGCTCGTCACGCTGCTGCTGTGCGCGTTTCTGATCGTGCCGGTCGTGATGTCGATCATGGCCGGCCTCACCGTCAACTACTTCAAGGGCGTCTCGAGCGGGCTCACGCTGCGCTGGCTCATCGAAGTGTGGACGCAGTATCACGCCTCGGTGTTCCTCTCGCTCGAAGTGGCGGCGGCCACGCTTGCCATCACGCTCCTGACCGGCGTGCCGGCCGGCTACGTGCTCGCGCGCAGCAAGACGCGCCTGTCGCGCCTCATCGAAGAATTGCTGGTGCTGCCCATCGCGCTGCCCGGTCTCGCCTCCGCGCTCGCGCTGCTGGTGGTCTACGGCGGCATCACCATGTTCCGCATGAGCGTCTGGTTCATCGTGGTCGGCCACGTGGTGTTCACGCTGCCCTTCATGGTGCGCGCGGTCGCCGCCGTGTGTGCGAGCGCCGATCTGCGCACGCTCGAAGAAGGCGCGGCCAGCCTCGGCGCGAGCTTCCTGCAGCGCTTCGTCACCATCGTGCTGCCGAACGTGCGGCCCGGCATCGTGGCGGGCGCGCTGGCGGTGCTGACGCTGTCCATCGGCGAATTCAACCTCACGTGGATGCTGCACACGCCCGATACCAAGACCTTGCCGGTGGGCCTCGCCGATACCTATGCCTCGCTGCGCATCGAGATCGGCAGCGCGTACACGATTCTGTTTTTCATCATGACAATGCCGTTGCTGGTGGCGATGCAATGGCTCGGCGTCGATGCCACCGGCCGGCGCAACGCGTCGGCCAAACGCCTCGCATCACGCCGCCTGTCGCGTACGACACGTCCATCCGATGCATCGCATCCGGCAGCCCCGTCCGATTCAACCCGCTCCAACGACACGCCATGAAACTCGCTCCCGTTCCCATCACGCTCACGCAATGCGCCAAGACGTTTCGCGGCACGCGCGTGCTCGAGCCGCTGGACCTGCAGATCGGCGCCGGCGAAACGCTGGTGCTGCTCGGACCGTCCGGCTGCGGCAAGACCACCACGCTGCGCATGATCGCCGGCCTCGAAACGCCCGATGCGGGCGGCCGGATTGCCTTCGGCGATGAAGACGTCACCGCGCTGCCGATCGAGCGGCGTCAGGTGGGCATGGTGTTCCAGAGCTATGCGCTGTTTCCGAACCTGACGGTGCGCGGCAACATCGGCTATGGGTTGAAAATCAAACGCGTGGCGGCGGAGATTGCACGCCAACGCGTCGACGAACTGCTCGCGATGATGCGCCTCACCGCCCACGCCGACAAACCGATCGACCAGCTCTCCGGCGGCCAGCGTCAGCGGGTCGCATTGGCGCGGGCGCTGGCGATGCAGCCGCGCGTGCTGCTGCTCGACGAGCCGCTCACCGCGCTCGACGCCCGCCTGCGCGACGCCTTGCGCAGCGAAATGAACACACTGCTGCGCGAGCTCGGCATCACCACCGTCTACGTCACGCACGACCAGGCCGAAGCGATGGAACTCGGCGACCGCATCGTCGTGATGAGCGCCGGGCGCATCGAGCAGATCGGCACGCCGCGCGACATCTACTACCGTCCGGCGAACCGGGCGGTCGCGCAGTTCGTCGGCACGATCAATCGTCTCGCCGGCGAGCGGCGCGACGGCGTGCTGGCCACCACCGGCGGCGCCGTCCCGCTGCCTTCGCGAACAGTAGGATCGACCGGCGCGGCAAACGCAACCGTTGCGGAGCACAACGAACTGTTTTTCCGGCCCGAAGACGCCTACCTCGCCGATCCGGCCAACGCCCAGTTGCGCGGCACGATCGAAGCCGCAGCGTTTCTCGGCGAGCGCACGCGGCTGACCATCGGCGGCGCGGCGCCCGACGCGCTGATCGTCGACGTCGCCGGCCGGGTCGAACTCGCGCGCGGCACGCCGGTGGGCATTTCGATCGCCCCGGAAGCGTTGATTGCGCTATCGTGAGCGTGTCGAGCCCGCCGCCCTTCTCTGTCAATTCCTGCGAATTCCCTCGAATTCCCGCGCATCCATAAGGACATGTCCCCATGTTGCTAGCCCAGATCAGCGACCTGCATATCAAACGGCCCGGCGCGCTCGCTTACCAGCGGGTCGATACGGGCGCCGCGCTCGCGCGTTGCGTCGCGGCGCTCAATGCGCTCGAGCCGCGTCCCGACGTCGTGATCATGACCGGCGATCTCGTCGATCAAGGCGACCCGGAGCAATACGCACACCTCAAGACGCTGCTCGCGCCGCTCGAGATTCCGTACTACCTGCTGGTCGGCAATCACGACGACCGCACGGCCCTGCGCGAGGCGTTCAGCGACCGGCCCGAGTTACGCACCGGCGGCGACTTCGTACACTACGCGGTGGATGTCGGCCCGCTGCGCCTGATCGCGCTCGACTCGATCGTGCCGGGCCAAAGCGCCGGCAATCTCTGCGACGCGCGTCTTGCCTGGCTCGAAACACAACTCGACGCCGCACGAGACCAGCCTGTGATCGTCGCCTTGCATCATCCGCCGTTCAAGTGCGGCATCGGACATATGGACGACCTGCGTCTCGACCCGCATGCAGCCGAACGGCTGGCGGCGTTGATCGCGCGCCATCCGAACGTCGAGCGGGTGATCTGCGGTCATGTGCACCGGCCTATGTTCGTGCGCTTCGGCGGGACGATTGCCTCGGCGGTGCCGGCGCCCGCGCATCAGGTGGCGCTCGATCTGCGCGAGGATGCGCCGTCCGCGTTCACGCTGGAGCCGCCCGCCTTCGCCCTGCACTGGTACGACGCCGCGAGCGGCCTCGTGACGCATCATGCGTATGTGGACGGCGCCGACGGCCCGTATCCGTTCTACGACGAGGAAGGCGCGTTGATCGACTGAGGGCGAAGCAGAGAAAGCGTGACCGCATGCGTTGCCACCAGCGGGTGTCAGCGCGAGAGAAAGGTATGACGCACGCGCCGCGATTGCCTGAAATAAGGAATCGCGAGCGCCGCGGCGGCGAGCGCTTCAAGAAGACCCTCGAATGGAACGGCGATGTCGATCCCGATCGCATGGGTCATGTGGTCGCCCAGCAGAAAGGCGATAGTGCGCATCACGACGATGGCGAGCAGCCACGCCTGCACGTGGACCGGAAAGCGCGCCGATCTGCGCCATGCGAGCATCAGCAGCCACCCCGCACCGGCAACGACGAACGCGCCGATGGCGACATCCATGCCGACCATCGCCAGCACCGTCCGATACCAGCCGTGCGTGTCGGGCCGCACGAACACCGCGAACAGTTCCCATTCGAGCATCATCTTGAGCGGATCGCGCATCTCGACGGCCGTGGCAACCACCAGCGCCGCGAGTCCGAGCAGAGCCAGCAGCAGCCAGCCGCCGAAGCCCTTTGGTTCAAGTCCCGCTGCTGTATCCATGATGTTCCGTGTCCAGAATCGTCGATCGCCCCGGAGCGGGGCTGCGCGATTTTACGGACCCAAGGCGAACGACCATCTCATTTTTTGACGCGGCGGCACGCATCGCCCCAGGCGCCGCCCTCGCTGCGAACCGCAAGCCTGAGGCCGCCGGCAAACCGTCACCCCCTCAGCACGATTCGCCATGCTCCGGTATCATCGGCTCGCTTGGAGACCGTCCATTCAGGCGGTCCCTCAAACGACCGCGCTCATGTCCACTTCCGATTCCGCCTCCCCCGCCGCCTCCGAACGCTCACTGCGCGGACTGCTGCTTCTGCTCGCCACCATCGCGGGCGTCTCCGTCGCGAACATCTACTACAACCAGCCGCTGCTCGACAACTTCCGGGCGTCGTTCCCGCAGAGCGCCTCGTGGATCGGCGCGGTGCCGGCCGTCACGCAGCTCGGCTACGCCGCCGGCATGCTGCTGCTCGCGCCGCTCGGCGACCGTTTCGACCGGCGCGGGCTGATCCTGCTGCAGATCGCCGGCCTCTGCGTCGCGCTGGTGGTCGCCGCGATGGCGCCGAGCCTCACGGTCCTGATCGGCGCGAGTCTCGCCATCGGCATCCTCGCCACCATCGCGCAACAGGCCGTGCCGTTCGCCGCCGAACTCGCGCCGCCATCGGGCCGTGGCCATGCGGTCGGCACGGTGATGAGCGGGCTGCTGCTGGGGATTCTGCTGGCGCGGACCGCCGCGGGCTTCGTCGCCGAGTATTTCGGCTGGCGCGCCGTGTTCGGCGCTTCGGTCGTCGCGCTGCTGGTGCTGGCCGTCGTCATCTGGCTGCGCCTGCCCAAAAGCCAGCCGACCTCGACACTGCCATACGGCAAGCTGCTCGCCTCGATGTGGCATCTGATCCTCGAACACCGCGGCTTGCGCGAAGCCTCGCTCACCGGTGCCTGCCTGTTCGCCGGCTTCAGCATTTTCTGGTCGGTGCTGGCGCTGCTGCTGGCGGGCGCGCCGTTCCATCTCGGGCCGCAGGCCACGGGGCTATTCGGTATCGTCGGCGCCGCGGGCGCGCTGGCCGCGCCGCTCGCCGGCAAGTTCTCCGACCGTCGCGGACCGCGCGACATCATCACCGTGGCAATCGCGCTGGTCGCCGTGTCGTTCGTTGTGTTCGGCGTATCGGCCACGAGCATCGCCGGGCTGGTGGTGGGCGTGATCATCCTCGACATTGGCGTGCAAGCCGCACAGATCTCCAACCAGTCGCGCATCTACGCGCTCTCGCCGCACGCGCGCAGCCGCGTGAATACGGTGTACATGGTGACGTATTTCATCGGCGGCGCGGCGGGTTCGGCCGTCGGCGCGATCGTCTGGCCGCTGTTCGGGTGGGTGGGTGTGAGCATCGCCGGGCTGGCGTTCGTGGGGCTTGGCGCCTGGAACCATCTGCGCAGTCCGGCACAGCCGGTGGCGAATGCCTGAGGGAATCACACGCTGCGGAGCGCGTGCTGCAGATATGCCGCTCCGTGAGGCCTCCCATCCGGCGCCTCACGCCCGCGGCGGCTGTCCCTGGCTACGTGCGTATGCGTAGTCGTGCAACGCGTCGATGACGCGATCGAATTCGAACGACTTGTCGTAGAAATGACGCACGCCGTATTGCTCGCAACGTTCGCGATAGGCCGGCAGCGCATGATTGGTCAACACGGCGGCGAAGGTGCGTTCGATCAGCCCTTCGCGCTGCAGGTACGCCAGCACCGGCACGCCGGAGCCGTGCTTGAGCTGCAGGTCGACGATCACCGCGTCGAAGGTCTCGTCCGTCAGCAGCGCGATCGCCTCGTCCGACGAGTCGGCATACGCGGCGACGTGCAATACCCCGGACGCGTCGATCGCTTCGACGAGACTGCGGCGGATTAACGCCGAATCCTCGATCAGCAGCACCCGCAAAGGCGGCTGACCGGCGTTGGAAAGAGAAGTCGAATCGCTCATTGCATTGGTCCGCACGCTTATTCGATCAAGCCGTTCTTGATCGCGTAGTACGTCAGATCCGCATTATTGCCCAGACGCATTTTCTCCAGCACACGCGCCCGGTAGGTACTCACCGTCTTCACCGACAAATGCAGTTCCTCCGCGATATCCGTGGGAATCTGCCCTGCCGCGAGTTTGCAGAAGATCTGGAATTCCCGCTCCGATAAGGCCTCGTGCGGACGGCCCGCCGCGGGCTTGTCGAGATTGTCGGCGAGCGTGTCGGCCACCGCCTCCGACAGATAGCGATGCCCGCGCGCCACCGCGCGGATCGCCCGCACGATTTCGTCGGGCTCGCAATCCTTGTTCAGATAGCCGTTGGCGCCCGCCCGCAGCAGATTGATGGCGTACTGGCTCTCCGGATAGCCGGACAGGATCAGCACGCCCTGCTCCGGGCGCACCTGCTTGATGATACGCAAGGTGTCGATGCCGTTCTTGTCCGGCATCGCGATGTCGAGCAGCACCACGTCGAAAGCCTGCTCGCGCACGAGGCTGATGGTTTCGTCGCCGGTCGCGGCTTCCGCCGCCACGCACATATCCGGCTCGTCGGCGACGAACTGCTTGAAACCGCCTCGGACGATCGCGTGATCGTCGGCTATCAACACTCGAATCATCGGCTTCCCTTCCGTGCAGTGAAGATCGCGCTCCCAGGCAGACATTGTAATGACGTCCCGCCCCGCTGTGAGGCGGAACGTGCGTCCCGCGTGCAAGCCCCCCTCACTCGCGGCCTTCGAGCAGATCGGCCATGTCGTCGGCATGCTCTTCCTCGACCGCCAGCACGTCCTCGAAAATCCGCCGCGTGGTGACGTCGTGATCGCCCAGATAGCGGATGATCTCGCGATAGGTGTCGATCGCGATCCGCTCGGCAATCAGGTTCTCGCGGATCATATCGGTCAGGTTGTTGCCTTCCTTGTACTCCGAGTGCGAGCGGGTCTTCAGGCCGTCAGGCGCGAAGTCCGGCTCGCCGCCCAGTTGCACGATGCGCTCGGCAAAGCGGTCGGCGTGTTCCTGTTCCTCGGTGGCATGCTCGGCGAACTCCGCCGCGACCGCCTCCGAGTTGATGCCCTTGGCCATGAAATGATGGCGCTTATAACGCAGCGTACAGACGATTTCCGTTGCAAGCGCATCGTTCAGCAGCTTGAGAACCGTCTGGCGGTCGGCGCCGTAAGTCTGCGTGACCGGGCCATCGGACATATGCTTGCGGGCGTCTTCGCGGATTTTCTTCACATCCATCACGAAGGCATCGTGGGACTGGCTGGCTGACTTGCTAGACATGGTGTTTCTCCTTGATCCGGTAGGGGGAACTGCGCATCCCGCACGAATCGCGCCTGATGCGCCGGGTGGAGAGACAGGCGCCGTCTAGGTTCGGAACACGCCGAGCAGCAGGGTGACCACGAACACGACGAGGAAAATGTAGAACAGTATCTTGGCGATTTCAGCAGCGCCTGCCGCAATGCCGGTAAAACCGAACACGGCGGCGATGATGGCGATCACGAAGAAAACGATGGCGTAGTGAAGCACGATGGAGTCCTCCTGAAACAAAGCGTGAACTGACACAGTCATCCTAATGATCGGGACGGCGCGCCGCATTCGGGCTCAGGCCGTTTTTCATGTGGGAATCCGCCGACATGGCATTACAGGCGCGTTACAGTCGCGCGGCCATGCCGCGTCGATCGCGCGTCGACAGCCGACCGTTCGGACGCCGCGACCGCTACACTGAGAGCTCGGCGAATCAACCAGGCATACGAAAGGTGCGAGATCCGACTGTGGCAACGAGACTCAACGAATGGATGCGTAACCGGAGCTGGGCGATAGCAATGACGGTCGCGATCGTTATCACCGTGGGCGGCCTCGTGATCCTCGAGACGGCCCGCGAGCGCATCGCCGCCGAGTATGAAAGCGCCCTCGAAGCGCGCGACGTCACGGTGCAGTTGAGCACGCTGGAAAGCCAGCTGGCGCGGCTGCGCGCCTACCAGAGCGACTTTCTTCTGACGAAGCAAACCGCCAGCGCACAGGCCTATTGCGCGAGCGCAGCCCGTTTGCGCCAGACGGCCCAGCAACTGAACCTGTACTACCAACGCCGCGAAGCGGGCAGCGCGGAGCTGGCGAGCTTCACCCAGATCATGGCGCTGATCGACGCGCGCATCGGCGCGGGTGCCGCTGCGCTGCAGCAGGCCGCGCCGCAGCCGCTCGGACTGGCCGCCTGCGGCACGGCGAGCGACGGCCGCCCGGTGGACGCCGCGCTCGTCGACAGCACGCTGTCGCTGCTGCGCGATAACGAGTCGAACCGGGCGCAACATGCGCTCGACGCGAGCCGCGCCGACCAGCGCATCTCGACGCTGTGTGCCGCGGCGCTGTCGGCGCTGAATATCGTGCTGTTCATCCTGCTGTTCCGCAATCTCGGCATTCAGATCGACCGCCAGGCGCGCGTGCAGCGTCAACTGATCACCCAGCAGGAAGAACTCGACCAGCTCGTCACCGAACGCACCCGCCAGCTCGAAGCGCTCGGCTGGCACCTGCAGGCCGTCAGCGAGAACGAGAAGACCCAGCTCGCCCGCGAACTGCACGACGAACTCGGCGCCATTCTGACCGCGAGCAAGATGGATGTCGCGTGGGCCAACCGCAAACTGAAGGACAGCGAACCGGCGATCTCCGAGAAACTCGCGCGCGCACTCGCCAATCTCGATCAGGGCATCGCGCTCAAGCGCCGCATCATCGAAGACATGCGGCCCACCGTGCTGGCGAATTTCGGCCTCGTGACCGCCCTGCGCACGCTCGCCGACGAAGCTGCGCAGCGCAACAACTGGACGCTCGACCTGCAACTGCCCGCGGACGACATCCAGCTCGACGAGCAGACCGAGATTGCGCTCTTCCGCGTCGCGCAGGAATCGTTGACCAATGCGGCGAAGTACGCCCATGCGTCGCGCGTCGCGATCGGCCTGCGGGTCGAGGATACCCAGGTCGCGCTGTCGATCGCCGATAACGGCGTCGGCATCATGCCGGCGGATCTCAAGCGCACCCACACGCATGGTTTGCTCGGCATGCGCCAGCGCGTGGCGGCCCGCGGCGGGCACTTCGATATCCACCGCGGCGTGCCGGACGGCACCGATATCCACGTGGTGATGCCCTGCGTCCGATCGGCCGCGCCCTCAGCCGATGCTCCGCCGCAAACGCCCCTGCGCGACCCAGCGCTGTAGGACTGCGCCGACGCGAACAACGGACCACGCCTACAACAAAATCGCAACCAAGCTGACAGCGGCGCGACGCCCCATTTCTTAAGATGCAATCAGACCGGATCGGCTGGCGTGATGCCCGGTCGGACGACAGGAGCGCGCGCCGGCAGTCGGGCGCGTCTATCGAATGCATTCTTCAAAGGGGAACACTCATGACTCGACTCATCGCTTTGCTTCTCATTGCAGGGACTGCAGCACTCGCCGGTTGCAATACCATGGCGGGCGCCGGTCAGGACATCTCGAACGGCGGTCACGACCTGACCAATTCCGCCGAGCAAGCCAAATAATGCATCCCTTGTAGTGCGGTTTGACGATGCCGCTCAGGCATCGTCAAACTCGCTTCAAACCGATCGGCAAGATGAGCCCGGCGCGTGAACGCGCCGGGCTTTTTTGCGCCTGATGTTCGATGTCCGAGGGTATGAAGACGGCGAAGATACCACTCGCCACTGATCAGCATAGCGAACTGATTTGCCGTTTCACGCACGCGTCTCTTCGCGCCATAAACAAAGCGGCGGCCCACCGCCGGTGGACCGCCGCCCTGCCCCTCCCTGCCATAACTTATCTACGTCACCGTCTCATTGGCCGCTTATCGACCGCTCATTGACCGCTTATTGACCCGTGAGCGTATTCGTCAACTCGATCGCCGGCGTCCCCGTATTGCCGCCCTGCGCCACCAGCAGATGGATCTGCCCCGGCAGCAACTGGCTCAACGCGCCGGCGATCGGCACCGTCGTCACCAGCCAGTCGGCGTTGTTGGCGAGACTGAAGCCCGCGGACTGGAAGATCGGCGTCTTGCTGCCGGCCGCCGTGGCGATCGCGACATAGGTGCCGCCCGATAGATACAGCGAGTCCTGGCCGGTCGCCGGCACGGCATTGCTGAACTGCACGCCGGACATGGTCGGGCTCACGGTGTTGATGTTGGTCCCCGCCGGCACGATGTACAGATCGATGTTGGTCGCGTTCGCCGACGCATTGAACGCGCGCACGCGGGCATCGCTCGAGAGCAGGCCCTTGTCGAACGGATCGTCGATCAGGCCGATGCCAGGCGAGGTCAGCCCAGGCAAGGCGATTACGGTGTACTCGTGACCATTGGCGACATCGGAGAAGTTGCCGCTCGCAAGTGCCGTGGTCGTGCCCGTATCGGCATACGCAACCGTCGTGTTACCCGTGCCGATGTTGGTGAAATTCGTCACGCCCAGATAGTTGATATCGGTTTGTCCACCGGGCGCTTTGCCGTTGACGAGAAAGTCGACGGCGGGCCCGCCTGGAATGGCATGCACGAAATGGATTTCCGGATCGGTGATCCCAAGGGTTTTTGCGGCGTCGCTGCCGCTGCCACCACATGCCGTCAAAACGGCCGCAGCGCCAGCGAGCGCCACCATGGTTCGGATGAGCTTCATGTATCCACCTATATCGATGTCGGGTCTTGACCCATTAGTTATGTGAGCGCCCGATCCACCCGAGACCGCGCGAGCGAACAACTCGCACGGTCCATGACGGGATTGATCTGGCGACGCCCCCCTCCTTATCCCTGGTGCGCATCTCGCGGCCGGACAACACCGGACCGCGCCAGGTTGCTGTCCCCACGGGACCCGGCTTGCAGTGCCAGGTGCCGTGGGAGCGCTCGACATGGGATGCGCGCCTGGTGACGCTCGCATTCAGCAATCGCTGTGCCGCATGCACCAGACCGGCTCCGGCGGCATGAAGAGCGGCATGGCAGTCAATGCATCAGGCGGATTAGAATTTTTCCTCGGAAGACAGACGCGACGCGGGGTGTATCGTTCGTGCGCACCCCACTTTTACAAGGCCCGTTGCATGCCTTACCGACTCTTACTCTCAGAACTCGACCTCGGTTTCACCACCCTGCGCAACCGCGTGGTGATGGGTTCGATGCATACGGGCATGGAAGACCGCTTCTGGAACTATCCGAAGCTCGCCGCCTATTTCCGCGAGCGCGCCAAAGGCGGCGCCGGCCTGATCATCACGGGCGGCATCTCGCCGAACCGGCAAGGCTGGCTGCTGCCGTTCGGCGGCACGCTGAATTCGGTGTTCGACCTGCGCAATCACCGTCTGCTGACCGATGCCGTGCATGCGGAAGGCGGCAAGATCGCGCTGCAGATCCTGCACGCGGGGCGCTATGGCTATCAACCGTTTGTGGTGTCCGCCTCGGCGCTCAAGTCGCCGATTTCGAAATTCAAGCCGCGGGCGTTGACGCTCGCGGGCGTCGCGAAGACGGTGCGCGACTACGCCCGCTGTGCGCGTCTTGCACAACGCGCCGGCTACGACGGCGTGGAGATCATGGGCAGCGAGGGCTATCTGCTCAACCAGTTTCTCTGTCCACGCACCAACCGCCGCACCGATGTCTACGGCGGCAGCCTCGAGAACCGGCTGCGGCTCGCGCGTGAGATTGTCGAAAGCGTGCGCGCCGCGTGCGGTGAGCGCTTCATCGTGGTGTACCGGCTCTCGCTGATCGATCTGGTCGAAGGCGGCAACACGTGGGACGAAACCGTGCAGGTCGCGCAGGCGCTCGAAGCGGCCGGCGTGACCATGTTCAACACCGGCATCGGCTGGCACGAGGCACGTGTGCCGACCATCGTGACCTCGGTGCCGCGTGCCGCCTTCGCACCGCTCAGCGCGCGCCTGAAGGCCGCCGTCAAGGTGCCGGTGATCGTCTCGAACCGCATCAACACGCCGGAAGTCGCCGAAGACCTGCTCGCCCAGGGTGCGGGCGACCTCGTATCGCTCGCGCGGCCGCTGCTCGCCGATCCGGACTTCGTGATCAAAGCCGCCGAGGGCCGCGCGCACGAAATCAACACCTGTATTGCCTGCAACCAGGCCTGTCTCGATCACACGTTCCAGAACCGGCGCGCGAGCTGCCTCGTCAATCCGCGCGCGGGACGTGAAACGGAACTGGTGTACCGGCCGCTTGGCGGCCAGCAGACGCCGCGCGCGATCGCCGTGGTGGGCGCGGGACCGGCGGGATTGTCGGCGGCGACGGTGGCCGCCTCGCGCGGTCATCGCGTCACGCTGTTCGATGCGAGCGCAACCATCGGCGGGCAGTTCAATCTCGCGATGCGCGTGCCCGGCAAGGAAGAATTCAGCGAGACGATCCGCTATTTCCAGAGCCAGTTGCAGCGGCATAGCGTCGACGTGCGGCTCGCCACGCGCGTCGATGCAGCGCTGCTCGCCGCAGGCGGCTATGACGACGTGATCGTCGCCACCGGCATCGTGCCGCGCCGCCCGGCGATTGCCGGCATCGACGGGCCCAATGTGCTGACCTACGTCGACGTGCTGCGCGGTGCGCCGGTGGGACGCAGCGTAGCGGTGATCGGCGCGGGTGGTATCGGCTTCGACGTCAGCGAGTTTCTGTTGCATCACCCCGGCGAACCGCTGCCGCAACCGCGCGATGCGTGGCTCGACGAATGGGGTGTCGACCTGACGGTGCGCGAGCGTGGTGGTCTCAAGGCGCCGGCGCCCGCGCAGCCGGTGCGCGACATCTGGCTATTGCAGCGCAAGGCGGGCAAGCTGGGCGCGGGACTCGGCAAGACCTCAGGCTGGGTCCATCGGGCGACGCTGGCACGCAACGGCGTGCGCATGCTCGACGGCGTGTCGTATCTGGAGATCGGCGCACGCGGTCTGAAGATCGCGCGTGAAGGTACGGAGCAATGGCTCGAGGTGGAGACGATCGTGATCTGCGCCGGGCAGGATTCGTTGCGCGATCTGCAGCCTGCGACACCGCCCGCTGACGGCCCGCGCTATCACGTGATCGGCGGCGCGGCGCTTGCCACCGAACTCGATGCGAAGCGGGCGATTCGCGAAGGCGCGGAACTGGCCGCGCGCTTGTAGCCACGCCGGGACAGTGGGCTTGATACGCGGGACGTGACGTTTTCAGGCCGGGCGCGGACGCAAGGTTCTGCGCCCGCCGTCAAGCCACCCCACGGCGCCGGTAGTCGAACCAGAACGACAAGCCGACGCTCGCGAGAATCACGACCGTCGCGATCACCGTCGCGCTCGTTACCGGCTCGCCTAGCAGCAGCGCGCCGAGTGCGACGGCCACCACCGGATTCACGTACATGCAACTGCTGGCGATGATCGGGCTCGTATGCCGGATCAGGTACCCATACGCAACATAAGCGGCCATGGTGCCCACCAGCATCAGGTAGAGAAACGCCAGCACCGGCAGAAAATGCACGTCGCCCATGCGCTCACCCGAGACCCAGGCGACGACCGTCGACATGGCCCCGCCCAGGCCGATCTGCAACGAGGTGGACAGAAACAGGTCCGACGGCAGTTTCAGGCGGCCAGCGAGATGCGCGCCACCGGCCCAGAACAGCGCGCCGCACAGAATCGCGAGGCTGCCGCCGGCCGAGCCGGTTGCGCCACCGCCATGGCTCAGAATGGCAATGCCGACGAGACCGAGTCCCACCGCAAACCATTCGCCCCGTCCAATCTTGCGCCCCGCGACAGCAGCGATGACAGTGGCGAACAGCGGCACCGTGGCCACCATCACGGCGGCCGTGCCGGTGCCGACGGTGCGCATCCCATAGGCCAGCATGCCGCTCGACAGTCCGACCAGCATGGTGCCGACGAGGCCCGCGTTGCGGATTTCGGCGGCACTCGGCCAGACCGGATCGCGGCGCACGGCGAACACGAAGAGGCCAATCCCGGCAAACAGGTTGCGCAAGCCCGACATCAACAGCGGCGGAAACGAGCCGAGCGCCACGTGCACGGCGAGATACGTGGAGCCCCACACCAGATAGACGACGGCGAGCGCAAGCGCGATGCGTCCGTTACGGGACTGGGGCAGACGGAGTGGAAAACGGCTGGGAAATGACAGCGCCATGCGTTCAACCCGCCTCTACCGTTCGAGGCCTTGCGCCCCCGCTGGTGACCCTAAGGCCGGATGGCGGACGCCGCATCGGAAATGCGGCCTGGCGGGCGAGGCTGAAAGACATGGCGGTAGAACAGGGAGAAGGACGAGGGACGGCAAACACAGGCCCAGCAAGGCGCCCGCGCCGTCACGATGCACCGTGCAAGCGGAGCCGCCCGAGAGCGGCGGGCAACCGCGGACAAGCCGGCCAGCGCCCCGTGCGCCAACCGTTCGGCGCACCGCAGCATTATGCAGGAACGCCGTCGGGCGTCCATGAAAGAATCGTAAATTCTGTATCCGCAAAGCAGCAGGCCGGGGACTGTGCCCCGGCCCGAGCCTGCCGCACCTGGACGGTGCGCGTGAACCCGGATCGAACCGGGATCAGTTGGCCATCGCACCCGATGCGTCGTGCTTCATGCCCATTGCATCGTTGCCCTTCTTCATCGTGTCTTTCGACATGCCGTCCTTCGACATGCTGTCTTTCTTCATGCTGTCCTTGCCCATCGCGTCTTTCGACATGCTGTCCTTCTTCATGGTGTCGTGCGACATCGCGTCGTTCGACATGGCTCCGCTTGCCTGCGCGAAGGCGGCCGTTCCGCTCGTCAGAAACGCTACGGCCAGTGCTGCGATTGCGAACTTCTTCATGGGATAACTCCGTTTGTTGTGGATAGTGAGAGCCGGTCATGCCGGCGTGTTTCCGAAGCTTCTGCCGCTCGAGGGTCGGGCCCAACCCGCGCGCGTCAGGAGCCTCCGAACCAGTTGTAGCCCTGGTCGACCCAATAGCCGCCAGGGAAGGTATTCGTGACGAACATCTCGACGATGTGCTTCGGATTCTTGTAGCCGAGCTTGGTCGGCATGCGCAGCTTCATCGGGAAGCCGTATTTCGTGGGCAAACGCTCGCCGTCGTATTCGAAGGTGAGAAGCGTCTGCGGATGCAGGGCCGTCGCCATGTCGATGCTTTCGTAGTAGTCGTCGGCGCATTTGAAGCCGACGTACTTCGCGCTGGTGTCGGCGCCGACGCGGCGCAGGAAACCGGCGAACGGCGTGCCGCCCCAGCGGCCGATCGCGCTCCAGCCCTCCACGCAGATGTGGCGCGTGATCTGCTCGGCGTGCGGCAGCGCGTACAGCTCGGGCAAGCTCCAGGTGCGCTGGCCGGTGACGAGGCCGCTCACTTTCAGCCGGTAGTCCGTGGGATCGACCACGGGCGCGGAATCGACGTCGTAGAACGCGTTGAACGGGAACGGCCGCGTGATCTGCGCTTCGGTGTAGGTCGGCGCCAGTTGCTGCGGATCGAAGATAAAGGCCTGGGCGCGATCGTTCAGACGCGAGACGGCCGTGAGAAACGCGTTCACCGATTTGTCGTCGGTGAGCGAGCAGCCGGTCAGCATCGACAGGCCGCCGAGCGTCAGCAACTGCCTGCCGAACAGGCGCCGCGACGGCATCGAGAGTTCACGGCGTGCGTCGATCAGGATCGACTCGCGGTCAAGCTGGCTCGAGAGCATGCGCCGGGCCGGTTTTTTGTCTGGGGTGTTCATGTCAGGTTTCCTTAACGACCACGCAGCATCGCGAGCAGCGAGCGCGGGACGAGTGCCACCATCGCCAGGTGCACGACGATAAAAGCCGCCATCAACGACATCGCACAGAAGTGCACGATGCGCGCGTTGTCGTAGCCGCCCATCAGTTCGCGCAGCAGCGGAAACTGCACCGACTTCCAGATCGCAAGACCCGAGAGCACCAGTACGATCAGGTCGCACACCACGAACACGTAGGCGAATCGCTGCACCGCGTTGTAGACGCGCAGATCGGCGTGCGACAACTTGCCGGTCAGCGCGGCGACGAAGTCGTGCAGGATGGCGCGCGGCGACAACGGCAGAAACTTGCGAAAGAAACGCCGGCTCGCCAGGTTGAGGGCGAGATAGACGAGGCCGTTGAAGAACAGCAGCCACATCGCCGCGAAGTGCCATTGCAACGCTCCGCCGAGCCAGCCGCCGAGTGTGAGCGATGGCGGGAAGGTGAAGCCTTTGAAGATCGGCGACGCGTCGTAGATGCGCCAGCCGGAGAGCATCATCGTGATTGCGGCCAGCGCATTGAGCCAGTGCGTGACGCGAACCCACACCGGGTGAATCGGACCGGTGCACGGTGCAGCGGGGGGTGCGGCGGGCGGCGCCGTGCCGGATGAGATGTGAGGGGTAGCCATGTGAAGCTCCGTGAATCAGGAATATGAGGCGCTGCGGGTAGCGGAGCTCAGCGAATGTCGTCGTGACCGGTCAATGGCAGGCTCCATCAGGGAATCTGCACGTTTGTCGGCCCACGCCGGCCGTTATGACAACGGAACCGAAATATTTTTTGGGGAGGGAGAAAAAGACACGCGAAAACCCGTGAGAACATCGCACCGCAGACCAGCCCGCCTCACCTTTCATGCTGCGGCGCATCACGCCGCGTAGCCTAATCGAGACAAGCCTCCCCGGCTGTAAGCTGGCCAGGGATCGCGCAGCGCCGATTTCAAGACCGGTTGCCAAGCACCGCGCGGCCGGTGTATCGTGTGCGCTGCTAACGCGGGGGTCCTGCGTCGCACAGAGGTTGGAGGTCTGTGCTGCGTGGGTGAGAAATACCCTTTGAACCTGATCTGGATAATGCCAGCGCAGGGAAGCGTACGGAATTCGCACCGCAGCACCGCCTCATCCTCTCGCGAATTCCGACAACTTCCGTCTCGTCTCCTGCTTAGCGGCCCCACATAGCTTTGCATGGAGATCCGCATGAACGCCAATCCGAAGTTCCTTTCCGCCGACGCTCACGTCGATGCGGCCGCTGTCGCCCCGCTGCCGAATTCCCGCAAGATCTACGTCACTGGCTCGCGCCCCGACATCCGCGTGCCGATGCGCGAAATCACCCAGTCGGATACACCGGACAGCTTCGGTGGCGAGAAGAATCCGCCCGTCTACGTCTACGACACGTCGGGCCCCTACTCCGATCCGGACGCCACGATCGACATCCGCGCCGGTCTGCCGGCACTGCGCCAGCGCTGGATCGAAGAGCGCGGCGACACCGAAGCGCTGAGCGGCCTCTCCAGCGACTTCAGCCGTGAACGCGCCGCCGATACCGCCACCGCCGATCTGCGCTTCCAGGGCCTGCACCGCACGCCGCGCCGCGCCAAAGCGGGCGCCAATGTCTCGCAGATGCACTACGCGCGCAAAGGCATCGTCACGCCGGAGATGGAGTACATCGCGATCCGCGAAAACCAGCAGCGCGCCGCGTATCTGGAGACCCTGAAGACGAGCGGCCCGAACGGCGAAAAGCTCGCCGCGATGATGGGCCGCCAGCATCCGGGGCAAGCATTCGGCGCGAGCGCATTCGGTCCGAACGGCCTCACGGCCATCACGGCGGAATTCGTGCGCGAAGAAGTCGCGCGTGGCCGCGCGATCATCCCGAACAACATCAATCACCCGGAAAGCGAGCCGATGATCATCGGCCGTAACTTCCTCGTGAAGGTGAATGCGAACATCGGCAACTCGGCGGTGACCTCGTCGATCGGCGAAGAAGTCGACAAGATGACGTGGGCGATCCGCTGGGGCGGCGACACGGTGATGGATCTCTCCACCGGCAAGCACATCCACGAAACGCGCGAGTGGATCATCCGCAATTCGCCGGTGCCGATCGGCACGGTGCCGATCTACCAGGCGCTGGAAAAGGTCAACGGCAAGGCCGAAGACCTGACGTGGGAAATCTTCCGCGACACGCTGATCGAACAGGCCGAGCAAGGCGTCGACTACTTCACGATCCACGCCGGCGTGCGTCTGCAATACGTGCCGCTCACCGCCAAACGCATGACGGGCATCGTCTCGCGCGGCGGCTCGATCATGGCGAAGTGGTGTCTGGCTCATCACAAGGAAAGCTTCCTGTACGAGCACTTCGAAGACATCTGCGAAATCATGAAGGCCTACGACGTGGCGTTCTCGCTCGGCGACGGCCTGCGTCCCGGTTCGATCTACGACGCCAACGACGAAGCGCAGCTCGGCGAGCTGAAGACGCTCGGCGAACTCACGCAGATCGCGTGGAAGCACGACGTGCAGACGATGATCGAAGGCCCCGGCCACGTGCCGATGCAACTGATCAAGGAAAACATGGACCTGCAACTGGAATGGTGCGACGAAGCGCCGTTCTACACGCTGGGACCGTTGACCACCGACATCGCCCCCGGCTACGACCACATCACGTCGGGCATCGGCGCTGCGATGATCGGCTGGTTCGGCACGGCGATGCTCTGCTACGTGACGCCGAAGGAACACCTGGGTCTGCCGAACAAGGACGACGTCAAGACCGGCATCATCACCTACAAGCTCGCGGCCCACGCGGCGGATCTGGCGAAGGGTCATCCGGGTGCGCAGGTGCGGGACAACGCGCTGTCGAAGGCACGCTTCGAGTTCCGCTGGGAAGACCAGTTCAACCTCGGCCTCGACCCGGACAAGGCGCGCGAATTCCACGACGAAACGCTGCCGAAGGACTCGGCCAAGGTCGCGCACTTCTGCTCGATGTGCGGCCCGCACTTCTGCTCGATGAAGATCACCCAGGACGTGCGCGAGTTCGCCGCGCAGCAAGGCGTGACCGACGACGAAGCCTTGAAAAAAGGCATGGAAGTGAAGTCGATCGAGTTCATGAAGAAGGGCGCTGAGATTTATCAGCGGCAGTAAGGGCAGCAGGCGGCGCATGCAGCAGGCGCCGCCCGCCCGCTCGCTTGCCTGCTTGCGATGCAGCGTCGAGCCCGCCACCGGCGGGCTCTTGCATTTGCGGACGGACGGGACGACGCTCACCGCGGTCCGACGAGGCTCGCTGAAGAACGGACGGTGTCGGCAGAGGCAAATCATCCTCAATAAGCCACTGAAATAAGCGGTAACGACTTTGCAACCTGACGCCCGGCCGCACGGCGTAAGCTAAGTGGAGGTGCCGTTTTGCCCATCCAATCATCACTATCAACTGTCGCGGCATCCAGACGCATCAGGAGCGTGCCATGAATCTCCTTTCGGTAACCAGCCGCCTCGCCGCCGCGGCTGCGGTGCTTGCTCTCGCGGGCTGTTACTACCCGTACGGCTACTATCCCTACGGCGCGAACGGCTATTACGCCACCGTGCCGGCTGCGTCCACCCAGACCGCGGTGCCTGTCACGGCCAGCGGCGAGCCGGCGCCGGCATTGAACAACCACGATGCGATCCCGGCTCCGCCGCCGCCGTCGGTCACAACCAGGGGAGCGTACGTGGTGCCGTCCGCGTCGTACGCGCCGACCCAGCAAGCCTATGTGCCGGCTCCGGCGCCGGCTTATTCGACCTATCCGGCCTATCCCGCCACGTACCCCGCTTACTATCCGGCCTATCCGGCCTACCCTGCGTACTACGGCTATGGTTACGGCTACCCGGGTTACTGGGGGCCGTCGGTGTCGGTCGGCTTTGCCGGATTCTGGGGTGGCGGTTGCTGCTGGGGCGGCGGACACTGGGGCGGCGGTTGGGGCGGTGGCTGGCACGGTCACTACCACTAAGCCGGGCCTCGCACGTCGCGCTATGGGTGACGGCGTCCAGCGAATGGACCGCCGCACCCGCTTCATCTGCTTCACCCCTCCCCAATCTGACCGTCCCGCCAACCCCGCGCCACCTGCTCGTCACCTCCCCGCCATCTGCATCGCAGACTGCCGCCTCGCCCGTAGTTTCCCGTCTTGACTGCGTCCATGCGGGCTCTATGCTGCAAACAGCATCCGCACTACCTGTTTAAATACGCGATTCCGGTGCTGTTTCCACACGCAGCCATACCGTCATCCGTCCAGCCCTATCCGACGCGTCACGCAGCACGCAGTCCGTCGCGCCGATTCGAACAACAACGAAGGAGACGTGATGTTTCATCAACTGTTGACCCCCATCGGCAATTCGCTCTTGCCGTCGTTTCTCGTCGCCGCGCTGCCGATCCTGGTCGTGCTGGTGCTCCTCGGCTGGGCTCGCCGCCCCGCCTGGCAGGCTTCGCTCGCCGGGCTGATCGTCGGGCTGCTGGTGGCGATCTTCGGCTGGCAGTATCCGGTCGGGCTCGCCATCGATACGGTGGTCGCGGGCGCCGTGTTCGCGCTCTGGCCGATCATGTGGATCGTGGTCGCCGCCATCCTGCTCTACAACATCGCGCAGCGCTCGGGCCGCTTCACCGCGTTTCGCATGTGGATGATCGACAATCTGCCGAACGACCGGCGCATCGTGCTCGTCGTGGTCGGCTTCTCGTTCGGCGCGCTGCTCGAAGGCATCTCCGGTTTCGGCACGCCGGTCGCCATCACCAGTTCGCTGCTGATCCTGCTCGGCTTCCCGACGCTCGAGGCCCTTACCTTCACGCTGATCTTCGACACCGCGCCGGTCGCCTTCGGCGCGCTCGGCGTGCCGGTCACCGTGCTCGCCGCGGTCACGCACCTGCCCGCCGACAGCCTCGCCCAGATGATCGGCCGCCAGTTGCCGTTCTTCGCGTTCCTGCTGCCGTTCTACGTGATCGCCGTGTATGCGGGCATCCGCAACATGCTGCGCATCTGGCCGGTGCTGCTGGTGGCCGGCGGCAGCTTCGCCGTCACCCAGTTCGTCGTCGCGAACTACATCAACTACAGCCTGACCGACGTGCTCTCGTCGCTGATCTCGCTGATCGCGACGGTGGCCTTCCTGAAGGTCTGGAAGCCCGTGGTGGATCCGAAGTTCGCGGTCAACATCGACCGCATCGGCGAAGTGCGCGGCAAGATCAGCGGCGCGCAGGGCTGGTATCCGTGGATCATCGTCTCGGTGGTCGTGATCGTCTGGACGATCGCCAAGGTGTTTACGATCGGCGACATCAAGGTGCCGTGGCCGGGCCTCGACAAGGCCGTGTTCATCACGCTCTACCACACGCCCTACGCCGCCGTCTGGGACTTCCAGCCGCTCGCCACGGGCACCGCGATTCTGGTCGCGGCGATCATTACGGCGTTCCTCGTGCGCCTCTCCGTGCGCGAATTCGGCGCCGCCATCGTCGACACGTGGGTGCAGACGCGCATCGCCATCCTGACGGTGGCGACCATCGTCGGACTCGCCTATCTGATGAACTACTCGGGACTGACCTACACGCTGGGTCTGGGCGTGGCGTCGGTGGGGGCGTTCTTCCCGCTGGTGTCGGCCTTCCTCGGCTGGATCGCCGTGTTCCTGTCGGGCAGCGATACCTCGGGCAACGCGCTGTTCGGCAACCTGCAGGTGGTGGCGGCCAACCAGCTCAACCTGAACCCGATCCTGATGGCGGCGACCAACTCGTCGGGCGGCGTGATGGGCAAGATGATTTCGCCGCAGAACATCTCCACGGGCGTCGCCACCACCGATCTCAAGGGCAAGGAAGGCGTCGTGTTCGCGAAGACGTTCAAGCACTCGCTGATCCTGACGATCGTGCTCGGCATCATCGTGTGGCTGCAGCAGAACTACCTGCAATGGATGATTCCGCATTGAGCTGAAGACGCGCTCGCGGTCATGCGAAGAGGCACGCCCGAGGGCGTGCTTTTTTTCGCCCCGAGCTTCGGCTTCTGTCAATTTTTCTCACATATCAGTGAGAATTGATCGTTTTACGCCGACCGCCACGGCGCTTACGCTTAAGCCCGTCGAACCGGCCGCAGCAAAGAGAATCTTGCTGTTTCATTCCAGCGTGAAATATCCGCGAAGTCGCGCTGGTACCATCTTTTCGCGTCTCGACTCAACCGCGCGTGACGCGTCTTCCATGAATTCCAAAAACCTGCTCCAGCTTCTCGTCCTCGCCGCCCTGTGGGGCGCGTCGTTTCTCTTCATCCGGGTCGGCGTGACCGACTTCGGCGTTGCACCGCTGATGGCCTTGCGGGTCGGCATCGGCGCGCTGTTCCTCCTGATCGTGCTGTTCGCAAGGCGGCCGGTGCGCCAGTCGCTCGCGACCTTGCGCAGCCGTGCGCTGCCGCTTGTCGTGGTCGGCATCCTGAATTCGGCGGCGCCGTTCTGCCTGTTTGCATACGCGGAGCTGACGCTGTCGGCGGGCGTCACGTCGGTGATCAACGCGACCACGCCGCTGTGGGGCGCGCTGGTCGCCTTCCTGTGGCTCAAGGACCGCCTCAGTGCGCTGCGCAGCGTGGGCCTCGTGATCGGCTTCCTTGGCGTGCTGATGCTCGTGTGGGATCAGATTGCCACGCCGCACGGCGGCGCCGCAACGCCCCTGACCGCCGCGCTGGCCGCCGGCGCCGCGCTCGGCGCCACCCTGCTGTACGGCATTGCCGCCAACTATACGAAGCGCTATCTGACCGGCGTCGATGCGCTCACGGTCGCCGCCGGCACCATGACCGGCGCCACCGTCGTGCTGCTGCCGCTGGCGGTGATCTTCTGGCCGGCCGCCCCCGTCTCGCTGCACGCGTGGGGCGCGGTGATCGCGCTGGGCGTCGCCTGCACCGGCGTCGCCTATATGCTGTTCTTCCATCTGCTCGCCACGATCGGTCCGGCGCGCGCCATTACCGTGACGTTCGTGATCCCGATCTTCGGCATCCTGTGGGGCGCGCTGTTCCTCGGCGAAAGCGTCTCGCCGGGCATGCTCGAAGGCTGCGTGGTGATCCTGATCGGCACCGCGCTCGCCACCGGCGTGATCAAGCGGATTCCGTGGGTGGGGCCGCGCCGGCCTAGCCGCGCGGATACCTGAAAGCGTTGAATGCGGCGCTGGCGCCTTCACCCGGCGCCACCTCCACTCGCAACGCCATCTCCAGCCTTCCCTTTCGCGAATCCCCCGGGCCAAAAAAATAGCCCGCGCTCCATGGGAGCGCGGGCGAAACCGTCGCCCTACGAGGATAGGCGACGGGGCCACCAGGGCCGCGCGCCACGCGCGCAGGCCGTCATCGGGCAAAGCACCGGCTCGTCGGCCGGCGCTAACAATCATCTTGTGTCGAGGCGGGTCGAGGTTCGCGTGAGGCAGTCGCCGGAGCGGCTGCCACGCGGCCATCGGGCCCCATGAGGTAGATAAAAGCAGCTTGCGTGCCAAGCTGAAATGTCGTTGACACACAATGGCAAGCCCTTGATTTTTATGTCTATTTTTTGGGCGCCAAGTAGATAGAGGGGATTTGTGCAGCGCGTTACGCCGTAACGTCACGTTACGTGCGGTCCGCACACGCGGTGACAGAGGCCGCGCGCGGGCTCACCGCAGCCACCGTCTGGCGCGCTGCACCGGATGACGCGCACGCATCAAGGTGCGCTCCGACTCCTGTGCCGATAGCGCCGCGCCGCACACGAGCGCAAGAACGAGCAGGCTGGCTGCCCACATCCAGTAGGGAATGATGTCGAACATGGTGGGTCTCCTTGGTCATGGTTTTAGCCAGACAAGCAAACTCCATGCGAAGGGCATGGCCGCGAGACCGCACCGGTCAGCCGGCCATAAAAAAACCCGCCTGGAAACCATCCCAGGCGGGTTTTTAACCGAGCTGCCGGCAGATCAGCGCAACTGATCGACCACGAGGCTCATGATTTCCTTGGCCGGTTGCGACGCGTCGATATTGCCCTTGTCGTCGACCACCGCAACGCGGGTCTGGTCCGGCGTGACCGCGCGCACGTTCACGAGGTACTGCTTGGCGACCTTCTCGGTCTTGCCGTGGAACACCTGGCTCCAGAAGCCCTGTTCGGCGGAGGCCAGGTCCTTCGGATCCACATAGCGGATCGAATACAGGCCGCGCGTGCGATCGCGGTTGTCCACCGTGAAGTTGCTGCGATCCAGCGCGATGCCCACACGCACCCAGGCGCGGTCATACGGCTCGCCGAGCGTGAGCTCGGTAGACGTGTATTGCGCCGACGTGTTCGACGTCACGTTCTGGTCCGGCATGGGCGGCTGGGTGGACGCGGCGACGTTTTCGGCCGCCGCCTTCGCAGCAGCGGAGTTCGCCCCTGCGGTGGCCGCGCCCGGCGCCGTCTGCGTGCCGGCCGGCGACAGCGCCGTGCCCTGCGTGTCGCCCGCCGCGGCACGTGCGTCGGCCGTTTGCAGCGACGCCATCAGGCGCTTCAGGTACTCCGTTTCGAGACCCGGGTCGTTCGGCTTGGGCTGCCACGTGGTGGAGTCGTTGTTCGCGCCGGTAAGGACCTCCTGCAGGCCCTTCTGGCTGATGAACACGTACGTGCCGCCGTTAGGCGCCGTTTCGAGGCGGGTGCGGTACTTGTTGCGCTCGGAGGCCACGTACGAGTTGCCCATGGCCTTCGACAGCGTATCGCGGATCAGGCCGTCGTTGATCTGCGCATGGGTTTCGTTCCAGTCCGTCTCCATCACGCCCTTGTCGCGCTGATCCACGACCAGCAGGAAGCCCTGCTCCTGCCAGAAGCGGCGGATCTGGGCCCAGGCCTGATCAGGCGTCTTGCCGTCGATCACGAGCCAGCTCTCGCTGCCGTCGCGCTGAATATGCATGCCCTTGACGGCCGGCACGACAGTGAGGTCGGAAACCGGCGCCTGTGCCTGAACCTGCTTGAGCGTGGACAACGAAGTCTCGCCGCCCTGCGGCGGAAGCGAGCGCTGATCGGACGTCTCATCGATCATGTTCGGCGGCACGGCCAGCGACACCTGCTTGGATTTGGAGTCGCTCTTGTAGTCAATCTGGGTCGGCGACGAGGTACCGCAGCCGGCGACCAGCCCGCCTGCCATCAGCAATACTGCATACCGCTTGGTAAGACGAAGATCAGTCATGTTCAGGGAATCCTTCCGCTACGCCACGGCAAGTTTCCGTGGATCAACCCGTTATTTTACCGATCCCGGACCAACATGTGCAAAAAGCCGGTTTGGCGCCCGCCTTACGGCATATCAAAGGCGATTTTGAGCGGTCGTGGCGAGGCTTCGCCAGGTGCGGAAAACGTGCGTCGAAAGCGCTTCGAATCCGACAGAAAATTCGCCGCCGCGAATGCTTTTCTGACCCGTCGCGCACGCTGGATTTAACAGTTCACAACATTCCCCACAGCGACGTCAGAGTGTCCTGACAGACGCGCTATCCCCTTGTTTTATCGAGCTATTCCCAGCCTCCACAACTGCCGTTTTTGAGATCACGGAGGAGCCCGTTCAGTCCTGCCCGCATTGATCAGGAAACCTCAGTGTTATCTTGAATTGAACATCTTGAAAACAATGAAGGGAGGCCGGCCATGCGGGTATCGAGGATGATCACTATCCCTATTTGTGGCGGTGTCGCATTGTCGGCGGCGCTGGCTGTATTACTTCCCATGACAGACGCCCAGGCGGCCCTTGGCGACGCCATGGCCGCCGCGCCAGGGGGCCCGGGCGGCGCGCCGGTCGCCCTGCTGAACGGCGCGGTGCAAAGGCGCACGCACGTCGACGCGGGCGGCACGACGGTCAACGAATACGCCTCCAGCACCGGCCAGATCTTCGCCTACACCTGGCAGGGGCCGACGGTGCCCGACCTGCCGGCGCTGCTCGGCGCCTACGACGCCTCCTACCGGGCCGGCGCGGCCGCGGGGTTCGCCGCCGGCGAGAACCAGGACCTGCACGCATCGCGCGTCGCGCAGCCCGACCTGGTCGTGGAGTCCGGCGGCCAGATGCGCAGCTACGTGGGCCGCGCCTGGCTGCCGGGCGCCCTGCCCGCCGGCGTCACACCTGCCGATCTACCCTGAAGGAGCCCCCTCATGCCGACCCGCATCGTGTCCCTGCTCGTGCTGTGCAGCGTGCTTGGCAGCTTCCTCGCCGCCTGCGGCGGTGGCGGCGGAAGCAGCGCTACCGCCAACACCACCGGCGCAGCCGCCGCGCCGGCCTCCTCCTCCGGTGCGGCAAGCGCGCCGCTTGCCGCCAGCCTGCCCAGCAGTCCCGCGGCGATTCCCCAGTCCAGCACGCCGAACATCCAGCCGGTCGCCGTGGCCGCGGCCCCCGGTCTGACGCGCAACATACTGACCACCAGCGTCACGGTCTGCGAGCCCGGCACCAGCAACTGCGCGACCATCGACGACATTCAGGTCGATACCGGCTCGCAGGGGCTGCGCATTCTCGCCTCGGCGCTGCCAGCCGCCCTGCAGTTGCCGGCGCTGCCGTCGGGCGGCGGCGCGGCCGGCGAATGCGCGGTGTTCGGCGGCGGCTACACGTGGGGGGCGGTGCGTAGCGCGGACGTGCGGATGGCCGGCCAGCTCGCCGCCTCGCTGCCGATCCAGTTGATCGCCGACCCCACCGTGCCCAGCGTGCCGTCCGACTGCGCCGCCTCGGGCCGCGCCATGCAGACCACCGCAGGCTTGCGCAGCAACGGTATCCTGGGTGTCGGCCTGTTCGCGGCGGATTGCGGCAGCGCCTGCGCCAATTCCGCCCTGCCGCGCTGGTACTACAGTTGCCCGGCGAGCGGCGCCTGCCAGTCCAGCATCCAGCCGCTCGCCCAGCAGGTCGCGAATCCGGTCAGCGCATTCGCGCTCGACAACAACGGCGTAGTCATCGACCTGCCCGCCATCGCCGATAGCGGCGCGCCGTCGGTCGAGGGCTCGCTGATCTTCGGCATCGGCACGCAGGCCAACAACGTGCTCGGCGGCGCGACGGTGCTGCGGGCGAATTCGCAGAGCGGCTATGTGACGACGGTCAGCGGCGGACAAACCTACTCGCAAAGCTACCTGGACAGCGGCTCGAATGCGCTCTTCATCGCCAACGCCGCGCTGCCGCAATGCGGACTGTGGTACTGCCCCACCACACCGCTCTCGGCGACCGCCAGCATCGCGGGCACGGACGGCACCAGCTCGACGGTGGCGTATTCCATCGGCAATTCGCGAACGCTGTTCAACAGCGCGAATAACGCCTTCAACAACCTTGCCGGCATCACCAGCAACAGTTTCGGCTGGGGCCTGCCGTTCTTCTACGGACGCCGCATCTACACCGCGATCGAAGCGCGCCTGACCTCGGCGGGCGCCGGTCCGTACTACGCGTTCTAAACACCCGGCGGGTTTATCGGCCCTGGGCGCGCGGCGGCGGGAGGCTGATTCCTGGTCAAGGTCCGACGGCAGACTCTGACCAGGAATCTCCACGCCCCTTCACCTCACCCTCACAGAGTCCCACAAACCTCATCCGACGCCCCTACACAGAAATTTCCCAAATTCCCGGGCCAGGCATATTTGATACGAACCGGCTGTAATAATTCGATTCTGGACCAACGTCATCTCAATATAGTTAGTCCTGCCTATCTTTAAAGAATCGACATCATGGCCTTCACCTTTTCGCTCGACGAGTTCGAGCAGCTCGTCTACACCCGCGCCTACGATCAAGCCGCAAGCCAGTTCATCGCGTTTCTGGTGCTCCTGCACGGCAAACGCGGCGAACTGGATGGCGATTTTCGCGCGTCGGGCATGATCGACCTGCCGCCGGACGAGCAACACGAACGCTTTTGCACGCGCCTCGCGTGTGCGGTCTCGAGCTTGTTCGCCGACCCGGCGTTTCGTCCGTCTACCGAATGCTTCCGGTTGATGCTGACGCTGCACGAGTGGATCGGGGTGCTATTTTCGGCCACGGCGCTCGGCAACGCCGACCCCATCACCCGCCATCTGAATCCGCGCGGTCCGGCCAACCCGGCGTTCCTGCCCGGCGACCGCTTTGTCGAAAAGCTGTGCGCGCTCTATTCGAGCGAGTCCGAACAGGAGCTCGATTTCGCCGCCCTGTGGGCGCACGACAAAACCCTCGCGGCCTGCCTCGCGCTCGTCCTGATGGCGCCGCTCTTCCATGGTTCCGCCAGCGCGCACGGCAAGCGCGAAGCATTGCTGCAATGGCTGCCGGGCAAGCTGCAGCAGATCGACGATCTGGACGACCTGCCCTCGGCCGTCCTGCACAACGCCTATATGTTCTGCAGCTACGCCGACACGCCCGCGCGTCACGCCATCAAGCGGGATATCAACGTCCTCGTGCGCCGCAAGCTGAAGCAACTGGGCCTGACCGACCTGCCCGCGCCCACAGCGGCGCCGGCCGGCGAGCGCGGAAGGCGCCGCAAAAAGCCGTTGATGGTCGTGGTAACGGAATGGTTCAACGGCGCCCACTCGATCTATCGCACGCACTCAAGGACGATCGAGGCTGCGCGCGAGCATTTCGAGGTGGTAGGGTTCGGCTTCGGCTACGCGATCGACGAGGCCGGACGCGCGGTGTTCGACCGCTTTATCGAACTCGAGCGGCCCGAATATATCGGCGAGTGCCTGAAGACCCTCCGCGATTTCGCTGAAGCCGAGCGGCCGGACGTGCTGTATATGCCGAGCGTCGGCATGTTCGTGCTGACCGTATTCCTGTCGAACCTGCGCATCGCGCCGCTGCAGATCGCCGCGCTCGGCCATCCGGCCACGACCCATTCCGACAAGATCGACTACATCAGCGTCGAGGAAGACTACATCGGCGATCCGGCCTGTTTCAGCGAGCGCCTGCTCGCGCTGCCCAAAGACGGCCAGCCGTATCGCGCCTCGCGTGCGCTGCCGGACGTCGCCCCACGCGTGCCGGCGCGGCGCGAGACGATCCAGATCATCGTCACGGCCAGCCCGATGAAGCTCAACCCCGCCTTCCTCGACGCCTGCCGTCAGATTCAGGCGCGCGCGGGCCTGCCCGTGCAGTTCCATTTCATGACCGGCAACAACAACGGCTTGCCGCTCAGGCACATGCAGCGCGTCATCGGCGAGGCCGTTCCGGGCGCCGTGACGCATGGCTTTCATCAGTACAGCGCCTATCTGGCGCGCGTCGACGACTCGGACCTGTTTTTGAGTCCATTTCCGTTCGGCAACACCAATGGGATCGTAGACGCCTTCACGCTCGGCTTGCCGGGCGTCTGCAAGACGGGTCCGGAAGTCTTCGAGCATATCGACGGCGCGCTGTTCACGCGCGCCGGCATGCCCGCCTGGACCACGGCCGATACGGTCGAAAGCTATATCGAAGCTGCCGTGCGCATGATCACCCAGCACGACGAACGCGAGGCGCTGCGCCGCCAGTTGATCGAAACCAGGGCGGTCGAGCGGTTCTTCGAGGGACATCCAGAGGCGTTCGGCGAGCGCGTCTTGCGACTCGTGCGCGACACCGGGGAGCGTCGCGCGCAAGCGGCGCTCGATCTCACCAGCGCTTGAGATTCAGGGGCGAGCGCCCCTGGGCATTCGGCGCAACCGCCGCCAGGCGCGGCGGGGTGCGGTAAAACAAGGCAAGGAAGTTATTCCGCGCTTTCGCTGGCAGCGGTGTCGTCGGTCTGCACGAGCTCCTTCGGCGCCAGCCAACGGAACGACGCCAGGTTCAGACCGGTGAACGTGCATTCGACGGCGACCGCCTTCACCAGCTTCTTGGGTTTGGCGGGTTTCACTTTTGCCACCGTCGCGGAAGCGCCCGACGCAGCCGCGGCCACCGTGGCGGACGCAGCGGAAGCCGCCGCCGGCGCCGACGCCGCCTTGACGGCCGAGGCGGCCGCTTCCGCAGCGGTCTGCATCCGCGACAGCGAAGCTTCGACCACGACCCGCGTGCCGTCGATGGCAGTGCCGCGGTGATCGACGGACAGCTTGCTGGTCTTCGCCTCGGGCAACTGCTCAGGCGACACGTCAGCCAGCTTGCTGCGCATCATCTGTTCACACGCGTCAGGGTTCTTGTAGACGGCCGTGCAGCCCACCAGCAGGACGGCGGCGGTCGTGACGCATGCGAGACATAGAGTGCGGATCTTCATTGATATTCCGTTTTTCAGGCTGTCGGCATTGTAGCGTAAGGGCCAGGACGCGCGCACCGCCGCACCCGCACGCGCAAACCCGCCGGCTGCTGGCAGAATGGCGGCTCGCCCGTCCCGTCACCCCATTCCCGCCCCCATCCGCCCGCATGCTCAGCCTCGTCGCCCTCGCCATCGGCGCCTTCGCCGCCACCAACATCGACAACCTGTTCGTGCTGCTCGCCTTCGTCGCCGAGGCGCACGGCTCGAAACGGCGCGTGATCGCCGGCCAGTACGCGGGCTCGCTGGCGCTGATCGCCATCGCGATCGGCCTCGCCGAGATGCTGCGCAGTCTTCCGCACGGGTACGTCGGCGTGCTGGGCGTGCTGCCGATCGCAGTGGGCCTCGCAAAAGCATGGGCGCGCTTCGGCCCGCGCCGCGCATCCGGGGGCGACACGGCCGAAGCCGCGCAGCCCGTGCAGCCGGGCTCGTCGTGGTGGACCGTGGCCGGCGTCGCCATCGCCAACGGTTCGGACAATATCGCTGTCTATGTGCCGATTTACGCGGCGCACTCGCGGGTCAACGGCGTGTGGGTGTCGCTCGTGTTCGTCGCGATGATCGGTATCTGGTGCGCCGGCGCCATCTGGCTGGTCAACCATCCCCTGCTGGGCGCGCCGATCCGTCGCTACGGCACGGCGCTGCTGCCGTTCATCCTGCTCGTGATCGGCGTCTCGGTGATCGTGCAAAACGAGACGCTGCGCGTCCTGTTCGGGATTTGAGCCGGGCCAACGCCCAGCGACGCTGCCCGACGAAACAATGTATCCGATCGCAGCGCGCGAAGAAGCGAGTCTCGGCGATGTCTGGCCGGCTTGCCGGCATGAAGACGTGCGCGACCGGCTGACCGACAGGCGCGCGGCTTCGGTCAGTTCGACGGGGCCGGTTGCACAGCAGTACGCACGCCCGCGAGCGGCGAACCATAGCCCCCCGCCTCTTCATTGTTCGGCAATCCGTTGACGAGTTGCGCGCGCGGATCGGTTGGGTTGAGGTTCATTTCCCCCGCCTGCTGGTTGCCGTGCGACGGGTATTCACTACCGAGCGCGGCATTCGGCATCAACTGCTTGCCGTTTTGCGGCGCATTCACATCGTCCTGCGGGGAGAGACCCTGCGCCCCCGCGTGAGCGGCAACCGCGAGCGTCGCTGCACACAGGACGGCTTGCCATAGTTTCGATGTTCCCTTCATGTTGCCTCCGACAAAGTGAGTGCGGTCACGCACGATCTGCACCTTTAGCCGACCGGAAATCGGCCGGCTCCTGATTTACCAGCATAGACGAGCAAAGCCGCTCTTGCCGAGCATGACGGCGTTGCTCTCAAAGCCTATACGCGGCGCGACGCCGACTGGTTGCAAAGACTTCGACCGGCAACCGGCTTCCGTTACGAGACACCTCGCGGCTGACGTTTCATCCCCGTTTCAGGGGCGCCATCCACGACGCCGCGCTCATGCGCGGAAAAATCGGTTCTCCGGGCGCGGCAGGCCCAGGTTTTCGCGCAGCGTCGCGCCTTCGTACTCGCGCCGGAAAATCCCTCGGCGCTGCAGCTCGGGCACCACCTTGTCGACGAAGTCATCGAGGCCGCCCGGCAGATACGGGAACATCACGTTGAAGCCATCCGAGCCCTCGCCGACGAGCCACGCTTCCATCTGATCGGCGATCATCGTGGGCGTGCCGACCATTTCCAGTCCCGAGTAACCGCCGATGCGCTGCGCCAGTTGACGAATCGTCAGCTTGTCGCGCTCCGCCCACTCGATCACGCGCTGCCGGCTGGTGCGGCTTGCGTTGCTCTCCGGGATCTCGGGTAGCGGACCGTCCGGGTCGAAGCCCGACACATCGTGTCCGAGCGCGATGGAAAGCGAGGCGATGCCGCTGTCGTAATGCACGAACGTGTCCAGACGGGCGCGCTTTTCCAGCGCTTCATCGAGCGTATCGCCCACCACCACGAACGCAGCCGGCAAGATCTTCATATGGTCGCGCGGGCGTCCGAGTTTTTCCATGCGGCCTTTCACGTCGGCGTAAAAACTTTGGCCTTGCTCTAGCGTAGTCTGCGCAGTGAAAACGGCCTCGGCGGTTTCGGCGGCGATCTGCCTGCCCGCTTCGGACGACCCCGCCTGCACGATCACCGGCCAGCCCTGCACCGGACGCGCGATGTTGAGCGGCCCGCGCACCGAATAATATTTGCCCTTGTGATCGAGCACATGCAGCTTGTCCGGATCGAAGAAGATGCCGGACTCGACGTCGCGGATCAGCGCGTCGTCGGCCCAGCTATCCCACAGGCCGGTGACCACATCGAAGAACTCGCGTGCGCGGCGATATCGTTCGTCATGCTCAACATGTTCTTCGAGGCCGAAGTTAAGCGCGGCATCGGGGTTCGAGGTCGTCACCAGATTCCAGCCCGCGCGGCCGCCGCTAATGTGATCGAGCGAGGCGAAACGGCGCGCGACGTGATACGGCGCGTCGAATGTGGTGGACGCCGTCGCGATCAGGCCGAGGTGTTCGGTCACGGCGGCGAGCGCCGGCAGCAAGGTCATCGGTTCAAACGAGGTGACCGTGTGACTGCGCTTTAACGACGCTACCGGCATGTTGAGCACGGCGAGATGATCGGCCATGAAGAAGGCGTCGAAGCGGCCGCGCTCGAGCGTCTGCGCGAAGCGCTTCATATGCGCGAAATTGAAGTTGGCGTCCGGGTAGGCGCCCGGATAGCGCCATGCGCCGGTGTGAATCGTCACGGGGCGCATGAAAGCGCCGAGGCGCAACTGCCGTGGCTGGGTCGACATAAAGGCAATCTCCACTTGATTCGGCAACCGCGTATCGCCCTGACGGCGACGCGGGATTTGAGAGGGTTCTGCCAGCTCATCTGCACCGCGGGCGTTGGGCCCGCGTGGCTTCTGGTTAGCGGCCGTCAGAGGCGTACAACGAAGCGCAGCGAACTCGCGAAATAACATACGCTGAATCCGCCGCGCCTGCAGGGCGCGTGCAAAGCGCGCCGCAAACGCTTATCGTTAGGCCTGTCGCCGCTTTGGCCGAGCCTCGCCGCGGCCCACTCGAACCCATACCAGGTGCCATGACCCACCACTCCACTCCGCGCTTTCGCACACTGCGTTACACACTCGCCGGCCTAAGCGCCGCGCTGCTGCTGGCGGCCTGCGCCGCGACCCCGTCCGGCCCGGACTCGCTTGCCGCCGCCGTCGCCGGGCCGCAGCGCAGCGACGCCGCGAAGGCCCGCGACGTCTATCGCCATCCACAAGACACGCTGCAGTTCTTCGAGATCGCGCCGACGCAAACCGTGCTGGAAATCGCACCGGGCGGCGGCTGGTACACGGATATTCTGGCGCCCTACCTGCACGATCGCGGCACGCTCTACGAGGCCGAATACGAGAGCCCATCGCCCGCCGCCGCCGCGGAAGAGAAAGCCGGCGACGCCGCGTTTGCCCGCAAGCTCGCGGCAACACCGGCCGTCTACGGCAACGTGGTGGTCGGCACGCTGCAAGCGGGACAGTTCAGCGGCTTCGCGGCGAACGGCAATGTCGATCGCGTCTTCACGTTCCGCAATATCCATAACTGGATCAAGGACGGCCAGCTCGATGCGAACCTGCAGGCGTTCTACCGCGCGCTGAAACCGGGCGGCCTGCTCGGCGTGGAAGAACATCGCGCGGCGCCGGGCACCTCGCTGCAGCAGATGATCGACAGCGGCTATGTGACGGAAGCCTATGTGATCGAGCATGCGCGCGCCGCGGGCTTTGAGCTCGCCGGCAGCAGCGAAGTCAACAGCAACCCGCGCGACACCAGGGACTATCCGCACGGCGTGTGGTCGCTGCCGCCCACGTACGAAGGCGGCAGCGTCGACAAGGCGCGCTTTGCCGCGATTGGCGAATCGGACCGGATGACGTTGCGGTTCGTAAAGCCGCAATGACGAAGACGCGATGACGTCGCGAGCGACGTCATCGCGCCGCCAAACGCCGCTGCCGCTCCGGCACGCATGCAATATCGCTGCCGCGGGTTTCCTTGTGATCTTTCGTTAGTTACCGAACGCAGCGTCTTTCTTTACATTAGCCGGTCTACTCATACCCATCTCTGGACCCTGGGAGACCAACCATGAAGCGGTTCTTCAATCGTGCGCTGGGCCGGCTGGCCGTGCTGGCGGCGGCCCTTGCAACGATGGCGGCGGCGCATGCCGCGACACCGCCCGAGATCCGCGTCGACTACGCGTACTACTCGCCGGAAAGCCTGGTGATCAAACGCTATGGCTGGCTCGAAGACGAATTCAAGCCCGATCATGCGCAGATCAAGTGGGTCCTGAGTCTCGGCAGCAATCGCGCGCTCGAATATCTGAACAGCGGCGCAATCGACATCGGTTCGACCGCGGGCCTCGCCGCGGTGCTCGGCAAGGCGAACGGCAATCCGATCCGAACCGTGTATATCTTCTCGCGTCCCGAATGGACCGCGCTGGTGGTGCGCAAGGATTCGCCCATCAAGACGCTCGCCGATCTGAAGGGCAAGAAAATCGCCGCCACCAAGGGCACCGATCCGTTCCTGTTCACCTTGCGGGCGCTGCATACGGTGGGCCTGACGCGCGACGACGTCGAACTCGTGAATCTGCAGCATCCGGATGGCCGCACGGCGCTCGCCAATGGCCAGGTGGATGCATGGGCGGGTCTCGATCCGCACATGGCCGCCGCGCAGATCGACGACGGCGACCGCCTCCTGTACCGCAACGTCGACTTCAATACCTACGGATTCCTTAACGCCCGCGAAGCGTTTCTCCAGCAATATCCCGAGACGGTGGCGCGCGTGCTGAAGGTCTACGAGAAGGCACGCCTGTGGATCATCGCGCATCCGGACGACGCCGCGAAGATCGTGGCCGAGGAATCGAAGGTCTCGCTGCCGGTCGCGAAGCTGCAATTGCACCGCAACGACTTTAGCCAGCCGGTGCCGGGTGCACAGCAGATTGCCGCGCTCAAAGCCGCCGCGCCGATTCTGGTGCAGGAGCAACTGGTCAAGCCGGGCACCGATCTGCCGCAGGTGATCGACGCGCTGGTCGATTCGCAGGTCGCCCAGCCGGTCGTGACGGCGGCACAAGGCCAGTGAGCGCGGCGATGGCCTCTGCTCCTGACGAGTCGTTACCGTTCGATGTGAGCGAAGCAGCGGCGGATCACACGCTGCATGCGGCGGCAGCGCACGCTGCCCGCCATGCCCACATCAATGCTGACGGCGCCGCCGGCACCTCTGCGCAGCAACCGCATGGCGCCCTGCGCCGCTGGCATATCGCCGGCCTCGCGCTACCCGTTGCACTGCTCGCGCTGATCGAAGTACTGGTGCGCACCAACGTCGTGCCCGATCATCTGCTACCCGCACCCAGCACCATCGCGCAGACGCTCTGGCAAATGGGCGCCACGCGCCTGGGACGCCATATCGCGGCCAGTACGCTGCGGGTGGCGGTGGGCTTCGGCATTGGCGCCGCGCTGGCACTCGTACTGGGCGCCGCGATGGGCCTGAGCCGCCGTCTCGACGCCCTGCTCGAGCCTTGCTTTCAGGCGCTGCGTTCGATTCCCTCGCTTGCATGGGTGCCCGTGCTGCTGCTGTGGATGGGCATCGACGAGGCCCCCAAAATTACGCTGATCGCGATAGGCGCGTTCTTCCCCGTGCATTTGAGCGTCGTGGCCGGGATACGCGGCGTCGACCGCAAGCTGGTCGAACTGGGTGCGATTTACCGGCTCAAACCGGTTGCGCTGTTTACGCGCATCCTCTTGCCCGCCGCGTTGCCGCAGATTTTCACCGGCCTGCGCACAGGACTCAGCCTTGCGTGGATGTTCATGGTCGCGGCGGAACTGATCGCCGCCACGCGCGGCCTCGGCTACATGCTGAGCGACGGGCGCGAAACCGGCCGCCCCGATCTGGTGTTCGGCGCCATCATCCTGCTCGCCGTACTCGGCAAGCTGAGCGACGGCGCCATGCGCTGGCTCGAACACCGCGTGCTGAACTGGCGCGATGCGTTCGATGCGTTCAGCGAGCAATCGCGCACAGGGGAGCAACGATGAGCGCATCCGCTCAAGCGGCACTGCTCGATGTGCACGTCGAGGCCAAGCACTACGCGGCCCGCACCGTACTCGATCACCTGTCGTTGCGTATCGCGCCTGGCGAGATCGTCAGTCTGGTTGGCCCGAGCGGCTGCGGCAAGAGCACGCTATTGCGGATCGTCGCCGGACTGGACCGCCAGTATCACGGCGAAGTACGGGTGAACGGCGTGCCGCAACACGGGCCTTCGCCACGGATCGGCGTGATCTTCCAGGAACCGCGTCTGTTGCCGTGGTTGACGGTGGCCGATAACGTCGGCTTCGAAGCGGGCCGTCACGGCGGGCGCGATCCGCGCGTAGCGCACCTGCTTGCCGAAGTGGGACTGGCAGGCCAGCAGCATGCCTTGCCCAAGGCCCTCTCCGGCGGCATGGCGCAGCGCGTTGCGATCGCCCGTGGACTCTTCTCGCAACCGGATCTGCTGTTGCTCGACGAACCGTTTAGCGCCGTCGACGCAATGACGCGCATGCGCTTGCAGGCCCTGCTGCTGTCGGTGACACGCGCGCACGGCACGGCCGCCCTGCTCGTCACCCACGATCTCGACGAGGCCCTGTATCTGAGCGACCGCGTGCTGCTGATGGCCGCGGCGCCTGGACGCATCGACCGCGAATATCGCGTCGCCCGTCCGCGGCCGCGGGACCGGCGCGATCCTGTACTGGCCGATCTGCGCGTGCAGGTGCTCGAGCGGCTCGACGCGTTCGAAGCGGTGTGAACCAAGGTGTGAACCGGGGCGGGATTCGCTGCTGCGGCATCGAACCTCGCGGCGTCGGCATCACGCTCCACACCCAGACAACGACGCTAAAGCAGCGATATCCACGCCTCAACGCCCACCCCGTCTGCACAAATGCGCGAATCAGATAACGGTATGAAAAAACGTTGGTTCTGGATTGTGCGTCGCTTGCCGAGAATAGCCCATCACCCTGCCCGTTTGCGCGCGTAACGCGTGTCATGCCCAGCGTACGTCCCGCACAAGCAAGCCGCAAATGAGCGTACTGCCATCCACACGATTGACCGACCATCCCTTATGTCTATCCGCCTGACTCGCAACGCCCTTCAACACCGTTCCAAAGGCCACTGGCTCGGCGCGCTCGCAGGTGCCGCGCTAGCACTCGCCACCGCCTTCGCTGCAAGCACCGCTCATGCCGACAGCACGCTCGATCGCATTCACGAGCGCCACAAGCTCGTCGTCGGCGTGATCCTGTCGGGGCCGCCGTTTGGCTCCCTCGATCCGGCCACGCAAAAGCCGGTCGGCTTTAACGTCGACCTCGCCGAAAACCTGGCGAAGCATCTCGGCGTCGACATCGAAATGATCCCCGTGCAGCCGTCCAATCGCGTGCAGTTTCTGCAGCAGGGCAAGGTCGACGCGCTGATCGCCAACATGGAAGTGACCGAGGAACGCGCGCAGATTCTCGCGTACCCGCCGACGCCCTTCGAGGAAATCGGCGGCGCCCTGATCACCCGCAAGGACAGCGGCATCAAGACATGGAACGACGTGCGCGGCAAAGCCGTCTGCGTCTCGCAAGGCAGCAACTACGCGAAGCCGCTCGCCGAACAATACGGCGCACAGGTCAAGGCATTCCGCGGCCAGCCCGAATCGCTGCTGGCATTGCGCGGCAATAATTGCGTCGCCGCCGTGCACGTGGCGCCGACGCTGCGCCTGCTGGTCGCGCGCAATCCGGACTGGAAGGACTACACGATCCCGGTATCGAACGATCTGATTCCCTCGCCTTCGGTGATCTGGGTCCGCAAGGGCGAGACGGATACGCAGAATGCGTTCGAGAAAGTGGTCGAGGACTGGCACCGCTCGGGCTGGCTGATCGACACGGAACGCAAGAACGGCATGCAGCCTTCGCAAGCGGTACTCGACCTGCACGCCAAATTCAAGGCGCAACCGGCATGAGCCAGGGGCTGCCCGAAACGGCGGTGGCCGCGCTCAACAAGCTTGGGCTCGATTACAGCTTCGTGCTCGCCGCCGACGAACGCGCGTCGTTCATCCACGGCATGCTCGTGACCATCGAGCTCTCGGTGGTCACCGCTTTTTTCAGCCTGATTGCCGGCGTGCTGCTGGCCGCCATGCTGACTTCGCCGCGCATGGCACTGGCGCGGCCGGCCCGCGTCTTTGTCGAGATCACCCGCAACACGCCCACGCTGGTGCAACTCTTTTGCGCGTTCCTCGTGCTCAACATGTTGCTTAGCGAGGCGCTGCGCGGACTGGGCGGCAACCCATTGACACCGTTCATCTGGAGCGTGATTGTGATCGCGCTGCACAAGGGCGCGTTTCACGCGGAAGCGTTGCGCGCCGGTATCGAAGCGGTGCCGCGCGCCACGCTCGAAGCCGCGCAATCGCTCGGCTACAGCCGCCAGCAGCGCCTGTGGGGCGTGCAATTGCCGCTCGCGGTGCGCTTTGCGTTGCCGGCGCTCGTCAACAACATGGTCGATCTGGTGAAGATGACCACCATCGCCTCGGCCATCGCGGTGGGCGACGTCACGTATGCATCGATCATGATCTGGACCCAGCGCGACAACGTGCTGGAACTGATGATCCTGATCCTGCTGTTCTTCGGCGCGCTGACCTTCGTGGTCAACCGCGCGGGCCGCTGGCTCGAGAACCGTTTGAGGATGCCCGGCTATGGCCACTGAGCCGCTCTCCTTCACCGCTGCCCAAGCGCGCCGCCGCCAACCGGGCACGGTGATCGCCGTCATCGCGGTGGGCGTCGTGCTGGCGCTGCTCGAACGCGAGATAGCCAGCCACGCGCACAACGTCACGCTCGCCGCGCTGATCACCTGGGCGCCTGCGCTCGGCAAGGCCTTGTGGGTCAACATCGAAATCAGCCTGCTGGCGATTGCGATCGGCACGCTGGCGGGACTCGCGCTCGGGCCGCTGTTGCTCTCGCCGTTGCGGCTCGTGCGCGTGACGACACGTACCTACGTGCAGGTGTTTCGCAACGCGCCGCTGCTCGTGCTGATCTACTTTTCGACGTACGTATTTCCCTTCGAAATTCCGATCGGTCATCACGTGCTGCCCTTTCCCGACTGGTTCAAGGTGACGCTCGGCCTCGCCTTGCCTGCCAGCGCCAACGTCGCCGAGATTTTTCGCGGCGCGATCCAGTCGATTCCGCATGCGCAGTGGGATGCCGCACGTTCGCTCGCGTTCAGCCGCGCCCAGGTGTTTCGCTGGATCATCCTGCCGCAGTGCGTGAAGCGCATGCTGCCGCCGTGGATGAACCTCTACGCGAGCATCACGATGGGCACCGCGCTGGCGTCGCTGGTCGGCGTGCACGATCTGCTCGATACCGCGCAGGTGGCGAGCAACACCGTGGCGCGCGCCGACTTCACGGTCCTCGTCTACTTCACCGTGCTGGGCCTCTTCTTCGTCTACTGCTACCCGATTGCGCGCTTCACGCGACACCTCGAAAAACGCTATGCCTTCAGTTGAACCGCTCCTAGCATCCCACTCCCCCGTGCGTCCGCTCGTGAGCCTGCGCGACGTGCATCTGTCGTTCGGCGCGAACGCCGTGCTCAACGGGATCGACCTCGACGTCTTTCGCGGCCAGGCTGTTTCGATCATCGGCCCGTCGGGGTCCGGCAAGTCGACTATCCTGCGCTGCATCACGGGCCTGCTCAAACCGCAGAGCGGCACCATCGAAGTGGACGGCACCCGGGTCGATCAGCTCACGTCGGAACGCGACGAGATCGAACTGCGCAAGCGCGTCGGTTTCGTGTTTCAGCAATACAACCTGTTTCCGCATCTGAGCGTGCTGGACAATCTGGTGGTGGCGCCCGTGCGCATTCTGGGCCGCGACAAGGAAAGCGCGACACGTACGGCCTATGAACTGCTCAAGAAGGTGCGGCTCGCCGACAAGGCGCACGCGTATCCCGGCGAACTGTCCGGTGGTCAGCAACAACGGGTGGCGATTGCACGGGCGTTAGCCATGCAGCCGGATCTGATCCTGTTCGACGAAGTGACCTCGGCGCTCGATCCGGAAACAGTCGGCGAAGTGCTAACCGTGATCCGCGATCTCGTCAGGGACGGCATGACCTGCGTGCTGGTGACACACGAGATGCGCTTTGCGGAAGAAGTCAGCGACGCGGTGTATTTCACCGAGGCGGGTGTGATCGTGGAGCACGGTCCCGCCGCGCGTCTCTTCCGTGAACCGGCGAGTCCGCGTACGCGGGCATTCCTCACGCGTTCGCTTGCGGCGGCTAACGACGAACGCAACGATGCGCGACACGATGCGGCACGTGTGACGATCCCGCTCGATCTAAGCAAGTTTGCTATCTGAAGGTGAAGGTGAAGAGGTGATGCCGCGCAGAGGGGACGCGGCGCGCATTGCCGGCGCGCGCCGATGTGCCTCAGACCTCACGCTTTACACCTCACACTTCACGCTTTGCGCGCCGTAGCGCGCATTGGCATCAGCGCGCTCTACCGCTCCACGTAACGGCTCGCCGGCCGCGGCAGCCCCAGGTGGTCGCGCAGCGTCGTGCCCGAATATTCCGTGCGGAACAAACCGCGCCGCTGCAACTCCGGCACCACCAGTTCGACGAAGTCATCCAGACCGCCCGGGAAGTACGGCGGCATGATGTTGAACCCGTCCGCGCCCTCACCCACGAACCATTCCTCCAGCGCATCCGCGACCTGGGTCGGCGTGCCCCACACGATCCGATGCCCGCGCGCGCCCGCCACGAGGTGATACAGCTCGCGCAAGGTCAGGTTCTCGCGGCGCGCCAGATCGGTAAGCAGCTTCGCACGGCTTTTCAGTTGCTCCGATTCGGGCAGTTCCGGCAAGGGGCCGTCGAGCGGAAACTTCGATACGTCATGGCCCAAACGATCGGACAGCAGCGTCAAGGCACCCGACGTATCGGTCCACTGCTGCAATTGCGCGTACTTGTCCTTCGCTTCCTGCTCGGTGCGGCCGATCACCGGGAACACGCCCGGCATCACATGCAGTTGCTCGCCGTCACGGCCGAACTTCGCCAGCCGGCCTTTGAGGTCGCGATAGAAGATGCGCGCTTCGTCGAGCGTCTGCTGCGCGGTGAACACCACTTCCGCCGTGCGTGCGGCCAGATCCTGCCCCGGCCCTGACGAACCCGCCTGAATCACCACGGGATGCCCCTGCGGCGGCCGCGACGCGTTCAACGGGCCCTTCACCGAAAAGAAGCGCCCCTCGTGCCCGAGCGTATGCACCTTGGCGGGATCGAAGTAGACGCCGCTTGCCTTGTCGCGCACGAGTGCATCGTCGTCCCAGCTATCCCACAGGCCTTTGACGACATCGACGAACTCCCCCGCCATCTCGTAGCGCAACGCGTGATCCGGATGATTGCCGCGCGTGAAGTTCGCGGCGGTGCGGTCGTAAGAGGTGGTGACGACATTCCATGCGGCACGTCCCTGGCTCAGATGATCGAGCGATGCGAACGCGCGGGCCACGTGATACGGCTCGCTATAGGTCGTCGATGCCGTGGCGGCGAGGCCGATGTGGCGCGTGCCCATCGCGAGCGCCGACAGCAGGCACAGCGGCTCGAGACGCATCGCCATCGACGGATGCGCGTCCGGGCCGCTGGTGAGGCCATCGGCGAGGAACACCATGTCGAACTTCGCGCGCTCGGCGGTCTGGGTGATCCGCTGCATCAGCGCGAGGTTCTCGCTGCCGGCCTGAGCATCGGGATGACGCCAGCCGGCGACGTGATGCCCCGCGCCCTGGATGAACAGCCCGAGGCGCATTTGCCGCGGCGTTTTTTGGCTTGCAGCCGTTTGAACAGTACTCATGCTTTGATCTTTGCGAAGGCTTGGAAAATTAAGGCGAGATCGTCGGCGCTCTCCATCGTGCTGACGACGGCGGGCAAGGTCGCGAAGGCGGCGTCATGCTCGACCGCGTCGGCGAACTTGGCCTGCAGATCGTCGGCGCTATGAAGGCGGTCGGTTTTATGGCTCAGCACAGTGCCGTTTTTCAACGTGATGGCGACGGTGGAGAAGCGCGTCGCCGGATCGGTCGAGGCACGCGGCGCGGTTTCGTCGTGGTCGCGCGACACGCGTGTAGCCAGCGCCGCCAGGTCCGCCCGCACCGGCACGTCGGCGAAGGTGGCGACACCTGCCGCGCCGTCCGTCAAAGCGGCGGCCAGCGCATATTCGACGCTGAAGCGGCCTTCGAGTCCGGTCGCCGGTGCGCGACTCGCGAGCGGCGTATCGCCGCCCGGCGGAAACGTTACGGTTACCTGATCGATATCGTGCGGCGTCAGCCGATGCGCCTGACGCAAGGTCAGCGCCGCATGCACGGCGTAGTGGGTGGCCGTGCAGCACGGCCACGGCTTGAAGTACAGGCCGGGTGTCACGATTTGCCAGGGCGCGCCCCAGCCTTCGAGCACGCGCTCCGGTTGTGCCGCGCCCGCGCCGAATACGGCGAAAAAGCCGGTCGGGCCATCGAGAGCCGCAGGCGAACCCTGTAGGCCGCCTGCCGCGAGTTGCGCGGCCAGCAGTCCGGCGCGCGCAGCCTGCCCGGCGTGAAGCGGCTTGGCTTCGCTGCCGAACTGCAGGCGTAGCCCCGACGATTGCGTTGCTGCGAGGCCCAGTGCGTTTTCGATTGCAGCCGCATCCAGTTTCAGCAGGAATGACGCAGCGGCCGCGGCCCCCAGCGTGCCGAGCGTCGCGGTGTTGTGAAAGCCCTGCTCGTAGTGACGGCTACCCAGTGCAAGACCCAGACGCGCCATGGTCTCGACGCCCACGACATACGCGGCCAGCAATTCGCTCGCGCTACTGCGCTGCGTCTGGGCGAGTGCGAACAGCGCCGGCAACACCACCGTGCTCGGATGACCGCGCACGCTGCTGTGGACATCGTCGTAGTCGAGCGCGTGGCCCGCGTAGCCGTTGAGCAATGCGGCGTCGAGCGCGTTCACGCTACCGGGGTAGCCGATCGCCGCGGCCTCGCCACGGCTGCCCGCGCCGATCACGGCAAGCAGCTTGCGATAACCGGCGTCATCGGCGCCCGCGAAAGATGCGGAAAGGAAATCGAGCACCCCGTCGCGTGCAGCGGCGAGCGCGGCGGCATCGTCGAGCGGCTTCGCGCCGGCGATGGCAAATGCGAGGCGGCGCGTCACGCCGCTCGCGGGTTCGGGAATGGCGGATACGGGCAGGCTGGACATGTCGGGTGATGAAATTCCTGCAGTGCGCGCGAGTTATCCAACGTGGTTTCGGTGGGCGGAAACGTGGCGGGATACGCGCGGCCAGAGATGAACGGTATGCGGGCGCACGGCTTCAGACGCGGCATCCACACGGCTACCTGCCGCATGCTAGCGAAGCGCCGCGCCGCTCACAAACAAGATTTCCCGCTTTCGATATCGCGTTTGCAGCGATGCTGGAACAGAGGCGTCTGCCGCGCCGTGGACCTGCTGCATGCGCGAGCGTCGTGCCGACACGCGGATGCTTTGCGTCGCCTCACAAGGGTTCGCGACGCTCCCGCCATGTGGTGCTACAACATCGAATACGTTGCTAACGCATCCATAAGCAGCGCTACGCAAATGCTTATCACGATTCGTCGCTTCTGCCATATATGCCCGACCACTACCATTTCCGTCGATCCGGCGTACGCCGCCGCAGCTTTCACAGGAGAACAGCATGGTCGCTCATCACGGCGGGCCGCAACAGATCGTCATCGTCGGCGGTGGGCTATCGGGAACCACGCTTGCCATCAAGCTGCTGCGCGAGGCGAAGCAGGCGCTGGCGATCCGCCTCGTCGACCCCGCCGCGCAAGCGGGCCGCGGCCTCGCGTATTCGACCGAGGAGCCCGGCCACCTGCTCAACGGTCCCGCGCTGATGTTTACGCTCTACCCCGAGCAGCCGGACCATTTTGTCGACTGGCTCGCGGCGCAGCCCGAGTTTGCCGGCCAGCCGCGCGACGCCGTCGCGCAGGCCTTCGCCCCGCGCTGGCGCTACGGCGACTACGTCAACGAGGAATTGCGGCGCGCCCAGCTGGCGGCCGCGCGGGGAGTGACGTTCGAACATGTCCGGGCGCGTGTCGAAGACCTCGATGTGGCCGGACGCGGCATCACGCTCGCGCTCGACGCCGGCCGCGTGCTGCTCGCCGATCAGGTGGTGCTCGCACTCGGCGTGTTCCAGTCGCGGCCGCGCTTCGACGCCGACGGCAGTCTCGCGCAGGCGGGCCGGTATGTGGCTAACACATGGGATCGCACGCGGCTTGCGGCGCTCGTCGATGCACAAGAGGTGGTGCTGGTGGGCGCGAGCCTGACCATGATCGATACCGTGGTGTCGCTCGAAAAGCTCGGCTATCGCGGCACCTATCGGGTGTTGGCGCGGCATGGCCTGACACCGGTCGAACGGAGCGACGCCGCGCCGGCGACCGAGCCGTTCGGTAGAGAGGGGCCGCCGGGCACGTTGCGACGCGTGGTGCGTGAACTGCGCGCCAAGGCACGGGCCATCGTCGCGCACGGCGGCGACTGGCAATCGCTGCCGGGCGCGCTCAGGCCATATATGGCCGACTGGTGGCGCAGTGCCGCGTTGACGGACCGGCGCCGCTTCTTCCGTCACGTGCGGCCGCATTGGGACGTGTTCCTGCATCGCGCGCCGCCGGTCAGCGCAGCGCTGGTCGCCGCGCTGCGCGCCAGCGGACGCTTGAGCATCGAGGCAGCCAGCGTCAACGGCCTGGCCGAAGCGCCGGGCGGCCGCGTGAGCGTGAGCTACCGCCCGCGCGGCGGCGACGACGTACGCACGCTCGTCACCGGGGGCGTGGTCAACTGCACCGGGCCGGACTATCGCTGGCATGCCGCCAGTGAGCAGCCTCTGGTGCGCAATCTGTTCGCACGCGGACTCGTGCAAACGGGACCGGTGGGTTTAGGGATCGCGGTCGATCCGTCGCTGGCTGCGGTGGCCGCGAACGGCAGCGTTTTGCCGCAGTTGTCAGTGCTGGGCGCCGCCTTGCGCGGCACGATCATCGAACCCGGCACGATCTCCGAAATCGCCAGCCAGACGAGTGCGTTGAGTACGCGCCTGCTCGAGAAATTACGCGCTTCGCAAGATGCAGCCGCGGCCTCGCTCCCCACGGAGAATCGCAACCACGACGCGGTTCCCTCAGAAGCCCTCGCCGCAACGTCGACCCAATGAAAAAAACCCTCGCGCAGTGGACGTAAAAGTCCATGCGCGAGGGCCCTGCTCCTGCTAGCCGTTTTCCGCAGCGATGCCGGTAAGCCCCGACTAAACCTGGCTCACCTTAACGCCGCGTCGACAAACGCCGCACCACCGACACCAGCGCATCGACTTCATCGCAGGTGTTGTAGAACGCGAGCGACGGCCGCACGGTTGCCTCGACGCCGAAACGCCTCAGGATAGGCTGCGCGCAGTGATGCCCTGAGCGTACCGCAATGCCCTCTTCGTTCAGCGCCTGCCCGACCTCTTCCGTCTCGTAGCCCTTCAGCACGAACGACAACACACTCGCCTTGTCCTTCGCCGTGCCGATCAGCCGCACGCCCGGCACCGGTTGCAGCACGCTCGTCGCATAGGCCAGCAGATCGTGCTCATAGCGCGCAATGTTCTCGATGCCAATGCGCGTCACGTAGTCGAGCGCCGCACCCAGTCCCACCGCATCCGCGATGTTGCCCGTACCCGCTTCGAAACGGTTCGGCGGCGGCTGGAACACGGTGCGCTCGAAGGTCACGTCGGCAATCATGTTGCCGCCGCCCTGCCAGGGCGGCATGTCCTCGAGAATCGCGCGCTTGCCGTACACCACGCCGATCCCCGTCGGCCCGAACACCTTGTGGCCCGAGAACACGAAGAAGTCCGCATCGATCGCCTGCACGTCGACCCGCATGTGCGACACCGACTGCGCGCCGTCGACCAGCGCCTTCGCGCCGGCACGATGCGCCATCTCGACGATCTCCTTGACCGGCACCACCGTGCCGAGCGCATTCGAAACCTGGGTGACCGAAACGATCCTGGTGCGGTCGTTGAGCAACTTGCGATACTCGTCGAGCAGCACCTGGCCGGAATCGTCGACGGGGATCACGCGCAGTTTCGCACCGGTTTGCGCGGCAAGCTGCTGCCACGGCACGATGTTCGCGTGATGCTCGAGGTTCGAGACGATGATTTCGTCGCCTTCGCCGACGTTCTGCACACCCCAGGACTTCGCAATCAGATTGATCGCCTCGGTGGTGCCGCGCACGAAGACGATTTCATCCGGCGAGGCTGCGCCGATAAAACGCTGCACCTTGCTGCGCGCCGCCTCATACGCATCCGTCGCACGCCCCGCCAGTGCATGGGCCGCACGGTGGATGTTCGAGTTCTCGTGCGCGTAGAAGTACGCCAGGCGGTCGATCACGGACTGCGGCTTGTGCGTCGTCGCCGCGTTGTCGAACCATACCAGTTGACGGCCGTTCACCCGCTCCGAGAGGATCGGGAAATCGCGCCGGATAGCGTTGACATCGAACGGCGGGTGCGCCGATGCCGCGGCATTCGGCACAGCGTGCGCGGCTCGCGACGGCCCAGCGGATGCCTGCGCCTCGTCGACGAAATAGCGTGAACCACCGCTACGATCCGTCGTGGCTGCGTCTCGCGACGGCGCATCGTACGGAAAGCGCTGTACCGACAACAACGAGCGCAACTCCGCTTCGCCTGGCAGCCCGAACGATTGCGCGGTGACGGTGTCGCTCGACGGCACGACGATATCCCGGCTACCCGACGGGCCGTTGCCCGGCGTCCCGGCCTGCTCGTTAAGAAAGTAATACGGCGACGCAGCAGCAGGCGCCCCCGAAGCACCACCCGCCGACGGACGTTGCGCGCCCAGTCCCTCCGGCACGCCCAACGCAGCGCCACCGAAACGCGGCTCAAGGGCCGGAGCGATCGTCACCGCACTATCCGGCAAGCCGTTCTGCGCGGCGGCATGCGGCACGAGCGCCGGCGCACGATTACCGAGCGACAGCACATGCGTCGGCGCCGACGGCAGCAGATTTGCGCCCGCCACCTTCCCCTGCGGCAACGCGGCGCCCGGCACGCCTGTGCCGAAGCCACCGGGCCCCGCGAGCGGCGAACCCGGCGGAGCCGGATTGCTGACCGACGACAACCCAGGCGCGGCCACCGGCAAGGCCGAAGCGAACGAGGCCGACGACGCCGCATCCGTCAGGCTACCGCCAGGCGCCGCCGAAGACACCCCACCACCCGGCAAGGCGGCGAAGAATTCCGTCGCGAGCCGCGCAAGCGTCGCCGGATCGGGCAAGCCGGCCGGCAGCGTCTGCGGGACATCGTGCGGCACGCCTCCTGCCAGCGGATTACTTGTAGGTGTCTGGATAGTCATGGTACTTACCGATCTCCACGTCATCGAGAACCGCCAGCGCGTCCGGCGAATGCACCGCCAGCGAGCAGTACAGGGAAATCAGATAGGAGGCGATCGCATGGCTGTTGATGCCCATGAAACGCACCGACAGCCCCGGACCCTGTTCGCCCGCGACACCCGGCTGGAACAGGCCGACTACGCCCTGGCGCTTGTCGCCCACGCGCAGCAGCAGGATCTTGGTCTTGCCGTCGGCCACCGGCACCTTGTCGGACGGCACCAGCGGAATGCCGCGCCACGTCAGGAACTGCGAACCGAACAGGCTGATGGTGGGCGGCGGCACGCCACGACGCGTGCATTCGCGGCCAAACGCGGCAATCGCGGCCGGATGGGTCAGGAAAAACGCCGGCTCTTTCCACACCCGGGTCAGCAACTCATCCAGATCGTCGGGCGTCGGCGCGCCGGTCAGCGGAAACACGCGCTGTTCTTCGGCGACGTTCGCCAGCAGACCGTAATCCGGATTGTTGATCAGTTGGCTCTCCTGCAATTCCTTGATCGTTTCGATCGTCAGGCGCAACTGTTCCTTGATCTGGTCGTGCGGGCTGCTGTACAGATCGGAGATGCGCGTATGCACGTCGAGCACGGTGCTCACGGCATTCAGGAAATATTCGCGCGGCTCTTCTTCGTAGGGCACGAAGGTGCGCGGCAGCACGGTTTCGTCTTCGCGCTGCGTGCAGGCCACCTTCACCGCATCCGGATTCTTGACCTGGTTCAGACGGTAGATACCCGCTTCGACCGGCACCCATTGCAACAGATGCGTCAACCAGCGCGGCGTGATCGTCGCAAGTTGGGGAACGGTCTTGGTGGCATTGGCTAGTTGCCGTGCGGCGTTATCGCTAAGCGCCGTATGGCCGCTCGCTAGGGTCGACATGTGTGGCTCCGGGGTTCTATAGATGAAAAACGGGAAAGCTTATGACGCAGCGTCATTATCAAGACCGAGCCGGACCCTGCTCAACATGCTATAGACGTCAGTTGGACGTCTTCAGCACATTGGACAGGGTGGGCGCAGGCGCAGGCGGTGCGGTCTGCGTCGCAGAAACGACGCTGCCGCTGAACGACGAGCGCAGCAAACTGGAGATCGGCTCGTTGAGCGCACGCGCGAGCTTGTCGACCGTGACGATCGAGGCAATCGCACTGCCGCGTTCGATCTCGCCGACATAGGACCGGTTTAAACCGGCATGCTCGGCGAGCTGTTCCTGCGACCAGGCGCGTGCCTCGCGCAACTCGCGCACCGCGGCGCCGAAGTTTTTCACGAGCGTGCTCATGACGCGGTACTCGCTACGGGGTTAGCGGCATGAAGCGGCTGGGGCGCGTGCGGGGCTTGTGGAAGTTGCGGGGGTTGCGCGACCGGCGTCGCGGCCGGTGGATGCGGCGCCTGCGATGCCGCTGCGGCCTGCCCCTGGGTGGCTTCGTTACGCGAGACGGCCTGCGTCACATGACTGCCCGGCGCCACATCCTGGGTGAGCCACACGTTACCGCCGATCACCGAGCCGCGCCCGAGCGTCACGCGGCCCAGAATGGTTGCGCCCGCATAGATCACCACGTCGTCCTCGACGATCGGATGGCGCGCAAGCCCCTTCTCCAGATGGCCCGCGGCATTGCGCGGAAACCGCTTGGCGCCGAGCGTCACGGCCTGATAGACGCGTACCCGCTGGCCGATCACGGCGGTTTCGCCGATCACCACCCCCGTGCCGTGATCGATAAAGAACCCAGCGCCGATCTGCGCGCCCGGGTGAATGTCGATCCCGGTCGCGGCATGCGCATGTTCGGCGACGATGCGTGCGAGCAGAGGCAATTCGAGCCGGTAGAGCTCATGCGCGAGACGGTGATGAATCATCGCGAGAATGCCGGGATAGCACAGCAGCACTTCGTCGACGCTGCCCGCCGCGGGATCGCCGTGAAAGGCGGCCAGCACGTCGCTGTCGAGCAGGCTGCGAATCTCCGGCAGCCGCGCGGCAAACTGGCGGACCGCGTGACTCGCCTGCGCCTCGATGAACTCGTCGGCGCGCGCATGATGGCGCGCCTTGTAGTTCAACTCGAGACGCGCCTGGCCAAGCAGCGCGTGCAGCGCGGAATCCAGCGCATTCGCCACATAGAAGTTTTCGCTTTCCTGGCGCAGATCGGGCGGCCCAAGGCGCATTGGAAACAGCACGCCCTTGAGCGTATCGACGATCCCGGCTAGCGCCTCGCGCGCCGGCAGGTCGCGCCCGCCGGGTTCGAGGGAGCGCTTTTGCACTTCGCGCCAGCTTTGGCGCACTGTTTGAAGCGATTGAACGATATCGTCAATGTCGAATACAGCCACAGTCAGTGCTCCCCGTCCTGATGATGAAACCAGCTAGTCCTGCTGCCACGGCAAGCCGTGGAAACGCCAGCCGTTCTGGCGGCCGCGCTGTTGCTGCGCGTCCAGTTCGCCTTCGAATCCTTCCAGCACGTTGAAGACCTGCGTGAGACCGGCCTTCGCGGCCGCCTCGGCGGCCAGCGCCGAACGGTTGCCGCTGCGGCACAGCAGCAGCACCACGGCCTCCTTGCCGGTCTTCGCCTCGAGTTCGCGGGCAAAGCGCGGATTGCGGGTCAAGCTCGTGCCGGTCGCCCAGGCCACGTGCAGACTGTCAGGCACATAACCCACGAACTTGCGCTCTTCGGCCGTGCGCACGTCGACCAGCAACGCCTCGCCCGCTGAAAACAACGCCCACGCGTCCTGCGGGGAAATCCCGCCCGCGTAGGGCAAACCCGCCGCTGCCGCGGCTTCGCGCGCCGTTGCCAGCGCCGCGTGTGTGCTTCGTTCTGCCAATGCAACCGTCATGACGTCTCCTTGCTCATCCGTCTTGCCCGTCCGGTTTCCACACCGGACGGAGGGGCTGGCCGGGCACCGCGAACGCTTGAGCGTCGCCGCCTATAGCCATCAAAACGTACTATGCGAGCGCGCCATCGAAAGCAGAACCAATAAAATCTGATTTCTAAAGAAGCACGATGATGGATGCTCAAGCAGCTAAAGGCGTATCCGCACCCTGCCCCTCGATTTCCACGCTGGTGTGCGCGAGGCTGAAACGCTCGTTCGGCGGCGTGCCGTTAAGATGGAAAGCGCCGATCGCGGCTTCGCGCTGAATCGCCGGGTTATGCGAGGCGATCACGCGGGCATTGCGCCAGTGGCGATCGAGCCGCAGCGTCTCGCTGGTGGCCGATGCACCGCCCACTTCGAACAGGAGCGTGGCGGCCTCCAGCGCCTGACCGATCACCACCTGCTGCGCCTGCCACGCTTCGATGTCGAGCGCGAAGTAGTCCTGCGTTTGCGCGCGCCCGGCCAAACGGTCCTGATAGATCCTCTCGAGCGAGCGCGCCACCGCTTCCACGACGCTTTCAGCGGCGTAAGCCAGACTCGCGAGACGGCCTATCACGCGCTGGGTTAACGGGTTGTCGCGCGGGCTCGAACGGCCCGGTACGCCGAAGGTGCGCGTGCGGCCCTGCGCAAACGCCACACCGTCGCGCAATACCGCGCGTGCGACGCCGGCGAGCGTCGCCAGATGCACGGTCTGATAGAACGCGGGTTGCGAAGTATTGCGTTTTGGCTCCGAGCCCTTGTAGCGCAGCAGGAACTGCTCGTCTGGCACCTCGACCTGATCGAAGCGCGTCGTGCCGCTCGCAGTAAGGCGCTGGCCGAAACCGTCCCAGTCGTCCAGACGCGTGACGCCTCGCGCGTCGCCTCGTACCAGCACGCGCACGTCGTCGGTGCCGTCGTGCGCCGCCACGTCGATCCAGTCGGCGTACAGGCTGCCGGTGCTGTAGTACTTCTCGCCATTCAGGCGCCAGCCTTCGGCCGCCCGTTGCAGGGTCACCGAGTTGTGCGTGGCGCCGGTACGCTCCGAGATCGCCGCGCCGACCAGTTCGCCCGCTGCGATCTTCGTGAGCCAGCGTTCGCGCGCGGCTTCGTCGTCGCGTTCGAGACTGCCTTCGATAAAGCCGAAATTCAGCCGCAGGATCTGCGGCAGATTCGAGTCCGCTTCGCCGAGGCGCGTGAGGAGCCGGAAGAACTGCGGCAACGTCGCGCCGCCTCCGCCGTAACGGCGCGGCACACGCAATGCGGTAAAGCCCGCATCCTTTAACCATTGCACCGGCTCGTGCGCCAGTTCGCGCTTCTGCTCGCGCTCGACGCTGCCCGCCGCGATGCGCTCGAACACCGGCGCGAAACGCGCGTCGAGTTCGGCATCCGTAGGTGCCGTGTGCTCCGTGCGCGCCGCGTCGTCGGCTGGGGTGTGCTGGATTGTCATGCGGGTGCTCCACCGGAAACGTAACAGCTCGTCAGCATAGATTTTCTGAACTGCGTCGCACAACAAAGAAAACTAGCTATCGATATGCGGATCGCCTGACCCGTCTTTCTCACGCATCGGCGACATCCTCCACTGCTGCGACACGCAAATACACGTCTAAACGGAATTCGCGTCGCACATTGACGATGTGGCAACACGCCGGCAAAAACACCGCAGGCAATATGCATAGCTCAAATCCTTTCTTGTCCTCACTAGTTTCGTCGACAAGAATGTCTGAGCCTCCCGTTTGCCCGGCAAAACGAAACCGCGCCGACAGCGTCGACCGCGCACCGTTCCGGCGCGCCCTTCTCTTTAGCCCAACTCGAATCGATGCGATATCTTCGTTTGCTCAAGTCAGTCCTGGCGGCCGCCACGTTGTCGATAGCGGCCCTGCATGCGTATGCCGACAAGCCCACTGTCATCCGGATCGGCGTGGCGGAACAGGGCACGGGCGATCCACCGACCTTCGGCGGTTCGCCGGCGGCCACGGTGCAGATCCAGCAACTGCTCGAGAAGGAGTTCGCTGCCGACGGCATCAAGGTCGAGTGGCTGTTCTTCAAAGGTGCGGGACCTGCGGTCAACGAGGCGATCGCCGACAAGTCGCTCGACTTCGCTTTCCAGGGCGATTTGCCCGCCGTGCTGGCACGCGCCAATGGTCTGAAGACACGCATCCTGCTCGAGTCGGGCGTGCGGGTGGGCGTAAAAGTGGCCGTGCCCTCCGACTCCGACATCCACTCGATCAAGGATCTCAAGGACCGCCGCGTTTCGATCTTTCGCGGCACCAATCTGCAACTCGTCGCCGACAACGCGCTCGCCGCCAATCGCCTCGACGAGCGCGACCTGCACGTGATCAACCTCGACACCGCCAGCGCGCTTGCAGCACTCGCCTCCAAAGGCATCGACGCCTCGTTCAGCGACTATCACCTCTACAAGCTGCGCGACCAGGGTCTGGTCAGAATCGTCTACGAATCGCAAAACGACGGACCGCAGTTCACGCGGCAATCGCATCTGCTCGTGGTCGACGATTTCGACCGCGCGCATCCGGACATCGTGCAGCGTGTCGTAACCACCTTCGTCAAAGGCGCGCTGTGGTCCTCCGATGAAGCGAACCGCGACGCCCTGTTCAAGCTGTGGGCGAGGACCGGTGTTCCGTACGCGTCGTGGCAGGCCGAGTTTGCGAATCAGCCGTTGAAATCGCGCAATTCGCCACTCATCGATCCGTTCATCGTCGCCCGCTACAAGACGGTCGCGCAGAATGCGCTCAACCTCAAACTGATCCGCCAGCCCATCGACGTCGACACCTGGTTCGAGCCCAGCTATCTGGACAATGCCCTGCGCACGCTGCAGCTCGATCACTACTGGACGCGCTACGACGCGGCAGGCAAGCCGCTCAGCTAACCACGGAGCGCCATCATGAGCGAAACTGCGATCCCGCTTCACGGCAAAAGCGGTGAATCTGCCGAAGCCGCTGAGCGCGACGGCCACCCTGTCGCCGCACTCGCAGCGCTACGCAGGCGCGAACGTCTGCATGCCGTGGCCTGGCACCTTGCGCCGTGGCTGCTGCCGGCGCTGCTGTTCGGACTATGGAGCATCGGCTGCGAGCGCGGCTGGATCGCACCGCAGATCTTGCCGCCGCCCGAGCGCGTCTACGAGACCTTCGTGGATCTGGCGCGCAGCGGCGACCTCCTGCATAACACGCTGGTCAGCCTGCAACGGGTGCTGGTGGGTTTCGGCATCGGGACAGTACTGGGTTTCGCGATCGGCGCCGCGCTTGGGCTATCGCCCACCCTGGAAGCGTACGTGCTGCCGAGTTTCAACGCGGTCGTCCAGGTCCCTGTGCTGGGCTGGTTGCCGTTTCTGCTCTTGCTGGTGGGCGTCGGCGAGCCGCTCAAGTACATCCTGATCGCGCATGCGGCGCTGGTGCCGGTCACGCTCAGCACGCTACAGGGCTTTCGCCAGACGCCCGCCGCACTCGACGAAGTGGCGCGCGTCTTCGCCTATAACCGCTGGCAACGCATCGCCTATATCGTGCTGCCCGCCGCCGTGCCGACACTTGCCACCGGCGTGCGGCTCGCCTTCACCAAGGCGTGGCTTGCACTGGTGGTGGTGGAGCTGGTGGCGTCGTCGGAAGGACTCGGTTATCTGATCGTCTACGGACGGCAACTGTTCCAGCTCGATCTGGTGATGGCTGCGGTGGTCGTGGTCGGCGCCATCGGTCTGACGATGAACCGGCTGCTCGATGCGCTCGAAGCGCGTCTGCGTCGCGGACAGCCGTCCGCGTTTCGTGAGTGAGTGTGATCCACGCGTGACCCGCGTCCGATCAAGCGGCCGCGATGCCAGGGAGTCCCACATGAGTCGAATTATTCCGTCGTTTCTACAGCGTGCTACCGGCAGCAAACGCCAGGGTCCACCGCCGTGCGACTGCGAAGTGCCGGTCAAACGGGAAACTACGATACGCAAACAGGCCGCCGAACCCGGCAAGCGCCGCTTCGACGCCCGCGGCCTCGTCCTGCCTATTGTGGTCATCGCACTGTGGTGGGCAATCTCCCAGGCGCATCTCGTCAAGAGCGGCCTGCTGGTAAGCCCCGGCCAGGTGCTGCAAACCGCCTGGGAGCAGATCACGAGCGGCGCGTTGCTGCGCGCGCTATCGGCCTCGCTCGCGCGCGAAGCAAGCGGCTTCGTCATCGGCACGGTAGGCGGCCTGTTGCTTGGCAGCGTACTCGGCCTGTCACGCATCGCGACGCGCCTGATCGGCCCAAGCTTCGACACCTTCAAGCAGATCTCGCTGTTCGCGTGGATCCCACTGATCTCCGTGTGGTTCGGCCTCGGCGACGCGGCGAAGATCGTGTTTCTCTCGCTCGCTGCGTTGCTGCCGGTCACCGCGCACACCTTCGACGGCATTCACGCGGTGCCGCGTGCGTATATCGAAGTGGCGCGCGCCTTCCGCTATTCGCGCCTGCAGATGATCGGCTACGTCATTCTGCCCGCCGCGCTGCCTTCGATTTTCACCGGCATCTATCTCGCGTTGATCTATTCATGGCTCGCCACGCTCGGCGCTGAATATTTGCTGGTGGCCGGCAGCGGCATCGGCAATACGCTGATCGACGGCAGCGAGCAGTTCCGCATGGATCTGGTGCTGTTCGGAATCATCGTCATCGGCCTCACGGGCTGGGCGCTCAATGCTTTGGCGCGCGCAGTCGAACGCGCGGTGCTGGCGCGACGCCTGCCGGCTTCGAACTGAGCGCGCTTGCGACGCTAACATCAGGATCTCGTTCATGACCACCCCTCTCCCCGACACCATCGACATTCTGCACGTCAGCAAGCACTACGCCCAGCGCGGTGCGGCCCTGGCGGTTCTCGACGACATTACGCTGCGGGTACGCCCCGGCGAATTCGTCAGCGTGCTCGGCTCGAGCGGTTGCGGCAAGTCCACGCTGCTGCGGCTGATTGCCGGACTCGACACCGACTACGGCGGCGAGATCCGGGTCGCCGGCGAACCGGTGCGCGACACCTCGCTGGAACGCGGCATCGTGTTTCAGGACCACCGGCTGTTTCCGTGGCTGACGGCTTCGCAGAACATCCTCGCCGCGTTGAGGAATGCGCCGCTTTCGGCGAAGGAGAAACGCGAAGCGGTGGCGGAACACATCGATCTGGTGGGCCTCGCCGGCTTCGAGCAGGCCTACCCGCATCAACTCTCAGGCGGGATGGCGCAACGCGTCGCGATTGCCCGCGGCCTCGTCAACCGGCCACGCGTGCTGCTGCTCGACGAACCGTTCGGCGCATTGGATGCACTCACTCGCGGCCGTCTGCAGAACGAATTACAACGCATCTGGGAACGCGAGCGCATCACCATGATTCTGGTCACACACGACGTCGACGAGGCGCTTTATCTCGGCGATCGCGTGGTCACCATGGCGCCGCGTCCAGGACGCATCAAACGCGTCGTCGAGGTCGCGCTGCCGCGACCGCGCGAGCGCAGCGATCCGCGCTTCATCCGTCTGCGCGAAGAAGTCCTGGCCGATTTTGCCGAGGACGGCACGACGGCGCACCACGAAGCGGATGGCCCACCTCCGGGTGGCCACCCGCCCAACCCGCCGATCACCGAATGGCGGCTCGCATGGTGACGCCACGCGTACCGAACCACCCCGCCTCTCATTCACGGAGCAAACGATGAGCGAACACAAGCGGCAAATCAGGCTAGGCGCATTTCTGATGGAAACCGGCCACCACATCGCCGCATGGCGTCATCCGGATACGCACGCGAGCGGCGGCCTCGATTTCGCGCACTATGCGCAACTCGCGCAGATCGCCGAGCGCGCCAGGTTCGATGCGATCTTCTTCGCCGACAGCGTCAGCGTGCGCGACACCAACCTGCCTTCGCTCTCGCGCACCGCCCGCGCCGATCACTTCGAGCCGTTGACGCTGCTGTCGGCGCTCTCGGTGGTGACGCAGCATATCGGCCTGATTGCGACTGTCTCGACCACCTTCAACGAACCCTACAATCTCGCCCGCAAATTCGCCTCGCTCGATCATCTGAGCGGCGGCCGTTCGGGCTGGAATCTCGTCACATCCAGTACGGAATCCGAAGCACACAATTTCAGCTTCGAACAGCACCCGGACCATGCCGTGCGCTATGAACGCGCCCGCGAGTTCTACGACGTCGTGGCCGGCCTCTGGGATAGCTGGGAAGACGATGCGTTTCTGCGCGACAAGGAGAGCGGCGTCTACTTCGATCCGGACAAGCTGCATGTGCTCAATCATCGCGGCAAGCACTTCAAGGTGCGTGGGCCGCTGAACGTCGCGCGTTCGCCGCAGGGCTGGCCAGTGGTCGTGCAGGCCGGGGCTTCCGACGCAGGCAAGGAACTCGCCGCGCAAACCGCCGAAGTCATTTTCGTCGCGCACCAGACGCTCGAAGAAGCGCAGGCGTTCTATCGCGACGTCAAGGGACGACTCGCGAAATATGGGCGCCAGCCCGAGCATCTGAAGATCATGCCGGGCATCTTTCCGGTGATTGGCCGCACCCAGGAAGAAGCGCAGGAAAAGTTCGACGCGCTGCAGGCGTTGATTCACCCCACCGTGGGCCTGTCGCTGCTGTCGAACATGTCCGGCGGTGTCGACCTTTCCCAGTATCCGGTGGACGATCCTTTGCCCGAACTGCCTGAGACCAACGGCGGCAAGAGCCGTCAGCGGCTGCTGTTCGATCTCGCGCGCCGCGAGAACCTGACCATCCGCGACCTGTATCTGCGCATTGCCGGCGCTCGCGGTCATCAACAGGTGGTGGGCACGCCGCAGAGCATTGCGGACCAGTTGCAGCAGTGGTTCGAGGAAGAAGGCGCCGACGGCTTCAACATCATGTCGCCGTGGCTGCCGGGTGGACTGAGCGAGTTTGCCGAGCTCGTCGTGCCCGAACTGCAGCGGCGCGGCCTCTTCAGAACCGAATACGAGGGACGTACGCTGCGTGACAATCTGGGGCTGCCGCGGCCGCAGAATCGTTATACGCAGCAGGCTGCCAAACAGGCCTAGTCAATGGCCTCAGCGCGCTACACCAATTGCAGGCTCATTCGGCCCATGCCTCCGGCAAGGTCTGCGTGAGCGTCGACACGAAACGCGCAGTCTCGGCTTGCCGAGGCTGCGTAAAAATCTGCCGCGAAGCGCCCGCCTCCACCACCACGCCGTTGTTCAGGAACACAACGTCGCGTGCAATCGACGCTGCCAGACGCAGGTCGTGCGTCGCCATCAGCATCGTCATGCCTTCCTTCGCGAGTTGCTTGAGGACTTCCACCACCTCCGCAGCCAGGCCCGGATCGAGCGCCGAGGTTGGCTCGTCGCACAGCAACACCTCCGGCGAAGGCGCCAACGCCCGCGCAATCGCCACCCGCTGTTGCTGGCCGCCGGACAGCGTCGCGGGCCATGCATCCGCCTTGTGCGCGATGCCCACCTTGGTCAGCAATTCATGCGCACGTTCCCGTGCCCGTGCCTTGTCCCACTTCAGAACCGTCAGGAGACCTTCCATCACGTTCTGCTGCACCGTCAGATGCGGGAACAACTGGAAGTTCTGGAACACCATGCCGGTGCGGCGCCGGATCGCGAGCACGGCATCGCGCCCAGGCTGATGCTCGCGGCTGAATTCGAGGCGCTGCTCGCCCAGTTCGAGCGAGCCGCCCTCGGGAATCTCGAGCAGGTTCACGCAGCGCAATAGCGTGCTCTTGCCGCTGCCCGACGGGCCGATCAATGCGGTGACATTGCCCGGGGCCAGCGTGAGGTCCACCGAGCTCAACACCCGATGTTCGCCAAAGAACTTCTCGATGTTTTCCAGTTTGATCATCACTGTCCTGCCTGGAAAAGCGCGTGCCGGCCGAAGCGCTGTTCGAGCTTCACCTGTGCCGACGACAACACGGAACTGAACACCAGATAGACCAGCGCCGCTTCCGAATACAGGATCAGCGGTTCGTACGTCACCGAGGCAATCCGTTGCGCCGCCTGAAACACCTCGGGCACGGTCAGCACCGCGGCGAGCGAGGTGTCCTTGACGAGCGAGATAAACGAGTTGGAAAGCGGCGGCAACGCGACGCGCGCCGCCTGCGGCAGGATCGCGCGGCGCAGTGCCTGGCCGCGCGTCATCCCCATCGAATAGGCGGCTTCCCACTGCCCTTTCGGAATCGACTCGATGACGCCGCGGATCACCTCGGAGTTATACGCGCCGACGTTCAGCGAGAAGCCGATGATGGCCGCCGTCAATGGGTCGAGCACGATCCCCACGTTCGGCAAGCCATAGAAGATCACAAATAGTTGCACCAGTAACGGCGAGCCGCGAATCAGCCAGACGTAGAAGCGGACGATCGCCACCGCCCAGCGGGGACCAAACAGGCGGATCAGCGCGGCGGCGAACGCCAGCGCCAGGCCGAGCGCAAACGACGCGAGCGTGAGCGGCACAGTGAACACGAGCCCCGCGTACAGCAGGGGCCACAGCGACTGCGCCATCAGATGCAACCAGGCTGGCATGATTCAGACCCTTCGGAGCCGAGCGGCGCTTACTGGGAGACGTCCTTGCCGAAATACTTCTGCGAAATCTTTTCGTAGGTGCCGTCCGCCTTGATGTCGGCGAGCGCCTTGTCGACCGCCTCGACCAGCGCCGGGTCGCCCTTGCGCAGCAGCACTGCCGAGTGGTCGCTATCGCTGGAAGCGTCGACCGCGGCAATCTTCACCTGGGCGTCCGGCTTGTGCTTCTTGAAGTCGAGGAACGACAGCGAATCGTTGACCGTCGCATCGACACGCCCCGAGGTCAGCAGGTCGATCGATTCGTTAAAGCCCTGCACGCCCACCACATCCGCCCCGTGGTCTTTCGCAATCCTGCCGAAGTTGCTGGTCAGCGTATTGGCCGACTTCTTGCCCTTCAGGTCGTCGAAGGTCTTGATGGTCGTGTTGTCCGAACGCACGATCAGCACCGCGTGCGAGGTGATGTACGGGGTCGAGAAATCGTATTTGACCTTGCGCGCATCGGTGACGGCGACCTCGTTGATCACGGCGTCGTAGCGGTTCACGTCGAGGCCGGCAATCAGGCCGTCCCACTTGCCTTCGACGAACTCCGGCTTCACGCCGAGACGTTTCGCGATTTCGGTGGCGATCTCCACGTCGAAGCCGGTCAGCTTGCCCGATTCGTCGTGGTAAGTGAACGGTGCATAAGTGCCTTCGGTGCCGACCTTGAAGACACCCGCTGCCTTGATCTGCGCGAGTTCGTCGGCGGCGAATGCCGAGGTTGCGGCCGCCGCCTGCAGCAGCGCAATCAACAGAATGGAACGAATCGATTTCATGAGAGTGTGCTCCGTAGGTATTGGTATGGAGATTCAATGCTGCCCGGCTAGCCGCCCCGGCAGAGTGGGCGGACTGTAGCAAACGGTCTCCGTTTCTACAAAGCATCAAGTTTTCGAAGAATATGCGCGGGGCTGATAAGCCCGCGTGGCGTGGCTTTGCGTGCTATCGGAAAGACTCCCGGGAATGCGGGCGGCTCGCCGTTACAATAGGGCATGAGGCACCGAGGCGAGGCGCTATGTTCGGCGGCATCTTCCACATCGTGACGGACCGCGACGGCAACCGTCATTTCTACGCCTATACCGACAGCGCCGTCGTCGCCACGCTGCTCGTCATCGCGCTGCTGCTGTTCATCCTGCTGACCAGCGCGCTCTGCTACTACCTCACCCGCCTCATCATGCTGTGGATCGTCGGCCGGCTCGCGCGCGGCGAACGCCGCAAGTGGCTGCAGGCCGCCGTGAAGCACAAGGTGTTCGACCGCCTCGCGCCGCTCGTGCCCGCGTACTTCGTGTATCTGTCCGCCCCGCTGCTCTCGGGGCTGTCGTTTCCGGTGATCTACCTGCTGGGGCCGCCGCTCGAAACGCTCGCCGCGTGCTACATGGTGCTGACAACACTGCGCGCGGCCTTCGCGTTCCTCGCCAGCATTGAAGATCGCTACAGCCACTTTCCGCACGCCGCCGAGCGGCCGATCAAAAGCTTCCTGCAGGTCACCACCATCGTCCTGTATCTCGCGGTCCTGATCGCGCTTATCTCCCTGCTGCTGCATCGCTCGCCCGCGTATTTCCTCACCGGCGTGAGCGCGATGACCGCGCTCCTGATCATCATCTTCCGCGATTCGCTGCTGGGCTTTGTCGCCAGCATCCAGCTCGCCGCCTACGACATGCTGCGCGTGGGCGACTGGATCGAAGTGCCGGGCTTCGTCGCGGACGGCACCGTCATCGACATCGCGCTAAACACGATCAAGGTGCGCAATTTCGACAACTCCATTGTCACGATCCCCAGCTACGTATTGCTAAGCAATGGCGTCAAGAACTGGCGGGGCATGGTCGAATCCGGCGGGCGGCGTCTCAAGCATGAGATTCATCTGGATACGGATAGCATCCGCTTCGGCGATGACGAACTGCTCGCGAAACTGCTGACGAGCACGGATTTGCAGACGGCCCCGGGCGCGACGAACGAGGGCCAGCGGTTGACCAATCTCGGCATGTTTCGCCGCTATCTGCTGGCGTATTTTCGTCAGCATCCCGCGATTCGCACCGATATGCCGCTGGTGGTCCGGCTGTTGCAATCGACCGAACGCGGCCTGCCGCTGGAGGTGTTCGTGTTCATCAACGACACCGATTGGGAGTCGTTCGAACACATCCAGTCGGACATGCTGGACCATGTTTATGGCGTTCTGCCGCAGTTCGGATTGCGCGTCTGGCAAAAGCGCTAACGCACCCACACCACGTCGCGGTTCACCGTGTACAGCCGGCAACCGCTATGGCCGCTGCTGCAGGCCACCAGCGCATCGTTGATCGGATCGACGCCCGATCCCGCTCCCCATGCGCCGTCCGGCGCAATCGCAAAGGCACGCGGATAGCGCGTACCCAGGAATCGTGTGTAGGCCTGACGACCTTGCGCATTCAGATAAGGCACGGCCGTGCTGTCGGCCAGCGCGGCGAACTTCGTCGCCGGCGGCTGACCGTCGAGCCGCGGCCAGACGACGGTGTTATCGACCGCATAGAGCTGGCAGTAACGCGTCAGCTTCCAGCAGTGGTCCAGCACGCTCTGCCCCGGATCGAACCCGCCCGAGCTCCAGACAGCACTCGTTGCCCCGATCGCAATCGCACGCGGCAGCGGTGCCGCCAGAAAGCCGCGATAAAGCGTATCGCGCTGCTTGTCGCTCAGGTACGGCACGGCGTCGAGGTCGTTGATATCCGCATAGGCGCTCGCCGCGCGCGCCCGCTGCGGCAGATACTCCGGGTCCACCTCCTGGCTCGGCATGCCGATGCCGGCGAGAAACGTATCGGCTCGCTGCACCCAGAGCGGCAGACCCGCCGCCGAAGCCGTCATCGCGTGGGCGTCCTTCTGGAACACGCCATAGTCGACCAGTTCGGCATGAGCGCCCGCGGCGGTGTACTGCCTGAACATCGCCTGCCAGGTCGGCGCGGCGAAGATCTGATCGTTGTCGCCGAAGAACCAGATCGAGCGCAGCTTCGTATGCGCGCCGAGCTGTTGTGCGCCGCTAATCAGGCTCGCGTCCGGGCTGCGGCAATCGGATTCTTTCACGCCGCCCGCGAAGCTCATGAGTCCCTTGACGTCATCCGGACCGAGCGCGCCGAATGCCAGCGTGTTCCACCCGCCCATGCTCTTGCCGGCCACGACGATACGCGAAGCGTCGATGCCGGGCTGCTGCTTGACGTAATCGAGCACCTTGCGAATGTCGTGGGCCGCATCGAGACCCAGCGCGACGATGTCGCAGCCATGCGGGCGCATCTGCCCGTCCGAGCCGGCGTAGCCGCGCATCATCGGCATGGCGACCGCGTAACCGCGCGAGAGGAAATAGTAGGGAATGAAGTTGTCGCCGACGCGCGGTGCGTTGGCCGGCACCGGCGACGTGCCGTGATTCACGATGACAAGCGGAAACGGTCCGCCGCGCGAGGGCATGAACAACGTCACCTTCAGGCGCACCAGCGGGGCAGTCGCCACAGGTACGTCGAGAACCTGCTCATTGAGCGGCGCGCGCGGCGCGTCCTCGGCGGGAATCGCCGGAGCGGCCAGGCTGGGCCGCGACAACCCGATCAGCGGCACCACGAGAAGAAGCAAAACGATTCGCAAGATCGAGCGCGACATGTGCGGCTTTTTGCGGTTGGCGCGAAGTAGTGTGAAAGGGGGTGGAAGGAATGGAAAGCGGATGCAGGCGGCAGGACACGCCTGCATTCGTTTAACGGCAGGCGGAGCGAAAACTGAAGACTGCCTGGCGTACCGGCGCGCGTCGTTATGGTTCTGTAAGCGCGCTAGCCGCATATGCGTTGACGATGCCGGGCTGGCACGTCAAAAGAAACCGGCCCGTCGACACAACGTCACGGGCCGGTGTCACACTCGTTACCGCTCAACCGCATGCGGCTCCTTGAGCTTGTTGGCCACCCGGATTGCATCGAAGTAAGCCGCGTTCGGCGGACGCTTCAGATACTGACCCGCGCCGCGCACCGCCCGCAGATCGCCGTCCGTCCACGCCAGCGCGCCGCGCGTCAGCGTATGCGTTGCCACACCCTGCACCGTCATGCCCTCGAACACATTGAAGTCCACCTTCTGGTGATGCGTCTTGACCGAGATGGTCTTCGTCGCAGCCGGGTCCCACACGACGATGTCCGCGTCGGCGCCCACTTGTACCGCGCCTTTGCGCGGATACAGGTTGAAGATCTGCGCGGCGTTGGTCGACGTGATGCGCACGAATTCGTTCGGCGTCAGGCGCCCCGAATTCACGCCGTGATGCCAGAGCACCGACATGCGATCCTCGACACCGCCGCAGCCGTTCGGAATCTTCGTGAAGTCCTCGCGTCCCATGGCCTTTTGCGATGCGCAGAACACGCAGTGATCGGTCGCGGTGGTATGCAGTTGGCCCGCCTGCAGTCCGCTCCACAACGCCTCGCGGTGCTCGGCCGAACGGAACGGCGGGCTCATCACGTGGGCCGCCGCACGGGTCCAGTCGGGATCGCGATAGACCGCTTCGTCGATCACCAGGTGCCCCGGCAAGACTTCGCCGAACACCCGCAGGCCCTCGCTGCGCGCCCGCGCAATCGCATCGGCGGCGTCTTTGGACGACACATGCACGATATAGACCGGCACGCCCAGCACCTGCGCAATCCGGATCGCCCGGTTGGCCGCCTCGCCCTCCACTTCGGGCGGCCGCGAGAGCGGATGCGCTTCCGGCCCGGTGATGCCGCGCGCCAGCAATTGCCGCTGCAACTGGAACACCAGTTCGCCGTTTTCCGCATGCACGGTAGGCAACGCGCCGAGTTCGAGCGAACGCGCGAAGCTGTTCACCAGCACTTCGTCGTCGGCCATGATGGCGTTCTTGTAGGCCATGAAGTGCTTGAAGCTCGACACGCCATGTTCATGCACGAGCGTGCCCATGTCGCGATGCACCGATTCGTCCCACCACGTCACCGCGACGTGAAAGCCGTAATCGGCCGAGGCCTTCTCGGCCCAGCCGCGCCACGACTGAAACGCCTCCATCAGCGACTGGCGCGGGCTCGGAATCACGAAGTCGATGATGCTGGTGGTGCCGCCCGAGAGGCCCGCCGCCGTGCCCGTATAGAAATCGTCGCTGGCGGTGGTGCCCATGAAGGGCAACTCCATGTGCGTATGCGGATCGATGCCGCCCGGCATCACGTACTGTCCATGCGCGTCCACCATCGACGCGCCCGCCGGCGCCTCGAGGTCCGGGCCGATCTGCAGGATCGTGCCGCCGTCCTGCGGGTCCGCGCACAACACGTCCGCCCGCCAGCTACGGTCCGCGTCGATTACCGTGCCGCCGCGAATCAGGGTCGTCATCTTGCTGCCTCCTCATTGACTGCTACGTATTCATTGCCGCTGACACTGCATCGAACGGGCGGCGTACCTCACCCGCCCGTTCGACGCGCACCTCATGCGCTGGCAACCCGCGCACTCGGGCCTTTACTGAACTTCATCCAGGCGCTGTAGACAATGGATGCGAGCGCAAGGCCCACGAACCACGCATACGTGTAGAGCGTATTGAAGAATGCCGGCACGTTCGGGAACGCCGCTGGAAACGCGGTATGCAAAAAGCCCGGCAGATTCGGCAACACCCCCACCAGCAACGCCACCACGGCGCCGATATTCCAGCCGCCCGTATAACTGTACTCGCCGTTTTCGTCGAACAGTTCGCGCGGATCGAGCCGCGTGCCGCGAATCAGGAAGTAATCGACCATCAGAATGCCCGCAACGGGGCCAAGCAAGGCCGAATAGCCCACCAGCCACGTGAAGATATAGCCTTGCGTCGTGGCCAGAATCTTCCACGGCATCATCACGATCGCAATGGTCGCGGTGATCATGCCGCCCACGCGATACGAAATCCCCTTCGGCCACAGGCTCGAAAAATCATAAGCAGGCCCGACGAGATTGGCCGCGAGGTTGCAGCACATCGTGTCGAGCGTCAGGATCACCAGGGCGACGCCAACGCCGATGCCGGTCATGCGGCTGGTGAGATCGATAGGATCCCAGATGGCCTTGCCGTAGATCACCACGGTGGCCGAGGTCACCACCACGGAGATCACCGAGAGCAAGGCCATCGGCGCCGGCAGGCCGATCGACTGGCCGATGATCTGATCGCGCTGCGAACGGGCAAAGCGCGTGAAGTCAGGAATGTTCAGCGCGAGCGTGGCCCAGAAGCCGACCATCGCGGTCAGCCCCGGCCAGAAGGTCACCCAGAACAGCCCCTCCTTCTTGCCGCCGGCCACGAACTGCGACGGCGCCGACAGCATCGAACCGATCCCGCCGGCCTTCGAGGTGGCCCACCAGACGAGCGCGATACACATCACCACCTTGATCGGCGCGGACCAGCTTTCGAGCCAGCGGATCGAATCCGTGCCGTGCACGATGAAGTAAATCTGCAGAGCCCAGAAGACGAGAAAGCACGCCAGTTGTCCGAGCGAAATATCGAGGAGCGGTAACGCGTCGCCATGCAGCGCATTGCCGGTGAGGATATTGAGCAGCGTGTAGATGGCGCTGCCGCCGAGCCAGGTTTGAATCCCATACCAGCCGCACGCCACGATCGCCCGCAGCATGGCGGGCAGTTTGGCCCCCTGGGTGCCGAACGAAGAGCGCACCAGCACCGCATACGGAATGCCGTGCTTGGCGCCCGCATGGCCGATCAGCAGCATCGGCACCAGCACGATCAGGTTGCCGAGCAGCACGGTCACCACCGCCTGCCACGGCGACATGCCCTGCTCCGTCAAGCCGGCCGCAAGCATGTACGACGCGATATTCATGACCATCCCCACCCACAGCGCCGCGAAGTGATACCACTTCCACGTGCGCTGCGCGACACCGGTTGGAGCCAGGTCGTCGTTGTAAAGACTACTGCTTTGCGCGCCGGCCGCTAGCTGCGGATCGACGGGTTGCGCGGTCTGCTTCATTGAATGATCTCCAAGTCGTCGTTGCTTCGCTTAGGCCTGCGCATCTTCTGGGAATGCGTCAGGCCGCCTTTGCAGTGGCCTGCGGTGCCGCTTCCGGTGCGCCTGCATCCACGCGCGCCGGGTTGTTCGGATGCGTGGTCCAGTTCGCGTACTCGCCGGCGTCGACACGTTCCATCGTGATGCACTGCTCGACCGGGCAGACGTGCATGCATAAGTTACACCCGACACATTCGGAGTCCACCACTTCAAAATGCCGGACGCCATCCTTTTCGCGCGTAATGGCCTGGTGCGAGGTGTCTTCGCAGGCGATATGGCACAGCCCGCACTGGATGCACTTGTCCTGATCGATGCGCGCCTTGATGTCGTACTTGAGATTCAGGTACTTCCAGTCCGTGACGTTGGGCACGGCGCGGCCGCGAATCTCGTCGAGTGTGGCGTAGCCTTTCTCGTCCATCCAGTTCGACAGGCCGTCGGTCAGATCCGAGACGATCCGAAAGCCGTAGTGCATCGCCGCCGTACAGACCTGCACGCTGCCCGCACCCAGCACGATGAATTCCGCCGCATCGCGCCATGTCGAAATGCCGCCGATGCCGGAGATCGGCAGCCCTGGCGTTTCGATGTCGCGCGCGATTTCCGCCACCATGTTCAGCGCAATCGGCTTGACGGCCGGGCCGCAGTAGCCTCCGTGCGTGCCCTTGCCATCCACGATCGGCATGGGCGCCATCACATCCAGATCCACGCCGACGATCGAGTTGATCGTGTTGATCAGCGACACGCCATCGGCGCCGCCCTTATAGGCCGCGCGCGAGCCTGTGCGGATATCGCTGATGTTGGGCGTGAGCTTGACGAGGCACGGCAGCTTCGTGCCCTCCTTGACCCAGCGCGTGACCATCTCCACGTATTCGGGCACCTGTCCCACTGCGGCGCCCATGCCGCGCTCGCTCATGCCGTGCGGGCAACCGAAGTTCAGTTCCACCGCATCGGCGCCGGTGTCTTCGACGAGCGGCAGGATCCACTTCCAGTCGCGTTCGTTGCACGGCACCATCAGCGAAACGATCAGCGCGCGATCCGGCCAGTCGCGCTTGACCTGGGCGATCTCGCGCAGGTTGACGTCGAGCGGCCGGTCGGTGATCAGCTCGATATTGTTCAGGCCTGCGATACGTTGGCCGTTCCATTGCACCGCGCCGTAGCGCGAGCTGACGTTGACTACATGCGGGTCGAGACCGAGGGTTTTCCACACTACCCCGCCCCAGCCTGCTTCGAAAGCGCGGTTGACGTTATAGGCCTTGTCGGTCGGCGGCGCGGACGCGAGCCAGAAGGGATTCGGCGACGTGATGCCGGCAATCGTACAGCGCAGATCGGCCATGTTCGGCTCCTTGGAGACTCTGTTTTATCGTGATGTCGGATGTTCAGTTTGGGCGTGGCGTCCGTTACGCGTTAAGCGGCCTTGATCGCCGTACGGGCAAAGTGAGCGTCGATGGCGGCGGCGGCCTGCTTGCCGTCCTGCACCGCCTGCACCGTCAGATCGACCCCGCCCGTCGCGGCGCAATCGCCACCCGCCCACACATCCGGCAATGAGGTCTGTCCGTTTGCCTCGACGGCAATCCGGCTGCCGTCGAGCGTCAGCAACTCATGCTCCACGCCCACCGCCACCAACGTCTGGCCAATCGCCTTCAGCACCATGTCCGCCTCCACCACGAAACGTTCCGTGCCCTCCGCCGACGTACGCTCGAATTCGACGCCCGTGACATTGCCGTCACTGCCGGTTAGCCGCAGCGGCTTCGCATGCGTAATCAGCGTGACACCCTGGCTCTGCGCGAACTCGCGTTCGGCCCACGTGGCGCTCATCGTTTCCACGCCGCGGCGATAGACCATCGTCACGCTCGTTGCGCCCAGCTTGTGGCTTTGCACGGCCGCGTCGACGGCCGTATTGCCGCCGCCGATCACGACGACGCGGCGTCCCACCGGCACGGTGGCGAGATCGCTCGCCTGACGCACCTGCTCGATGAAATCCACGGCGTTCAGCACCCCGCCGAGGTCTTCGCCTGCCAGCGCCAGCTCGCGCACACCGGTGAGGCCAAGCGCCAGAAACACCGCGTCATGCTGCTTGCGCAGCGCGTCGAGCGTCACGTCGCGTCCGAGCGCCACACCGTGTTCGATTTCAATGCCGCCCACCGAGCACAGCCACGCCACTTCGCGCTGGGCAAAATCGTCGACGGTCTTGTACGCCGCGATGCCGTATTCGTTAAGGCCTCCTGCCTTCGCGCGAGCGTCGTAGATCGTCACGCGATGACCGGCGAGCGCGAGGCGATGCGCGCATGCCAGACCCGCCGGCCCCGCGCCGACCACCGCAACGCGACGGCCCGTGTCCGCCGCGCGCCTGAACAGCTCGACGCCCTGCGCCATGGCCCAATCCGTCGCATGACGTTGCAGCGCGCCGATTGCCACCGGCTTTTCGTCCTGATGGTTGCGCACGCATGCACCTTCACACAGGATCTCGGTCGGGCAAACGCGCGCGCACATGCCGCCCAGCGGATTCGCCGAGAGAATGTCCACGGCCGCGCCCTTCAGATTACCGTTGCCGATCTTGCGGATGAAACTGGGAATGTCGATCTGCGTCGGGCACGCCTGAATGCACGGCGCGTCGTAGCAGTAATGGCAACGGCTCGCCGCCACCGCTGCGGCGGCTGGGTCGAGCAAGGGCGCGATGTCGGCGAATTCGCAGGAGAGTTGCTCGGGCGACAGGCGCTGCGGGGCAATGTCGCCGGTATGCTTGATGGCCATACACGTTCCTTCCTGAATGTGAGGACGTAGCCGTGCCCGCCGGCTGCGCTCGCGCGCAGTCGGGACGGCTTGTTTTACAGGCAATACGGTCAGGCTTTTTCTAAAGGCACCCGGCTCGGCTCAATACGCGCACTCAACACATAGACCCAGCGCGCGGCCCCGAACAGGCGCCCTTGTCACCCTTGCAAGTTCATGAAGCCGGTTCGCAGGCACGCTCCAGCATGGCGTGCAGCAACACGTTGGCGCCCGCCTCGATCCATTCGAGCGTGGCGTCCTCGATCTCGTTGTGACTGATGCCGTCGACGCACGGCACGAACACCATCGAAGTCGGCGCGACCTGCGACAGATAGCAGGCATCGTGGCCCGCACCCGACACCATGTCGCGATGCGGATAGCCGAAGCGCTGCGCGGCGGCGCGTACCGACTTCACGCAGGCGGCGTCGAAAGCGACCGGGGCGTAATAGAAAATCTGTTCGAGCGCGGTCTCGAGACCAATGCCGCTCGCGATCCGTTCGACGCCTTCGCGCAGCGCCGCGTCCATCTTCGCCAGCACCGCGTCGTCCGGATGACGGAAGTCCACGGTGAAGAACACGCGGCCCGGAATCACGTTGCGTGAGTTCGGGTACACCTGCATCATGCCGACCGTCGCGCAGCCAAACGGCGCGTTGTCGAGCCCGATGCGATTGACCAGATCGACCACCCGCGCCGCGCCGAGCAACGCGTCGCGACGGCGCGGCATGGGCGTGGGGCCCGCGTGCGCTTCCTGGCCGGTCAGCGTGATTTCGTACCAGCGCTGTCCTTGTGCGTCCGTCACGACGCCGATGGTCTTGTGTTCCGCTTCGAGAATCGGCCCCTGTTCGATATGCAGTTCGAACGCGGCATGCAAGGGCCGGCCGCCGCACGGCAGATCGCCCGCATAGCCGATACGCTCGAGTTCCTCGCCGATCGTCTTGCCGTCCACGTCCTTGCGCGACAGGCCGTACTCCAGAGAGAACACGCCCGCGAACACGCCTGAGGCCACCATCGCCGGGGCGAAGCGCGAGCCTTCCTCGTTGGTCCAGATCACCACTTCGACCGGATGCTCGGTCTCGATGTCATGATCGTTCAGACTCCGAATCACTTCGAGCCCGCCCAGCACGCCGTAGATGCCGTCGAAACGGCCGCCGGTGGGCTGCGAATCCGCATGCGAGCCGGTCATCACCGGCAGCGCGTTCGGGTTGCGCCCGGCCCGGCGCATGAAGACATTGCCCATCTGATCCACCGTGACCGTGCAGCCCGCCTCCTTCGCCCAGCTCACGATCAGGTCGCGCCCTTGCTTGTCGAGATCGGTCAGCGCCAGGCGGCAAACGCCGCCCTTAGGGGTTGCGCCGATCCTCGCCATCGTCATCAGGCTGTCCCACAGACGCTTGCCGTCGACCTTGATCGACGTATCGGGTTCAGCATGCTTTAACGCCTCGGATACCGCGTTCATTCGTCTCGCTCCTTTCGATCAATCCAGACGCCCTGCGCGCCCTAAAGAAACTGGTGCATCTCCGGCGGATTCTGGGGCGTTTTCGCACGGCTAAGGTGCACACCCTAAGCCGATTCACGCGCACTCGACAGAGGGCTAACCCTGGGGGGCCGGCCGCTCCTCCAATCCTGTCCAGTTGGACAGGTTGTAGCCGATTAACTCCGCCAAATCAATGCCTTTCGTACGCTGCGATACAGAGCGAGAAACGTGCCATTGCAGCGCAGCATGTCGCTTCAGCGCGATTCGATTGAGCGTGTCCGCAGCGGCGCAAACGACTAGAATGAAGCGCGACGCGGCATGCGCGCCGCGCGAGGCCAACAATGAGACACGACGAAGTGGCAGCCGACATTGCTGAAAACGACGAGACGCCCACGCCTTTGCGGCGGCGCAAGGCGCACATTCGCGAATCGAACGAGGCCCATCTGCTGGCCTGCGCGGAAGCCGTGTTCGCCGAGCGCGGTCTGGAAGGCACCAGCACGGCGATGATCGCCGAACGGGCCGGCTTGCCGAAAGCCAACCTGCATTACTACTTCCCTACGAAGCTCGCGCTGTATCGCCGGGTACTCGAAGACCTGTTCGAGGACTGGCATCGCGCGGCGGATACCTTCGAGGGCAGCGACGATCCGGTGGAAGCGATCAGCGGCTACGTGCGGGCGAAAATGGAATTGTCGCGACGGCGGCCGCTCGGCTCGAAGGTGTGGGCCAACGAGATCATCCACGGCGCGGAGCATATGCAGGACATCCTCACGCAGCGCGTGAAGCCCTGGCTCGACAGCCGCGTCACCGTCATCGACGACTGGATTGCGCGCGGTCTGCTCGCGCCCGTCAACGCGCAGACGCTCATGTACATGATCTGGGCGACCACGCAGCACTACGCGGATTTCGATGCGCAGATTCTCGCGCTGGGCGGCAAGCGTGCGCTGACGCAGAAGGCCTTCGATGCGTCGACTGAAGAAGTGGTGCAACTGGTAATACGCGCGTGCGGTGCGGTGTCGCCGGCGCGCGGTTGAACTGCGGGCCTTGACCCGCGTCGTTTCGATTCGTCTATCGGTACCCTCTTCGCGTTTTCCATCGCGCGAGTCACTCCAGGTGGTCCATGCACAATCCGGCAGCACCCGTAAGCGCCAATGCAGCAATGAACGCAACGACAAGCCAATTCGCCATGCTCGACGCCACCGTTACGCACGACGCCCTGCGGATCGAATACCAGTGGCTCAACGCCGCGCTAAACGCTGCGCCGCTCGCCGTGTTTCTGCACGAGGGGCTAGGCTCGATAGCCATGTGGCGCGAGTGGCCACAACAGCTCTGCGATCAGCTCGGCATGCGCGGCCTCGTTTATTCGCGGCCCGGTTATGGACGTTCGACGCCGCGGCCTCATGACGTTGTCTGGCCGGTCGATTATCTGGCCATTCAGGCGCGCGAGATTTTGCCGGCGCTACTGGACACGCTCGGCGTCGATGCCGTGCAACGCACGCGCATGTGGTTGATCGGCCACAGCGACGGCGGTTCGATCGCGCTGCACTATGCGGCCTTGTTTCCGGATCAACTGGCAGGCGCCGTCGTCGTCGCGCCGCATGTGTTTGTCGAAGACATCTCGTTGCAGGGGATCGCGCAGACCAGGACCGCTTACGAGGAAACCGAATTGCGCGAGCGGCTCAGCCGCTATCACGACGATGTCGATTCGGCGTTTTACGGCTGGAGCGATATCTGGTCAAGCCCTGCGTTCAGGACCTGGAACATGGTCGACGCACTGCGCGCGATTCGCTGCCCCTTGCTCGCCGTGCAGGGCCATGACGATCACTACGGCACCATGGCCCATCTCGACGCCATTGCCGGACAGGTGCCGCACGCGCAGCTTGCGAAGCTCGGTGCGTGCGGACACTCGCCGCATCGCGATGCCCCTGATGCGCTGAACGCGGCGATTACTTCGTTTGTCGCAGCGCGGCGCGCAACGAAGCGCGATTGAGGCGAACGAGCCTAAACACACCGTCTGGGCGGGAACCCCGGAGCGCATCGTCGGCCACCCACCGCATGCGCCCCGCCGGCTCAGATCACCGCCGAGAGTCCCAACGTCAGCACCAGCGCAGTCAACGAGATGATCGTCTCGCAGACCGTCCACGTTTTGAAGGTCTGCGGCACCGTCATACCGAAGTACTCCTTCACAAGCCAGAAGCCGCCGTCGTTCACATGCGAGAGAATCAGCGAACCGGCGCCTGTGGCAAGCACCAGCAATTCTGGACGGACCCCGCCTGTGCTCGCTGCGGCGGCCGCGATCGGAGCAATGATGCCCGCGGCGGTAGCCATCGCCACCGTGGCCGAACCCGTCGCCACACGAATGAGTGCCGCTACCAGCCAAGCCAGAATCAGGAGCGGCACGTGCGCGCCAGTCGCCACATCGACGATCGCCTTCGACGCGCCGCTATCGATCAGGATGCGCCCAAAGCCCGCGCCGGCTCCCACCACCAGCGTGATGCCGGCGGTCGGCGCCAGGCACTCGTTGGTAAACTTCAGGATCTGCTCGCGACCGAAACCGCGCGCCGTCCCGAACGTATAGAAACTCAGCAGCACCGCCAGCAGCAGCGCCATGTCCGGGTGGCCGATCAGATGCAGGACGTTGTTCGCAGTGGACTTGACCGGCACGATCAGGTCGGCCCAACTCCCCACCAGCATCAACAGGACGGGCAGCAGCACCGTCAGTAACGTGATGCCGAAGCCCGGCAGTTGCTGCTGCGCGCGTTTGGCGTCCTGCTCGATGAACTGCTGCGCCATCGGGTTCACCCCTTCGAGCACCACGAAGCGGCTAATCAGCTTCGAAAACAGCGGTCCGGCCAGCGCGGCGGTCGGAATGCCGACAATCAGCGCATAGAAAATCGTGTGGCCGATATCCGCGTTGTACGCGGTCACCGCCAGCAACGCAGCCGGGTGCGGTGGAATCAGGCCGTGCACCACCGACAGTCCCGCCACCATCGGAATGCCGACGCGGATCATCGACGTGCCGGTGCGTTGCGCCACGTTAAAGGCAATCGGAATCAGCAGCACGAAGCCGACTTCGAAGAACACCGGCAGGCCGACGAGGAAAGCGATGCACATCATCGCCCAATGAACGTTCTTCGGTCCGAACAGATCGATCAGCGTACGGGCAATCCGTTCCGCTCCGCCCGATTCGGCCATCATCTTGCCGAGCATCGTGCCCAGACCGACCACGATGGCGATGTGACCGAGGGTGCCGCCCACGCCGGTTTCGAACGACTTGAGAATCGAGGTCATCGGCATGCCGACCGCGAGTGCCAACGCCACCGACACCAGCATCAACGTGATGAACGGATTCATCTTGAAGCGCGCGATCAGCACGACGAGCGCAATGATCGCAATCAATGCGTAGACGAGTAAAAGACTGCCTTGAACGGTCGCCATCTGGGCTCCTGGGGAATAGAATCGGCCACGCGCAATACGCCACGTGCCGCGCGTGCGGCACGCGCCATCGCTACGATGGGCGCGCCGCGTGGACCTGCCACGACAGGCGCGCAACACGGGTTCGCTGGGTGGCTAGAACTTGTGGCGAATGCCGGCGACGGTGGAGAATTGCCCGTTGGTGCTGGACGGGTTCGAGATCCCTTCGATCCACGCTTTCGAGCCGGCGGCATTCTGATAGACGCCGTTCAGGTAGAGGTCGGTGGTCTTCGACAGGAAATACTCGCCGCCCACGGCGACCTGGTTGTAGTGCGCGTTCGCGGCGCTTGCCGCGCTGCTGTTCTGGCTCGTGTAGATATAGCCGAGCGAGAGCAGCGTGGCCGGCGTCAACTGGTAGCGCACGCTCGCTTCATAGTTGGCAAAGCGCAGGCTGCCGCCCGCAATCAGATTGAACTGCGAATTGGTGTACAGCAGCGCGAGCGTAGCCGGTCCGAATGCATAGGAGCCGCCGGCACCCCACACCTGATTGCGCGCAACGTTGCTGATGATCGACGAACTCGTGCCGTAGTAGTTGTCCGAAGGCGCCGCGCCGGCCGTATTGCTGGCCGGCTGATCGACCAGCGAATAGGCCGCATCGAGATGCAGCGGACCATTCACGTAATCCGCACCGGCACTCCATGCGCGGTTGTTGGCAAATTGCCCGGCGGTGTTCGAAAACGCGTACATCGCATTGGCGGTGAAGCCGGCCCAGGTGGGCGTGGTGTATTTGACGGCGTTGTCGGTGCGATAGGTGTTGTTGAGGTCGTCGTTATCGTAGACCGCGTTGGCATACTGGCTCAGCGCACCCACGCCGTTGATCTGCATATTCGACAGGTAGTCCTGCACGCTGTTGTACTGGCGCCCGAGTGTGATCGTACCGGCCCGGTCGTTGCTCAACCCCACCCATGCGCCGCGCCCGAACATCCGGCCACCCCCGCCCAGCGCGCCCGTTTCGAGATTGAAACTGTTTTCCAGCCTGAACAGCACCTTGTTGCCGCCGCCCAGATCTTCGCTGCCCAGCAAGCCCCAGCGTGAACCCTGCACGTTGCCTGGCGTCGCCTGATACGCCGACTGTCCCTTCTGGTTGTTGGTGTACGTAATGCCGGCGTCGACAATGCCATATAGCGTGACGCTGCTTTGCGCATGGGCAGCCGCGCCGGCCAGTCCGGTTGCGGCGACGGCGAGCGTCGCGCGAAGAATCTGCTTGTGCATCATGTGGTGGTTTCCTCAGGTCGAAAGAAAAGCAAACGCCGGTGGTTAGGGATTGTCCCGGCTATATCAGTAGTACTAAGCGTGCAAGGCAAAGCGACACCGGAACGAATCCGGTGTATCGGTCAAACACAGTCTTCGTGGAACGGCGTGTCAGTCGGGCCAGTTGCGACGGGTTGCCCCGCGGCGGGCGTCGCGCTGATGGAACGGCGTCACCCGCGGCTCGTGCGCTTGCTGCGCACGTTCGAGCTCGGCGACAAGGCGCGCCAGCACCACCTGCTCTTCGCCAGGATGCAGATTGCACGGGTCGACGAAAAAGAAATGCTGTTCGGCTTCGTGATCGCGCACGATCACCGGGGCCTCGCCCGCCGGCGGACGCGCCAGCGCATCGGCGAGATCCCAGGCGCTGGTGCGTGCCTCGCGCGGATCGATCTGCAGTTTCAGACGCTCGAGCGGATTGCCGGTCGGGTCGGCGTCGAGTTCGGCGCGCACCCCGGCGAAGCGCTTCAGCGCCTCACGCCAGAACGTCAGATAAGCGTGTTCGCGCGCGCGGACCGCCACGTGATCGCGCTGTTGCCATTGTTCGAGCGCGGCCATCGCCCCGACGATGCCCTCCTTGCCGACCTTCATGCCGCGGCCAATGCCGCCGTTCTGGAAGTAAGCGGCCCGCACCAGCGCTTTACGGCCGGCGACGATGCCGGCGGTCAACCCGCCGAGGAACTTGTGCGCGGAGTAAAGCGCGAGGTCCGCACCTGCCGCGATAAAGCGCTGCAGGTCATATTCGGACGCAGCATCGACGATCACCGGCACGCCCTTCGCGTGTGCCACGGCGACGAATTCTTCGAGCGGGATCATCCCGTACTGCACGGTGTGATGCGACACGACGTAGAGTGCCGCCGTGGTGTGCTCGCCGATGGCGCTCGCCAGTTGATAGCCGTGCGCTTCGGTAGCGGCGCCGACCGGCACGACCCGCGCACCGGCGAGGCGGATCGCCTGATCGATGGGTGCGCCATAATTGACGAGATGACCGGTCTGGATGACGACTTCATGACGCAGGCCGCTCGTATCCGGCAGACGCTCGATCAGGCCCAGGTCGTCGCCCGTCATGGTCGCGGCAATGCTCAAGGTGATGCCCGCCGAGCACGACGCGGTGATATAGCCCGCTTCGCTGCCGCACGCTCGCGCGATGACCGCAGAGGCCTTGCGTTGCAGATCGTCGATCTCGACGAACTGCGGCAAAACCTCCGCCACCGCTTCAATGACCGGAGCGTGGACACTGGAAGCGCCGAGACTCGTCATCGTGCCCGAGGCGTTGATGACAGGCCGTAAACCGTAGCGAGAGCGGATATCCATCGAGAAACGTCTCCAGGCGAGTATTTCTTAATTATGGAATATGTGTTGTAATTGAGGATTAGTCTAGCATACAATGTCCGTGCGTCAACTGGACAAAAACATCCGGCATCCAAGGAGCACAATGGCCCGTACGCCCCGATCCACCGCCGCTGAGGCCGCGGCGGCCTTATCCGCGACGCCCGCCGAGACGCCCGCGGCGCCGGCCTCCCAGGCGCCGCGCACCCGCACCAGCGCGATCGACCGCGCGGTGCAGATTCTCGACGCGCTGCAGGAAGCCAACCGGCCGGCCACGGCCTATGAAGTCGCGCGCATGGTAGGCGCCCCGCTCTCTACGGTCTATTCGATCATCAACGATCTGGTCGAAAAGAACCTGTTGGCCCGGCGTCTGGACGGCACCATCTGGCTCGGCTCGCGGCTCTATGGCTATGGGCTCACCTACGCCAGTTCGCTCGACTACCTCGCGGTGGCGAACGAGGAAATGCAGCGTCTGTCCGCCGAAGTCGAAGAGACGGTCCAGGTGTGCGGACTCGAAGAGGGCATGATGATCGTGCTCCAGATGGCCGAAGGGCCGGGGCATTTCCGTGTCACCTCGCGCGTGGGCAGCCGGGTGCCGCTCAACTGGACCGCGTCGGGGCGCCTGCTGGTCGGTCATCTTCCGGACGCCGAACGGATCGCCTTCTTCGCCGAGCATGCCCAGGCCTCGCCCACCGGCCGCGCCGAAACCCGTCCCAAGGTACTCGCGCAGATTGCGCGAGACGCGCTCGACGCGCGCCTGTCGATCCAGATCGGCGAGTCCGATGCGTCGGTAGCGTGCCTCGCCGCGCCTGTGCTCGATAACACCGGCACCTGCGTGTTTACGATTTCGATTGTGATGCCCGAGGCGAAAGCCGTGCTCGGCACCGAGCGCTATGCCCAGGCCGTGCAAGACGTCGCCGCCCGCATCGAAGCGCGGCTCGGCTGGCGGCATCGCGAGCAGGGCGCCACCGCCTGAAAGTCGTTTGAAATTTTTCAGCCCGATCTCACCCCATTCGATCCCAGATGAACTGTTATGAACGGCTGCATGCACGCGGCCTGAAGCTTCCTCAAGTGCCGACGCCGATCGGCAACTTCCGTCACTGCACACGTGAAGGCAATCTACTGTTCCTCTCGGGTCAGGGCCCCCTGAACGAAGCCGGTTCGCTGATGACCGGCAAGGTGGGCGCCACCGTCAGCACCGAAGAAGCGTATGGACACGCGCAACTGGTCGGGCTGAATCTGCTCGCGGTCCTGCACAATGAACTGGGCGACCTGCAACGCGTGAAGCGGGTCGTCAAGTTACTTGGGATGGTCAACGCTACACCGGAATTCACCGAACATCCGCATGTCATCAACGGTTGCTCGGATCTGTTCGTCGACGTGTTCGGCGAAGCAGGCCGGCACTCGCGCTCGGCTGTGGGCATGGGCTCGCTGCCGGGCAACATCACCGTCGAGATCGAGGCCATCGTCGCCATCTGCGATTGAGTTGCGCAACGCATTTGCGCCGCCAGGCGGCGCCCGTGAGCCGCGCCACTGAGCGAAGCGGGCATTCGCACGTCAAAAACGCACCTTTCACAAATCGCGCAAACCTGCACAATCGCAACTTCTTACCCAAGGTTCATAAATCTTACACAGGTAACTAGTTATGCTTCGGCGGTGATGAGCGAGGGACCCCACACCCTCGCCAGATTCCTTCCCATCGTCAAAGGCCTCCCATGTTCGCCAGGTCTGCGTGTAGCGTTGCGTTCAACGAAAACTCCGTAGGCAAACGTTTGGCGACGCGGCCAGGGGCGTGGTTACGCATGCTCTGGGCAAGCGTATTCGCAGCGTCCCTGGGCCTGTTTCTGAGCGCCTGCGGCAACGACGACACCAAGCCGCCCGCGACGCCCACGACCACCGCCGAACAGATCGACGCCGCCCCGCCCGCTCCCTGGGCCGTGCCGCAAACCGCTTCAACTCATACGGCGCAGGCCGCAGCCTTGCCCGCGCAAACCATCCAGACACCGCCGCCCGCTCCCGCACAGGTTGGCGCAGCCGCATCCGACAGTCTTGCAACACCCGTGATTCACACCGTTGATTGAGTTCGTCTGAGTCCCCGCGCCGGCTGTGCCTGTGCTTGAGTGCCGTCGCGCATATTCCTTCTCCTGAAGATCGAAGCCCAACATGACATCAAAAAATCGCCGTGATTTTCTACGCGCAGCCGCCTCGGCTGCCGGTTCCGCAACCGCGTTAGGCATGCTGCCGCTCGGCATCCGCAACGCGCTCGCGCTGCCTGCCAACAACGCAACCGGCACCATCCAGGACGTTGAGCACGTCATCATCCTGATGCAGGAAAACCGTTCGTTCGATCACTACTTCGGCACGCTGCGCGGCGTGCGCGGTTTCGGCGACACGCGCGCGGTCTCGCTGCCCACGGGCAATCCGGTGTGGTATCAGCCGCTTGCAGAAGGTATCGCCGCGGACGCCGCCTATGTGCTGCCGTTCCGTCCGAGCGCACCGAATCTGGGCCTGCAGTTCCTGCAGGATCTGGCGCACGACTGGAACAGCACGCACACCGCATGGAACGGCGGCCTCTACGACCAGTGGGTGCCGGCCAAGGGCACCACGACGATGGCGTACATGACGCGCGAAGACATTCCGTTCCACTACGCACTCGCCGACGCGTTCACGATCTGCGACGCGTACCACTGCTCGATCATGGGCCCGACCGATCCGAACCGCTACTACATGTGGACCGGCTGGGTGGGCAACGACGGCAACGGCGGTGGCCCGGTGATCGACAACTCCGAACTCGGCTACGGCTGGTCGACCTACCCGGAAGTGCTGCAAAGCGCGGGCATTTCGTGGAAGATCTATCAGGACATGGGCACCGGCCTGAACGCCAACGGCTCGTGGGGCTGGACCTCGAATCCGTATATCGGCAACTACGGCGACAACTCGCTGCTGTACTTCAACCAGTACCGCAACGCGCAACCGGGCAATCCGCTGTACGACAACGCACGCACGGGCACCAACGTGTCGAACGGCGGCACTTACTTCGATGTCCTGAAGCAGGACGTGACCAACAACACGCTGCCGCAGGTCTCGTGGATCGTCGCGCCAGAAGCCTATTCCGAGCACCCGAACTGGCCCGCCAACTACGGCGCGTGGTATGTCGATCAGGTGCTGCAGATCCTGACGTCGAACCCGGAGGTGTGGAGCAAGACGGTGCTGCTCGTCAACTACGACGAGAACGACGGCTTCTTCGATCACATGGCGCCGCCGTTTGCGCCGACCAGCAGCGCCAGCGGCCTGTCGACGGTCGCGCTCACCAACGAAAACTACACGGGCAATGGCCAGTACACGGCCGGCGAATATTCCAACGGCCCGTACGGCCTTGGACCGCGCGTGCCGATGATCGTGGTGTCGCCGTGGACGAAGGGCGGTTATGTGTGCTCGCAACTGTTCGACCACACGTCGGTGATCCGCTTCATCGAAAAGCGCTTCGGTCAAAGCCACAATCTCGCCGAATCGAACATCACGCCGTGGCGCCAGGCGATCTGCGGCGACCTGACGTCGGCCTTCAACTTCGTCAATCCGAACGACGCCACGCCGACGCTGCCGAGCACTTCCAGCTACGTGCCGCCGGACCAGTTGCGTCACCCGGACTATGTGCCGCTGCCGCCGCTCGTGCAGGCCGTGCCGAAACAGGAACCGGGCGTGCGCCCCGCGCGTGCCCTGCCCTACGAACTCTTCGTGCGCCTGCACGACGAGGCTTCGCAAGGCCAGCTGTCGATGCGCTTCCTCAACAGCGGGCAAGCCGGCGCCGTGTTCCTGGTCTATGCAACCAATAGCAGCGCTGCACCGCGCAGCTATACCGTCGAAGCCGGCAAGCGCATTGACGACAACTTCCCGGTCACCGCCAGCGGCACTTACGACTACACCGTGTTCGGCCCGAACGGCTATCTGCGCCGTTTCGCCGGCAAGCCGGCGGTCGCATCGAACTGGTGGAGCCATACGGAAGTGGCCCAACCGGAAGTGGCCGAAGGTTACGACGTCGCCAACGGCAACCTGCAGTTGCGTCTCCAGAACCTCGGCACGGCACGTTGCGAATTCACCATCAGCAATGCGTACGATCCGAGCATGAGCGTCAAGCGCACCGTCGTGGGCGGCAGCACGGAGGAGCTCTACCTCGATCTGCGCGCCGCCTACGGCTGGTACGACCTGACGATAACCGTCAACACGGACGCGACCTACGTGCGGCGTCTCGCCGGTCACGTGGAAACGGGACGCAGCAGCATGAGCGATCCGGCGCTGGGCAGCTAAGCCTCGCTCTGTAAAGACCGTCTCCCGGGCCGCGCGCTGTGCGCGGCCCGGGCGCCTTCACCTTCACTTCTCAAGCCGCCATCGAGGCGCAAGCCGCGGCGCGTTCACGCTGCTTCGCAAGAATCGCCTGCACGACGTGGCCCGCGTCGCGCGCAATCCCCGAGAACCGCCCCGAGCCCCATGTGTGCAACCAGGGCAAGCCGACGAAATACAGGCCCTCGACCGGCGTAATGCCGCGCGTGTGCGCCGGATAGCCTCGTCCATTGAACACGGGTGCGTCGATCCAGCTAAAGTCCGGCGTAAAGCCGATGCACCACACGATCGCCGCGATGCCGCTGTCGGCGAGTGCGAGCGTCGTGCGTTCATGCACGGGCTGCCAGACGGGGGCATAGACGTCGCCGGGCGGCGCGTCGATCGCGTTCTTGCTGATGAAGCCGTCGATGCTGGCATTGATGCGGTTATAGGTGTCGTCCGCATCGTCGAGATTGGCCGTGAGGTTCGGCGCAAAGTGCAGCACGCCGTCGCGCAGGTCTTCGAGCCGTCCGTACAGCTCCATGCCTTCGGCGGCGAACCGGCGCAGGTCGATATCGCGGCCACCGTCGCGACCGGTCACATAGTGATTGGTGTTGTCACGCACGCCTTCGCGCAGCGGATGTTTTTCCACCGGCATATCGTAGTACTGCATGTCCGCGAGCCAATCCACCACATCGCGCCCACGATAGAAACGCGCGCAGCGCGGCGCCTCGCCCACCGCCAGCACCACCTTGCGGCCGGCCAGATGCAGGTCTTCTGCGATCTGCGCGCCGGATTGTCCCGAACCCACCACCAGCACCGCGCCCTCGGGCAACGCCTGCGGATTGCGATACTCGGACGACTGCATCTGCACGATCTGTGCAGGCAGGCGTTCAGCCATGCGCGGCACGATGGGCGTGTGATAACCGCCTGAGGCCACGACCACCTGATCGGCGGTGAAATCGCCCTGGCTGGTCGTCACCGCATAGATGCCGTCATCGCGCCGTTTCACGCGGCTGACCTGGGTATGCTCCAGCACGGGCGCATCCACCATGGCGATGAAGCCGTCGAGGTAGGCGACGATTTCGTCCTTCTTCATGAAGCCATGCGGATCGTCGCCCGCATAGGGGTAGCCCGGCAGCCCGCATTGCCAGTTCGGCGTGACGAGACAGAAGGCGTCCCAGCGCTGCTTGCGCCAGGTATGCGTGAGCGTCTGCTTCTCGAGCACGAGGTGATCGACGCCGGCCTGTTTCAGGTAGTAACTGATCGACAGCCCCGCCTGCCCGCCGCCGACGACGAGCACGCTGTAGCGGCCGTCGCCGTGTCCTTGCTCGCCTGTCCCGCTGTTCACGGAGTGCGCTGTGTTCGACATGATGCGTCCTTGCAAGTGGAAGATCGGCCGGCCGTCGCGGCGATATCGCGCGGCTGGCCCGACGAAACGGTTAGGTCATGTGTGAACCCGTGTGTTGCATCCGGTTCAGACCAACTCGATGACTTTCACGGTGGCGCCCGCCTGCTCGCGAAAGCGCTCCGCGTCGCGCTCGATCTGCGCGAGCTGATCCATCGCGGCCGAGCAGGCAAAACCGTACTTCTGCCGCACGCGCTCCGAGGCGATGTTGAGCGCCTCGCGCGAGCGTTGGACAAAGTCGTCGAGCGGGTAAGCGTGACCCGGCGTAAAGAAATCGCTGACCACCTGCGACGGCGAATAGCAATTCGCTTCGTCGCCATCAGGCCATTGAATCCGAAAGTGCATGACAGGCATGGAGATTCCTTTCTGCTGATGGCTGGTGAACCGCAAGCGGCGTCTATGCGAGCTGAGCGCGCTCGCCAGTTCGAGCGTATGCACGACCCCGCCGCGCGGGTCGACCGAATGCGTGAGCAACGCGATCCGCAATGCATCCTTGTTCATCGCAGCACCTGCTCTGCGGGGACGATAAACGGTTCGCCGCCGAAGTCCCATAACACGGCCGCTTCCTCGCCGCGGTGCACGACCACTTCGCATGACGCATCCACCGTGCCGATCGCCGCGCAGGCGAGCGAACGCGACGCGAATAGCGCCTGCACGCGTTCGACGTGTTCCTCGCGCACTGCCAGCAGATAACCAAAGCTCGGAAATGCCGTGATCCAGTGCGCCAGCGGCACCTCGGCGGGCTTGGGGATGGTGTCGAGGTCGATTCGCGCGCCCACCTGCGAGCATTCGAGCAACATCAACGCCGTCCCGAGGGTGCCCGCCATGCTGATGTCCTTGGCGGCGTCGCACAGGCCGCTTTCCGCCAACTGCGGCAACAACTCCAGGTCGCCGCGCAGACGTTCAGCCGGCGCGCCGACCGACGCATTCCAGAACGGATAGGGTTCTTCGAAACGGCCGCGCAGATCGACCGCCATCAGCAGGCGATCGCCGGGTCGCGCGTTAAAGCTCGACAACAGCGCCTGGGCGCGTCCGAGGATCGATACCGCCAACTGCGCCCGATCGCTGCGTGCGTTGGTGTGTCCGCCGACAATCGGCACGCCGTACGCCACCGATGCCGCCGCCATCCCCGCCAGCACCTCATGCGCCGCGTCGACACCGTCGCTCCATAACGCATCCACCACGGCGAGCGGGCGGCCACCCATCGCGTAGATATCGCTGACGTTGACCATCACGCTGCTATAGCCCGCGAACCACGGCATCGCCTGCACGAAATCGCTCACCATGCCTTCGATGGCAAACAGCAGGTAGCCGTCGCCGTCCGCCAGCGCGGCGCAGTCGTCGCCTAACGCGACAGCCTGGCCGAGATCGCTCGCGCCACGAGGCATGCGCCGCGCCAGCGACGCCACCACCCCGGCAATATCCGTCTTGTGCCGGAAGCCACGACTCTCACGCAGGTCCGCGACCAGGTCCGCCACACTCATGATCCGCTCCGCGCCTGCGTGACGAAGCCGCTGCGCGGCGCCGTGCATGGTGGATAGTGTCCGAGCTGCGCCTGCATCAAATGATGCGAGCGGCCATGCACCATCTCCTGTTCGAGGGCGTCCCAATGCAGCGCTTGAAATAGCGGCACATTCTGGCTCTGCACATGCGCGAGAAACGTCTCGCAGCCAAGCGCATGCGCGCTCGTCACCGCGAGGCGGATCAGCGTCGCGCCAATCTTGCCGTGGCGCCGAAACGCGGCGTGCACCGCCAGCCGCGAGCCGTACCACACGCCCGGCGCTTCCTGATGGATGCGCACCGTGCCCACCACCTGCTCGGGGATGCCGGCAAGACAGCTCACCGCGACCAGTTGCTGCGCACGCTCGTCGATTTCGTCGCGGTCGTCGCCGACGAAAATGCCCTGCTCGATGCAGAACACCGCGCGCCGCAGCTTGTAGGCCTCCTCAGCTTCCCACGGCAGCGTGGTCCATTTGATGCGGTACTCGGTCGGCGTATATAACGCCGGTGTGACATCGAGCGCGTCCGATACCCCTGCGATCGCTTCGCCAAACATGATCACACCTCGTACGAAGACAACGATGAACACGCGCCGCACTTGCCGCAACCGGCCTTGATGTCGCTCGAACGCAGACTTGCTGCCGAGAGCATCGCACCGAGCGGCTGCAGCACCGACTTCATGAAGTCGGGCGTCGGCGCCGGATGATCTTCGAGCGGTGTGCCGCTGATCGGCACGAACGGCACCACGAACGGATACACGCCGAGTTCGATCAGTTCGCGGGACATGCTCAAGATCGCCTCGGCGCTATCGCCCAGTCCCGCGAGAATATAGGTGCTGACCTGGCCGCGTCCGAACACCGCCACCGCCGCCTTGAACGCCTCCAGATAACGTGACAGCGGCACGCTCGACTTGCCCGGCATGATGCGTTCGCGCAAGGCCGGCGTGACCACTTCGAGATGCATGCCGAGCGTATCAATGCCGCTGGCTTTCATGCGTGCGAACCAGCGGTCGTCGTCGGGCGGTTCACACTGCGCCTGGATCGGCAGATCGACGGCGGCGCGGATTGCAAACGCGCTTTCGCAGAGGATCTGCGCACCGCGGTCGCTGGTGGGCGGCGTGCCGGTCGTCAGCACCATATGCTTGACGCCGTCGAGCAGCACCGCCGCGCGCGCCACTTCGGCAAGCTGCTCTGGCGTCTTGCGCGCAATCGTGCGGCCTGCCGCGAGAGACTGGCCGATTGCGCAGAACTTGCAGGTCTTGCGGCGGCTCTCGTAGCGGATGCAGGTCTGCAGCACCGTCGTCGCCAGCACATCCGCACTGTGCAGCGTGGCGATATGCGAGTACGGCACGCCGTCGAGCGTCTGCATGCCGTAAAAACGCGGCGCCTTCGGAAAGCTGATATTGGCAATCGGGATCGTGCCGCGCAGCAGCGCACTCACGCCGCCCGCATCCGCCGGCGCGGCGACGAACGGCGAGTGCCACGCCGTGTTGGTATGCACCGGCACCATGATGGTCACGCCGTCCACCGTCACGGCCTTGTGGTCCGACGGCCCCGCACCGCCGCGGCGGCTGGCGACGCCGGTACCCGGATCGGCAAGCCGCAAGCCCACCGACTGCAACTCCGTCATCAATTGCCGGCTAGCGGCCGGCAAGGTCTCGTTGGCGTTCATCGCGGCATCCCACGGTTGAGTTGAAATCGGGACCGGCGTCGCCGGTTGGAGGTGTGTCAAAGACAGAGGCAGCGGCAGAAGCCGAAGCGCCCCACGGCGGCATCGGCGACACCGTCGTAGCCGGCCGTTCGTTGATCGCAAGACTCAGCAGTTCCGGCCGCGCGTAGTGGCCGACCGAATCCATCATGCGTTTGCGTTTCGTGATCAGCGCCATGTCCAGATCCGCGATCACCATGCCCTCGCCTTCGCGCAGCGGCGCGGCCAGATGCTGGCCTTCAGGCGAGACGATTGCCGTATTGCAGCCGCCGCGCAGCGCCTTCTGCAGATTCGTGTCGCCGGTCACCGAGGCGATCTGCGCTTCGGTCAGCCAACCGGTTGCATTGACAACGAAGCAGCCGGACTCCAGAGCGTGATGACGGATCGTGACTTCGATCTGCTCCGCGAAGATCGGCCCTACCAGCGAACCCGGAAACTGGCTGCAGTGAATCTCCTCGTGCTGCGTCATCAGGGCATAGCGCGCGAGCGGGTTGTAGTGCTCCCAGCAGGCCAGCGCGCCGACCCGCGCGACCGCGGTCTGCACGACCTTCAGCCCCGCCGCGTCGCCTTGCCCCCAGATCATCCGCTCGTGGAAAGTCGGCGTTATCTTGCGGCGCTTGAGCAGCAACTGGCCGTCCACGTCGAAAATCAGTTGCGTGTTGTACAGGCTGCCGTAATCGCGCTCGTTGACCCCGAGCACGACCACCATGCGATGCAGGCGCGCGCGTTCGGCTACGGCCTGCGTCACCGGACCGGGCACCACCACCGCCTCGTCGTAGAGCCGCATATGATCGGCGCCGGAAGCCACCGGCGGCCGCACGAACGAAAAGTACGGGTAATACGGCACGAAGGTCTCGGGAAACACGATCAGTTGCACGCCTTCGCGTGCGGCCTGATCGATGGCTTCGCAGACCTTGTCGAGGGTGCCGTCGCTGCGCTCGAAGTCCGGTGAGATCTGGACCGCGGCGGCACGAACAATGCGTTTTTCAGACATGGTGGGGGCCGCCTGTGCTCAGACCGTCCAGGTGTGGATGATCAGTGCGTTGTCCTTGCGATGCAGAAGCTGAATATCCAGCACGTCGAGCGGACTGATCGGGCGAATGCCTTCGATCAGCGAGGCTTCGCCGTGGCCATACAGCGCCTGCAGCGCGAAGCGGCAGGCATACACCTTGCCGCCCTCCTCCATGAACTTCAGCAACTGCTTGTTGAAGTTCAGATGACCGGGAAACGCTTCATCGCCGAGCGTCGGAAAACCGCGCTGCAAGCCGAGCGTGACACCCGGACCGTACAGGAGTACTGAGGTCTCGAAACCTTTGCGTTGCAGGCGCGTGGCCTGCAACAGATTGACGAAACCGATCGAGCCTTCGAACGCCACCGTATGAAACGTGACGAGCGCCTTTTCGCCCGGCTCGGCCTTCACGTCCTCGAAGACCTTCTCTTCGTAGTCGACGAGGTAATCGCCCTTCTGATGCAGCGGTTTGTTGACGGCTGGCATGGCACTCTCCAAAGTGGTTTGCGTGAACAGGTATGTCGCGTGGTATCCGGTAGCGCTGCATGACTTCTGCGCCGCTCCCACTAACGCAACGCCCGTGCCACTCGACGACGCCGCCCATGCGATCACTTTCCAATCAAACAGACGATCATTCGTTAAGCGCCGCGAAAATTTTTTTGGCCCGAAGGTTGCGTATAGCCCACGCCATCAGGGAATGCGGCCTTGCGGGCCTTGATCGCACCAGCCGGGTGCGATCTTGCTGGTGCTCATGCGCAGGGCCGGTGCAGTCATTCACCAGATACGATCAATCCGATCATTGCAGGCGATCACTTTTCGAAGGCCAAGCGAGGCATCGGCGAGGCTTTTTAACCGTCATTCATTTGCGCAAAAACGATGAGTAGCCCGACACATCACTGGATCAAACGCCTCGCCGAAATCCGCAAACCCGCTTACCTGGCGATTCCCGATCTGATCGAAGAAGACCTCGCCACCGGACGCCTGCGGCCGCGCGACCGCCTGCCGGGTCTGCGCGATCTGGCCGACGAACTGGCGCTCAACTACACCACGGTGGCGCGGGCCTATGCGGAGGCGAAGAAGCGCGGCCTGCTCGATTCGCGGGCCGGCAGCGGGACTTTCGTGCGCGGGCGCACGGCGACGCTACCGCTGTCGGGCGGCAGCAGCATCGAAATGACCATGAATACGCCGCCTGAGCCGGCCGAGTACGCGGCGCGTCTGCGCGAGTCCGCGGCGCGTTTGATGGCGGCGAGCGATCCCTACCAGTTGTTGCGCTACCAGGACTTCGGCGGCACGCCCGCGGACAAGGCAGCCGGCGCCGAATGGCTCAAGCGCCGCTTGCCCAACTGTTCGGCGGACAACGTGCTGGTCTGCCCCGGCATTCATAGCGCACTCGTCGCGCTGGTCTCGCAACTGGCACGGCCGGGAGCGATGATCTGCCTCGACACGCTCGCCTATCCCGGCATCAAGGCGATTGCCGCGCAACTCGGTGTGCGCTTGCAGGCGCTCGCGCGCGACGACGAAGGGCCGCTTGCCCATGCGTTCGAAGCGCTCTGCAAGACCGACAAGCCGAGCGCGTTCTATTGCAATCCCACGCTGCAGAATCCGAGCACCTTGACGCTCACGCACAAGCGGCGCGAAGCGCTCGCGGATGTCGCGCTGCGCTACAACGTGCCCATCATCGAAGACGACGCCTACGCGATGCTGCCGCTGCAAGCGCCGGACGCGCTGGCGAGCTTCGCACCGGAGCTGACCTACTACGTCACCGGCTTGTCGAAGAGTCTCGGCGCCGGCTTGCGGGTCGCCTATCTGCAGGCGCCAACCGCGCGCCAAACACAGCGCCTCGCGGGCGCCCTGCGTGCGACGACGGTGATGGCAAGTCCGTTTACGGTCTCGCTCGCCACCCAGTGGGTCAACGACGGCACGGCGCAGGAGATGCTCAACGCGATTCGCAGCGAGTCGAAGGCGCGTCAGGCGATTGCCGCGCGCGTACTCGGCGACGGCGCTTACGACGCGCACCCGGAAGGCTTTCATCTGTGGCTGCCCATCTCGGGCGTCGGCGGCTGGAGTTCGTCCGAACTGGCGCTGCAGTTGCGCAACCAGGGAATCGCCGCGGTCGCCAGCGCCGCCTTCTCCACCGACGGCAATCCGCCCAACGCATTGCGCGTGTGCCTCGGCGGTTCGAAGAATCGCGAAGAATGCGAAGAGGCGCTGCGCATCATCGCGGAGACGCTCGAACATCCGCACCATCTCCATTCGGCCATCATGTAAGAGCGAAACGACGCGATATCTCCAGACAAATACAACGCGTATTCTTAGGCACGCATTGAATACCGGTCCGCTCGCGGCAAAAATGTCCCGCGCGCCGTCCAACGCCTGAAGTGCCCTGCTACAGGCACTCAAATGCGTTCTGTAACGCGCGGAAAGCACCCTCGCTCACACTCCCGCCTCAAGTCCACTCCAGCGCCGCCGTATACCCGGGCGAGGCGTGTCGCCTTATCGACTCCTGCTCACCACCGAAAGACGCCCACCATGTTCTCATCCATTCGCGCGCGTATTGTCGCCCTGTGCGTCGCCATCGTTGTCGTAGCGCTCGCCGCCAATACGGGGCTCAACTACTTCGTTGCCAACGGATACAACACCGCTTCGATCGACGACAGCCTCACAGCCGTCGAGAGCGGTCACGTGGCAGGCATCAACCAATGGGTTGCCACCAATAGTCAGATGATTGACTCGTTGCAGGGTCCCGCGCTACAGCCCGATCCGATACCGACGTTCAAGCTGATGGCCAGCGCCGGAAACTTCGCTAACGTCTACGCCGGTTACGCCGACAAGACATCGAAGTTCGAGGACCCGACCGGCATCCCGTCCGACTACGATCCGACCGTCCGCCCCTGGTACAAGCAGGCGCTGGCAGCAGGCAAGCCGACCGTGTCGCAACCTTACGTGTCCATCGCCAACGGTCGTCTGGTGGTGTCCTTCGTCTCGCCGATGATTCGCGACGGCGTCGTGAAGGGCGTGGTGGCGGGCACCGTCGAAATGGGCAGCGTGATCGCCAACATCAAGGCGATTCATCCGACACCCTCGAGCTTCGGCATGCTGGTGAACAGCAGCGGCCAGATCGTCGCGCACCCCGACGCGAAGCTGATCCTGAAGCCCGTCACCGATCTCGCGCCGGATCTCACCGCCGACAAACTGGCGACGCTGACGACGCTCGATCATCCGCTGCCGGTCGAGATTGGCGGCAGCACCAAACTGCTGCGCGCGCAACCGATTGCCGGCACCGACTGGATCGCGATCGTCGCGCTCGACAAAGCCGAAGCGACCGCCGGCATGCGTTCGCTGCTGACCACCTCGATCATTGCGCTGATCGTGATTGCCGGCATCGCCGCGGCGATCGTGGCGGCGGTGACCGCCGTGTCGTTCCGGCGCCTCTCGCAGGTGCGCGATGCGATGGATGCAATCGGCTCCGGCGAAGGCGATCTGACCCAGCGCCTGCCCGCGGTCGGCGAGGATGAAGTCGCGCAGATCGCGCGTTCGTTCAACAGCTTCATCGACAAGCTGAGCCGCGTGATGCGGCAGATTCGCGACGCCAGCGAGTCGGTGCGGGTGGCCGCCAACGAGATTGCCGCGGGCAACGTCGACCTGTCGGGCCGCACCGAATCCGCCGCCGCGAGCCTGCAGCAAACCGCGGCGTCGATGGAGGAAATCACGGCGACGGTCGGCCAGTCGGCCAGCTCCGCCAAACAGGCCGACGACACCGCCGCATCGGCTTCGCTCGTCGCCTCGCGCGGCGGCGTCGTGATCTCCGAAGTGATCACGACGATGCGTGAAATCGAAAGCGCCTCGGTGAAGATCGCCGACATCATCGGCGTGATCGACGGCATTGCCTTCCAGACCAATATCCTCGCGCTCAACGCGGCGGTCGAAGCGGCCCGCGCCGGCGAACAGGGCCGCGGCTTCGCGGTGGTGGCCGGCGAAGTGCGCAGCCTCGCGCAGCGCAGCGCGCAAGCCGCCAAGGAAATCAAGGGATTGATCGAGTCGACGGTCTCGAGCGTCACCTCCGGTTCGAACCAGGTGCGCCACGCGGGTGAAACGATGACGGAGATCGTCAGCAACGTGTCGAACGTGACGACGATCATTTCCGAAATCACCCAGGCCGCCACCGAACAGACGCGCGGCATTCAGGAAGTCAATCGCGCGGTGTCCCAGCTTGACGAAATGGTGCAGCAGAACGCGGCGCTGGTGGAGCAATCCACGGCCGCAGCCGCCGCGCTGCAATCGCAAGCCGCCAGTCTCGCGACGGCCGTCACCCAGTTCCGGCTCGATTGATCCGAGGGTTTCATACCCTCAGCAGGTCTAATTATCATTATGGTCTTTCCGGACTTGCGGCGCACCGCACCGTGCCTTAAAGTCCGGCCGGGGTTTCTGCGGCTCCAGCCGCCGCGCCGATGTCACAAGCGTGGGCGCGAGGCGGCGATCCGCATCACGTATCAGGAGTCGGTGTGTCGTTTTATCGAAATATGAAAATCGCCGCCAAGCTGGCGCTGCTTGGGGCTGTGCTGCTGGCGGCAACGATGGTCGTCGGTCTGGAAGGATGGCACGCGCTGTCGAAGACGCACGCGCTGCAGATCGAGTCGGCCCAGACGCTCGAGCAGTACAGCCGTGCGGCCGACACCGCGCGTGTCGCCCAGGTCGAATTCAAGAAGCAGGTCCAGGAATGGAAAGACCTGCTGTTGCGCAGCAGCGATGCCGCGGCGCTCGCCACCCACCAGCAGGCTTTCGTCGCGCAAAGCGACAAGACCACCGCAGCGTTGCAACAGCTCAGAAGTCAGTTGAGCGCGCTGGGTGTCAACCTCGACGGCGTCGACAATGCCATCGCAACGCACGCCTCGCTGCAAACCAGCTACCTCGATGCGCTCAGGCATTTCGATGTCGCCGACGCAAACAGCCCGCACACCGTCGACGCCCTCGTCAAAGGTATCGACCGTCCCCCGACTACCGCGATCGATGCGATCGTCGCCTCCGTCATGCAACAGGCGCAGGCTTCGGACGAGCGCATCCAGCAGACCTCCGAAGACGCCTATCGCCTCGCCTGCACGCTGCTGCTGGTGGTCGTGCTGGGTGCACTGATGCTCGGCGTGGCGGCGATCGGCTTCCTGAGCCGCAGCATCACCGGGCCGGTCCGCCAGGCGGTCGGGGTGGCGCAAGCGGTCGCCGCCGGCGATCTGCGCGCCGACGTCGAAGTGACGGGCACGGACGAAACCGGTCAGTTGCTGGTTGCCTTGAACGATATGAATCATCGCTTGCGTCATATCGTCAGCGAAATCCGCGAAGGCGCCACTACGATTTCCTCCGCCACCCAGCAGATCGCAGCGGGCAATCTCGATCTGTCCGCGCGCACCGAACAGCAAGCCGCGTCGCTCGAAGAAACCGCGGCTTCGATGCAGCACTTCACCGATTCCGTGCAAACGAACGCCGCCCACGCCCGCAATGCGACCGCACTCGCGCAAACCGCGGCGCAGGCGGCGCGCGACGGCGGCGTCGTAATGAGCGATGCCGTGCGTACGATGGAGCAGATCAACGCGGCGTCGAAGCGCATCGTCGACATCATCGCGGTGGTCGAAGCGATTGCCGCGCAGACCAACATCCTCGCGCTCAACGCGGCCGTCGAGGCCGCTCGCGCCGGCACCCAGGGACGCGGCTTCGCGGTGGTCGCCAGCGAAGTGCGCAGTCTCGCGCAGCGCTCGGCGGACGCGGCCCGCGAGGTCAAGGCGTTGATCCGCGAGTCGGTGGCGACCATCGACGCCGGCACGCAACTGATCCAGCGCGCGAGCCATACGATGGATGGCGTGGTGGAAAGCGCGGGCAGCGTCACGCGCATTGTCGAGGCGATTGCCACCGCCACGGTCGATCAGGCCACCGGTATCGCCGAAGTGAACGACGCGGTCAACCAGATGGACCAGGTCACACAGAGCAACGCGGCGCTGGTCGAACAGGCCGCGGCGGCCGCCGATGCGGTGCAGAGCAAAGCCTCGGGCCTGGTGCAGAGCGTCAGCTTCTTCCGCCTCGGCGCCTCTGCCTGACGAAAGTGAAAGCGGCACGTCAATAATCCTTCATGAAGCGCTGCTACGGTAGCGCGGTTGTCCTGCAAGTCCGTCACAACTATTCCCCCAATGCCGTACGGAGACTACAGATGCAAACCGCCACCGGTGCTTGCGCGCCTTCCCGTTTCAATTCGCCCCTCACGTCCCGTCTGACTGCCCGTGCCGCGCTCAAGGCACGCACCCCGCTGCTTGCCTTGACCCTGCTTGCCGCAAGCGTGAGCGCCTACGCACAGCAGTTTCCTTTCGAAGGTGAAAGCCCGTTCTTTCCAGGCTTGCTGGTGGTGAGTCGCAGCGTCTACGACAATCTGTCGGGCAACGTCCAGCCGGGCACGATCCTGCCGCCGAACTGCGCCAACACGACGGGCGGCTGCAGCGCAGCCACCGGCGCCACGAACGACGGCACCTATCCGTACGTGTGGAACAACGTGCTGTACGACGCCAATTTCGGCGTCACCTCGCGGATCTATCTGGATCAGTTGACGCCTTCGGGTGCAATCGTCAGTTCATTGGAAGTGCCAAACAGCCTGCATCAGGGCAATGCGCAGGGCCAACTCGTGACGAGCTTCAGTTCGAAGTCCGAACTGGCCCTGCACCTGTCGACCGATGGCCGGTATCTGAGCTTCGTCGGCTACGTTGCGCCGGTCAATGCGCTCGACGTCTCGAATGCGAACACCCCAGGCGTGGTGGATCCGACCAATCCGGACGGGCAGAACTTCTATCGCGGCATTGCACTCGTCGACCGCGCGGGCCATTTCCGCTTCACCGAAACGAACGCCTATAGCGGCGATAACGGACGCGCTGCGATTCTGAACCCGGGTAACGGTCACGACGGCGTGTTCTACACGACCGGCAACGCCGGCAATGGCGCGAATCCGCAACCCAACGGCATCATCGTCGGCACCGGCGCGCAGATCGTGGACCCGTCGAAGCAGCCCGAGGCCCAGCAGAATCCCGGCACGCCGACGCCGCTCGGCAGCTTCTCGGTCACCGAACTCGGCGCCAAGGCCGACAAGATCGGCAAGGACGACAATTTCCGCGGCATCACGATTTACAACAACGTCCTGTACTACACCAAGGGCAGCGGCAGCAACGGCGTCAACACCGTGTACTTCCTCGACACCACCGGGACGGCCTGCCCGTCGGGTACAGGTGTGCCCGCAGCGAATGCAACGCTGCCCACCACCGCGCTCGCCTACACCGCCGCCACACTGCAAACGAGCGGCCTGCCCAGCAACATGTGCATTCTGGCAGGCTTCCCGTCGACGCCCAACAAGAGCGCCACCACGCTCGCCTACCCGTTCGGCCTGTGGTTCGCCAATGCCACGACGCTTTACGTCGCGGATGAAGGCGACGGCTACACGGGCGGCAGCGATCTCTTCACGCATGCCGCCGCGCAGACGGGCGCCGGTTTGCAGAAGTGGATCTATAACGCTACGGCGAAGAAGTGGACACTGGCCTATACGCTGCAGGCCGGTCTCAATCTCGGCACGCAGTACACGGTGCCGGGTTACCCGACCGGTTCGAATCCGGCCACGGGTCTGCCCTGGGCGCCGGCTACCGACGGGCTGCGCAGCCTGACCGGCCGCGTCGAAGGCGACGGCACGGTGACGCTGTGGGCGATTACGTCGACGGTGAGCGGCGACGGCGACATCGGCGCGGATCCGAACCGGCTGGTGGTCACGCGCGATCTGCTGAAGAACACCACCGCAGCCGCGGCCGCCGGCGAGAAGTTCGTCACGTTGCGCGGTGCGGGCTTCGGCGAGGTGCTGCGCGGCGTGTCGTTCGCGCCGGGCACCGATACGAATGGGCGGTTCTAGGCGCCCCACGGCGCCATGCGGTTGACGGCTGGCGTGGGCGCTGCCCGCGTCAGCCGTACCATTCACTCACGCGCCCGCAGGCGGAACGCGGCGATTGTTTCGTTCAGTTGCCGTCCCTGATCCTCCAGCGAACGGGACGCCGCCGCAGCCTCCTCGACGAGCGCCGCGTTTTGCTGCGTGACGTCGTCCATCTGCGTGATAGCCAGATTGACCTGGGCGATGCCCCGGCTCTGCTCGTCGGATGCGGCCGCGATCTCGCCCATGATGGACGTCACCTGGCCGACGGCATGCGTGACTTCCGACATGGTTTGTCCGGCTTCGCTGGCAAGCGCCGAGCCCTGATGGATCTTGCCGACCGACGCGCCGATCAGTTCCTTGATCTCCTTGGCCGCGCTCGATGAGCGTTGCGCGAGACTGCGCACTTCGCTCGCCACCACCGCGAAGCCGCGGCCATGCTCGCCGGCGCGCGCCGATTCGACCGCCGCATTGAGCGCGAGAATATTGGTCTGAAACGCGATGCCTTCGATGATGCCGGTGATATCCGCGATCCGGCTCGAGCTCTGGCTGATATCGCTCATCGTCACCACGACGCGCTCCACCACGTCGCTGCTGCGGCGCGCCACGTCCGACGCATTCGCCGCCAGCGAACTGGCATGCCGCGCGTTGTCGGCATTCTGTTTGACGGCGGAGGTCAGCTCTTCCATGCTGGCCGCGGTTTCCTCGAGTGCGGCGGCCTGCTGTTCAGTGCGGGCCGACAGATCGGCGTTGCCCGCCGAGATCTCGCCGGTCGCGACGCGCAGCGTCTCGCTGTTGGCGCGAATGTTCAACAGCACGCCATTGAGTTTCTCGACGAAGGCATTGAATTGCGCGGCCAGCACGCCGACCTCGTCGTCGCTCGTCACCGGCAGACGTTGCGTCAGATCGCCGTCGCCCGAAGCGATGTCCTGCATGCCGTTCGATACCTGGCGCAGCGGCGCGGTCAGCTTGCGGCCGAGTGCGGTGGTCAGTGCCAGCGCGGCGGCAAGCGCAATCAGGCCTGCTGCAATCAGGATCGCGCTCAGGCGATTGGCCGACGCCATCATCTCGCGGTGCGGAATCAGGCCGATGTATTTCCAGCCCAGCTCCGGCGACGTATAGATGACGCCGTCGTATTGCGTGCCGTCGATAGCGACCGACTGCGCGCCGTTCGCGATATCCGCGAGTTCGCGATAGCCGTCGCCGAGGTCCTTGAGCGGCTTGAAGTTATGCGACGGCTCGCGCGGATCGACCAGCACCGTGCCGCTGTCTTCGACCACCATCAGATAGCCGGTGTCGCCGAAGCGCACCTGGCCGATCATCTTCGCGAAGCCGTCGAGCGAAATATCCATGCCGAGCACGCCGAGCGCTTTGCCCTGGCTGTCCTGAATGGTGCGCACGAAGCTGATGATGACGTTCTTGTCGCCGCCCGAGTTCGCGTAAGCGGGTGTGCGGCGCACCTCGCCGGCGGCCTGGGTGCCCTGGGTGAACCAGGGGCGTTCGCGCGGATCGTAGTGATCGCTGGTGAATTTGCCCTTCGGCCACTGCACATAGCCGCCCCACTTCGTCCCGATGTAGACGTATTGCAGATCGGGATGGCTGTCGCCGAAGCGCTGCAGCAGATGGAAGATATCGGTCTCGACACCCCCGTTGGTGTCGGGCGTCATCTGGCCGCCATGGGTCAGATAGTTGCTCACCGATTCATTGGCCGACTGGACCAGCGGCGTATCGGACAGAAACACGACGTTGTCGTGAATCCGCTTGAACGTGTCTTTGAGGCTGGCGTCGATCTGGCGAATCTGCCCATTGCTCGCCTCGTTGAAACTGTCGACCGCCTGGCGGCGGACATTGAGCGTGGCGAACAGCGTGATGGCGAGAATCGTGGCCGCGAGCGCCGCGCCGAAAATGAGGCTCAGTTTGACTGCAATGGAGCGCATGCCCATGCGAAGGACTCCGTCCGGAAGGCGGTGAATGAGTGACGGCAAGCGGCCCACACGCGGCAATGCCCCGGACGACCGGGGTTCTTGAGCGCCTCCGTTGCACAACGTGCGCTAAAAGGGCCTACGTGTCGGCGCTGCTTGCGTCTCTCTCGCCTATTACGGCTTCCTTTCGCCCCGACTGAACGGGATTCATTTTTAATAATTGACTGATGCCGCTGCGGCGCGCGTTGGAGCGTCCGCTACCGCTAGGCCTCGAAGTCCAGGCCACCCAGCAGCATTTCGGCTTCGGCCTGCGTATGGGAGCGGAAATCCAGTTCGCGCGCAAAGTGCCAGGCGTCGAGCTTGCGCGGCAGCGCGTTCAGGTAGCGCGAAAAGCGCGTCTCGCCGTCTTCGTCCATCAGGCGCTCGATTTCGTCGCTGTCCCAGGTGAGGTGCAGATTGAGCGCGTGCGGATAATGACGCAGCGCTTCGATGGGCTCGGCCCACACCCTGACCCGCGTAGGGTGGCCGTGGCCCTGATAGGGCAAGACTTCCGCGTGGACGCCGGTGTCGAACAGGCCAGCGAGAGTGGCGGCGATACGGGGGGCAAATTCGTGGTCGAACCTGGCTACGGTCTCCGGATTCATGCGGGTCTCCATCTCGCTCGGCAAATCATCGTAGCACGGGGGCTGGGTGCGGCGGGCCGGGTGGACGGGGTGGGAGTGGTGACTGAGTGGCGACCGGGTTGCAACTGAATTGCGCCGGAGCGGCAACGCGGCAGCTTCATGGTCGAGCTTTCGCTTGTTGCGGTGGCAACGGTTTTCTATAATCCGCGGCTGGATTGAATCTCGAGGACGGTAGATGCTGCAAACACGTTTCGCCATGCTGGCGTTGAGCCTTGGCGCACTTTCGACTCACGCGCAGGCTGACGACCTGATCGCCATGCATCCGGGTGTCATGTGCACCTCCGCCGATGCGCTCTCGCGGCTCACGCTGCCGGGCGGCGACAGCCGCACCCATGCAGCGGCGCCGGAACCTCAGACGCAGAGTCTCGCGGCCTCGGGCGGCTGCATCGATATCAAGCCGGGCATCAAGGTGACGGTGCAAAAAGCCTTTAAAAATACCTCGGTGGTGACCTATCGTGCTCCGGGTGCGCAGACGGATCAAACGTTCGTTATCCCGAACATCGATTTTGCGCCTGCTGCGGGGGATCGTACGCAGACGGCTGCGGCCGGCGTCATGCAAGCTTCGGTTCAGGCGGTCACGCAAGCCGCGCCGCATGCAGCGACTCCGGCGGCAGCGCAACCGTTAACGCTAGCGGCTACACCAACGCCACCGCCAGCCGCGCTGCACACCACCGCAGCCTCCGCCGCGACAACGCCCGCAATCGCACTTGCACAAGGCTATCGCGTCGCGCAGCGCCTGCCGACCGCCGATCGAGCCGGGACGTTCCTCGAGATTCTCGAAGACGCACGCATCACGCCCGAGTTGCACAAGACGCTGTGGCAAAGCGCAGCAAGCGCCGACGCGCTGCCCGAAGGCGTGAGTCACGCCCCGCTGCTGAACGCACAAGTGCAACTCGTCTCGGCGGCGGATACGGTACTCGCCAGCCGAAAACTCGACTATCCGCTCGCCACGCTAGAAGCTGCGCCGCTGCATGGCTTGCCTGCGTCTGCATGGTTCCTGACCATCGACGAAACCGCGCCCATGGGTTCGTACAGCGGGCCGGCCACGGAGATGCTGGTGCCGGCGCATAGCGGGCTCGAACCCGCGCGCTACGAATCGGCGCAAGGCGAGGCCGCTCCGCTTGTCCTCGCACGCACCGGCAAGGCCGACTGGAAAATCGTGCCGCCACGTTCAGGCGCGGGGGCGACCGAAGAGATCGAAGATGTTTTCTGCGCGCCGGCCGTGGATGGAAATAACTTCGTCACCACGTACCGGACGTACCGCTTCGTCGACGGCAAGTGGCAGGCCGCTTCGCGTCAGTTGCAAGGACTGTGGGAAAGCGACCGGCAGTTTCCGGCGCGGCCGGATTTTCCTTGAGTGCTAGCTAGCCGGACCGGCGGGGGTTGCGTGACTATGCCCCTGTCCTCACATGGGCGCACTACTCCGCCACCCCCTGCCCCTGCGCATAAACCTTGCACCCCGACCACTTCCCGTTGCAGTACTCCAGCGCATGCTGCGCCGCCTCTTGCGCCGAACGCTCGATCACGTCGGACGAGCAGTGACCGCCTTCGGCAATCACAAAGGCCTTGCCTTCATTGCGCGACGCGCCGTACGTATCGAAGCGCGTCTGGCAGCCGGGATTCAGACCCGCCGGCGCAGGTAAAGCGGCCAGCGCAGGCAAATCGACCACCACCGCGGTCGGCAGATTCAGGCGCTTCAGGAACGGCTCCACCGCCGGCCACCAGGCTTGCGCCGGCGCATCGTAGAGCAGTTCATGCCCGTCCTCGCCAAACGGTGGCAACACCGCGAGCTGCGCCGGCGCACCATGCGACGTGTAAGCGCTCAGCATCTGCTGGGCCAGCTCAGGGCTGAAATAGTGATCGTTCTCCGACCACACCCACTGGCTCGGAATCTTTGCGGTCGTGCCGTATTGCTCGACGGCGGCAACCAGTCGGTCCTCCTGACACACGTAGTCGGGGCGCAGCGAACCGCGGCCGCCGGCAAAATCCAGCATCCCCACCACGCCCTGCGGATTGCGCGCGGCCGCCGCTAGCACCGCAAAGCCGCCGGTCGACTTGCCGAGCAGGATCACGCGCTCGGGGTCCACCCAAGGTTGCGCATGCAACGTTTCCAGCGCGCCGAGAATGTCGTCGGCGGAGACCTTGCCCGCGCCGGGATAGTCCTCGTTGCGACACGAACCCAGGCCTTCCGCATAGGGTCCATCCGAGTGACCAAAGCCGCGCCGCAACACGATCACCGCCGCGTAGCCGCGCTGCGCGAACGCCACCGCGGCGTTCAGCAGCAGTTCCGGCGCACGGTCCACGACGCCCGCGCCGCCGCTGCGCGGCGTACCCGGCGTCATCAGCACGAGCGGCCAGCGGCCCGGCCGATCCGGCCGCACCACCAGGGCTTCGAGCGTGGGCTTCGCGCCGTCCGGCAAGGTGATCGGCAAGCCCATATGCTCGCGCACCAGACCGGGCAGCAGCGAAGCACCGGCCACCGTCACACCCGCGGCGCCGCTCGACGCCGGTTGCACCGCGGCCACCTGTTGCGCCAGCGCGGGCAGCGGCGCACTCGCCATCACGAGCCATAGCGCGTGAGTACGTAGCCATTGCAGCGCGCGGCGAAGCAGCGTTGCCTCACGCAACCGGATAGCCTGGGCAGTGTTGTTTCTCATTGTTGATTGCCTATGCGGATGTCGAGCCATGCGCCGGCGGCGAGGACCGTCCGTGCGACCTGGTCCGCAGTGTAGTCTGCGAAGCGGCTAGCGGTCTACGGTACGCCACCGCCGGCTGCGCGCGGGCGAGACGCAGCCATGCGCAACACATACGCGCACGTGGACCTGGCCCGACAATGCAGCCCGCCTCGCTCGCGCCCGCAACAAAAAAAGGGCCTACGGTCTGCACCGTAGGCCCGCTTCTCTCTCAGGATTCAGTATCGGCATTCAGCCCTCGGGAACCGCAAGGACCGCAACCGTCCTGCTGATCCAGACGCTTGCGCTCTCCCGTCCTCAGAACTTGTGGCGGATCCCGACCACCGCCACGTCCTGGGAGTTGCTACCCGAGTTCACGCCGAAGTCGCCGATCGACGCGTCCGCGTTCACCGTTGCGCCGCTCGAGTTCAAGGTCTTGCCGCTCGCCTTCTGGTAGCCGAACAGCGCATAGAGGTCGGTGCGCTTGGACACGGCATAGTCGGCGCCCAGGTTGGCCTGGTTATAGTGCGCCGACGACGGTCCCGTCAGCGACGTGTAGTTGTAGCCCACGCCGGCCCGCACGGCTGGCGTGAACTGATAGTTGAAGAACACCGAGCCGTTGTTGAACTTGGCCGTCTCGTGGAACGCGGAGAAGGCATCGCTGCCGTACTGGGTATTCGAGTACGCCGCGCCGATAGTCGCGGCGCCGATCACGTACTGCGCGCCCACCTTGGCAATCTGGATCGAGTTGGCGCTGGCGAAGCCCGAGTTGATCACCGTGTTGAAGAGGCTGTCCGAGCTGCTGGTCCAGGTGCGCAAGCCGTTGGTCAGCGTGTTGCCGCCGTTGGCGTAGAAATAGCCGGCGCCGAGCGACAGCGGCCCGTTCGCATAGGCCGCGCCCAGACTCCAGGTGCGGCCGCTGCCGGTCGAGCCGGCCACACCGCCCAGGCCATACAGCGCTTCGACCTGGAAGCCGCCGAAGATAGGGCTCACGTACTTGACCGAGTTGCTGACGCGCAAGCTGTTGTCGTAGTTGTCGAGGTCGCCCGGCGTGCCGAACACGCCGCCGAAGTAGTTGTCCTCGGTCAGCCCCTGAACCAGATCGACGATCGGATCGTATTGACGGCCGAGCGTGACGGTACCCCACGCGTTGCCGGTCAGGCCCACCACCGCCTTGCGGCCGAACTCGCGGCTGCCCTGGCCGAGCGCGCCGGTGCCGAGGTTAAAGCCGTTTTCCAACTGGAAGATCGCCGCGAGTCCGCCGCCCAGGTCTTCCGTGCCCTTGAGGCCCCAGCGGCTGCCGGAGATGTTGCCGCTCGCGAACTTGACCAGGGTGGACTGGTTCTGCCCGTTGCTGCTCTGCGCGTTATGCACATAGGCGATACCCGCGTCGACAATGCCGTACAGCGTGACGCTGCTTTGCGCCTGAGCGCCGGCGGACAGGACCAGGCCGGCGGGGATGGCCAGCAGAGAAAGGCGCTTCTTCATTGGATGATTTCCCGTAATCAGGTGTTGTTTTGATGACCGGGGTGAACGATAAGAGAAGCAGGCGGCGGCGAGAACAAAGGAATTCTTCGATCTATATGAGGCACGCGGATTCGCCCGCCCAGAAGACCGCGTGTGCTGGTTTCGACGCACGATCGGGGCAGACTCATTTATCATGCAAGCTTGCTGCAAGTCTCACGGTCGCGTCGCTTTTCGGGGTCGCGCCGGATAACAACCGGGCTTAAACTACCGGTGCCTCCCTCTTCACCCGAGCCGATGCGAACCATGTCGAATCCCGCTGCCCACCCCGCCGGCGTCAGCAGCCCCCGTGGACTCGCCCGGGCATGGCGGCGCGCGGACGCCATGCCAGCCGCCGCCTAGCGCCCCATGGTCTACCCCTCACTGCGCGACTGGCTGTTTTCCGTCAAGACCTTTGCGGCAGCGATGCTCGCCCTCTACCTCGGGCTCCTGTTCGAACTGCCGCGTCCCTACTGGGCCATGGCAACGGTCTACATCGTGTCGAATCCGTTTGTCGGCGCGACCCGTTCGAAGGCGCTCTATCGCGCGCTCGGCACGGCCCTCGGCGCCTCGGCGGCGGTTCTGTTCGTGCCGCCCTTCGTCGAGTCGCCGTATCTCTTCAGCGTGGTCGTCGCACTCTGGACCGGCACCCTGCTCTATCTGGCCATCTCCGACCGCACGGCGCGCAGCTACGTCTTCATGCTCGCGGGCTATACGATGCCGCTGATCGCGCTGCCGGCCGTGTTCAATCCGACCAATGTCTTCGACCTCGCCATCACCCGCACCGAGGAGATCCTGCTCGGCATCGTGTGCGCCAGTGTCGTCGGCGGCGCGGTGTTTCCGAACCGGCTCGCGCCGTCCATCGTCGAACGCACCGACGGCTGGTTCCGCGACGCCGTGTTCTATGCCACCGAGACGCTCTCCGGGCACATCGCCGGCGCCTCGATCTCGGCCTGCCGCCAGCGGCTCGCCGCCACCGTCAACGGCCTCGAGCTGCTGCTAAGCCAGCTCGCCTACGACCATACCCGGCCCGACATCCTGAACCGCACCCGCGACCTGCGCGGCCGCATGCAACTGCTGCTGCCCATCATGTCGTCGCTGGCCGATCCGCTGGTGGCCCTGCTCGGCGGCCAGCGGGAGCGTCCCGCCGGACTCGAGCCGCTGCTCGCCGACGTCGTCAAATGGTTCAATATGCCGCTGCGCCCGGCCAGCCAGGGCCGGCGCCCCGACCCCGAAGCCGACGCCCTGCGCGGGCGCATCGCCGCGTTGCAGCCGCCGTCCGCGGCACTCGCCACGTGGGAGGGCGCGCTGCTTTCGAATGCCTTGTGGCGCCTCGCGCAGCTCATCGATGTCTGGCAGGACTGCCGCGCGCTGCGCCACCTCATCACGGCGGAAGACGGCACCTGGAAGCCGCGCTTTCGTCACTGGCGGCTGGGCGGCACGGAACGTTATTTCGATCGCGGCATCATGCTGTTCTCGACCGCCTCGGCGGTCGGCGCCATCATCTTCGCGTGCGTACTCTGGATCAGCTCGGGCTGGAACGACGGCGCCGGCGCGGTCACGCTGGCAGCGGTGGCGTGCTGCTTCTTCGCGGGGCTCGACGACCCCGCGCCGCAAGTGTTCAAGTTCTTCACGGCCACCGCCGCCAGTGTCGCGCTGGCCGGGCTCTATCTGTTCGTCGTGCTGCCGCACGTCCACGACTTCCCGATGCTGGTGATCCTGTTCGCGGGGCCGTTCATTCTGGTCGGCACGCTGATTCCGCGGCCGCAGTTCAATCTCGCCACCATGCTGGTGGCTGTCAACACGGCGACCTTCATCAGCATTCAGGACGCCTACGACGCCGATTTCTTCGTCTTCCTGAACAGTAATCTCGCGGGGCTCGCGGGCCTGCTGTACGCCTTCCTGTGGACCCAGGCGACACGGCCGTTCGGCGCAGAGATCGCCGCGCGCCGGCTGATGCGTTCGAGCTGGGCGGACGTAGCGCTGAGCGCCTCGAAGCAGCCGATCGAAGATCAGCGCAATCTCGCCGCGCGCATGCTCGACCGTCTGATGCAACTGATCCCGCGCCTCGCCGCGACCGACGACCACCGCCATCCGTCCATCGAAAGTTTCCGCGACCTGCGCATCGCCTTCAACGCGCTCGACCTGCGCCGCCTGCGGCCGAAGCTGGGCGGCGAAGCGCCCGCCGCCATCGACGGCGTACTCGACGGTATCCGCGCTCACTTCGAAACCTGCATCTCCCGCCGCGGACGCCAGCAGGTACCCGAGAGCCTGATGTCCGCCATCGACGCGGCGCTCGCACGGATCGTCGCGCTGGGGCTGGCGAATGCGGCCGGTGCGGCGAATGCGCCTGATGCCGCGGGTGCTGCTGGCCCACCCAATGCGGCCGGCACGCCCAGCGCCCCCAGCAGCGCGGCGACCTCGGCGCGGCAACTGCGCGATGCGCTGCATGCGCTGGTCGGCTTGCGCCTGTCGCTGTTTCCGGCCACGATCGCTTCGTTGACGCCACCCGCTCCGCCCACCGAGGAACCTGCCGCCTGATGAGCCCTATGACCTCACCGCCGGGGTGCCGACCATGATCGGCGAAATCGACATCTTCGGCGTGTTCGTGCCGGCCATCCTCGTGCTGATGCTGGTCGCCTATCTGATCAATCTCGTCATCCGCGCGCTGCTGGCGCGCACCGGCTTTTACCGTCTTGTCTGGCACCGTTCCATTTTCGATCTCGGCATCTACGTGCTGGTGCTGGGTCTTGTCGTCATCGTTTCGCACCGGTTCATAACGTGAAAAAAACCTGGTTCTCCATTGGTCAGATCGTGCTGACCCTGATCGTCGTCGTGATCGCGGGCCTTGTGCTGTGGAAGCTGATCGACTACTACATGTTCTCGCCCTGGACGCGCGACGGTCGTATCCGCGCCGACATCATCCAGGTGGCGCCCGACGTGTCCGGTCTGATCACCGAGGTCGACGTCGTCGACAACCAGCAGGTCAAACAGGGCCAAACGCTGTTCCTGATCGACCAGGCGCGTTACACGCTCGCGCTGCAGCAGGCGGAAGCCACGGTGCAGCAACGGCGCGCCACGCTCGATCAGGCGCGTCGCGAAGATGTGCGCAATCATCAACTGGGCGACCTGGTGGCGCGTGAAGTGGCGGAAGAAAGCCGCTCGCGCGTCGAAACGGACGAGGCCGCGCTCGCCGATGCGCTGGTCGCGGTCAATACCGCGCGCCTGAATCTGCAGCGCACCCACATCGTCAGTCCGGTGGACGGCTATCTGAACGACCGCGCGCCGCGCACCGGCGAGTTCGCCTCGGCAGGCCGGGCGGTGCTGTCGGTCGTGGACGTGCATTCGTTCCGCGTGGATGGCTACTTCGAAGAAACCAAGCTCTCCAGCATCGATATCGGCCAGGCCGTGGACATCAAGATCATGGGCGAGCCGGGTGTGCTGCGCGGGCACGTGGCGAGCATCGTGGCCGCCATCGAGGACCGCGATCGCGCCGAAGGTTCGAACCTGCTGCCGAACGTGAACCCGGCCTTTAGCTGGGTGCGCCTCGCACAGCGGATTCCGGTACGCGTCGCGCTGGACGACATACCGAAGGATTTCCGCATGATCGCCGGGCGCACCGCCACGGTGTCGGTACGCGAAGTCGCGCCTGCGTCGGGGAAAGCGGCGAAGGCGGATGGTACGGCGGCGTCGGCTCAGGCGGCTTCGGTTTCGGGGGCTTCGGTTCAGGCCGCTGCCGTGCAACCGGCGGTGCAACCCGCGCTTCAGTCCGCCCCGCAAGCGGCTACGCAACCCGCAGCGAGCGCCGCGAAATGAAGCGCTCGCGTGCCTGCTCTCTTCTGCGGTCGACGCCGTTAGCGTCGCTGGCGCCGCTCGTGCCGCTGGTCCCTCTCGTGCTGGCGCTCGCCGCCTGTACCGTCGGCCCGAATTATTCCTTGCCGAAAGCCGCCGTCGTCAACGCGCCGTTCGCCGACGCGCCGTTGCCGGACGTCGACGGCCATCACGTATCGCAGCAACCGGTGCCGCCCGACTGGTGGCATCTCTATGACGACCCGGTGCTCGAGAAACTGGTAGGCGAGGCCCTGAAATCGAACACCGACCTGCGCGTCGCCGCGGCGAATCTCGCGCGCTCGCAGGAAGCGCTCGGCGTTGCCGAAGCGCAAGGCGGATTCTCCGGCGGCGCGGACGCGGCATTCGCGCGGGCCCAGGAGTCCGGGCAGCAATACCTGATCTTCGGCAAGATTCCGGTGTCGAACGAGGGCGATGCGGGCATCCACGTCTCGTATGAATTCGATCTGTTCGGCAAGCTGCGCCGCGGCGTGGAAGCCGCGAACGCAGAGAGCGAAGCGACCCAGGCGGCCGGCGATCTCGCACGCATCACCGTGGTGGCCGACGTCGTGCGCGCCTACATCGAGAACTGCTCGGCGGCGGAAGAACTGAAGATTGCGCAGCAGTCCCTCGCGCTGCAGAAGGAGCGCGTGGACGTATCGCGCCGCTTGCGCGATGCCGGGCGTGGCAATACGCCGGATGTGACGAGCGGCCAGACCCAGGTCGAATCGTTGACGGCCGACATCCCGCGCTATACGGCGCGGCGCAAGATCGCCCAGTACCAGTTGGCTATGCTGCTGGCGCGCGCGCCGTCGGATCTGCCGCCTGCGGTGCTCTCCTGCAATACGGTGCCGCAGATCAAGCAAGCGCTGCCGGTCGGCGACGGCGCCGCCATGCTCAAACGCCGGCCCGATGTGCGCGAAGCCGAGCGCCAGCTCGCGGCGTCGACCGCGCGGATCGGCGTGGCCACCGGCGCGCTCTATCCCACCGTCAGTTTCGGCGCCTCGGCGGGGACGGTCGGCCTTGCCGAAGATCTCGGTAACGCGCAAACCAATTATTGGAGATTCGGACCCCTGATCAGTTGGACCTTCCCGGCCAACGGGGCACGCGGTCGCGTGCGCGAGGCACAGGATGCGAGCACGGCGGCGCTCGCGCACTTCGACGGCGTGGTCCTCAACGCGCTGCGCGAAACCGAGACGAGTCTCGCCACCTACGTGGCCGATTACACGCGTGCCGATGCCTTGCGTGCCGCACTCAAATCGGCCACCGAGTCGGCCAGCGAAACGCATCGGCTCTACGTGGGCGGACGCGAGTCGTTCATCGCGGATCTGGATGCGACGCGCACGCTGACTTCGATCCGCTCGCAGGTGGCGGCGGCCGAGGGCCAGGTCGCGATCGATCAGGCGAATCTGTTCCTCGCGCTCGGCGGCGGCTGGGAAAGCAAGCCTCAGTAATTGATGAACGCCCGGGCGTGGCCGAACGTGTCTTGCACGCCCGGCCACGTGGCCTGGTTATCCCTCGTTTGCTTCGCGCTCAGCGCAGATTGGTCTTCGCCAGTTCGACGATTTCGTCGCCGCGCCCGCTCAGAATCGCACGCATCATGTAGAGGCTGAAGCCCTTGGCCTGCGCCAGTTCGATAGTGGGCGGCATGGCCAGTTCATGCCTGGACGTAACCACATCCACCAGCGCCGGCCCAGGATGCGCAAAGGCCTGCCGCAGCGCTGCCTCCACGCCTTCCGATTCCTCCACCCGGATGCTGTAGATGCCGGCGCCCTGCGCGATCGCGGCAAAGTCGGTCTTGCTGAGATCGACGTTGGTATCGAGGTAGCCGCCCGCCTTCAACTCCATCGAAACAAAGCCCAGCAGACTATTGTTAAACACCACGACCTTGATCGGCAGATCGAGTTGACGCGCGGTGAGCAGGTCGCCGAGCAGCATCGACAGGCCACCGTCGCCCGACAGCGACACCACCTGCCGCTGCGGATGGCCGGCCTGCGCGCCGAGCGCCTGCGGCATGGCGTTCGCCATCGAGCCATGATTGAACGAGCCGTGCAGTTGCCGCTTGCCGTTCATCGTCAGATAGCGCGCGGCCCAGAGCGTCGGCGTGCCGACGTCGGCGGTGAAGATCGCATCCTCGCTCGCCACCTGATCGATCATGCGGGCCAGATACTGCGGATGAATCGGCCGGCCCGGACCGGCAGGCGTGGCGAGATCGTCGAGACCCTTGCGTGCCGCAGCATAGTGCTTGCGGGCGTTGTCGACGAAGCGGCGCTCGCTCTTGTGCGTGAGCTTCGGCAACAGCGCCGCGACCGTCTCCTTGACCGTACCCACGAGACCGAGCGCCAGCGGCGCACGCTTGCCCAACTGCGAACCCTTGCGATCGATCTGCACGATCTTCGCTTCGGGCGGATAGAACGGCCGATACGGGAAATCGCAGCCGAGCAGAAGCAGTGTCTCGCACGACATCATCGCGTGATAGCCCGAGCTGAAACCGATCAGCCCGGTCATGCCCACGTCATACGGATTGTCGTATTCGATAAACGGCTTGCCGCGCAGCGCATGCACGATCGGCGCACCCAGCGTGTCCGCGAGCGCGACCACCTCATCGTGCGCCCCCGCTACGCCGCTGCCGCACATGATGGTCACCGCGTCGCAACCGTTCAGCATCGCGGCGAGGCGTGTCAGATCGGCGTCGGCCGGCACGATGGTGTGCGGCGAGCTATGGGTCCATTGCGCGGCTTCACTCGGCCCGTCGCTCAATGCGATGTCGCCCGGCAGCACGATCACGGCCACGCCGCGCTCCTCGATGGCCGTGCGCATGGCGCGTTGCAACACCCGTGGAAACTGCGACGCATTGGACACCAGTTCGACGAAGTGACTGCACTCCTTGAACAGTTCCTGAGGATGCGTCTCCTGAAAGTAGCCGAGGCCGATTTCCGTAGACGGAATATGCGCGGCGATCGCGAGCACCGGCTGCTGGTTGCGGTGGCAATCGTAGAGGCCGTTGATCAGATGCAGGTTGCCTGGGCCGCAACTGCCGGCGCACACAGCGAGCTTGCCGGTGGAGGCCGCATCGGCGCCCGCGGCAAAGGCCGCGACCTCTTCGTGACGGGTATGCATCCAGCGTATCGAGCCGAGCTGGTCGAGACTGTAGGCCAGTCCGTTCAGACTGTCGCCGGTGACGCCCCAGATGCGCTCGACACCTGCAGCAGCGAGGGTTTTTGCCAGAAAGTCCGCGATGGTATGCCGGGCCATACATTGCTCCTTGACGACAGCGTCGACCGAACCCTGCGCATAAGCGCGCAGTTCTGGGTTCGGTGAACTTGTTAGGAAAAGGTAAATGGCGGCGCACGCTTGCGCCTAAGAACGTGGCGGCCAGGATCAGGTTCCGGCCTGGGCCGGATGTCGCCGCACGCTTGAGCTTAGTTGATGGAGATGAAACTTAAAAGCGCTGAAACGAAGTGAGCGCCTGGCAAGCGCTGCGGCATGGGTCGCCGCCGCGTCTTGAAGCGGCTTCGCAGGACGGCACGTCTTCGAGCGCCTTTTATTGTTTTAGTTCTGGCTCTGACTTTGGCTCTGGCCCTGCACCTGCGACACGCTGATCTCGACCGTCAGCGTCTCCGCGCCCTGCCCCGTGCGCACGCCGGAGATGGGCATTGCATCGCGGTAATCGAGGCCCATCGCCGTGCGCACATAGCGGTCGTCCGGGCAGTTGTCGTTGGCCGCATCGAAGCCGACCCAACCGAGCCCGTCGACATGCGCCTCGGCCCAGGCGTGGCTCGCGCCCTGTTGTTCGACGTCGTCCATCAGCAGATAGCCCGAGATATAGCGGGCGGGTACGCCGAGCCGGCGCGCCGCGGCGATGAACGCATGAGTGTGGTCCTGGCAAACGCCGGAACCGTCGCGCAAGGCGGTCTCGGCGTCGGTGCCGACGCCGGTGCTGCCGGGCTTGTAGGCGATCAGGCTGTGCACTTCGTTCATCAACCGGTGCAGCGAGTCCAGTTGGCCGCTGCCGGCGCGCACGCTCTCCGCGAGCGCCAGCACACGCTCGCCCGGCTGGGTGAGCAGGGTCTCGCGCTCGTAGATCCACGGCGGTGTCAAATCGTTAGTGAAGCCGTAGACGCCGGCCATATCCACGGTCTCCACCGTGCCGGCCGCGACGATCACGATCTCGCGCTTGTTCTTCTCATGACGCACAAGGTCGGCTCGATTGCCGAAGCCGTCGGTCCAGCTGACGTTCGGCTCGACCCCGTCGACCGTCACGCGCCAGTCGAGCACGTTCTGCCCGGGACCGGACTGGGGACGCAAGCGCAGGCGCTGCAAGGCATAAGGTACCGGTTGCTCGTACTCATAGCGGGACGTGTGGCGAATGGCGATACGCATGGCCGTACTCAATCGAAGTTGTAGGTCTCGGCGATTTCAAAACCAAGCCGGTTGTTCTGCGCGATGAAGCCGGTGAGAAACTCGTGCAGGCCATGGGAAAAAATCTGCTTGACCGTATTGTCTCTCAGCGTGGCGAGCGTCGTGTCCGCGGTCTTCTGGCAATCGTGCATCACGCCGTAATCCTGCGCCAGATAGCGCAGATTCTCGACGATGTTCAGATAGCAGAAGTGCAGCGAGCGCGGCATGCGGCCGTTGAGGATCAGGTAGTCGGCGATATTGACCGGTTTGTACTGGACGTCGTAGACCCAGCGGTAAGAACGGTGCGCGTCGACCGAACGCAGGATCGACTCCCACTGATAGTTGTCGAGCGTCGTGCCGACGTAAGACAGCGCCGGCAGCAGCAGATGATATTTGACGTCGAGAATGCGCGCGGTATTGTCGGCCCGCTCGATGAAGGTACCGATGCGCGAAAAATTGAAGATCTCGTTTCTGAGCATGGTGCCGTGAAACGCGCCGCGAATCTGCGCCGCTTCGCGTTTGATGCGATCGAGCACGGCCGGCAGTTCGCTGGCCGGCACGGGGACGGCCAGCACCCGTCTGATCACCATCCACGCTTCGTTCACGCTCTCCCAGGTCTCGCGCGTGAGCGCGGTGCGCACCATGCGCGCGTTCGAGCGCGCCGCCTCGATGCTGGAGAGCACGCTCGACGGATTGTCGGTGTCGCGCAGCAGATAGTCGGAGACCGTGTCGGCCGTGCAGGCGTCGTGCTTCTGCCTGAAGCCTTCTTCCGTACCCGAGGTCACCACCACCGACGACCATGTGGCCGGTGCGTCGCTGCTTCGTGTCAGCGCCATGCGCAGTCCCGCATCGACCACCCGGGCGATGTTTTCCGCGCGCTCGATATAGCGGTGCATCCAGTAGAGCCCGCTTGCTGTGCGTCCAAGAAGCATGTGCTGTCCTAATCCAGTTTCTGTTTTGCCCGCTTTTTTGCTGCTTTTTCGCTGCTCTTTCGTTAGTGCCGGCTGGCCGGTTGCCTCAGTCGGCCAGCACCCACGTGTCCTTGGTGCCGCCGCCCTGGCTCGAATTGACCACCAGCGAGCCTTCCTTCAGCGCCACCCGCGTCAGGCCGCCTGGCGTAATGCGAATCTGGTCAGAGACCAACACGAAGGGCCGCAGATCCACGTGCCGCGGCGCGAGTCCCTGCTCGGTCAGGATCGGCGTGGTCGAGAGCGCGAGCGTCGGCTGCGCGATGTAGTTGTTCGGACGCGCACGCAACTTGAGCGCGAAGTCCTCGCGTTCCTGCTTCGAGGCCGCCGGTCCGACCAGCATGCCGTAGCCGCCCGAACCGTGCACTTCCTTCACCACCAGTTCCTCGAGATGGTCCAGCACGTACTTCAGGCTGCCCGGCTCGGAACAGCGCCATGTGGGCACGTTTTCCAGAATCGACTTGCGGCCCGTATAGAACTCGACGATTTCCGGCATGTACGAATAGATCGCCTTGTCGTCGGCAATCCCGGTGCCGGGCGCATTGGCGATGGTGATGTTGCCCGCGCGGTAGACGTCCATGATGCCGGGCACGCCCAGCACGGAATCGGGGCGGAACGTCAGCGGGTCGAGGTAGGCGTCGTCGAGACGGCGGTACAGCACGTCGATGGCGCGGAAGCCTTCGGTGGTGCGCATCGCCACGTGGCCGTCCACCACCTGCAGATCGCTGCCTTCCACCAGATGCACGCCCATCTGGTCGGCCAGAAACGCATGCTCGTAGTAGGCGGAATTGTGAATGCCGGGCGTCAGCACCGCGATGGTCGGATTGTCGTGGTTGCCGCCCGGCGGGCAGACGGCCGCGAGAGACTGGCGCAGCAACTCGGGATACGCTTCGACCGGCCGCACCTTGACCTGCTGAAACAGCTCGGGGAACAGCTTCATCATGGTCTCGCGGTTCTCCAGCATGTAGGAGACGCCGGAGGGGGTGCGCGCATTGTCTTCGAGCACGTAGAACTGGTTTTCTGCAGTCCGTACGATATCGACGCCGATGATATGCGTATAGACATTGCCCGGCGGCCGGAAGCCGATCATCTCGGGCAAAAAGGCCTCGTTCTGCGCGATCAGTTGCTTCGGGATGCGGCCCGCGCGCACGATCTCCTGACGGTGATAGATATCGTCGAGAAAGGCATTGAGCGCCATCACGCGCTGCTCGATGCCTTGCGAGAGGCGCGTCCATTCCGGCCCGGAGATGATGCGCGGAATGATGTCGAAAGGAATCAGGCGCTCGGCCGCCTCCTGCTCGCCGTACACGGCGAAGGTAATGCCGGTCTTGCGGAACACGCTCTCCGCGTCCTGGGCCTTTTGCGCAAGGTTCGCAGGATGCTGGGTATCGAGCCATTGCTTGAGCTGTTCATACGGCGCGCGCACTCCATTGGCGGAGAGCATCTCATCGAATGGCGTCACTTCAGTTCTCCGTCGTCGTCACAGGTATTGCAGGTCTTGCTGTCATGGTTGTTGCCGGCTGCCCCGTGGCCCGTTGCATCCTCCCGCCACCCTCACGGGTTGTCCTCCAGCACGCTCTGCGTGAGCGCGACCGACGGGATGGTCGGCTTCATCAGCGTCTGCGCCCGGCGGCGCACGCCGTACCAGCCGGCCACCAGCAACAGGACCACCACCGGGATCGATGCAACCGTCCACGTGCCATTAGGATAGTCGAAAGCCATCAACACGAGCACGCCGATCAAAAATACCAGCGTCAGCCAGGACGTGACCGGCGCACCGGGCATCCTGAAGCTCACCTCCTCCGCCTCGCCGCGCGCCACCGCCTGGCGGAACTTCATCTGGCAGACCACGATGAAGCCCCAGGTGCTCAGAATACCGAGCGACGCCACGTTGAGAACGATTTCGAACACGCTCGACGGCACGAAATAGTTCAGCACCACGCCCACGATGTAGATCGCCACGGTCACCAGAATGCCCGCATACGGCACCGACTGCGAGCTCATGCGCGACAGGAAGTGCGGCGCGGAGCCGCCCATCGACAGCGCGCGCAGCACGCGCCCCGTCGAATACAGGCCGGAGTTCAGGCTCGACAGCGCGGCGGACAGCACCACGATATTCATCACCGATCCTACGCCCGGCACGCCGAGCGCGCCGAAGAAAGTGACGAACGGGCTCTGCCCGGCCTTGTAGGCGCTCCACGGCAGCAGGCAGACCAGCAGCACCACCGCGCCCACATAAAACAGGGCGATACGCCAGATCACGCTATTGATGGCCCGCGGCAAGACCTTGCGCGCGTCCTTGCACTCGCCGGCGGCCGTGCCCACCAGCTCGACGCCGGCAAACGCGAACACCACCCCCTGCACCAGCACCAGCGCCGGCAGCAGGCCATGCGGAAAGAAGCCGCCGTTCTCGCTGATCAGATGCACGCCGGTGGCATTGCCGGCCACGTGCACGCCGGTGCCGAGGATGATCGAGCCGATCACGAGGAACAGCGAAATCGCCGCCACCTTGATGAGTGCAAACCAGAACTCCATCTCGGCGAACCACTTCACGCCGATCAGGTTCATCGCCGCCACGATGCAGAGCGCGATCAGCGCGAACACCCACTGCGGCACCGACGTAAAGGCGCCCCAGTAATGCATGTATAGCGCGACCGCAGTAATGTCGACGATGCCGGTCATCGCCCAGTTCAGGAAGTACATCCAGCCGGCGACGAACGACGCTTTCTCGCCGAGGAATTCGCGCGCATACGACACGAAGCTGCCGCTGCTCGGGCGATGCATCACCAGCTCGCCCAGCGCGCGCAGGATCAGGAACGAGAACACGCCGCACACCAGATAGACGATCGCGAGCGACGGACCGGCAATCTGCAGGCGCGCCCCCGCGCCGAGAAACAGGCCCGTGCCGATGGCGCCGCCGATCGCAATCATCTGAACCTGACGATTGCCCAACGTCTTGTGATATCCCGCCTCATGCGATTCGAGCCAGCTTTGCTTATCCAGTGCGCCGGAACTCGGGGTATGCGCTTGCTTATCCAGTGTGGACATAATCGGCTCCAATTGTTAAAGCGGGTTTCCGCGCAAACTAACGCGCAGGCCAACGGTATGTAGCCCAATTTATGCCGGCAAACCTCATGCATATTTCGACTAACACCCATCGAAAAAAAACATCGGTATGCTGGGAGCGTGAGACGGTAGGCTAGAGTCGCCGGTATCCGAACCCAAGGATGGCGGTTATCGATTGACCCAATACAAGTGATAAATATGGAAGCAAAGTGGTTGGAAGACTTTCTTTCTCTCTCGGATACGAAGAGTTTCTCCCGTTCGGCACGCAGCCGGAATCTCACCCAATCGGCTTTCAGTAGAAGAATCGTGGCGCTCGAAACGTGGATGGGCACGCGCCTCGTCGACCGCAGCGTCAATCCCATCACACTCACGCCGGCGGGCCGGATGTTCCGCAGCCTCGCGGCCGACATCCTGCGCAGCATGCATGCGGCGCGCAATCTGGTGGGCGGCTACGAGCAGTTCGCCGAAAACGATCATGTGGTGCACTTCGCGGTGGCCCACACGCTGGTGTTTACCCTGTTTCCCGACTGGCTCAAGCGGCTGACCAACGAGTTCGGCAACATCATGGCGCGCGTGCAGGCGGTCAATGTGCCGGAGGGCGTGCAGCATCTGGTGGCGGGCGACTGCGACCTGCTGATCGGCTACCACCATCCGCAATTGCCGATCGCGCTCGACCCCAATCACTTCCCGTTCCTGACGCTCGGCGTGGAGCGGATCGTGCCGGTCTCGGCGGCCGGCCCGGACGGCCAGCCGCTCTTCGAGCTGCCGGGCAAGACCGGCCGGCCGCTGCCCTTGCTCGCCTATTCGTCGGGCGCCTTCCTCGGCAACGTGGTCGAGATGCTCCTGATGAACGCGACCGAGCCGTACTCGCTGTACCGCTGCTTCGAGACGCACATGTCGGAGGCCCTGAAGGGCATGGTGGTCGCCGGTCATGGCATCGGCTGGCTGCCCGAGAGCTGCATCGCCAAGGAGCTGCACGAAGGCACGCTGGTTCGCGCCGGCTCGAACGCCTGGGCGACCGAGCTCGAGATCCGCCTGTACCGGCCCGTCAAGCAACGCGGCCAGGCCGCGGAGCAGCTTTGGGCCTACATCAGCAACCAGTCGGTCGAACCGGCAATCGAGGAAATGCCGGAGGTGCTGGCGCCAGGCTAGGCTGTATCATTCCGTTGCGCTAACCATCGATGCCCGCCTGCGAGTATCGATGCGGCCTGCGTAAAAGGAAAGGAAGCCCATGGTACAGAAGACACGCCGGCGCGTGCTCATGGCCGGCGTACTCGCGGCGTCGGGCCTCGCCGTTTCGAAGATTGCCGAGGCCATCCCGGATGGCAAACTGACGATCGCCCTCGTGCTGAAGTCGCTCGCCGATCCGTTCACGCTCGCCCTGTCGAGCGCCGCCGAAAACTATCAGAAGCACTTCGCCTCGCAGTTCGACCTGAACGTCGTCGGCACCTCGACCGAGCTCGACACGCCCAGCCAGATTCGTATCGTCGACGACCTGATCGCCGCGCGCACGAACGCCATCGTGCTCGCGCCGGCCGATTCCAAAGCGCTCGTGCCGGCCGTGATCCGCGCGATCAACGCGGGCGTGATCGTGGTCGCCATCGACAACCCGCTCGACGAAGCCGACCTCGCCGCCGCCCATCTCACGGTGCCGTTCGTGGGCCCGGACAATCGCAAGGGCGCGCTGATGGTGGCCAACTACCTCGCCAGCAAGCTCAGGCGCGGCGACGAAGTGGGCATCGTCGAAGGCGTCACGCGCGACCGCAATGCGCAGCAGCGCACCGAGGGATTCAGGAGCGCTATGGATGCAGCCGGCATGAAGGTCGTCGCCGTCGCGCCGGGCGACTATGCCTACGCCCAGGGCAAGGCCGCCGCCGCGACGATACTGGCGCAGCATCCGCGGCTGCGCGCCCTGCTGTGCGGCAACGACAATATGGCGACCGGCGCGGTGGATGCGGTGCGCAACGCGCATCGCACGGGCAGCGTGTACATCACCGGCTATAACAACAACCCGGCCATCAAGCCGCTGCTCGATACCGGCCGGATCCTCGCCACGGTGGATCAGTTCGCGGCGCGGCAAGCGGTGTTCGGCGTCGACGTGGCGCTCAAGGCGCTCACGGAAATGACGCGGCAAGAGGACATCTCCCCCTTCATCGAAACGCCGTTGCAACTGGTCAAGAGCGGCGATCGTTGAGGTTGGCGGGTTCCTCCACCAGCAGACGGCGCAACTGCGCGATCTGATTGACGGCATCGGCTTCGGCCAGCGACAGGTGTCCACGCGCAAACGCGGCGTAGTTCGCGTCGAGCGTCGTGCCGCGCAGATGCGCGTCGATCTCGCGGTTCACCGCGGCGATCCAGTCGATCAGCGCGCCGTCGGCTCGCGCCTGGTTCGTCGCGAAGCGCATGCGCGTCGCCGTCCCGGCCACGCGGCGCAGCAGTGCGAGCGCGGTGATCGCGGCGCGATCGGCCAGCGAGCTCTCGAGCCGCTCGAGGCGCAGGCGGTTGAAGGCCTCCTCCGCATTGTTGCTCGCGAGGCCGGCGGCGCGGCGCAGCCGTTCCACTTCGATGTCCTCGCCGCCGGCATGCTCGAGCGCGCCCACCAGGTAGTTCAGGTTGGCCGCTACGGCATCGGCGAGCCGGGTACGAAAATCGATCGGCTCGCGGCTCGGCCACAGCACGAAGGTGGCGAGCAAGGCAATCGAACAGCCCAGCACGTTATTGCCCAGCCGGGTCAGCGCATAGATCAGCTCGCTTGCGCCCGGCGTGGCAAAGTCCGCCACCAGCACGAAGGTCGGCGTCAGAAACAGCACGAACAGGCTGTAGCTCACCGGCCGCAGCGCCATGGTCGCGCAGACCAGCGGGAACACGATCAGCGAAATGCCGATCGGCGAATGAATCGCGAAGCCAATCGCGGCCGCCAGCAGGCCACCGGCGATGCTGCCCGCCGCCCGCTCGATGCTGCGCGGCCAGGTGGCGGCGATCGACGGTTGCAGGATCAGCAGGATCGCCATGGTCGCCCAATAGCCGAACGGCAGATGCAGCGCCCGCACGATGATGAACCCCGCCGTCACCGCCACGCCGACGCGCGCCGCATGGCGCAGACCGATTGACTGAAGCGTCGCGTTGGCCTTGAGGGTCATGAAGGCGCGCGCGAGGTTGTCGGCGGCGGCCTGCCACCAGACTGCTTCGCGGCGCGGCGCCGGCTCGAATTCGAGCGCGCCCGTCGCGCGCAACTTGAGCGCGAGCGGCTCGCCGAGCGCCGTTTCCAGCGCGCCGGCCAGTTTTTGCAGACGGCGTTGCAAGACGGCCCGCGTGGTCCCTGGATCGTCGACGACCGGCTTGTCGTTCGGCTCGCTGACGGCGCGGCCGATCCGCAGCATGACCTCGGCCAGCGCCGACAGGATGCGCGCGGCCCGGCGCGGCTCATGCAGCGTGTGATGGCCGCGCTCGCAGGCATCGGTGACGGCGATCAGGTAAGCGAACAGCCGCTCGGTATCCGCCAGCGCGAGCAGCAGGTTCTCATAGGTCTCGCGCTTGCCTGAGCGGGCGTATGGGACTTTCGCCAGCGCCTTGCGAGCGGTCTCGAGCGCCGCGCGGGCCTGGCCGCGATAGGTCGCGGCATGCCGCGCCCAATGGCCGAAGTCGGCCGTCTCCTGGCGCAGCAGACGGGCGCTGTCGAGCGCAATGTCAGCGAGACGCCCATAGACCGCGCGCAGGGCGTTGCGGCTCGGACCGAACGGGTGGATGCGCCACACGGTCAGGCTCAGCACCACCGCAAACAGACAGCCGAACAGGTAGATGGCGAGGAACGCCAGAGCGTCGCGCGCGTCGTGCAGAGGCTTGTCGACCATCACGACGCAGGCGGTGGCCGCGAGAATCCCCACCTGCGAGGCCGCCGCACCCCAGACCCGGGCGAGCGCACCCGCCGTCGAAAACAGCAGGATCGCGACGGTCGCGGCCAGCGCGCCGGCGCCGGAGGCAAACGCGGTGATGCCGCCGCACAGCGTGGACAGCAACGCGAAGCTCAGCATCGAAGCAAAGCGCATGCGATTGGACCCGGCCGCATCGGCGAGGCAGGTCCAGAACGCGCCGATCGCAGCCCACGCGAACAAGGGGTTGTGCAGCAGGTAACCCAGCAACAGCATCGCCGTGGAGGCGCACGCGGCCCGCAGCCCTTCCGACAGATTGGTCTCGTCCATCGCAAACGACACCATCCACACCGGGCGGCGGCGCGACACGTAGTCGGCCAGCGCGTGCAAGGTGTTCAGCCGGCGGTTCGCCGCGTGTTTTGCCCTGCGATGGAAATGACCGAACATTGAGCCTTGGGAATGGGAAAGCTGGGTTAAAACGCGCATCAAAGCGCGTCGGTGGTATCGATTTCTCGCGCCATCGTTACTGAATTCAAGATAATACGGGTAAACCCTAGTGAATAAACATGAGTTCGGTGCATGAGGAGGATGCCTTTTTCCCATTGGCCAATCAATCCGAATCCCGCAGCGCCATGCGCTTCAGCCGCCTCGGCTCGCACCGCCCGCTGGAATGGATTATTGACGGCGGAGTCGTGGCAAGATGGAACCGGTTCCATCTATAATCGGGCGCAAAATCCCCACGTCGGCCCCGAGTCGGCCCTGACGGCGGCCCCACATCGAAAACAAGAGAGAGGAATTGCCAATTGAACCGAGATGACTCGCACGACGCTCGTGCTGCGAGCGAAGCGCCGCCCATGGCGCCGGTGGCGTCCCCACGGCGCCGCCAATGGCTGCAGGGCGCGCTCGCACTGAGCGTGGCCGGCCTTGCCGGCTCGCTGACCTTGAGAGCGCTGGCCGACAACAGCGCGGCCCCGCCGCTCGATGCCTTCATGACGCTGTCGCAGGCGCTGACGGCCAGGTCCGGGCTCGACCGCGACGTCGGCGCACGGCTCCTCGCGGCGCTCGAAAAGTCCGCGCCCGATCTCGCACCGCGTCTGCCGCAACTGGCCGGGGCGCTGGCCGCCGGCTCGTCGAGCGCGCGCGACCAGGCGCTCGCGCTGCGCATCATGGAAGGCTGGTATCTGGGCACCGTCGATAACGTCGTGGTGACCTATGAAGAAGCGCTGATGTACCGCGTCGTCTCCGACACGCTGATCATCCGCTCGTACTGCCCCAACAAGCCCGGCTTCTGGGCCGCCAAACCTGTCGAACAACAATCCTGACATGGCCGATACCCAAACTCAAACCGGGCACGCCGACGTCGTCGTCGTAGGCTCGGGCGTGGCCGGCGCGATCGTCGCGCATCAACTGGCCCTCGCCGGCAAATCCGTGATCCTGCTCGAAGCCGGTCCGCGCATGCCGCGCTGGCAGATCGTCGAGCGCTTTCGCAACCAGCCCGATAAGTCCGATAACTCGGCGCCCTACCCGTCGAGCGCCTGGGCGCCGCATCCCGAGTACGGTCCGCCCAACAACTATCTGATCCTGAAGGGCGAGCACAAATTCAACTCGCAATACATTCGCGCGGTGGGCGGCACGACGTGGCACTGGGCCGCGTCGGCGTGGCGCTTCATGCCGAACGACTTCAAGCTGCAAAGCGTCTATGGCGTGGGCCGCGACTGGCCGATCCAGTACGACGATCTTGAGCACTACTATCAACGCGCCGAGGAAGAACTGGGCGTGTGGGGCCCGTCCGATGAAGAGCTCGGCTCGCCGCGCAGCCAGCCTTATCCGATGCAGCCGCTGCCGCTCTCGTACAACGAGCAGACCATCAAGAGCGCGCTCAACGGCTACGATCCGAGGTTCCATGTGGTGACCGAGCCGGTGGCGCGCAACAGCCGCCCTTACGACGGCCGTCCCACCTGTTGCGGCAACAACAACTGCATGCCGATCTGCCCGATCGGCGCCATGTACAACGGCATTGTGCACGTCGAGAAGGCGGAACAGGCCGGCGCGAAGCTGATCGACAACGCAGTGGTCTACAAGCTGGAAGTGGGCCCGCAGAAGAAGATCACGGCGGCCTTGTACAAGGATCCGCAAGGCAACGAGCATCGTGTCGAAGGCAAGTACTTCGTGCTCGCGGCGAACGGCATCGAAACGCCGAAGATCATGCTGATGTCGACCAGCCACGACTTCCCGAACGGCGTGGGCAACAGCTCGGACATGGTCGGGCGCAACCTGATGGATCACCCCGGCACCGGCGTCACGTTCTACGCGAACGAGAAGCTCTGGCCGGGCCGCGGCCCGCAGGAAATGACCTCGCTGATCGGCTTTCGCGACGGTGCGTTCCGCGCCAATGAAGCGGCCAAGAAGATCCACCTGTCGAACCTGTCGCGCGTCGATCAGGAAACGCAGAAGATTTTCGCGGAAGGCAAAGTGTTGAAGCCCGCTGAACTCGATGCGCGGATTCGCGACCAGTCGGCGCGCTTTGTCGAGTTCGACTGCTTCCACGAAATCCTGCCGGCGCCGGAAAACCGCATCGTGCCGAGCAAGACCGAGACCGACGCGATCGGCATTCCGCGCCCCGAGATCACCTACCGGATCGACGACTACGTGAAGCGCGGCGCCGCGCACACGCGCGAGGTCTATGCGACGGCGGCGAAGGTGCTGGGCGGCACGGACGTGCAGTTCCAGGACGAGTTCGCGCCGAACAATCACATCACCGGTGCGACCATCATGGGCAGCGACCCGCGCAACTCGGTGGTCGATAAGGACTGCCGGACATTCGACCATCCGAACCTGTTCATCTCCAGCAGCGCGACCATGCCGACCGTCGGCACGGTCAACGTGACGCTGACCATCGCGGCGCTCGCGCTGCGCATGTCCGATCAGTTGAAGAAGGAAGTCTGACGTGCTGAAAAAAACCTTTTTCACTTTGCTCGCCGCCGCGCTGGCCTTGCCCGCGCTCGCCCGTGCCGATGCAACCGACGCAGCCAACCAGGCCGCCCTGATCAAGCAAGGCGAGTACCTCGCTGTAGCCGGCGACTGCATGGCCTGTCACAGCACCGTCAAGGGCAAGCCGTTTGCGGGCGGCCTGCCGCTGAAGGTGCCGATGCTCGGGACGATCTATTCGAGCAACATCACACCGGATGCGCAAACGGGCATCGGCACGTGGACCCTCGCCGATTTCGACCGGGCGGTGCGCAAGGGCGTGGCGAAGGACGGCCACAACCTGTATCCCGCGATGCCGTATGTGTCGTACGCGAAGATCGACGATGACGACGTGAAGGCGCTCTACGCGTACTTCAGGTACGGCGTGGCGCCCGTCAATCAGGCGCAGCGTCCCAGCGACATTCCGTGGCCGCTCAACATGCGCTGGCCGCTCACGGTGTGGAACTGGGTGTTCCTGAAGTCAGGCCCATACCAGAACAAGTCTGGTCAGAGCGTGGCGTGGAATCGCGGCGCGTACCTGGTGCAAGGGCTCGCGCACTGCAGCACCTGTCACACGCCGCGTGGTTTCGGCATGCAGGAGAAGGCGCTCGATGAAACCGGCAGCGGTTTCCTCGGCGGCTCGGTGCTGGCCGGCTGGGATGGCTACAACATCACGTCGGATCCGAACAGCGGCATCGGCTCGTGGACTCAGGCGCAACTGGTGCAGTATCTGCAGACCGGCAGCGTGCCCGGCCTCGCGCAAGCCGCCGGTCCGATGGGCGAAGCCGTGCAGCACAGCTTCTCGCATATGACCGACGCGGACATTGCCGCGATTGCGACGTATATCCGCACCGTGCCTGCGGTCAACGACGGCGCCTCGCACTCGCGCGCCTCATGGGGCACGCCCGCAACGGATGTGACACGGCTGCGTGGCGTGGCGCTCAGCGAAGAACTGGATCCGGCGCGACTGTATCTGGGCAATTGCGCGACCTGTCACCAGGCGCACGGCCAGGGCACGCCGGATGGCTACTATCCGCCGCTGTTCCATAACTCGACGGTCGGCGCGTCCAACCCCGGCAATCTCGTGCAGGTGATTCTGCACGGCGTGCATCGCAAGGCGGGGGATAACGATGTCGGCATGCCGGCGTTCGCCACGGAGTTGTCGGATGCGCAGGTCGCCGCTTTGACGAACTATGTAACGAAGCAGTTCGGCAATCCTGCGGCGACCGTCAACGCGAGCGACGTGGCGAAATTGCGCTAGTGGCAATGGCGGCGAACCGGTGGGTTCGTCGCCGTGATTGATGAGGGGCGAGCGGCGGGTTGCACGGCGCGGCCGCCTGTCGCGCTGCTCCGGTGTGACTGTCTATGCGCGGCGCCATTGCGCGAGCAAGGCCGGCAACTGTGCCATGTCCTCGAACACCCGCGCGGCGCCGACTTCGCGCAAGCCATCCGGGGTGCTGTGGCTCAGGCTGGCGGGCGCGTAGCCGAACACCGTCGCCCCCGCCGCCACGCCGGCGGTCGCCCCGGTGACCGTGTCTTCCACAACCGCGCAACGCGTCGGATCCACGCCCAAGGCCTCTGCTGCCGCCAGGTACACATCGGGATGCGGCTTGCTGCGCGGCATTTCATGTCCGCTAAAGATACGGCCTTCGAAGTACTCGAACAGGCCGGTCTTCTTCAACTGCATCTCGACCTTGTGCCGATCCGCACCCGACGCAACGGCAATGCGGCCATCCAGCGCTTCGTAGAGTGCGCGCACGGCGGCGAGCGCGCCGTCGATCCCGACGAGCTCGCGCTCCAGCGCTGCGTTGCGGCGTTCCCTGAACTGCGTCAGCCATTCGTCCGTGATGGCCACACCCGTGTTTGCCTCGATACGTGCCGCCTCGTCCCGCACCGCCTTGCCGATAAACACCCGCATCGTTTCTTCCACGCTAATCGCCCAGCCCAGTTCGCCCAGCATCTGGGAGAGCACGCGGTTGGTGATGCGTTCGGAGTCGACGAGCACGCCGTCGCAATCGAAAATAACGGCGTCGAAGGGTAAGGAAGGTTTTGTGGCGGGCGTTGTAGCAGGCATTCTGGCAATAGGCGGGAGGGTCTCGAAGGGCTTAAGGATACTGTAGGTTGCGATTGCGCGTGTGCCGGCCCGACGCCGGCACACCTGCGCATGCTTCCGCTTTAGTCTTCTTTTGCCAGGTCGATCGACAGGATGTCACGGTAGCTGCCATGCATGGACAGCAGGATCAGCGCGCTGATCAGCGGCGTCAACACCAGACCGCGCACGAGCATCGGCACGGCCTGCGCGAGCAGCGCATCGGCCGCCAGCACCGTTGCGTACACAAGCGCGACCGGGCCGTTGTGGAACACGGCGCGCAGGCTCACGGTCATCGCATCGAGCGGCGACACCCTCCGCAAAACGATCAGCGCCGGCGCGAACCACACCGCCCCAATCGCAATGGCGTAAATGATCGCGTGCAGAACGGGTTCCAGAGAACTCACCCCGCCGTTGGGCTCACCGAAGATGATCGAAAAGCTGTGCGCGCCGCTTGGCATCATCGACGCCGCCAGCTTGACGTGCAGCAGCGCGAACGATAGCAACCGTCCCACGCCAATCAACGCGGCGCACGTCAGCACGACAATCAACAGCGCGTCGCGGTGACGGAAGATGACGCTAAATGTCCCGCTCGCATTCCATTGCTGCGCTTCGCCGCTGCCCACAGGCGCGAGTATCGCGGCACCCGCCAGCACGGACAGAAGCAGTGTCGCAAAGAGCCGGTAAGGGGACACCAGTTCGAGCGCCGTCGCGAGATCGGCACTGGCCAGAATCGCGGCGAGCCACAAACCAGGCTGCGCGCGGGCAATGCTCAAGCCCTCGACAAGCCACGCCTGGATGCGCAGGACACTCACGCTGCGGATCTCGCGATGCGCGAAGCGCTGCCCACCGCGGGCCGGTCCCACTTCCACGTCAATGCACAGGTCTTGCCGATCCATGGCCGTTTCCTTTTTCTTGCGTCAGAGCGAGGGGATGCTCGATGTGGACATCATGCAAGACAAAGAGGAAAATAAAAACGGACGAACTCAATAATTTAATTTCCTCTTTTATGCGCCTCATCGACCAGTTCCACAAGATTCATGCTTTGCTGGAAAAGCAGACGACACAGCCCGGCTTGCCGGCGCTGGCGGAGGCGCTGAATTGCAGCGAGCGTAACGCGCGGCTCCTGCTGCGCAAGATGGAGGAAAAAGGCTGGCTGCGCTGGGAGGCGACGCGCGGCCGCGGTCACTTCTCCCGCTTGACCCTGCTGGCTACGCCGCAGCAAGTGGCTCTGGATCGTCTCTCGGGCCTGCTTGCCGAGGGCGAACTGGAACAGGCGTTTGCCAGCCTTGACGGCGACCAGCGCAAGCTGCTCGCGGCCCGGCTGCCGGACTTCGTGCAGGTGCCGCAGGCGGACGGTTCGCGCGACCGGCTCCGCATCCCGTTACGGCGCGCGGTAACGGAGCTTGATCCGCAAGAGATTCTGTTTGGTCTGGAAGCGCATCTGATCAACCAGATCTTCTCGCGGCTAGTCGAGTTCGACCAGACCACCCGGCAGTTGGTCCCGGCATTGGCCCATTATTGGGAATCCGAGGACAACGGCAAAGTCTGGCATTTCTGGCTCAGACCCGGTCTCACTTTCCACGATGGAAGCGAACTGGAAACGGCAGACGTGCAGCACACCTTGCTGCGGTTGCGCGATACGCCGGGTTGCTACCAATACCTGTATGCGCATCTGGACGCGGTGGAAATTGGCGGTTGCCGCAGAGTGACGTGCCGTCTGAAGACCACGGACTATCTGTGGCCGCGCTACCTCGCCGCGGTCGAAGCGTCGATCATCCCGAGAAAGCGCAACAGCGATTTTGCGCTCATGCCGATCGGCAGCGGCCCGTTCAAACTGACGCGCCGTAGCGAGTACCGTCTGACCTTGTCGGCGTTCGCGGATTACTACCGGGAACGCGCGCTGCTCGACGAAATCGACCTGTGGGTCATCGCCGCAGCCGAGGAAACCTCGGAATTCGACCTGCATTTCGGCTACTGCTGCGACCTCTCCGCCACACAGAGCAGCATTGCGCAGACGCTGTCGGGTTGCACGCATCTTATCTGCAATCCTAACCGGCCTTTCTTCGCCAATACGTCTCAACGCCTGGCGTTGGCCGACTGGCTCGCGCCAAGCGGCTTGATCGGCAAGCGGGATGCGTCGCGCCGGCCCGCTTCCGGCCTATTGCCGACATGGGACCATCGTGTCGCCGCGCCCCGTGTGCGCCGGCCGGCCGTCCCCAGGCAGAAGGAATTGAAGATGGTGACGATACTGAGCCCGGAATGCACATCGATCGCCCATTTGATCAAGCACAGGCTCGAAGCAGCGCAGATTCAGGTCACCCTTGAGGTGATGCCATACGAAGAATATCGTCGCTTCGAGTGGCTGGACTCTGCCGATCTCGTGCTGTCCGCCGGCTTCATGGACCCGGACGAAGACCTGGGCTGCTATGAATTTTTTGCAGGGGATAGCCCGGTGCGCCGCTGGCTGCCGGAAGGCCGCCTCTTGCCCATCGACAAGAAACTGCGGGCCATCCGCGCGACCGCCGACGGCGAGACGCGCATGAACGCCTATGCGGAGATCGGCAAGAAGTTTGTCCAGGAAGGCTGGCTGATCCCGATCTCGCATGAGATCCGCCATGTCCGCGTCGAAGCGCACGTGGGCGGAGTCAAAGACCTCTCGTTCGGGCTCGTGCCGTTTGCCGATCTCTGGCTGCGCTAGTCGCCACGGGGACTTGAGGCCGAAGCCTCAACGATCCCCGTCGCGCACCGACGACGCATGGCGGCATAGCGCCCGCACTTCGAGTTGCATATACGGAAACAGCGGCAACTGGCTCAGCACATCGTGCAGGTGCGACGGGCTTTCGACGTCGAAGATGCTGATATTCGCGTAGCGGCCCGCGATACGCCATAGATGCCGCCATACGCCCTCCTCCTGCAGTTTCTGCGACATCGCCTTCTCATCGGCCTTCAGCCGCGCGGCGCGCTCGGCGTCCATGTCCAGCGGCAGGTTGACCGTCATCTCTACGTGAAACAGCATTGTGTACTCCTTGTTGTGCCTGAAGCCCCGGCTGCGCGGCAAAGCGCGCAGCGAGGCCGCTAACAGTGAACGGAATGGGCAGGCGCCTCAGGCCTCGGCGCGCACACGCTCGACTTCGGCGCCCGGGAGGTTGTCGCGCTCCTTGAACAGCGTGAAGTCGAAATCGATCAGCGCGAAATTGCCGTCGACGTTATAAGGCTTGCCTTCCGCGCCCTCGGCCTGCGTGACGGCCGGCACCAGGCCATCGCGCGTGGCGAAGGCGAAGTCGTCCCACAGATACGGATCGCCGTCGATGTTGATCTGCGTGGTCAGCTTGCGAAAACCGGGCGCCGAGATGAAGAAGTGGATATGCGCCGGACGATGCCCATGACGGCCCAGTTGATCGAGCAAGCGTTGCGTCTGACCTTGCGGCGGCACGCTATAGCCGACCGGTACGACGCTGCGGAAGCTGTAATGACCGTCGGCGTCCGTGCGAATCGAGCGGCGCAGATTGAAGGCCGGTTGCGATTTGTCGAAGTACGAATAGTTGCCGAGATGGTTCGCGTGCCACACTTCGACCAGCGCATGCGCCAGCGGCTTGCCGTCTTCGCCGAGCACGCGCCCGCGCATCACCAGGGTCTGGCCGGGATCGGTACCGTCGTCGAGGCGCGCATGGCCGTCGGACAGCGGTGCGCCGGCCACATACAGCGGGCCTTCGATCGTGCGCGGCGTGCCGCCTTCGATACCGGCCTTCGCCTCCGCTTCGTCGAGACGCAGATCGAGAAAATGCTCGAAGCCGAGGCCCGCGGCCAGCAGGCCCAACTCGCCGCTTTTGCCCGCTTCGGCGAGATAGTTCAGCGCCGTCCAGAATTCGTCCGGCTGCACGTCGAGGTCTTCGATCGTATAGAACAGATCGCGCACGACCCGGTTGACGATCTGCTTTGTACGCGGGTTGCCTTCATTGATGGCGCTGTCGTTGATCTTCTGCAGCAGCGCGTCGATGGTTTGCCTGTTCATGATGGGGTATCTCCTTCGTTAATATAGTATGGATAGCTAATGGTTTAATGGGATTTTCGGTTAGCGCGTGGCGATGCTTGCGCCCTGGTGCGAATCGCGCCGCAAACGCTCGATCTTGCTCCAGTCCAGCGTGATGCCAAGACCCGGGCCCTGCGGAAGCTGCAAGGCAAAATTCTCGTAGCGCAGCGGTTCGGTGAGAATCTCTTCGGTCAGCAGCAACGGGCCGAACAGTTCCGTGCCCCACTTCAGCTCGCCGAAGGTGCTGAAGAGTTGCGCCGAAGCAATCGTACCCACCGCGCCTTCGAGCATCGTGCCGCCGTACAGGTCGAGGTTCGCCGCCGAAGCGATCGCCGCCACCTGCGCGGCGCCGGCAAGGCCACCCGACTGGGCGATCTTCACCGCGAACACATCGGCCGCCCGCGCACTGGCGAGAGCAAAGGCGTCGGCCGGACCATGCAGCGCCTCGTCGGCCATGATCGGCACCAGAGCCAGGTCCGTCAGGCGCTTCAGTCCGGCGCGATTCTCCGCTGCAATCGGCTGTTCGATCAGCGTGACGCCTGCATCGGCGAAGCGCCGCGCGGCCCAGATCGCTTCCGCTTCGCTCCAGGCCTGATTCACGTCAACCCGCACTTCGCCGCGACCTTCCAGCGCCCGCTGGATTGCGACGACGTGCGCGACATCGTCGGCAACAGCGCGCGAGCCGATCTTCAGCTTGAACACGCGATGACGTTTCGCTTCGAATACGCGCTCGGCCTCGTCGATATCGCGCTGCGTGTCGCCGCTCGCGAGGGTCCACGCCACATCCACGGAATCGCGCACGCGGCCGCCGAACAACTCGGACAGCGGCACGCCGAGACGCTGCGCCTGAGCGTCGAACAAGGCCGTTTCGACGGCGGATTTGGCGAAACGGTTGCCCTGAAACAGCGACCGCAGCGTCGCCATGGCGACGCCCGGGCGGGTCGCGTCGAGCCCTTCGAGCAAGGGCGCGAAGTAGGTGTCGATGTTGACCTTGATACTTTCCGGGCTTTCTTCGCCGTACGCGAGGCCGCCAATGGTGGTGCCCTCGCCCACGCCGGTCACGCCGTCGGCGCAGCGAATGCGCACCAGCACGAGCGTCTGGCAATGCATGGTGGCGACCGAAAGCCGATGCGGACGGATCGTCGGTACGTCGACCAGGATCGTCTCCACACGCTCGATCTTCACGGGTGTTGCTATCATTCGTTGCGCTCCTCAACTGCTTTTCCGAGGCCTCCATCTTAGGAACAAAGCCGCGAAGCAGTCCAACACCCATTCCGACTACTTCCATACCTTAGAGGTATGCATGGAACTTCGCCAACTCCGCTACTTCATCGCCGTCGCGGAAGAGATGAACATCACGCGCGCCGCCGATCGCCTGCATATGACCCAGCCGCCGCTCAGCCGGCAGATCCAGCAGATCGAGGAACGCGTCGGGCTCGCGCTGTTCGAGCGCGGCTCGCGGCCGTTGCGGCTGACCGAAGCGGGCCGCATCTTCTACACGCAGGCGAAGCGCCTGATCGGCGAGGCCGACGAACTCGCGCCACTCACGCGGCGCCTGGCGCAACTGGCCGAGCGGATTGTGATCGGCTTCGTGCCGTCGACGCTGTATGGCGCGCTGCCCGCCGTCATTCGCGCATTTCGCGAAGCGGCGCCGCAGATCGAACTGTCGCTGATCGAAATGTTCACCATCGAACAGTTAGGGGCGCTTAAAGGCGGACGTATCGATGTGGGCTTCGGGCGTCTGCGTTTCGATGACGCGCAACTGGCGCGTGAGGTGCTCGTCGAAGAAAAGATGATTGCCGCGCTGCCGCAAGATCATCCGTTAGCGCGGCAGAAGAAGCCGCTGACGCTGGCTGCGCTCGCGCAGGAAACCTTGATCATTTATCCAAGCACGCCGCGGCCGAGCTATGCCGACCAGCAACTCTCGGCAATGCACGATCATGCGCTGGAGCCGAAGGCGATTCATGAAGTGCGGGAATTGCAGACCGCGTTGGGGCTCGTCGCGGCGCAAGTGGGAGTGTGTCTGGTGCCGGAGAGTGTGGAGGGGCTGCGGGCGCATGGGGTGGTGTATCGGGCGATTCCGGCGGCGAATGCGGTGTCGCCCATTATCATGAGCCGGCGCTTGCAGGACGAGTCGCCGGCTACGACGTTGATGTGTTCGTTGGCGCGCGAACTGTTCCGGGGTGGCTGAGGCCGCTGCGGCGGCATGGCATCGCTGACCGCGTCGCCGTCAGCGATGCCATGAACCCCTGGCGCGCCCGCGCTCGCTTACGGGCCTAGAAGCGCTTGCGGATACCAATGCGCAGCGCCACCTGATTCGGCGAACTCGAGGGTTCGAGCACCGGCGCGAGATCGGCGACAGCACCGCCTGCGGCGTGCATGTAGGTTGCGGATGCGTAGACGTCGGTGGTCTTGGAAAGCAGGTAGTCGGCGCTTGCATCGACCTCGTGGTACCGCGGTTCCTGCCCGGTCGCCGAGACACTCCCTTCGGTATAGCTGTACGCGGCGCCCAGTTGCAGCGCCGGCGTCACCATGTAACTGGCCACGACCTCGCCGATATTGAACGTCACGTGTCCGTCGATCTTCGCGCCCAGCGTAGGGTCGAGTCCGCCGAACTGCGTATGCGTCCAGTCGGCGCTGATCTTTGCCGCACCGAACGTGTACGCCGCGGCGAGACCCAGCACCTTGTAGCTGCTGGCAGCGAGACCATAGTTGCCGTCGACGGTATTGGTGGACGTCCACACGCCTTCCGTGACGGCGGTAGCCGGATGGTCGATCGAGGTATAGGCGCCCACCAGTTGCAGGCTGCCGTTCACGTATTGAAGCGCAAAGGATTTCGCGCTGTCCTGAGCAAACTCACCCGCCACGCCACCGAAGCTATAAGTGGCGACACCCGTCAGGCCCGCGATGGTCGGGGACACGTACTTGACCGCGTTGTTGAGGTGAAAGTCGATGCCGTTGTTGTCCAGGTCGCCGGGGTGCGGAAACAGGATGCCGCCAGGCAAGACGCCATTCGCCGATAGCGCGCCGATATAGTCGCCCACTTCTTCGCCCTGCCGCCCCAGGGTGACCGTGCCATAGCGGTTGTTGGACAGGCCCACATAGGCCAGCCGGCCGAACTCCCGGCCGCCCTGACTGAACGCACCCGTATTGACGTTGAAGCCGTTTTCGAGGCGGAAGATCGTCGTCGTGCCGCCGCCAAGATCCTCCACGCCCTTCAGCCCCCAGCGATTGCCCTGCGAAATGCTGCTTTGCATCTGCAACGCACTTTTGCCGCCCTGATTGCTGGACCAGGTCAACCCATCGTCGATGATGCCGTAGATCGTCACGCTGCTCTGAGCCCAGGCCCCAGCGCTAAAGAACGAGATTCCAACCAAAGCGACGAGCAGCTTCTTCACAATGTTTCCTTATGGGGATATTTATCCGGATTTAATTTGTATAACGAATCAATCTGCAACGGGACGGCACGTCGGCATGGCGAAGCCCTGCCCCGTGAAGCGAAATTTAAGTGGGCAGATTCACGGCATCAAATCAGCCAAAAACAGCGTGTCAAATAAGCGTGGCTTATTCGTGGCGCTGTTCGCCAGGTGCCGGGGTACCGACATGAAGCCCGTTCATAGCGTTCATTTTTGTCCTGAATTTGACCGGCCTTTTCGCCGCGCCTATCGTTCGACCATGTTTTCCCGACGTGTCTTCTCTCCCTGCCGACCCCGGTCTCCGGCAAGCAGGAACTCCAACTTCGTGTGTGCCCAAAGCCATGAACCCCGACGCGACAGTGACGCTTGCTTCCCCCTCCCAGGCTCGTCCCATCAGTGCGGTACGTCGTGCCGTCACGACTGCCGTGCTGGGCCAGGTGCTCGAATGGTATGACTTCTTTTTGTACGGCACGGCCGCGGCGCTGGTGTTTGGCCACCTGTTCTTCCCGGTCGGAAACGATCCATTGACGGGCACGATTGCGGCATTCGGCGGCTTTACGGTGGGCTTCATCGCCCGTCCGATCGGCGGCGTGCTGTGCGGCCACATCGGCGACCGCTACGGACGCAAGACGGTCATGATGCTGACCTTGCTGACCATGGGAACGGCGACGGTCGGCATGGGCCTGCTGCCCACCTACCAGCAGATCGGTATTGCGGCTCCGGTGCTGCTCGTCCTGCTGCGCATCCTTCAGGGTCTCGCGGCAGGCGGCGAATGGAGCGGCAGCATCCTGCTGATTCACGAGAGCGCACCGGCGTCGAAGCGCGGTGCACTCGCCGCCTGGAGCCCTGGCGGCGCAGCGTTTGGTTTCGTCCTGTCGACGCTCGCGTTCCTGCTCGCCAAGCACTTGTCTCCCGACGACTTTCAGAGCTGGGGCTGGCGCGTGCCGTTTCTGTGCAGCGCGGTGCTCGTCGCACTCGGACTGTGGATGCGCCGCTCCGTCGAGGAAAGCGCCGAGTTCGCCGAAGTCAAGGCAGCCGGTCGACCCAGCCGTCTTCCGATTGTGGAGGTCCTGCGCCGTTGTCCGCGCCAGGTGCTGACGGTGTTCGGCCTGCGCTTCGGCGAGGGCGCGGCGTCGTATCTCTTCTTCGCCTTCTCGATTGTCTACGGCCAGTTCATCGGCCTCAAATCGTCGTGGCTCCTCGGCGGACTGACGGTCTCCATGCTGCTGATGATTCCGGTCGCACTATTCACAGGACACCTGACCGACAAGGTCGGCCGCAAGCCCGTTTATCTGGTTGGTTCCATTGCGATCGTCCTGGTCGCTTACCCCTACTTCGTGTTGCTGAGCTCAGGCGATTTCGTGAAGGTGATGGCCGCGCTCATTCTCGCCAATAGCGTCACGCTCGGCATACTCGAAGGCGCTCAACCGGCCTTTATCAGCGAACTGTTGCCGGTTCATCTGCGCTTCTCCGGACTCGGCATTGGACGCGAGATTTCATCGGTGCTCGGCGGCGGCCTGTCGCCGATGATCGCCACCGCCCTGCTCGCACATTACCGCAGTGCGACGCCCGTCGCCCTCTACCTCGGCGTGCTGGGCCTGATTACGGTTCTGGCCACCTGCCTCGCACCTGAGACGTTCCCCAAAGCGCTCAGGCTGCAAGCCCGGCAAAGTGCCCAGAACACCGGTCAATGACTTCGCGCCGGCCATCAGCAGCGCTTCAATCGTTTCGTCAATCCATCAAGGTATCGAGTATGCAAAGCCTCCAAAGCGCAAGCGCTTCAACCTATGCCTACCAGGCTCAGCCGGACGGTCCGGGCAGCGACTATCCCGAGTACTCCGGTCCGATCAGCCTGGAGATCCTGCTCGAGGAGATCGAGCGCCGCCGGGACGAATTCGATCAGTTGTCCCACATTCCGCGCGACATGGTCGCAAAGATGAAACGTGCGGGCATCTTCCGCGCGAGTACGCCGCGCCGCTTCGGCGGCGACGCGCTGCCCCCGCCGCGTTTTCTGGAAATGCTGGAACGCATTGCGATCGCCGACGGATCGACTGCATGGGTAGCGGCGTTCGGTTCGGCCAATACCTACCTCGCCTCGCTGCCGCTCGAGACGCAGGCGCACATCTATGCGGCTGGGCCGGACCAGGTCTTCGCCGGCGGCCTCTATCCGCTTCAGAAGGCCGCCCAGGTTGCGGACGGCTTCATGGTTAGCGGGCAATGGCGTTTCGCCAGCGGCTGCAAGGGCGCGGACTGGATCGGGGTGGGCATCGGCGGCGTGCCGGCCAATCCGGGCGAAGCGGGTGCCGGAAAACCGTTCACGGCGGTCTTCCCGGCAAGCGAGGTGGAGATTGTCGAAAACTGGAACGTGGTCGGCATGCAAGGCACCGGTAGCCACGATCTGCGTCTGCAGAACAAATTCGTCGACGCGCAATGGACCTTCGTGCGCGGCGGCGCGGCACTGGTCGACGAGCCGCTCTATCGCTACCCCGCCGTTGCGTATCAGGCTCAGGTGCACGCTGCGGTCAACGTCGGACTGGCACGCGCCGCGCTCGATCTGCTCGCGCAGATGTCCGGCGTCACCCATACCACCACCGGCGCGCCGCGTCTCGCGGACCGTGCGTATTACCGCTCGGGTCTCGCGAAGGCAGAAGCAAACTGGCGCAGCGCGCGGGCGTTCTTCTTCGAGTCCGCGGAAGCCGCATGGGACACGATCCTGGCCGGCGATCCCGTGACGCCGGCCCAGGCGAACATCTTGCGGCTCAGCGCGACGCATGCGGCGCAGGTTGGCGCGGATGTTGTGATGCAGGCTTATCAGATGGCCGGTGTGGCGGCGATCTACCGCGAGAACCGTCTGCAACGGCTGGTGCGCGATTCGATCGTGGTGACCCAGCACGCGTTTCTCGGCGAAGGTACTTACGATGCATCCGGCGCCCTGTTCGTCGGCATCCCGCCCGTCACGCCCTATCCGTGATGCCAACCCTAAGTACGACTGAGGAGGACGCTATGACGAACGACGACACCCGGCGGCAGTTCCGCGAGGCGATGGCGTATCTGCCGGCAGCCGTCAACATCGTCACGACGGACGGCCCACATGGACGCTGCGGGATCACGGCCAGCGCGGTCTGTTCGGTGACCGACTCGCCGCCGACCATGCTGGTGTGCATCAACCAGACCAGTTACGTGCACGATCTGCTGCATCAAAACCGCAGTGTCTGCATCAACGTGCTGGCCGCGGAATGCCAGGATCTTGCGCGCACGTTTGCCGGCATGACGGGCTGCTCGATGGACGAACGCTTCGATCATTGCGGATGGGCGACCGGTTCGTCGTCCGTGCCCGTGCTGTCGGATGCGATCGCGAGGCTCGAAGGGCTCGTTGTCGACAGCAAGACCGTGGGCTCGCACTCGGTTCTGTTCGTACGCATCGAGCACATTTCGCTGCGCGCGGACGGCGATGGTCTGATCTACTTTGGACGGCAGTTCCACCGGCTTGAGCGACCCGCTACGGCGACGCCTTCGGTCAGTGCCGGCGCGGCGAGATAAGCATGGACGTATGTCTCTTTCTGATGGGCAACGCCTGCGACGCGCCTCATACCATCCCCCCGTTCGATGCCGCGTCCCTGCATGCGGCGTCCCTGGCGGTGGAAGGTCTGCGGCGCCTCGTGATTCATTGCCCGGTACAAGCCGCGCACGGCGATCCTCTGCTGAGCGCGCCCGCACAGTATCCGCACTGCGTCCTCCAATGGTATTTCGACGACCTGGGCCAACTCGAAGCGGCGCTCGAACGCGACGGCCGCATCCAGGCCGCGCTCGACATCTCAGGCGCGGCGGGCTGCGATCAGCACCTGTTTGCCCAGCAGGTGATGGCGGTGCGAAAATTCGCTACGCCGGATGCCGGCGTCTCACAAGCAGCCATCGAGCGATGCACCTATCTCGTCAGCTACGAAGGCGAAGCCGCCGACCTCAACGCCTGGCTCACGCATTACCTCACGCACCATCCGCCGCTCATGGCCGAGCTTCCGGGCATACGCGAGCTGGAGATCTACACGCGGGTCGATTACCGCACGGGCCTCGCCTTGCCACGCGCCACCGCGATGCAGCGAAACAAGGTGGTGTTCGACGACCCGCTCGCGCTGTCCACCGCTCTGGCCTCACCGGTTCGCGCCCGGATGAGAGGCGATTTCGAGCGCTTTCCGCCGTATAGCGGCAGTACCCCGCATTACCCGATGCGCAGCATTTACGGTAATCTGCGCAAGGAGCCAAGCGATCGAAGGTCATGACCAAGTCAACCCCGGGCGTTACCGATCTGAATCTGCTGCGTGTGTTCATGGCCATCTGGGATCTGCGCAGTTTGACCGCTGCGGGAGACCGTCTGGACCTGACGCAATCGGCGGTCAGCCATGCGCTGCGCAGACTGCGCACGCTGTTCGACGATCCGTTGTTCGTACGAACGCCCGCGGGCATGGTCCCGACCGACGCGGCAGTCCGCCTGTATCCGCCGCTCACCCAGGCGTTCGGCATCATCAACGTCGCGGTGCAGCAACTCGCCCGGTTCGACCCCGCGACGGCCGAGCGGGTCTTTCGCGTGTCGATGTCCGACATGTCCGAGTTTTATTTCCTGCCGCCGATCCTCGCCATGCTCGAGAACACGGCGCGTGGCATCCGCATCGAAGTCACCAACTTCCCGGTCGAATCGGTGACCGCTGCGATGCGCAGCGGCAAGGTCGATCTGGCGCTAGGCTATGTCCCGGGTCTCGATCCCGGTTGCGTCAGCAAGACGCTGTTCGTCGACGAGCATGTCTGCGTCGTACGGGCCGGCCACCCTCTGCGAACCCTGAAACCCACCAAAGAAGAGCTCGCCGGCCTGCGTTACGTGTACGCCAGTACCAACGCGACCGGTCACAGAATGGTGGAGCAATGGTTGGAGGAATTGAATCTCAAGCGTGACGTCGTGCTGCGCTTGCCGCATTTCGTGGTGGCGCCCGAAATTGTCCGCAACACCGATCTCGCGGTGATTTTCCCGCGCAGCATCGCGCAACGCTTCAACCAGAACGAGGCGTTCCGGATTCTGCCCTTGCCGTTCTCGCTGCCGCCCATCGAGATTCAGGTGCACTCGCATGCGCAGTTCTCCGCCGATCCGGGCATCGCATGGCTGCGCGACGCCATCTACGAGATGTTTCACCAGCCCGGTTTCTAGAAAACATTTGTGGCACTGATAGGCCGCTCCATTTTCGGCGAATTTGACGCAGCGAAACGGCGCGTCGACACTGCTTGCCATGCGGAGCCCTCTCGTCGAGGTCGCGCCGCCCGACTATTTCCTCACGAGCGAACATGGCATCCGTGCAACCATCGACCACCGCCATCGAGACTCCGGCGTTCAATAACAAGGCCCTCATCCGGATTGTCGTCGCATCCGTCGCGGGCAACGCCATGGAGTGGTACGACTTCTTCGTCTACGGAACGGCTGCGGCTCTCGTATTCGGTCAACTGTTCTTTCCCGCTCATGCCGATCCGCTGATTGGCACGCTAGGCGCGTTCGCCGCCTTTGCCATCGGCTTTGTGGCCCGACCGCTCGGCGGCGTTGTGTTCGGCCACATTGGCGACCGCTACGGCCGCAAGGCTTCGCTCGTCTGGACCCTGCTCATCATGGGCGTGGCGACCTTCGGGATCGGGCTCTTGCCGACCTATGGCCAGGCCGGACTCTGGTCGCCCGCGGCGCTCGTCGCACTGCGCCTGCTGCAAGGCGTGGCGTCCGGCGGCGAATGGGGTGGCGGCGTGCTGATGATCAGCGAGAACGCACCGCCCGAAAAGCGCGGCTATTACGCTGCGTGGAGTCAATTGGGCGTGGGCGGCGGCTTCGTTTTGTCTTCCGGCGCCTTTCTCGCCGCGCAGGCGTTACCCCACGCGGCATTCCTCGCCTGGGGCTGGCGCTTGCCGTTCCTCGCAAGCGTCCTGATCTTCGCGCTCGGCGTCTACATCCGCTACAACCTGCCGGAAAGCCGTGATTTCGAAAACGCCGAACATGCGGGCAAGACATCCCACATGCCGGTGCTTGAAGCAATCAAAAGGCATCCTAAGGAGATCCTGGTGGCGATGGGTCTGCGCGTGGCGGAAAACGGCGGCGCGTACATTTTCCTCGCGTTCTCGCTGGTGTACGGCAAGTTCGCCGGCATCGCCAGTTCGACCATGCTCACGGCCGTCATGCTGGCCATGGTCGTCGAAATGGCCGCGATGCTGGCATGGGGCAGGCTCTCGGATAAGCTCGGGCGCAAACCCGTGTATATGATCGGCGCCGTGTCGCTCATGGTGATGGCGTTCCCATTTTTCTGGCTGCTGAACACGCATTCGACACCGCTGATCTACCTCGCCCTCGTACTCGGCACAGCGGTGTGCCATGGTGCGATGATCGGCACGCTCCCCGCCCTCGTCGGCGAACTGTTCAGCACGGAAGTGCGCTATTCCGGCGTTGCACTAGGGCATGAGGTGGCCTCGATATTTGCGGGCGGCATGTCGCCGCTGATTGCGGTGGCGCTGCTTTCGCATTACCACGCGTACTGGCCCATCTCGCTCTTCCTCATGCTGCTCGGCCTGGTGACGGTCGTCACGCTGCGGTTCACGCACGAGACACGCACCCGGTCTTCATCGTAACCCGTGGCGCCGTGGTTCGCTGTTTGCTTTCCGTCACACCCAATCGATCGTCAACATGGAAATCACCCGACTTAAGGTTCGCGTCGACGCGCTGCGCGACGAAGCGCAAGGCATCCGCTCATTCAGCATCTCGCGCCTCGACGGCCAGCCCTTCGACGCCTATGAGCCCGGCGCGCACATCGATGTCACGAGCCCGGCCGGCATCACCCGTCAATACTCGCTGTGCGGCGACCCCGAACGTCTCGACACGCACATCTTCGCGGTAAAAAAGGAACCGGCTTCGCGCGGCGGCTCGCGGTCGCTGCACGACGAAGTGGTGGCCGGCATGGAATTGTCGGTGAGCGCGCCGCGCAATCTGTTTCAACTGGCGAGCGGCGCCAGCGAGCATATTCTGATCGCCGCGGGCATCGGCATTACGCCGCTGCTGTCCATGGCCTATCGGCTTCTCAGGCAGCACGCGCGTTTCAGGCTGCACTATTTCGCCCGCATGCCCGAGCAGGCCGCCTTTCTCGCGCAACTCTGCGCGCCGCCGTTTGCAGAGCATGTCGAAGTCCATCTGCACGTGCCGCGCGAGACACTCGACCAGACCTTGCACGCATGCATCGCAAAGGCCGCGGACGGTGCCCATCTTTATACCTGCGGGCCCGCTCCGTTCATGGAGCGGGTGGTCCATGTGGCGGGCGACTACTTGCGTGACGAGGCGATTCACCTCGAACGGTTCGGCGCGCAACACGACGCGACTGACAGCGAAGCCGCAAACGCTGCGCTCGATCAGTTCGAAGTCCGGCTTGCAAAAACAGGGACGAGCGTCGAGGTCAAAGGCGGACAAAGCATCGTCGACGCGTTGGCCCAGATCGGTATCGAGGTGGATACCTCATGCGGCGAAGGCGTGTGCGGGACGTGCATGGTGCCTGTCGTGGAAGGTGAGCCCGAGCATCGCGACCATTGCCTGAGCAAGGAGGAACGCGCAAGCAATGCGGTCATATGCTGCTGCGTCTCGCGCTCCCGCTCGCCCGTGCTCGTTCTCGATCTGTAGCGCCCGCACGCCTTTCGTTCTCCACGTTTCACAACTGATCGAATTTGCGCACCGAATCGAGCAACAGGTTTCTCATCCACACGATGCCATCCTCGTCATGAAAATGCTCGTGCCAATGCATCGTCACCGATGCAGCCGGCAAGCGGACCGGTAAATCGTAAATCTGAAACGCCTTCGCCTTGTTCAGGATCTGCGCGAGACGCTTGGGAAGCGTTGCGTACAGATCCGTCACCATCAGGATGTTCGGCAACGCCACGAAGTGCGGTAGTTCAAGCGCGATATTGCGGCCGACACCTTGCGCCCGCAACGCGTCGTCCAGCGCATGGTGACTGTGCTCGAGAGAGCGTACCTGGATGTGCGAGGCGCCGAGAAAGTGCTCGAGGCTCAGCTTCTTGCCCGTCGGCAAGCCACGGCGCCGGCGCGTCATACAGACGTAGTCCTCTTCGAACAGCAACTGATGGTGCGTGCGCGCCATCAGGTCGGGAAGATTGCCGATCGCGAAGTCGAGCTTGCTCGAACGCAACGCGTCCTCGATGTCCTCCACGGGCATCGGCTGCACGATGAGCCGGGTACGCGGCGCCTGCTCGTGCAAGGCCTTGCAGATGACGGGCAAATAGGCCATTTCGCCCGCATCGGACAGCGACAATCGAAACGTGCGCGTGCTGAGCGCCGGATCGAACGACTCGGCGTAGCGCAGCGCCTCGCGCACGGTATCCAACGCGCGGCCCACGATCGTCGCGAGTTCCAGTGCGATGGGCGTGGGTTGCATGCCTGAGCGGGTGCGGATGAAAAGCTGATCGTCGAACAGCGTGCGCAGACGGCCGAGCGCATAGCTCACGGCCGGTTGCGATAACGCAAGGCGCTCGCCCGCCTTGGTCAGACTGCGCTCTTCCACGATGGCCTGGAAAACCCGCAGGAGATTGAGATCGATATGGTCAAGCGAAGTCATGGGGCAACCTATTATTTGCGTCACTTATTCGGCAACTCATTTTAGATCGATTTGACCGATATTGGCTACACGCCGACACTAGTAAAACGGTAGCGCGAACCCCACAGCGCCCAGCCTCAATGCGATTTTCAAAGCGACTCGACCGTGACAACCCAGAGACACCGATGAGCGACACCCTTTATCAAACTATCGACACCGGCGCACTGCATCGTCGCGCCCAACCCGACCGTATCGCGCCGTCCATGTACTACGACCCCGCGCTCTTCGAGGCGGAACTCGAACGCATTTTCTACAAGACGTGGATCTGGGTCGCGCACGAGAGCGAGCTGCCGAACCCTGGCGATTTCCGCACGACCACAATTGGACGTCAACCTGTGATCGTCGTGCGCGACAAGAGCGGTGCGGTTCACGTTCTGCAAAACCGCTGCCGCCATCGCGGCGCAACGGTCTGCGAAGAACATAAGGGCAACGCCAAAGGCTTCACGTGTCCCTATCACAGCTGGTCCTACGCGCTCGACGGCACGCTGCGCGCACTGCCCTATGGCGACGGCTACGAAGGCGTCTGCGAGAAAAACGATCTGCCGCTCAAAGCACTGCGCGTGGGCATTTATCAAGGGCTGATCTTCGCCAGCTTCAACGAAGACATCGAACCGCTGGAAGACTTTCTCGGCGGAGCCAAGCCGTGGATCGACCTGTTCATGAAGCAGGGCGCCGGCTACCCGATCAAGGCGAATGGCGAACATAAGTTCCGCTTCAAGGGCAACTGGAAAATCCAGCTGGAAAACACCACGGACCTGTATCACTTCCCGGTTGTGCACAAGTCCTGGATGAAATCGATCGACGACGAAACGGCCGCTGCAATCACCAGTTTCATGACGAGCGACGATGCTTTTTGCCGCTCGCTCGGCAATGGCCATAGCCTTGCGGTGCTGGTGCCGGAGCTGGTGGATCTGGACCATGACGACGGCGCTCCCTTGCCCGAACGCTTCAACGATCTCGCCGCGAAACTGGCCGGGCGTCACTCGCCCGCAGAAGTCCGCCGCATCGTGCGCTCGCTGATGGGCGTCGGCTTCAATCTGAACCTGTTTCCGAACCTGGCGCTATCGATGGCGTTCTTTCGGGTGCTGCGGCCCCTGTCGTCCGAGGAAACGGAGATCCGTCACGTCGCGCTCGCCATGGACGGCGGCCCCGACGAAGCGAACCGCGTACGTCTGCGCATTCATGAGCACTTCCAGGGTCCCTTCGGCTTTGGCAGTCCTGACGATGCGGAGGCATGGGAGCGCGTTCAGCGCGGTTCGCACGCCGGCCCCGACGTGCCGATCCTCGTGAACCGCGGACTCAACCGCGAGACCACCGCCGCCAACGGCGAAAAGACCGCGCACGCCACCGACGAGACCGGCATGCGCGAAGCGTACCGGCAATGGCGCGCCATGATGGAGCAGGCATGATGGATGATCGCAACGCACTCTTCTCACAGCAAAGCTTCGCGCGAGCTGTCGAATTCATCTGGCGCGAAGCCGAGATGCTGGACCGCCGCGACTACCGCGCGTGGCTCGACCTGTGGGATCCCACCGGCTTCTACGTCGTGCCGATCGATCCCGCCACGACCGACTACGCGGCGTCGCTGAACTACGCCTACGACGATCAGGACATGCGCGAGAAACGCGTGCAGCGGATGACGTCGGGGTACTCCGCGTCTGCCTCCGATGCGGCGCGAACCGTGCGCACCGTGTCGCGCTTCACGCTGGAAAGCAATGCGTCGGACGTAGTCGAAATCAAGTCGGCGCAAGTGATCGTCGCCTATAAGCGCAGCGCCACCACGATCTTCGCAGCGGATCTTTCGCACACGATCAGCTTTGCGAGCGGCACGCCGCGCCTCGTCGAAAAGGTCATTCGTCTGATCGATTCAACCGAAGCGCTCAGTGCAATCGGCTTCCTGCTTTGATTCCCTGCTGAAGGCGCCTCGGCCGCCCGCGGCAGCCGAGGCCCACAACCGGTCTTTCTTTCATGCCTACACTCGAAGTTTATCTGGCAGCGGGTCATAGCGAGGCCAGCAAAGCAACGTTGATTGCAGGGCTGACGCAAGCGACAGTCGATGCAATCGATGCGCCCGCCGAAGCCGTCCGCGTTCTGCTCAGCGAGTTGCCGGCCACGCATTTCGGTATCGGCGGCAAGAGCGCGGCGAGCGGTGCGGGGCCGTCACTGCCGGTCATCGTCGCGATCCTGATCGCCGGACGGACCGACGCGCAGAAGCAGGCGCTGATCGCCGCGCTTTCGGCGACGGGCGCCGCGGTACTGGATGCGCCCATCGCGGCGACGCGCGTCATCATCAAGGACATTCCGAACACCGATTTCGGCATTGGCGGCCAGACGGCACGCGCGCTGGGGCGTTGAGGATACATTCAATGATCGATACTTCCTCGTTACCGCTGCGCGTGCTGTTTTGTTGCGGCGTCACGCAGAATTTCTTTGATCTGCCGCGCGACAGGATCGGCGAAGTCTGGCAAGCCTATGGCCAGATGCTCGCCGCAGTCGAAGCCATGGAGAACGTGCGCATACTCGGCATCATGGACGACGACCGCCTCTGTGTCGGCCAGTCGGACGCCGCCCCCTGGACGTTCTACATCATGGCCGACGTGGCCGACCTGGATACGGCGGTCGCTGTGTGCAATCTGTTTCGCAGCACGCCCGTCGGCGACTACAACCTGTGGCGATACGGCAAGATCGAAGCACGGGTCGGCCGGGCGCTTGTCGTGCCGCCCGCGGCGAATGCGAAGGAGTGAGCCTGTATGACTCAGGATGATAACCTTGGGCACAGCGCAATGCTGGAAGCACTTCAGGCGCGCATTGTGGCGCTCGAAGCCGAACGCGCGGTGCGCAAAACGATTACTCGCTATATGGCGCTATGCGATGTGCCGTCAGCCGCCTGCGACGGTGAGTCACTCGCGGCACTGTTCGCGGATGACGCGATCTGGGAAGGTATCGGGTCGCAATACGCGCAAAAATTCGGCCGCTTGCAAGGGCGCGCAGAAATCGTTGCGATGCTGCAGCGCTATCTTCCGCCCACCCCGCACTTCACCACCAACGTGCACTTCCTGACGGCAGAAACTATCGAAGTGACAGGCGCGTCGGCCAAGGGACGCTGGGTGATGCTGCAGGCTTCCGCCTATGTCGACGCTCAGCCGCAACTGATCTCCGCGCGCCTCGAAGCGGATTTCTCGCCCGCGCGCGACGGTGGCGAATGGCTCATCCAGCACTTTCGCACCGAGCGTCTGTTCGATGCCCCTTGGCACGTCAACCCTCGAAACGGCACGACACCATGACAGCTATTATCCGTCAGCTATCCTTATGTTCTAACGACACCAACGACGCGCCGACCATGGCGATCAAGGATACGATCGACATAGCCGGTTATCCCACCACCGCGGCAAGCCGGGCGCTCGCCGATGCGCCACCTGCGGCACGCCATGCCGAGGTGGTACAACACGCGCTCGATGCGGGCTGGCATATCGTCGGCAAGGCCAACATGCATGAACTCGCGTTCGGCATGACAGGTATCAACGATTTCACCGGCACGCCGCCCAATCCGCAAGACGTGACACGCATTCCAGGCGGCTCATCTAGCGGCTCGGCGTCGGCGGTGGGCCTCCATCTCGTGGACGCAGCACTCGGCACCGATACCGGAGGATCGATCCGCGGACCGGCCGCCTGTTGCGGAGTGATCGGGCTCAAGCCGACGTTCGGGCGGGTGTCGCGGACCGGCGTCGCGCCTCGCGAATCGTCGCTCGATTGCGTCGGCCCCTTTGCACGCGACATGCGGACGCTTATCGCGGCGATGGCAGGGATCGAGCCCATGTTCGATACCGATGCAGCAGGCGAATGGCGCACGCCGATCAAGGTCGCATGCGTATCGATCGAAGCCGAATCCGGCATACGCGCGGCGGTGCGGCATGCAATCAATCTGGCGGATGTCGGCGCGCGGTCCATCGAACTTGCACTTCTCTACGACGCGTTCGAAGCAGGACTCGCGGTGATCAACGCGGAAACCTCGCGTGCATTCGGGCACCTGGTGGCAACGGGTCAGCTCGGCGCCGATCTCGAAGCCCGTTTGCGCCTCGCCGCCGCGACGACGTCCGCGCAACTGGAGGCGGCCGAGCAGGTACGCCGTCGTTTCACGGCGGCAGTCGAGCACGCCCTCGCCGACGTCGACGTGCTCGTCATGCCCACTCTGCCTGCCCTGCCCATCACTGTCGAGGCGGCGCGCAACGGGACATCGGTCATCGCGATGTCGTCGCTGATTCGCCCATTCAATCTGAGCGGTCATCCGGCGCTCAGCTTGCCGATACCGGTTGCCGGTTCATCGCTGAAAGCCGGCTTGCAGATCGTCGGACGCAAAGGCGCCGACGAACGGGTGTGCGCGATCGCGGCGCGCTTCGAAGCTGCGCTCGGCACATAATTCATCCAATCTCATGCGCCGCGGGCGAGCGCATGCTTGCGCAGAGAGCGTTTACACATGTCCACAAGAGTCGTACTCGTTACCGGAGCAGCGCGCGGGCTCGGCGCGGCTATTGCGGCGCGTTTTCATGACGCGGGCTATCGCGTCGCGCTTGCCGATCTTGCGATCGATGCAGCGGAAGCATTGTCTGCACAACTCAGCGCCGATGGCAGCAGCGCGTGCGCATTGAACCTCGATGTCACATCGAAAGCCGCTTTCGAGGCGGCGTGTGATGCGCTGGTCACGCGCTGGGGCCATGTCGACGTTCTGGTGAACAACGCAGGCGCATCTGAGGTCGTGCCCGTGATGGAGATCACTGCGGAGCAGTTCGATCGGGCCATCGACGTCAACCTGCGCAGCGTGCTGTTCGGCTGCCAGGTTTTCGGGGAATATTTCGCCGGGCGCGGCGTGGGACGTATCGTCAACGTAGCATCGCTCGCGGGACAGAACGGTGGTTCGGCCACCGGCGCTCACTATGCGGCGGCGAAGGGCGGCGTCATCACGTTGACCAAGGTCTTTGCTCGCGAGTTGGCGGCCCGCGGCGTGACCGTGAATGCGATCGCGCCCGGTCCGCTAGACCTGCCTGTCGTGCATGAGAGTGTGCCTGCGCGCAAGCTCAGCGAGATCATCGAGAACATTCCCGTTGGACGTTTGGGCTCGGCTGCGTTTGTCGCCGAAGCCGCGTTGCTGCTGGCGGCGCCCGATGCCTACTTTGCCAACGGAGCGTGTTGGGATTTGAATGGTGGGTTATATATGCGCTGAACGACGTGGCCTGATCGGAATGACCGAAACCATTGGCCGGTTCAAACCGGCCTTTTTATTCGTGAGCAGGATGATCGCGCAGCCAGCGCGACGGTACAAGGACTACGACTCCTGACCCGAGCGGCGTGCTTCCAGATAATAAACGGTCACAGCCGCCAGCAACGAAAGCAGACACGCGAGCAACATCATTCCAAACGGGGAATACGCGGCGTTGTGGTCGGTCACAACAAATCCCGTTGCAGACGAAAACAGGAAACCGCCCGCTATCGTCATGCACCCTGCCAGACCAGAAGCGCTTCCAACCAATCGAGGATGAACCGAAACTGCTCCGGCATTGGCACATGGACCCGACAATCCATTGCCGACGCCTACCAGCACACAAGGCGCGAGAATCCAGAAGGCTTGCGAGGCGCCAAAAAACCAGAACCCCAAACTGGTCAGTGGTCCGATGCATGCCAGAAACCGGCCGAGGACAATCGTTCTCGGAAGCGACAGTCGACGCGAATAACGTCCGGACAAGAAGCTCCCCACCATGAATCCCAGGGTGATGGTACCGATGTATCCGCCAAGCGCCGCCGGCGACAGATTCAGCAATACTTTTGCGGTCAGCGGAACACCAACAAGGAACGCGTAAAACGCGCCGGTTGAACATGCGAGGCAGGCAGCGTAACTCCAAAAACGCGCAGAACGCAAAAGTATTGGATACGCACTGAACTGATCTTTTGCCGACCTGGAAATGTCTACGTTCGTCTCTTCCAGGTTGATCCAGCAATACACAAACAACATCGCGCCAGCCGACGTCAGCACCCAAAAAATTGCCCGCCAGCCGAACATCCCGTCGAGGGAGCCTCCCACAGCAGGACCCAACATGGGCGCAAGCGCGGCAGCCATCGACGCATAACCGATTTTGCTTGCCGCCGTTTCCTTCCCAAAGGCGTCGCGGACCGCTGCTATCGAGACCGGGTAGCTGGACGTCACGGCAGCCTGGACCAGCCTGAAGGCAAGGAACGACCAGATGCTGCTCGACAACGCGCAGCCAATCGAGCCGATAGTGAACAACGCGAGGCTCAACAAAATGATCGGGCGGCGACCGTAGCGGTCGGATAGCGGCCCCATCAACAACTCGAGAATCGCCGATAGTCCAGCGTACCCTGCAAGTGAAAGGCTCATCACCCCGTAATCCACATGCAGGTCGCTACTGATGCCCGGCAACGACGGTAGAAATATGCTTAACGGAAGAACAGATAACGCGCAAAGAAGAGAGACCGTGACCACGCTCGGAGATGACGTTGACTTTGCAATCTGCATTTTTTCAGTCTTTTAATCGCTTTCAATAAAGCTCGGCCAATGAACGTGGAAGGTCGCCGCTGCCCGTTAGCGAAGCCCGCTTTCACAAAATATTCAATATGAATCGCGATCGCTTCTACCCAACTGTGATGACGCTCCGGGCCGACAAGTCGGATCTCAAGCGGATCGCGTCTTGAACATGTGCGCTGCTTGACCCTACAGCTATACATCCGTAGGATAAACCATTCCACCATCAGTGATGGTCCTTTACAAGGCGAACTTAACAAGCTTCGCCAAAGCACTGGACGCGCCGCTTGAACCCGAGCCACAAGCCCGGCAGAGAGCACCCGATCAATTTTTTGCCGAAAATTCGAAAGGTGAATGATGAATATGCCCAGCGCGGAATTCTCCACGTCGGATACGACTTCCCATCGCGAAACTGACTCTATCGGCGCCACCGTGCTCATACGCGCATTGGCAGATGAAAATGTCGCGTGCATATGGGGCTATCCGGGAGGAACGGTCCTCTACATTTATGACGAGCTCTACAAGCAGAGCGAGATAGAGCACATTCTTGTGCGCCACGAACAAGGTGCGGTTCATGCCGCTGACGCCTATGCGCGCTCAACGGGCAAGGTCGGCGTGTGTCTCGTGACCTCCGGCCCCGGTGTCACCAATGCGATAACCGGTATCGCAACGGCCTATATGGACTCAATTCCGCTAGTCATCATTAGCGGACAGGTATCTATCGCGCCGGTCATATCGATTCGACCGTCATGTGCCTTCGCCCCGGCTTGGTACTTATCAACAGCGCGCGCGTGAATGAGCGCAATTGTCCCGGAATCTTTAAAGCGTGGGACAAGCTCTACTTTGAAGAAGTGGAGCCGATTCCTCAGGCGGAGTTGGAGTTTCACAAGCACGTCAGAGAGCCGGCGGCAATGCAACTGGAGAGCCTTGGCTTCCAAAGCAACCTACGGCAGATGTCCTCTCCCTGGATCGGCATGAACCTGCTGTCGCTCGACCCCTCTACCGTGATAGTCGACGAGCGGCAGACACGCCTGATACGCGAACTGGAACGGCACAAATTCACCGTGATTCCGACCCGGATGCGTCATGCCCATACTCAGTGCGGCGGCATTCACTGCGCGACGCTTGATACGGTTAGAGAAAGCAAGCTGGAAAGTTACTTCGACTAACAGCGGGACTCCCTACGAATACCTCATGTTCATGCACAGCGCCCCGGCGCTCGTTCGGTGACAGGAAAGCCTACATCAGGGCAATTTGGGCGAGTCCGCACAACATGACGGCAGTGCCAAATAACTTGGGCCCGGAAACGCTTTCTTTAAGGAGAAAAATCCCAAACAGAGTCCCGACGGGTATGGAAAGCTGACGCAGTGCGACGATCTGGCGAACGTCTGCGCCGGTCGCCATGGCAATCAGAACAAGGCCGTACGTTAGCGTCATCGCGACACCAGCCAGGACCGCGTTCTGACGCTGCGTTGCCCAGATGGTTTCGACGGCCCGACGTTCGCGCGCGATGTAACGTAACGGCAAGATCGCCCAGATCACGATCGCATAGGCTTGAATAACCGTATAGGTCAGTCCTGCCGTCAATGCATTGAAGCCGTGCTGACGCATAAGATCGAGGGCCGCCTTGTCTGCAATCGAGTATCCGACAGTGCCTGCCACTGCCAGGAGTGCAAAGCCAAAAGCCGGCGTGAGGTACGTAGCGAGCCGCAAAGAGCGCACGTTGTTCAGCGGAAGCACAAACGTTCCCGCTACCACGAGCACTATTCCGATGAAGACGCCTGGGTGAAGCGTGGATCCACCCAACGCTGCATTGGCGACGACGGCAACCAGTGCAACCGGCAGACCTCGCACGAATGGATATAGAACGCTCATGTCGCCATTGGAATACGCCCAGGCGAGTCCGCCGAGATAGATCAACTGAAAGAATCCGGAGACGATCAGGAGCAGCCAAAAGGTGATGGGCAGATACCAAAGATTGGGTAAGCCCCAAAGGAGAACTGGTGAGAACAAAAGACCGCCGCTGCCAACGGCAAACACAAAAAAGGCCAGTGACGGTGACTGCTTCTTTCCGAGTAGATTCCAGCCTGCATGGAGAAACACTGATGTGACGGTGAGTGCCAGTGGGATTGCGTTCAATTTTCCTCCATAGACAACCGGCGCGCCGAAGATGCATGAAACGGTGCCTCGTGGAATCCCATCCCTATGATTACAACTTGATTTGCATAGGTGCACGAAAGTGTTGTGGATTCTTCCTTTGTTCGGTAGAGCGTGCTGGATTCTCGATCTAAAATGCTCGCATGTTCAGTGCCAACATTCAAGCCATATATGCGCATACAAATTGCCTCAGACCTGCATCTTGAATCGCTAAAGCGGCGTTTCCCCGGCTTTCTACCGGTGACGCCGGCACAGGCGGATGTGCTTGTGCTTGCAGGTGACATCGCAGCGGGATGTGAGGGCGTAGAAATGTTCGCCGACTGGCCGGTGCCCGTCATTTACGTGCATGGAAACCACGAGAGTTACGGGACGCCTTATGAGGACCTTTCGCGCAAAATCCGTGCAAGTGCAAAGGGGACGGCGGTAAATTATCTGGAGAACGAAGCACTTGTCATTGATAACGTGAGATTTTTGGGCTGCTGTCTGTGGACTGACTACAACTTGTACGACTCACCCGTTCAAGGCATGGAGACCGCTCTCGAATACATGCACGATTACACAGAAATCGCGACTGAGGCCGGCGGATGGTTCACGCCGGAGCAAGCCCTGGTCGAGCATAAGCGGTCGGTGAGATGGTTGCGCGATCAACTCGCCATACCTTTTTCGGGTAAGACGGTGGTTGTGACTCACCACGGTGTCGCGCCGCTCTCGGTACACCCGCGCTTCAAAGGCAATCCGATCAATGCCGCCTTCGTCAGCGATCTGAGCGCACTCTTGCCTTTGGCGGACATTTTCATACACGGGCACGTTCACGACTCGGTCGACTACCGAATTGGCCGTACCCGGGTGCTGACAAATCCTAGAGGGTATGCGACGAACCTGAATCAGGCGACCTGCCCTCAATCGTTAGCATGGGAGAACAACGCATTCAGGGACGACATGGTTGTGAGGATTGACGATCGGCAGGTGCGGGCGAGCGTGTGAGGACAAACGTTGGACGCAAAATGCGCCCCAAATGAAAAAGGCCTCACAAGCATTGCTTGTAAGGCCTTGATTTCTTTGGTCGGGGCGAGAGGATTTGAACCTCCGACCACCTGCACCCCATGCAGGTACGCTACCAGGCTGCGCTACGCCCCGAACAGCTAAAAATTATAACAGACACTTCAATCGATTAGAACCGCCAGTCACCAACAAAACCGCGAAAGGCCCTACCGGCCCAGCAGATCGATCACCTGCAGCAGTTCCGTGCGCAACTGATCGACATCGACGGTAGCCGTGGTTGCAGACGGCGCCTCCAGAACCTCGCCCTCCTCCCCCGCATCGTCCGGCGACCCACCGTGCACCGCACCATGCGAATCGAGCCGGTTGCGCGCACCGTTGATCGTGAAGCCCTGCTCGTACAGGAGCTCGCGAATCCGCCTGATCAGCAGCACTTCATGATGCTGGTAGTAGCGGCGATTGCCACGCCGCTTCACCGGCCGCAACTGCGTGAACTCCTGCTCCCAATACCGCAACACATGCGGCTTCACTCCGCACAGTTCGCTGACCTCACCTATGGTGAAGTAGCGCTTCGCCGGAATCGGAGGCAAGACGACTTTTTCGATCGTCGCTGTCATCGTCAGTTAGCCGTCGTGGTAGTTGCGCAGGAACGCGCCGGTCGATCAGCGCGCGAAGCTTGCCTCAGCGCCGGTTTCGACCAGCGCCTTCAGCTTTTGACTTGCATGGAACGTCACAACGCGGCGAGCCGCAATCGGAATGGCCTCGCCGGTCTTCGGATTGCGGCCTGGACGCTGGGGCTTGTCGCGCAACTGAAAGTTGCCGAAGCCAGACAGCTTCACGCTATCGCCGCTCTCCAACGCGTCGCGAATCACCTCGAAGAACGCCTCGACCATGTCCTTCGCTTCCCGCTTGTTGAGTCCGACATTGTCGAACAGCAACTCAGCGAGCTCGGCCTTGGTGAGCGTGGGCGTTTCCGCCGAAGCGTTTGCGGGTGATGTCGGAATATCGCGAATCATGGCGCTACGCTGCGCCGTAAGAAGGGCTTCGAAATCACTCGAGTTCATTTCATTCATATCTATCAAATGGCGCGCCAACCAGGAACCGGAGAATGCGAAAACTGCCGCTTAAAGAGTATCCGCGGGTTATCCGCGCAACCGTGCGCCATATACTCGAGCCAGACGATCCACCAGGGTTTGAATGGCCAGATCGACCGTCTCGTCCTGAAGGGTCCCGCCAGTATCTTGCAAGGTCACACGGAACGCAAGGCTTTTCTCATGCGCTGCCAACCCACCGGAAGTGTTTGATTTTGGACGGAATTCGTCGAAAAGCGCAACCCTTCTGACGGTCTTGCAGGCGTCTTCGGAAAGCGCCTTTTGCAGCTCGTCCAGCAATGCCTGAACCTCGATTTTCTGATCGACGACCACCGCGATATCGCGGCGCACCGGCGGAAATTTCGATACTTCCGACGGTACCGGCAATGTACGCTGAATTAATGCATCCGCCTCGATTTCAAACAGAATCGGTGCATGCGGCAAATCATATTTTTGCATCCAGCGCGGATGCAATTCGCCAATCCAGCCCACAGCGCGGCCATTCAATTCAATACGCGCGCTGCGTCCCGGATGCAGCGCGGGATGCTCCGCTTTCACAAAGCGCGCCACCGCCGGCGACAGCAAAGCTTCCAGATCGCCCTTGACGTCGAAGTAGTCGACGACGCGCGTCGCCGCACCCCATTGTTCTTCTTGCGCCGGGCCATAAGCGAGCGCGCCGAACAGCTTCGGCTGCGCGAAGCCTTCGACCTGCAGTTCCCCGGCCTTGATTGCGGCGTCGTGCAGGAACACGCGGCCCACTTCGAACACACGCACGCGATCCGCCGCGCGACGGCTCAGATTGGTACGCAGTACTTCGATCAGGCTGCCGAACAGCGTGGTGCGCATCACCGAAAGCTGGCTGGCGATCGGGTTCAGCAGACGCACCGGCGTGTCGTTGCCCGCGAAATCCTGCTCCCATTGCGCGTCGACGAAACTGAAGTTCACCGTCTCCGCATAGTCGCGCGCGGCGAGCGCGTGACGGATATCGTGGAGGGTGCGCTGCGTTTCGTTGGTCGCACGCATCTCGCTCGTGGCGACCGGCGGACGCGCCGGAATCTTTTCGAAGCCGTAGATACGCGCGACTTCTTCGATCAGGTCTTCTTCGATTTCGATGTCGAAGCGATACGACGGCGGCGTCACGGAGAACACTTCGCCATCCTGCGTGAACGTGAGACCGAGGCGCGTGAAGATCTGCGCGATCTCATCCGCACCGATCTCGATGCCAATGATTCGGTTCGCACGCGCGACGCGCATTTTCACCGGCGCCCGCTGCGGCACGTTGACGATCTGGTCGTCCACCGGGCCGGCTTCGCCGCCGCAGATATCGAGGATCAGTTGCGTGATGCGTTCGATATGTTCAACGGTGGTCGCATAGTCGACCCCGCGCTCGAAGCGATGCCCTGCGTCCGTCGAGAAGTTGTATTTGCGCGAGCGACCGCGAATGCTATCCGGCCACCAGAAGGCGGCTTCCAGATAGATGTGGGTGGTGTCGAGCGTCACGGCCGTGCTGTCGCCGCCCATGATGCCCGCGAGACTTTCGATATGCTGCTCGTCCGCGATCACGCCCACCGTTTCGTCGAGCTCGACGGTATTGCCGTTCAGCAGCTTGAGCGTTTCACCCTTGCGGCCCCAGCGCACGTCCATGCTGCCGTGGATCTTGTCCAGGTCGAACACGTGCGACGGCCGGCCCAGTTCGAGCATCACGTAGTTCGAGATGTCGACCAGCGCGGAAATGCTGCGCTGCCCCGAGCGCTCGAGACGCTCGACCATCCACTTCGGCGACTTCGCGCGTGCATTCACGCCACGAATCACGCGGCCCGAGAAACGACCGCACAAATCCGGCGCCGAAATCTTCACCGGCAAGGTTTCGTTCAGCGTCACGGTGGCCGGCTTGATCTCGAGCGCATGCAAAGGTGCGCCGGTGATGGCCGACGTTTCGCGCGCCACGCCGAATACCGACAGGCAGTCGGCCTTGTTCGGCGTCAGCTTGATTTCGAAGACGGTGTCGTCGAGGTTGAGCGTCTCGCGGATGTCCTGGCCGATCGGCGTATCTTCCGGCAGGATCATCAGGCCGCTATGATCGTCCGAGAGCTTCAGTTCACGTGCCGAGCACAGCATGCCCTGGCTTTCCACGCCGCGCAGCTTCGAGAGCTTGATGGCGAACGGTGCGCCGCCCTCTTCGGACGGCGGCAGTTCTGCACCCACCAGCGCGACCGGCACCTTGATGCCCGGCGCGACATTCGGTGCACCGCAGACGATGTTGAGCGTCGCGCCCGTGCCGGCGTCGACCTGACACACGTTGAGCTTATCCGCGTCCGGGTGCTTGACGACCTCGAGAACCCGGCCGACAACGATCTTCCTGGTCGGCGGCGCAGCGGGCCGCAGGCCCTCGACTTCGAGTCCAGCCATCGTCAGCGCGTGCGACAGCTCGTCCGTCGTCATCTGCGGGTCGACAAAGCTTCTTAGCCAGGATTCCGGGAATTGCATGGTTCTGTGTACGTTCTGATCAGGTTAGTCCACGTCCGGCGAGCCCCTGCTTGCGTTACCCGTTGCCTTGGATAACCAGGCGCCCTGCCGATGGCACTGCTTGCGGCGCGCATCTGCCTATGTTTCTGCATCCGGCAGTATGCGCAGCCGCTCTCGTTACGCGTTGTTGCGTGCTGCTGCGACCCGTCTCGCCAGATTCCGCGCGGCGGCCTTTCGAGCTCGCCTTAGCGTCCTGGCCGACCATCGCCCAGCTTGAAGCGTTAAGCGAATTGCCGCAGGAAGCGCAGGTCGTTTTCAAAGAACAGGCGCAGGTCCTGCACACCGTAGCGCAACATGGCCAGCCGCTCGAGGCCGCTGCCGAAGGCGAAACCGATGTACCGCTCCGGGTCGAGGCCCATGTTGCGGATCACCGTGGGGTGAACCTGGCCGGACCCCGAGATTTCGAGCCACTTGCCGGCGTTCTTGCCCGTTTCGAACAGCATGTCGATTTCGGCCGACGGTTCGGTAAACGGAAAGTACGACGGACGGAAGCGCACGAGGATGTCGTCGCGCTCGAAGAATTTTTTGAGGAAGTCGGTGTAGACGCCCTTCAGGTCGGCGAAGCTGATGTTCTCGTCGATCCACAAGCCTTCGACCTGATTGAACATCGGCGAGTGTGTCGCGTCGCTGTCCACGCGGTAGGTGCGGCCCGGCACGATCACCTTGATCGGCGGCGTGTTGGTGCGCGCGTAGCGCACCTGCATCGGGCTCGTGTGCGTGCGCAGCAGCAACTGACGGCCGTCGGCATCCTTGCCGTCGACGTAAAAGGTGTCCTGCATCGAACGCGCCGGATGGTTTTCCGGGCTGTTCAAGGCAGTGAAGTTGTACCAGTCGGTTTCGATTTCGGGGCCGTCGGCCACGTCGAACCCAATGGTACGGAAAATCTGTTCGACGCGTTCCCACGTGCGCATGACCGGATGCAGGCTGCCTGCTCCGATGCCGCGGCCGGGCAACGTGACGTCAATGGCTTCAGCGGCGAGGCGCTGGTTCAAGAGCGCGTCGGCAAGCGCCTGACGGCGGGCCGTCAAGGCGGCTTCCACCTGCTGCTTGACGACGTTGATCCGCGCGCCTTCGGTCTTGCGCGTCTCGGGATCGAGTTTGCCAAGGCCCTTCAACAGTTCGGTCAGCGCACCCGATTTGCCGAGAAAGCGGGCTTTCTCGTTCTCGAGGGTGGTGACGTCGTTGGCTTCCCCGAAGGCTTTTTGCGCGTCAGCGACAATCTGGTCCAGATCCATTGATCCCATCTTTTCAACGTCAGTGTTCAATCGATGCAAAACTGGTTCGACCAACAAAAAAGGGGCTCGGTGAGGAGCCCCGTTTTTGTTGCAGCGTCACCGAGACAACCGGATCTTCGCTGCAACGAACCACGCAGTTTAATTGCCCAAAGCGCAATCAGGCTGCAACGGCGGCTTTCACCTGCTGAACGATCGCAGCAAAAGCAGCCTTGTCGAACACAGCCATGTCGGCCAGCACCTTGCGGTCGAGTTCGATCGAAGCCTTCTTCAGGCCGTTGATGAACACGCTGTACGTCATGTCGTGCTGACGCACCGCCGCGTTGATACGCGTGATCCACAATGCACGGAACACACGCTTCTTGTTGCGGCGATCGCGGTAGGCGTATTGGCCTGCGCGCATGACCGCCTGCTTGGCGATGCGATAGACGTTATTGCGACGGCCGCGGTAACCCTTGGCCAGCTTGATGATCTTCTTGTGACGGGCCCGTGCGGTAACCCCACGTTTGACTCTAGGCATAATTAGCTCCTGTGAGTTTTAGTTAAGGGTTAAGCGAACGGCAGCATTGCGCGCACGGAGTTCATATCTGACTCATGAACTGACGTGGAACCGCGCAGATGGCGTTTGTTCTTGGTGGTCTTCTTGGTAAGAATGTGGCGCTTGAAGGCTTGACCGCGCTTGACGGTACCGCCCGGACGCACCACGAAGCGCTTCGCAGCACTCTTCTTGGTCTTCATCTTCGGCATGACAACTCCATTATTAGATGGATATGGGTGTGCGGTCGGCCTGATGGCCATTACCCGCCCTTCGAAACCCACTCCACTTGGTATGCAGTCGGCCGTTGTTGCCGGCCGCCGCTTTTCAGAAACGGCGCCCACTTGCATAGGCGCGGTTCCGAAACCTGCTTGTCTTCGCCATGCACGCGCAAACACGCACACGGCGAACAACAACTCAATCTTTTCAACACGACGGCGCGCGCCTCGCGGCGCGCTGCCACACAGCTTGCGCAGACAACCCGCGCGGGCTGCTTACTTCTTTTTCTTCGGAGCGAGCACCATGATCATCTGGCGCCCTTCCATCTTCGGCATTTGCTCGACCTGACCGACTTCGTCCAGATCTGTGCGCAGGCGTTCCAGCATGCGCATACCGATTTCCTGGTGGGCCATTTCGCGGCCACGGAAACGCAACGTGATTTTCGTCTTGTCACCGTCGTCGAGGAAGCGGATGAGGTTGCGCAGCTTGACGTTGTAATCGCCGTCATCCGTGCCCGGCCGGAATTTGACTTCCTTGACCTGGACAATCTTCTGCTTGAGCTTGGCCTCGTGTTGCTTCTTCGCTTCCGAGTACTTGAACTTGCCGTAGTCCATCAAGCGGCAAACCGGCGGCACCGCCTGAGGGGCGATTTCGACCAGATCCACATCTTGCTGTTCCGACATGCGGAACGCATCAGCGAGCTTCACGATGCCGAGCGGTTCGTTCTCGACTCCGACCAGACGCACCTCGGGTGCAGTGATTTCACCGTTGATGCGGTGCGCAGACTTATCAGTAGCGATGTTACGTTTCCTCTAAAAATTAAAAAAACGAGCCGCGCTGCCAGGTGGTTTACCTGAACGACTGCACGTCCTGGCGCAGACGCTCAATGAAGGCGCTGAGGGGCATTACACCCAGATCAACACCGCCACGGGCACGCACGGCTACCGTTTGGGCATCACGCTCTTTATCGCCGACCACAAGGAGGTACGGCACCTTTTCCAGCGTGTGCTCCCGTATTTTATAGCTAATCTTCTCGTTGCGCAAATCGGCCTCCACTCTAACCCCTTGTTTTTGCAACGATTGGGCCAGAGACTGGGCATATTCCGCCTGACTTTCCGCGATATTCATCACCACGACCTGCATCGGCGCCAGCCACGAGGGCATTGCACCAGCATGGTGCTCGATCAGAATGCCGAGGAAACGCTCCATTGATCCGACGATTGCCCGGTGCAGCATGATCGGGCGGCGGCGGCTGTTGTCTTCCGCGACGTATTCGGCGCCGAGGCGCTCCGGCAGCACCATATCGAGCTGGAGCGTCCCGCATTGCCACGAGCGGCCCAGCGCGTCCTTGATGTGGTACTCGACCTTCGGGCCGTAGAACGCGCCCTCGCCCGGCAGCTCTTCCCACGTCACACCGCAGGCCGTCAGCGCGTCGCGCAAGCCCTGTTCGGCGCGATCCCACGTTTCGTCCGTGCCCGCACGGGCGTCCGGGCGCAACGACAGCTTGATTTCGACGTTATCGAAGCCGAAGTCCTTGTACACGCTCATCGCCAGCGTGTTGAAGGCGATCGATTCGCTGATGAACTGGTCTTCGGTACAGAAAATATGCGCGTCGTCCTGCACGAAACCGCGCACGCGCATGAGGCCGTGCAGCGCGCCCGACGATTCGTTGCGGTGGCACGAACCGAACTCCGCATAACGCAGCGGCAGATCCCGGTACGAACGCAGGCCGTGATTGAAGACCTGTACGTGACCCGGGCAGTTCATCGGCTTGATCGCGTAATCGCGCTTTTCCGATTCCGTCGTGAACATGTTTTCACGGTAGTTCTGCCAGTGGCCCGACGCTTCCCACAGCGAGCGGTCCATGATCATCGGCGTCTTGATCTCGAGGTAGCCGGCATCGTTCACGCGGCGACGCATGTACTGCTCGACCTGCTGCCACAGCGTCCAGCCACGCGGATGCCAGAACACCATACCCGGCGATTCGTCCTGCATATGGAACAGGTCGAGTTGCTTGCCGAGCTTGCGGTGATCGCGCTTCTCCGCTTCCTCAAGCATGTGCAGATAGGCTTCCTGGTCTTCCTTCTTCGTCCAGGCCGTACCGTAAATGCGCTGCAATTGTTCGTTCTTCGAATCACCGCGCCAGTAGGCGCCGGCAACCTTCATCAGCTTGAAGACCTTCAGCTTGCCGGTGGACGGCACGTGCGGCCCGCGGCACAGATCCGTGAAGCCGCCATGCGAGTACAGCTTGATGTCGTCCGTTGAAGGAATCGACTCGATGATCTCGGCCTTGTACTTTTCGCCGATACTCTTGAAGTAGTCCACCGCTTCGGCACGCGACACCACGCGGCGCGAAACCGGCTCGTCTTTCTTCGCGAGTTCCTGCATGCGCTTTTCGATCTTCTCGAGATCTTCCGGCGTGAAGGGACGGTTGTACGCGAAGTCGTAGTAAAAGCCGTTGTCGATCACCGGGCCGATCGTCACCTGCGCTTCCGGATACAGGTCTTTCACCGCGTACGCGAGCAAGTGCGCCGTGGAGTGGCGAATGATGTCGAGGCCGTCGGCGTCTTTCTCCGTCACGATCGCGAGCGACACATCGCGATCGATCAGCGCGGACGTATCGACGAGTTCGCCGTCGATCTTGCCGCCGAGTGCGGCCTTCGCGAGGCCGGGGCCGATCGACGCGGCCACTTCGGCGACCGTGACCGGATGCTCGTACTGTCGAACAGAACCGTCAGGCAGACGTATCGAAACCATTGCGTTCTCCGTGGTGCCGACCGGCGGCGGCACATACAACCATCAAATAAGCCAAAAAAAATGCGGCCCCACTTTCGAGGGGCCGCATTCACATTTCCTGCAAACTACATTGGCGAAAGTGGTCCTCGACTAGCGTCGCTCCGAAGTAGTTTCGGTCAACGTTCGCGGTGTCATAACCGTATTCGCCTTTTGCGCCAAGGCGCTTACTGCAGCTTGCGAAACCCCGGCAAACCGGAATTTCTCTTTCGTTGGTAGGCTCGATTGGACTCGAACCAACGACCCCCACCATGTCAAGGTGGTGCTCTAACCAGCTGAGCTACGAGCCTGAAGAAACGAGATTATATGGAGCGCCACATCGCTTGGCAAGTACTTTTGTACACCGACACTGAAAATTCCCGCCGCGCTTTATCGGCACGCGGCTAACCGCAAACGTCACGTCTTGCGCCCTGCCCGCAGCACACCGGTGACCTCGCCGAGCAGCGCGCAGGCCCGCTGAATCTGCGCGGCACTCGACACCTCGACCGTGAACTGCATGAACGCCGCGTTACGACGCGTCTGAGTCTTCACGCCAATCACATTCATCTTTTCGCGCGCGAACACTTCGGAGATATCGCGCAGCAAACCCTGGCGATCCGTCGCGTCGATCGTGAGGTCGACCGGATACACCGAGCGCCCGTTGCCGCTCATCACATCCGCGGACCACGCGGTTTCCAGCACGCGTTCCGGCGCGCGTTCGGCCATGCGCAGAAACGTCGGGCAATCGCTGCGATGGATCGACATGCCCTTACCACGCGTGACGAAACCGCTGATGCCGTCGGGCGGCGCCGGCCGGCAGCAACGCGCGAGTTGCGTCAGCAAGGCATCGACGCCGACCACCAGCACGCCCGTCGACGCACCATGCGCGACACTCGAGCCGCTGCTGCGCTTCTCGAACTGCTCCGGCGCTTCGATGACAGGCTCGGGCGGCGGCGCATCCTGCAGCGCCTGCTCGACCTGCCGCAAGCTGAACTCTTCCTTGCCGACCACCGAGAACAGATCGTCGGTGGTCTTGAAGCCCAGCTTCGCCGCGAGCTGGTCCAGATTGACCGAGGTCTTGCCTTCGCGCTGCAGCGTCTTTTCGACCATCGCCCGGCCTGTGGCGATGTTCTCCTGCAGCTCGACCGCGTTGAACCACGCGCGCACCTTTTGCCGCGCACGCGGACTATGCAGATAACCGAGCTGCGGATTGAGCCAGTCGCGCGACGGCCCACCTTCCTTCACCGAGACGATTTCGACCGTCTGGCCGTTTTGCAACTGCGTGTTGAGCGGCACCATCGCGCCATCCACACGCGCGCCACGGCAACGGTGCCCCAGTTCGCTGTGCAGGTGATACGCGAAGTCCACCGGCGTTGCGCCCTGCGGCAACGGAATCACGCGCGCCTGCGGCGTAAGCACGTAGATGTGGTCGTCGTCGAAAGTGGCCTGACGCAATTGCTCCCATGGCTGCGCGGCACGCTTCTCACCGTGCTCGCCCTCGGACACCTCGTCCTTCCACGCGAGCAACTGACGCAACCAGGCAATCTTCTCGTCGTACTTCTCGCTCGCCGTGACCTGACCGCCGTAGCCGCGCGTGCCGGCTTCCTTGTAGCGCCAGTGGGCCGCCACGCCATACTCGGCGAACTGGTGCATCTCCTGGGTACGGATCTGCACTTCGAAGGCGCGGCCGTCATCGCCGATCACCACCGTATGCAGCGACTTGTAGCCGTTCGGCTTGGGCCGCGAGATGTAGTCGTCGAACTCTTTCGGCACCGGTTGCCACAGGTTGTGCACGATGCCGAGCACCGTGTAGCAATCCTTGATGTCCGGCACGATCACGCGGAATGCGCGCACGTCGTAGAGCTCGGCGAAGTCGAGCTCCTTGCCGCGCATCTTGCGCCAGATGCTGTAAATGTGCTTCGGCCGCCCGCTGACTTCCGCGCGAATATTCGCAGCCGCGAGTTCCTGCTGCAGCCGCGCGATCGCCTGGGCCACATAGGTTTCGCGCTCGACGCGCTTCTCGTCGAGCAGCTTCGCGATGCGCTTGTACGTAGCCGGCTCTTCGAAGCGCAGCGCGAGGTCTTCGAGCTCCCACTTCAGTTGCCAGATGCCGAGACGGTTCGCGAGCGGCGCGTAAATATCGAGCGTTTCGCGCGCCACGTCCGGTGAAGGCGTCAACTTCGCCGCCGCGTAATAACGCATGGATTGAAGCCGCGATGCGAGGCGGATCAACACGACGCGGATGTCTTGCGCAAACGCCAGCAGCATCTTGCGCAGCGCTTCGACCTGCGCGCGGCGCGCCGCCTGGGCATCGCGCCCGGCTTCGGGAATCGCATTCTGCGCGGCCCGCAAACTGACGGTGCCAAGCCGCAGCAGCTTGCGCACGTCGCTGACGAGCTGTGCGACCTCTTCGCCGAAGTTGTCGGCAATCACCTGCTCGGGGTCCTGCAGATGCGGCGTCAGCGCAAACAAGGCCGCCGCCAGCACCGCCGGCGGGTCGACATTGAGCGTGCGCATGATCGCCGCCGTCCCCGCCGCGTGATCCGCCAGCAATTCGCCCGACGACAGCCGCACGTCGCCCGCGTGCTCCCGCACGAACGCCATCGCCTCTTCGAAGGAAGGCAAGGGAACGGGTGCGGTCGTAACGGTATCGGTATTCATGGTGCGACGGCCCGCCGGGCCAGACGGATCAACAGGGATTCAACTACGGATTCGATTGCGGAATTAGCCGCGCTGCGCGGCCACGACCACCACTTCAACCAGACACTTCGGGTTCGCGAGCTTCGCTTCGACGGTGGCGCGCGGCGGCGTGTCGCCCTGCGCAACCCACTCGTCCCACACGGCATTCATACCGGGGAAATGAATCATGTCGGCGATATAAATTTGCACCGACAACAGCAGCGACTTGTCGCTGTTCGCTTCAGCCAGCAGACGGTCGATGTGCCCGAGCACTTCACGCGTCTGGCCGGTGATGTCCTGATCTGCGTCCTCGGCGATCTGGCCGGCGAGATACACGGTGCCGTTGTGCACAGCGATTTCGGAGAGCCGTTTGCCGACGTGGTGACGAATGACTGCCATGACGATTCCTGGTGAGAGTTAAAGTTGTTCGGAGATTCGTTGCGCCTCGCACCCCACTCAGGGACGCGCCGCACAACCCCATATTATGACGCGTCGCCACCCGGTCCTATGAAGAAGCGGCGGGCAATCTCGATCTGCTCGGCGCTGACAAACGCCGGCGCGTGGCCCACACCGGGAATTTCCACGCTCGACACCGCCTTGCCCTGCGCCACCATCTGTTCGACCGTTTCGCGCGACAGCAAGTCGGATTGCGCGCCGCGCACCACCAGCACGGGCGACTGAATCGCCTTCAGCGCGCCCCACAGCGCAGCCTCGCCGGCCGCCGCCTGTTCGTCCGTCGTTGCAGCAAACGGGACGGCGATGCGCGGGTCATAACGGAAATACCACGCGCCCTCGCGTTCATGCAGCAACGGCGTGTTGATCTCGCGCCACTCCTCCGGCGTCAAGGGGCCGAACGATTGCGCCAGCAAGGCGGCATAATCGACGCCCTGCTGCAAGGTTTCGAACTGCACCGGCTTGCCGAGGTACTCGCCGATGCGGGTCACCGCACCTGGTTCGAGGTGTGGGCCGACATCGTTCAGCAGCATCTTCTGGATGGGCGAGTCGGGCAGGCCGGCGAGTCCCAGGCCGATCAGGCCGCCCATTGAGGTACCGAACCAGTCCACTTTTTCGACGTCCAGCCGCGCGATCAGCGTGACCATATCCGCGACGTATTGCGGCACCGTGTAGTAGTTGGGGATGTTCAGCCAGGACGAAAGCCCGCGGCCGACGACATCCGGGCAGACTACCCGGTACGTATCCGCCAGCACCGCCGCCAGCCGGTCGAAGTCGCGCCCCGAACGCGTCAGGCCGTGCACGCAGAGCAGCACGCGCGGGTTTGCCGGGTCGCCCCATTCGGTGTACGCGAGACGATGCAGGCCTGCCGGACTCGCGCATTGCACGAAACGTTGACGGGGTGCAGACGCGACGGCGGTGGCTTGCGCGGCGCTCTGGGCAAGCGGTGCGGAGGACGTAGCGGTCATCGAAATTTCCTTGCGAAAGCACGGATGAAAGGGCATGCAACGTTTAGACGATTGTAAACTGCTTTGCCGCCCGACAAGGATCAGCCAGACGGCCTAGGCAAAAAGCCAGCACCACCCACCCCACGACCGTCCACGCACAAACAAAAGCGGGCGAAGACTCACGTCTCGCCCGCTTCGAATCCGTCCTGCACCGGCCATCGCGCATTGGCTAAGCGTGCAGTGGTCACCAGAAACGCCAACCACCACCGCGCTCGTGCCGCAACCGACAGCTCAGCCCACCGCGCTCACATCCAGCGGCGCCCCGGTCTTGGCCTTGATCTCCTCAACCGTCACGCCCGGCGCCAGTTCGGTCAGCTTCAGGCCGTCCGCCGTCACTTCAATCACGCCAAGGTCCGTGATGATCTGATCGACCACCCCCACGCCCGTCAGCGGCAGCGTGCATTCCTCGAGAATCTTGTGCTTGTCGCCCTTCGCGACATGCTCCATCAGCACGACGACGCGCTTGACGCCCGCCACCAGATCCATGGCGCCGCCCATGCCCTTGATCATCTTGCCCGGGATCATCCAGTTCGCCAGATCGCCCTTCTTGCTGATCTGCATGGCGCCCAGAATGGCGAGGTTGATGTGGCCGCCGCGAATCATCGCGAACGAGTCCGCGGACGAAAAAATCGACGAGCCCGGCAGCGTGGTCACCGTCTGCTTGCCGGCGTTGATCAGGTCTGCGTCCACTTCCTCTTCGGTCGGCGACGGGCCGATGCCGAGCAAGCCGTTTTCCGACTGCAGCCACACCTCGACGCCCGCCGGCACGTGGTTCGCCACCAGCGTCGGCAGCCCGATGCCCAGGTTCACGTAGAAGCCGTCCTGCAGTTCCTTCGCCGCGCGCGCGGCCATTTCGTCACGAGTCCATGCCATGATCAATCTCCTTTCGCGCGGACAATGCGTTGTTCGATGCGTTTCTCCGGATGCGCATTGAGGACGATGCGCTGCACGAAGATGCCCGGCGTATGGATGGCGTCCGGATCGAGTTCGCCCACCTCGACGATTTCCTCGACTTCCGCGACGGTGATCTTGCCCGCCATCGCGCACATCGGGTTGAAGTTGCGCGCGGTGCGGCGATAGATCAGGTTGCCCGACTTGTCGGCCTTCCACGCCTTGACGAGCGCCACGTCGGCCGTCAGCGAATGCTCCAGCACGTAATGGTTCTCGCCGAACTGGCGGGTTTCCTTGCCTTCGGCGATCAGCGTGCCGTAGCCGGTGTTGGTGAAGAAGGCCGGAATGCCCGAACCGCCCGCCCGCAGCTTCTCGGCGAGCGTGCCTTGCGGCGTGAATTCGAGTTCGAGTTCGCCGGCCAGATACTGGCGCTCGAACTCCTTGTTTTCGCCCACATACGACGAGATCATCTTCTTGACCTGCCGCGTTTCGAGCAACAGGCCGAGGCCGAAGCCGTCGACACCCGCGTTGTTGCTGATGCAGGTGATGCCCTGGACGCCGGAATCGCGCAGCGCCGCGATCAGCGCTTCCGGAATGCCGCACAGGCCAAAGCCGCCGACGGCGAATGTCTGCCCGTCCTTGACGATGTCCTTGAGCGCGTCAGCCGCGCCTGGATAGACCTTGTTCATCAGTGTGTCCCTTCCTTTATGGAAACCCGAAATCCGGTACGCCGGCCGCGGGATCGGTGCGATGCGGGGCGACGCCGTTTGTCCCAGCTTGACGCCTGCGCCGCGCGGTGTCACGTGCGCGGCCTGAGCCCAGAACGTCATTCTAGTCATCCATGACCGGCCGTGCGTCGAGATCGCACAGTCACAGCGCACCATGGAGAACCGCGGCCCATCACCAGTCGCCTCGCAGCCTTGTGATTTGTTCGAAAGGGTACGATGCCGGGGCCATACGGCACAATACGCAAAAATACATAAGTGATTTTCCGCTTTCGCACCTTCCATGCCCGCACTGGATTACCAAACCGCCTTCCACCTCGCGCCCATCGGCCTCGTGCTGTCGCGCGAGCGCTTCATTGAAGACTGCAACGACCAGTTGGCGTCGATCTTCGGCTGTCCACGCGAAGCGCTGCTCGGCCAGTCGTTTCAGGTGCTGTATCCGTCAGCGGACGAGTTCGAGCGGATCGGCGCGCGCATTCCGCCCATCATGACCGCGCAAGGCAGCTACGCGGACGACCGGATCATGAAGCGCGCCAATGGGGAACTGTTCTGGTGCCACGTGACAGGCCGCTCGCTCGAGCGCGCCGCCCCGCATGCCGCGGGCGTGTGGACCTTCGAGGACCTGAGCGCGACGCGCCGGGTCGCGGTCGAATTGACGCCGCGCGAGCGGGAAATCGCCGCGCAACTCGTGACGGGCAAAACCAGCAAGCAGATCGGCCGGATCCTCGCGATCAGCTCGCGCACGGTGGACGTCTACCGGGCGCGGCTGATGCGCAAATACGGCACGGGCAATGCGACCGAGCTGCTGCAGCGGCTGCTCGGGCATTGATGGCAGGAGGGTGGCGCGGCCGGCTCAGGCGGTCTTGACGAGCACCGCGTTTTCGATCGTCGAGCGCAGCAGGTCCGGAATCGGCACCGACTTGCCCGCCGCGTAGTCAATCCATACGCAACGTGCCGCGCCACGGGCGTAGACGGTGGCTGGATCGTCGGCGCGCGTCAGTTCGAAAGCGGTGTCGAAGCTGCTGCGGCCAGGCGTGCCGACCGACATCCGGCCAATGATGTCGCCGGGGTAATGGAGCTGCTTGAGGAATTCCATCGACGCATTGACGATCACAGGTCCCTGCCCTTCGCCATTGCCGCCGGCGATGCCAAGTTGCTCGAACCAGGAAATCCGCACCTGCTCCATGTAACGGAAATAGACCGTGTTGTTCACATGGCCGAACGCATCCATGTCGCCCCAACGGATTGGCATGGACATCTCAAAAACTGCGTGGTATTCGCTCATCGTACTTCTTCTACGGGTTAAAACAGGGTGCGGGCCGGCTTCGATCAGGCGAGTCCGAAGCCGTCGTCGGCGGCGATGATCGCGCCGTTGATGAATTGCGATTCGTCGGCGGCGAGCAGCAGCAACAGGCCGTCCAGGTCCTCCGGCTGGCCGACGCGGTGGCGCGGCAGCATCGACACCAGCTTCTGCCCCTGATCGGTGGACCAGTGATGGTGATTGATCTCGGTATCGATATAGCCCGGGCAGATCGCGTTCACGTTGATGCCGTGGCGCCCCCATTCCTGCGCCATGGCTTTCGTCATATGAACCACGGCGGCCTTGCTCATCGAGTACAGGCCGATCTGCGGCAGCACGCGCAAGCCCGCCACGGAGGCAATGTTGATGATCCGGTACGACGGTTTCTGGCCGCCGTTGCCACGCATGATCATGCGCTTGGCGACTTCCTGCGCCACGAAGAAGGCGCCGCGCGTGTTCGTATCGAACACATATTCGAAGTCGGCCGGTGTGACTTCCGAGAGCTTCTGCGTGGTCGACACGCCCGAGTTGTTGACGAGGATATCGATGGTGCCCGCTTCCGTCTCGGCATGCGCCACGGCGGACTTGATGCTCTGGTAATCGGTTACGTCGAGCGAAACGACATGCGCCGCGCCGCCGGAGGCTTCGATTTCGGCCCGCAATTCCTTCAGGCGCTCGGTGCGGCGGCTCGCCAGCACCACCTTCGCGCCGGCCTGCGACAGAACCTGCGCGAAGCGTTTGCCCAGCCCGCTCGAGGCGCCCGTAATCAGCGCGACCTTGCCTTCCAGATTGATCGAACGGCCCATTGTCGTTACCTTGTTCGGTTGGGTTAGAGGCGCGGCGAGGCCGCGAAGGCTCATGATGACCCGGTGATTATCGGGTCAATACCGTATCACAGAAATAGAACGATCGTGCTAATATTTGTTCATTGGGTTGCGGCGCTGGATTCGTTCGCCCACAATACGATCCCGAAAAAAGCATTCTAACGGTAAGAGGAGCATCAATGACCCCCACAAGTCTCATTGAGCAGTACGGCCCGCGCGAGTCGATGGAATACGACGTGGTGGTGGTCGGCGGCGGCCCGGCTGGCCTGTCCGCGGCGATCCGCCTGAAGCAGCTGGCGCAGGAGAAAGGCGTCGAAATCGGCGTCTGCGTCCTGGAAAAGGGCTCGGAGATCGGGGCGCACATCCTCTCCGGCGCGGTCATGGACCCCCGCGCGCTGAATGAACTGATCCCCGACTGGAAGGAAAAAGGCGCGCCTTTGGACGTTGAAGTGACCGAAGACCGCTTCCTGTTCCTCTCCGAAAGCGGTTCGAAGAGCGTGCCGAACTGGGCGCTGCCGGACAACTTCAAGAATCACGGCAACTACGTCATCAGCCTTGCCAACGTCACACGCTGGCTGGGCCAGCAGGCCGAAGCGCTCGGTGTGGAGATTTTCCCGGGCTTCCCCGCTGCCGAGGTTCTGTACAACGGCGACGGCTCGGTGAAGGGTGTCGCCACCGGCAATCTGGGCATCGGCAAGGACGGCCAGCCGACCGAGAACTTCCAGCTCGGCATGGAGCTGCACGCCAAGTACACGCTGTTCTGCGAAGGTGCGCGTGGTCACCTCGGCCGGCAGCTCAACGACAAGTTCAGGCTGCGCGACGGCGTCGATCCGCAGGTCTACGGCATCGGCATCAAGGAACTGTGGGAAATCGATCCGGCGAAGCACAAGCCGGGTCTGGTGATCCACACGGCCGGCTGGCCGCTGGAATCCGATACCTACGGCGGCTCGTTCCTCTATCACATGGACAACAACCAGGTGATGGTCGGCTTCGTGGTGGGCCTCGGCTACTCTAACCCGTACCTCTCGCCGTTCGAGGAATTCCAGCGCTACAAGACGCATCCGTCGATCCGCGCGTTCCTCGAAGGCGGCAAGCGCGTGTCGTACGGTGCGCGCGCGATCACCGCCGGTGGGCTGATGTCGCTGCCGAAGCTGGTGTTCCCCGGCGGCGCGCTGGTGGGCGACGACGCGGGCTTCCTGAACGCCTCGCGCATCAAGGGCTCGCACGCGGCGATCAAGACCGGCATGCTGGCCGCCGAGGCCGCCTTCGATGCCGTCCAGGCTGGGCGTCAGTCGGATGAGCTGGCGGCCTACCCGGAGGCATTCAAGACCTCCTGGCTGCACAATGAGCTGTACCGCGCCCGCAACTTCAAGCAGTGGATGAGCAAGGGCCTGTATCTCGGCACGCTGATGGTGGGCCTCGAGCAGAAGGTGCTGGGCGGCAATGTGCCGTGGACGCTGCATCACCAGCATTCGGACCACGAGATGCTGAAACCGGCCTCGCAGTGCAAGCCGATCGTGTATCCGAAGCCGGACGGCAAGCTCACGTTCGACCGTTTGTCCTCGGTGTTCATCTCGAACACCAATCACGAGGAGAACCAGCCGGCTCACCTGACGCTGAAAGACGCGAGCGTGCCGGTGAACGTCAACCTGCACACCTATGCGGGACCGGAATCGCGCTACTGCCCGGCGGCTGTGTATGAGTTCGTGAAGAACGACGACGGCAGCGAGCGGCTGGTGATCAACGCGCAGAACTGCGTGCACTGCAAGACCTGCGATATCAAGGACCCGACGCAGAATATCGTGTGGGTGACGCCTGAAGGTGGCGGCGGCCCGAACTATCCGAACATGTGACGCAGCGCCACCAGTCTCTCGCGCACGCTCGCCAGCACCGGCGCCCAGGCGCCGATCGCCGGCTGGCGAAACAGCTCGACCGAGTCGTACCACGGCGTGCGCTGCGTTTGATTGCCCCAGAACCACGCCGACACGTGATCGATCATCAGACAGGTCGGCACGCCAAGCGCGCCGGCCAGATGCGCCGGACCGCTGTCGATCGTCACCACCAGATCGAGGTTGACGAGCAGCCCGGCCACATCGTCGAAGCCGGCCGCGAAATGCTGGGTGGGATCGACAATCTGGATGCCGTGCGCGCGCCATTGTTCGACCGTTGCAGAACGCCCCGGCGACAACGCGAAATACGTGATGCCCGGTACAGTAAGGAGCGGTTCGAGCTGATCGACCGGCACTGAGCGCCGCACGTCGCGAATGTGCTGCGGGTTGCCGTTCCACACCAGGCCGACCTTGGGCCCGCGGGTCGCCACCGTCTGTGCGACAAGGGCTCGCCACGCCTCGGCGCGCGCCGGGTCGGCGCTCAGATACGCACGGCCCCACCCTGCCGAATCGAACACGCCAAGCCGCAGCGGCACGCTCATGAGGCCGCAGTGAAAATCCGGCCGTGTCTCAAGGCCGGTTTCGAGCGTCACGTCGGCCGGCAGCATCCGTTCGAACAGGTGCCGCAGCGGACCGTCGTGACCGAAGATCACCCGCCCGCCCTCGCGCCGCGCCCGCTCGGCGAGCAGCGGCAGAAAGCGCACTGCCCACAGGCAATCGCCGTTGCCTTGCTCGCCGTAGACGACCAGCGTTTTGCCGGCGAGCGACTCGCCCTGCCAGTACGCGCTGATCTCGCCGAGAGCCCGGTGTGCGTTGTTAAGGTCATCGCCGAAGACGATGCGCGATTCGTAATGCGCCCAGCCGTCGGCATAGCGCCCGGAGCGGATCTCGAGCTCCGACAGATCGAACATCGCATGGGCGTTGTTCGGCGACAGTTCGAGCACGCGCCGCAACAGCGCTTCGGCTTCGGCAAAGCGCGCCTGTTCCTTGATGCACAGTGCGAGTTTATGCAGCGCGACCGGGTTGCCGGGCACCACACGCACGGCTTCGCGCAACAGGCGCTCGGCTGCGTCGAAATCGTCGCCTTGCTGCACGGCGGCCGCGCGCCAGACGAGCGCGTTGGCGTCCTCGGCGTCGCGCGCCAGCAGCAACGCCGTGGCCGACTCGACCAGAGGCCAGTCGCGCAGCACAAAGCCGGTTTGAGCAAGGGTGTGCAGCAGCGTGGGATCGCAGGATGGATCGAGCTGATAGGCCTGCACCAGCGCAGCAAGCGCTTCGCGCTGCTGCTCGCGGTTGCGCCCGGCCGCCATCTGCAACAAGGCCTGGCCGAGCGCGAGCCAATCAGCGGCGCCAGCCTGTGGCGTGGCCACTCGCGCGCGCAATGGCGCCAGCGCGTCGCCGGTTGCCGGGGTGTTCGGGTCGATCATCGCGACGTTTCGACTGATTGCGACTAAAGCGGAAGCACGCGCGGGACGCGGCTTAAGGCGCGCTCGCCGCGATCTTCGGCGTGCTGACGGTCACGTCGCCGCACTGCGCACGATGCCGCAGCGCGTGGTCGATCAGCACCAGCGCCAGCATCGACTCGGCGATCGGCGTGGCACGAATGCCGACGCACGGATCGTGACGCCCAAACGTCTCGACGACGGCCGGCTGGCCGGCCTTGTCGATCGAACGGCGCGGCGTGCGAATGCTCGATGTCGGCTTGATGGCGATCGACACGGTGATGTCCTGCCCCGTCGAAATGCCGCCGAGTACCCCGCCCGCGTGATTGCCGACAAAACCCTCCGGGGTCAGCTCGTCGCCATGCACCGAGCCGCGTTGCGCGACGCTGGCGAAACCCGCGCCGATTTCGACGCCCTTCACCGCATTGATGCCCATCATGGCGTGCGCGATATCGGCGTCGAGCCGGTCGAACAGCGGCTCGCCAAGGCCAACCGGCACGCCCGAGGCCACCACGTTGATGCGCGCGCCAATCGAGTCGCCGTCCTTGCGCAGCGCGTCCATATACGTTTCGAGCTGCGGCACCACATCCGCATTCGGCGCGAAGAACGGGTTTTCGCGCACGTGCGACCAGTCGACGAACGGCACCTCGATCTCGCCGAGCGCCGCCATATAGCCGCGAATCTCCGTGCCGAAATGCTCGCGCAGCCACTTCTTGGCCACCGCGCCCGCCGCGACCGTGGGCGCCGTCAGACGCGCCGACGAACGGCCGCCGCCACGATAGTCGCGGATGCCGTATTTCTGCCAGTAGGTGTAGTCAGCATGGCCCGGGCGGAACGTTTCCGCGATGTTGCCGTAGTCCTTGCTGCGCTGGTCCGTATTGCGGATCAGCAGCGCAATGGGCGCGCCGGTGGTGACGCCTTCGAACACGCCCGAAAGAATCTCGACCTTGTCCTCTTCCTGACGCTGCGTCACATGACGCGAGGTGCCCGGCTTGCGGCGGTCCAGTTCGATCTGGATGTCGTCTTCAACCAACGCCAAACCCGGCGGGCAACCGTCGATCACACAGCCGATAGCGGGACCGTGCGATTCGCCGAAGGTCGTGACAGTGAAAAGCGTACCAAGCGTATTGCCGGACATGAGCGTCGTCCAAAGAGATGCGGGGAAGACGCTATTATGCCAGCCCGCCCCGCGGCAAGGGCCGCGCTGCGCGGACGTTGGCCGGCCAGGCCCACCGCGTCTACTTCCGCACCCCGCGCAACTCGGTGACGATCTGCTGCAGCCCTTCCGGCGTCACCTGAGCCGGGTCGAGCGGCTCGCCGACGGCCAGCGTCAGCCGGCTCATCACGCCCTTTTGCACCGGCCGCGGCCAGCGTGCCTCGGCGGCGCGCGAAAATACGCTGCCCCACAGGCCGCGCAGCGCCATCGGCACCACCGGCGCCGGCGTGCGGCGGATGATCTCGGTCACGCCGTGACGGAACGGATTCAGCTCGCCCGTCTTCGTCAGCTTGCCTTCCGGGAAAATGCACACCAGATCGCCCTCGGCGAGCGCCCGCGCGCAGGTTTCATAGGCGCGCGTCAGCATCTCCGGATCTTCGTGGGACGGCGCTATCGGAATCGCCTTCGCATGACGGAACACCCAGCCGGCGAACGGCGTTTTGAAAATATGGTGGTCCATCACGAAGCGGATTGGACGCGGACTCTCGGCCATGATGACGATCGCATCCACGTAGCTCACGTGGTTGCACACCAGCACGGCCGCGCCCTCTTCGGGAATACGCTCGGCATGCACGAGGCGGATCCGGTAGAACGTGTGTACCAGCACCCACGCAACAAAGCGCAGCAGGAACTCGGGCACCAGCGAGTAGATGTACGTGGCCACCACGATATTGAGCAGCGCGGTGACGAGGAACAGGCCCGGAATGCTGACGCCTGCCGCCGTCAGCGCCATGGCCATCAGCGACGACACGATCATGAACAGCGAATTGAGAATGTTGTTCGCCGCGATGATGCGCGCACGATGGCTCGGCTGGCTGCGGCTCTGGATCAGCGCGTAGAGCGGCACGCTATAGAAGCCGCCGAACATGGCGAGCAGGAAGAGATCCGCGAGGACGCGCCAGTTGGCCGGCATCACGATAAATTCGCCGACGCTCAGCAGGTGTCCCGCCGTCGGCAGCGCATGACTCGCGAAGAACAGGTCGATGCCGAACACGCTCATGCCGATCGATCCGAGCGGCACCAGGCCGATCTCGATGCGCCGCTTCGAGAGGCGCTCGCACAGCAGCGACCCGAGGCCGATGCCGATCGAAAAGGTACCGAGCAGCACGGTCACCACATCGGGGTTAGCCGACAGCACATTCTTCGCGAAGCTGAAAAACGACGACAGAAAGGTGGCGCCGACGAACCACAGCCACGAGATGCCCAGCAAGCTCAGAAACACGGTGCGATTTTCGCGGGCGATCTTCAGATTGCGCCAGGTTTCGCTGACCGGGTTCCAGTTGATCTGCAGCCCAGGTTGCGGCGCCGGCGTGGACGGCACCCACATGGACACCACACGCCCCACCAGCGCAATCCCGACGCAAGCGCACGCCAGCACCACGGCGCCATGCTCGACAAAACCCGCCGCTTCCCCGCCGATGATGGTCCCCACCAGAATGGCGACAAACGTGCCCATTTCGACCATGCCGTTACCGCCCACCAGCTCGGCTTTCGCCAGATGCTGCGGCAGGTAGGAATACTTCACCGGGCCGAACACGGTGGAATGGACGCCCATCAGAAACGTGCACAGATACAGCAGCGGCGCGCTATGCAGCCAGAAGCCGGCCCCGCCGATCAGCATCACGCCGATTTCAAACGTCTTCACAAAGCGCGTCAGCATCGCCTTGTCGTATTTGTCGGCGATCTGGCCGGAGGTCGCGGAGAGCAGCACGAACGGCAGGATGAAGATCGCCGAGATCAGGAACGCCGCGGTCTTCGCATCGACACCGGAAAAGCGCGCGGTTTGATACGTGACGAGCGACGTGAAGCCGATCTTGAACACGTTGTCGTTCATCGCGCCGAGGAACTGGGTCCAGAAAAACGGCGCAAAACGCCGCTCGCCGAGCAAGCGGAACTGGGACTCGTGTGCGTCGCCACTGCGGGCAGCGCGGCGGGCGGCGGATAACGGACGATCGCTCATGAAGGTCGAAGAATGGGAAAAAGGACCGCAGGGCTGCAGAGAGGGTATGCGACGCCGCCTTCAGCAGCCCCGCGCCGGGTGATAGCCGCACCTCGCGCTCCCCAGCGGCGCCGACACAAAAAAGGCGCACGCTCTCGCGCACGCCCCTGGATCAATACCTCAGGCTTGTGGCAACTTGATGGCCGGCACCCGGCGCCGATACGCGCCAGCGCGAGACCGCCGCACAGCATAACAAGGGCAACCGCATGACCACCGGCATCACCACCGGTCGGACAGCACCGCGGCCAGCCCAAGGCGCCATTTAGCGAGCCTGTTGCGGTTCCTGCTCTTCCGGCCAGTCGCGGATATATGCCTTGAGCATACGATTCTCGAAGCCCTGCTCCTCGACCACCGCCTTCGCCACGTCATAAAACGAGATCACACCCATCAGCGTGCGACTCTCCATGACCGGCAGATAGCGCACGTGATGCTCGAGCATCATGCGCCGCACCTCGTTCACGTCCGTTTCCGGCGTGCAGGTCAGCGGGTGATCGTCCATGACCTTGCGGATGGTGGCCGTGCCGACGCTGCCGTGGTGCTTGCTGAGCGTCAGGATGATTTCACGGAACGTGAGCATGCCGACCAGATCGCCGTATTCCATGACAACCAGCGAGCCGATATCGTGCTCCGCCATGGCATTGACTGCGTCGAGCAGCGGTGTATCCGGCGTGACGGTAAACAGGGTATTGCCCTTGACCTTGAGAATGTCGCTGACTCGCATGATTGTCTCCTCTGTCGACCGCAGTTCGTGCAACGCACTGAATCCGGTCCCATGCAAAAAAAGTTGCGGAAGCCGTTAATACATGACTGACTTTTGATCCTAGCGGAAAGGCCCGTAAAAGGAAAGCGGCCCGCCCACCCAGGCAAGACGGGCGCAGCAGCCCGCCACATGGGGGAAACGGCACTTGAAGCCGGCGGCCCCGGTGATACGATGCCCCCACTTTCACCCTTCGCGGAGCCGTTCGTGGCTCCGCCGCCCAGGATGTCCGCCAACCGTTTCGACACGCTTGCGCTGCATGCAGGCGCAGCCCCCGACCCGACCACCGGCGCACGCGCCACGCCGATTTACCAGACCACGTCCTTCTCGTTTCGCGACACCGACCACGCCGCCGCGCTGTTCAATATGGAACGCGCCGGCCACGTGTATTCGCGCATCTCGAACCCGACCGTCGCCGTCTTCGAAGAGCGCGTTGCCGCGCTGGAGAACGGCGCCGGCGCGATCGGCACCGCCAGCGGCCAGGCCGCGCTGCATCTGGCGATTGCCACGCTGATGGGCGCGGGTTCGCATATCGTCGCCTCAGGCGCGCTGTACGGCGGCTCGCATAACCTGCTGAACTACACGCTGCGCCGCTTCGGTATCGAAACCACCTTCGTCAGGCCCGGCGATCTGGACGCCTGGCGCGCCGCGCTGCGCCCGAACACCCGCCTGCTGTTCGGCGAGACGCTCGGCAATCCGGGCCTCGACGTGCTCGACATCGCCGCGGTTGCGCAGATCGCGCATAGCCACCGCGTGCCGCTGCTGGTCGACTCCACCTTCACCACGCCTTACCTGCTCAAGCCCTTCGAGCACGGCGCCGACTTCATTTACCACTCGGCGACCAAATTCCTCGGCGGTCATGGCACCACGATCGGCGGCGTGCTGGTCGACGGCGGCACGTTCGACTTCGAAGCATCCGGGCGCTTTCCCGAATTCACCGAACCCTATGAGGGTTTCCACGGTATGGTGTTCGCCGAGGAAAGCACCGTGGCGCCTTTCCTGCTGCGCGCCCGGCGCGAAGGCCTGCGCGATTTCGGCGCGTGCCTGCATCCGCAAGCCGCGTGGCAACTGCTGCAGGGCATCGAAACGCTGCCGCTGCGCATGGATCGCCACGTCTCGAACACGCGCAAAGTGGTCGAGTTTCTCGCCGCCCACGCCGCGGTCGAATCCGTCGCCTATCCGGAGCTGGCCTCGCATCCGGATCATGCGCTCGCGAAGCGCCTGCTGCCGCGCGGCGCCGGCGCCGTGTTCAGCTTCAACCTGCGTGGCGACCGTGCCGCCGGACGGCGCTTTATCGAGGCGCTCTCGCTGTTCTCGCATCTGGCCAATGTCGGCGACGCCCGTTCGCTCGTGATCCACCCCGCCTCCACCACGCACTTCCGCATGGACGCTGCGGCACTCGCCGCCGCCGGCATTGCGGAAGGCACGATTCGTCTGTCGATCGGCCTCGAGGACCCCGACGATCTGATCGACGACCTCAAGCGCGCGCTGAAGGCCGCGCAGAAGACGACCGGCGGCAGCGCCGGCGCGGCCAAACCGAAGGACGGCCCCAGCAGTCCCAGGCACGGCAGCGCGCCCAAGGAGTCGGCATGATCCTGGATGTCCAGAACAAGGCGGCCTACGTCTATACCGGCGGCAAGCCGTTCGACCCCAGCCTGCCGACCGCCGTCTTCATCCACGGCGCCGAGCACGACCATAGCGTCTGGGCGCTGCAAACCCGCTACTTCGCGCATCACGGCTTCGGCGTGCTGGCGCTCGACCTGCCCGGCCACCATCGCAGCGCCGGGCCAGCGCTCACCGATATCGCCGCCATGGCCGACTGGCTGGCCGCGCTGCTGGATGCCGCGGGCGTAGCGCGCGCCTGCGTGATCGGCCATAGCATGGGCTCGCTCGCCGCACTCGATTTCGCCGCGCGTTACCCGGAGCGCGCCAGCGCGCTGGCGCTGGTCGCCACCGCCGTGCCGATGACCGTCTCCGACGCGTTACTGGACGCCGCGCTCAACCGCGAGCCCGAAGCCATCGCGATGGTCAACCAGTGGTCGCATTCGACGCTCGCCGCCAAACCGTCTTGCCCGGGCCCCGGGTTCTGGCTGCACGGCATGAACCAGCGGCTGATGGAACGCGTCTCCGCTACCGGTGAAGCGGGCCTGTTCCACACCGACTTCACGGCCTGCAACGCCTACTCGGAGGGCCTCGCACGCGCGGCCCAGGTGCGCTGCCCCGTGCGGCTGATCGTAGGACGGCGCGACGCCATGACACCGCCGCGTGCCGCACAGACGCTCGCCCAGGCACTCGCGCAAGCCAGCCCGCGGGTGGATACCGTCACACTCGACGCCGGCCATGCGCTGATGACCGAGCAGCCGGACGCGACGCTCGATGCGCTGTTCGGCTTCGCTTCGAGCGTTGCGTGAGCCCAGTAAGCTCAACGATAGCGATGTATGCGAACGCGCACCATCGGCCGAATGGCCAGGTTGCGTGCCGTGGCCGATAGCAGCACAATGGCTCAAGCCTGCCCGGTTTCAGGCGCACATTGCGTTGCCGGGCTCGCTGTGCCAGTTGAACCGGCATGGCGGGGGAAAGGGCTACAAAGAGTAGCGAAACGGAGGCCGTGATGGCTCAAACCGCTCATACCGATCACTTCGCGAGTTTCGCGGAGTTTTATCCGTTTTACCTCGAAGAGCATCGCAATGTGGTGTCGCGGCGGCTGCACTTTGTGGGCTCGCTGGGCGTGATCGGCTGTCTGGCCATGGCGCTCGCCACCGGCGACTGGCTATGGCTGCCTGCCGCGCTCGTCAGCGGCTATGGGTGTGCATGGATTGGGCATTTCTTCTTCGAGAAGAACCGCCCCGCCACCTTCCGGCACCCCATCTACAGCCTGATGGGCGACTGGGTGATGTTCAAGGACATCTGCGTCGGGAAGATTTCGCTCTAGCAGGTCTCTGGCCGGCAATTCACGGCGTGCGGTGGAATGCCACCGCCCACACCGCCCGATGCACCAAGAGGTGCAGCGCCGCCGCTCACGCCGTCTGATGCGGCATCGCCGAGCCCCGCGCCTCGGCCTGTGCCGCCGCCCGCTCGGCACGCGCCGAAGCCCGCACCGCGAGCAGCGAGGCGAGCGAGACGCTCAGCTTGTCGTTGTGGAGCGCCGCAAGCAAGGTCGCACCGTCTACCCGCGTGGACTCCAGATTAAGCTGGTATTCGAGTTCCGCGCGATCGATCACGAACAGGTCGAAGAGCCGCTCCACCGTCACCTGGGCCGGATTCGCCAGCAGCAGGAAGTGCGGACGCGAACCGTCTTCGCTCAGACGCGCAATCCATTCGATCTCCTCGAGCTTGTCCAGCAGATAGGTGGTCGTATCCATATCGCGGCGGAGCATGCGCGCCAGATCCTGCAGCGTGTAGCCGCGCTTGCCCGCTTCGCGCGCTTCGGAAAGCCGTGCAAGCAATTCAAGCGCGTCGAACAGATCGCTGCCCGCAAAGCGTGGCCGGTGAAACTGGCCAATGCGGATCGCCGGCAGCGCCGAGGCCACCATCGCTCCAGCCAGCGCGATGAACCAGCTCAGATACATCCAGAGCAGGAACATCGGCACCGTCGCGAACGCGCCGTAGACCGCGGTGTAAGTGGGCACGCGCCGGATGTAATAGCCGAACCCGCGCTTGGCCAGCTCGAACGCAATCGCGGCGCCGACACCGCCCACCACCGCGTCGCGCCACTCCACCCGGCAATTGGGCAGATATACGTAAAGCATCGTGAACGCGAGCGCCGTGAGCGGCAGCGCGGCACCCGTTAGCGCCCAGTCGATCACCGGCGTCATGTGCTGCGCGGCGCTAAACGCCATGGAGCGCGTGAAGAGATAGGAGGAAATCGACAGGCTGACGCCGATCAGGATCGGCCCGAGCGTGATGATCGCCCAGTAGACCAGCACGCGCTGCGCCAGTGGACGCGGCTTGCGCACCCGCCAGATCACATTGAACGCGGATTCGACGGTCATCATGGTCATCACCGAGGTGACGAACAGCACAATCATGCCCATCGTCGTCAGGCCTTTGGCCTTCGAGGCGAACTGGTTCAGGTACTTGAAGATCTGGTCGTTGATCTGTGAGGGCATCAGATGGTCGGCAAGAAAACCCTGCAGCGACATCTGGAACGAACCGAAGATCGGGAACGCGGTAAACAGCGCAAACGCCACCGTTGCCAGCGGCACAAGCGACAGCATGGTGGTGAACGTCAGACTGCCGGCCACCTGCGGAATCCGGTCTTCGCTGCTGCGCTTCGCGGCGAATTGCGCGAGGCGTTTGAGCGTATCGAGGTCGAAACGCACCCTGGACAACAAACCCCACCTCCTTCGCCTTCGTGAACCATCCGCGGCAGGCGCCGGCATGCCGGCGAGCCGCCTGTGCCGTGGACCCAGCCCCTATAATACCCGTTCACTCGATCAGGCCTATGAAAGACATCCTCGTCCTCTACTACAGCCGTTACGGCGCCACGCGCGAACTCGCGCTGTCCATCGCGCACGGCGTCGACAGCGTCCCCGGCATGCAGGCGCGGGTGCGTACCGTGCCCGCCGTCTCGACCGTCTGCGAGGCGACCCAGCCCGACATTCCCGCTGAAGGTCCGCCGTACGTCGAGCTGCGCGATCTGGAAGAATGCGCCGGCCTCGCGCTCGGCTCGCCGACCCGCTTCGGCAACATGGCGGCCGCGCTGAAATACTTTCTCGACGGCACCACGCCGCAATGGCTGTCCGGCGCGCTGGCGGGCAAGCCGGCCTGCGTGTTCACGTCCACCGGCAGCCTGCATGGCGGCCAGGAATCGACCCTGCTGTCGATGATGCTGCCGCTGTTGCACCACGGCATGCTGATCGTCGGCATCCCGTACACCGAAAGCACGCTGACCACCACGCTGACCGGCGGCACCCCGTATGGCGCATCGCATTTCGCGCGGGCCGACTCCGCGGAACACGGCATTTCCGCCGACGAGAAGACGCTTGCCATCGCGCTCGGCGCACGCATCGCACGCACAGCCGCCGTCATGAGCGAACGGCCGTGAGCGTGCCGGATCGGGGGGCGGAAAAGTTCGAGTCGGGGGAGGCGGCTGATGGCGCATCTGCGCCTGCTGATGCGACGCCTACGCTTGCGTCCAACCTTGCCCCACCCACCCGCCACCGCAGCGCCGCACTTGGCGCGGCCGCCGCGCTAATCGCGCTGATCGCCCTCTCGATTGCCTGGGAATGGTGGCTCGCGCCGCTGCGGCCGGGCGGCACCGCGCTCGTCATCAAAGCGGTGCCGCTGCTGCTCGCCCTGCCCGGCGTGCTGCGCCGACGGCTCTATACGTTGCAATGGGCGTCGATGCTGATCCTGCTGTATTTTGCCGAAGGCATCGTGCGCGGCATGAGCGACCGCGGCTTGTCTGCTCAGCTCGGCTGGCTCGAGACCCTGCTTGCGCTGGTGTTCTTCGTCTGCGCGCTGGTTTACGTGGCGCCGTTCAAGCGGGCTGCGCGGCGTGCGAAACGGGCTGCGTGAAAACATGCGCGGCCGCCTCACTTCACTGACCGACCATCATGACCCAACACGCTTCCCAACCGGCATCCCAAAACCCTTCGAACGCAGAGTCAGACGCGGGCTCAAGTGCGGGCTCGAGTGCAGGCTCAAACGCAAGCACCGCCTTCCTCGCCGCCTGCCGTGACGCCATCGGCGCGGCGCACGTCCTCACCGATTCCCACGACACCGCCCCCTACCTCACCGACTGGCGTCGTCGCTACACCGGCGCGGCCCGCGCGGTGTTGTGTCCGTCGACGCCCGCCGAAGTCGCCGCGCTCGTCAAGCTGGCGGTCGAACACCGCGTCGCGCTGGTGCCGCAGGGCGGCAATACCGGGCTCGCCGGCGGCGCCACGCCGGATGCGAGCGGCGCGCAAGCCGTCCTGAGTCTGCGGCGCCTGAACCGGGTGCGTGACATCGACCCGCACAACAACACCATCACCGTCGAAGCCGGCGTCATCCTCGCCGAGGTGCAGGCCCGCGCCGAAGACGCCGGCCGCCTGTTCCCGCTGAGTCTGGCCGCCGAAGGCAGTTGCACGATCGGCGGCAATCTCGCCACCAACGCGGGCGGCACCGGCGTGCTGCGCTACGGCAACACGCGCGAACTGTGCCTCGGCCTCGAAGTGGTCACCGCGCAAGGCGAGGTGTGGGACGGACTGCGCGGACTGCGCAAGGACAACACCGGCTACGATCTGCGCGATCTGTTCATCGGCGCGGAAGGCACGCTCGGCATCATCACCGCGGCCGTGCTGAAGCTCCATCCGCAGCCCGCTGCGCGCGTCACGGCGCTCGCCGCCCTCGCCTCGCCGCATGCCGCGCTCGATTTTCTGGCGCTCACGCAACGCTTCGCCGGGCCGCTCCTGACCGGTTTCGAGTTGATGTCGGATTTCTGTCTGCGGCTCGTCGGCCGGCATTTTCCGCAGATGCGCTATCCGTTCGCTGAGGCGCATGGGCAAGTCGTGCTGCTGGAGCTGTCGGATAGCGAAAGCGAAGAACATGGACGCGCCCTGTTCGAGCGGCTGATGGAAACCGCGCTCGAAGACGGTCTGGTGCAAGACGCGGTGGTCGCGGAAAACCTCGGGCAATCGCAGGCGTTCTGGAATCTGCGCGAACACATTCCGCTCGCGCAAGCCGAAGAGGGTCTCAACATCAAGCACGACATCGCGGTGCCGATCTCGCGCATCGGCCACTTCATCGAAGCCACCGATGCCGCCATCGCCGAAGCCGTTCCAGGCGCGCGGATGGTGACCTTCGGGCACCTCGGCGACGGCAATCTGCACTACAACGTGCAAGCGCCCGAAGGCGTCGATGCGAAGGCGTTTCTCGCCGAATATCAAAGCCCGATCAACCAGATCGTCTACGACAGCGTGCACCGCCATCGCGGCAGCATCAGCGCGGAACATGGACTCGGCCAGTTGAAGATCGACGAAGCGATGCACTACAAAAGCGACGTCGAAGTGCAGTTGATGCGTGCCGTCAAACGCGCACTGGATCCGCTGAACCTGATGAACCCGGGCAAGGTGCTACGCTAAGGGCATGAGCCGATAAGACGAGCGCAGGAGTACCGTCCATGAAGATTCGTGTGCTGTCCGACCTGCATCTGGAGTGCGACGAGCCGGAGGTGATTCCGCATGCTCAGGCGGATCTGATCGTGCTCGCCGGCGACATCCACAATCACGCAGCCGGTCCGCGCTGGGCCGCGGAGACCTTCGACGGCGCCGCGCCCGTCGTCTACGTGCCGGGCAATCACGAATACTACGACGGCGAGTTCGGTGCGCTGGAAGCGGCCATGCACGACGCGGCGGCGTCGGTCGATAACGTCCATCTGCTGAACAACACGGTGCTGGTCGATCCGGCCGGCGCGTGGCGGGTGCTCGGCACCACCTTGTGGACCGACTTCACGCTCTATGGCGCCGACGATGAAGCGCTCGCGACATCGATCGCCGCGGCCCAGCGGGCGATGCTCGATTTCCGCGGCCTGATCCAGGTGATGTGGCCGCATGGCGGCACAGGGACCCACCGCGCCATCCGCGCCGAAGACGCACCGGCAGCGCGCAATTTCACGCCCGCCGACACGCTGGCCCTGCACGCGCGAGCGCGCGCGTGGCTCGAGAGCGAACTGGCCAAACCGTTTGGGGGTAAGACGATTGTCGTCACGCATCATGCGCCGCATCGGCTGAGTCTTGCCGAGCATTATGCGGACGACCGGGTGTCGGCGGGCTTCGTCAACCACCTGCCGACGCTGGTGCGCTCGCCCGTCGCACTATGGATTCACGGGCATACGCACACGTCGTTCGACTATACGGTCGACGGCACACGCGTGGTGTGCAACCCGCGCGGCTATCTCGACCGTCGCACGGGGCTACCTGAAAATCCGCGGTTTGCGTGGGACAAGGTGGTCGAACTCTAGCCGTCAGGACGACGAAGACTGCATGCGCCGCGTTGGGCGCACCGCTCATACGACCCGGCGCTTAACGGCGGCGCGTATAGCCGGCTGCGTCGCGGCGTTCGGCCCGAATGGGGATCAGTTGCGGTTGCGCCCGCAGATTGCGCAGCAGGTCGCGCGACGCGGCAATTCCAATCAGTCCCAGCATGACGGCCACGCCGATCAACAGATGCGTATCCATGAGTCCCTCTTCATTCCAGTAAAGTCCGGTTCCTGACAGCCGGCCAACAGTGGCTGCCAGTGCGTTGACCTCACGTTACCAAATCAAATCGGCGCGAGAAGTAAGGAAATGTTGCGACGCGGCGCTTGTGTAACAGGGCGCCAGTCAGGCCTCACGTCCGCGCGAACTTGCGCAGCTCGGCCTGATCCGCCGCCAGCGTGGCCGGCAACTCGTCGCGCAGGAACTCGACCCAGGTGCGGATCTTCGCGTCGAGATACTGGCGCGACGCATACAGCGCGTACAGATTCATTTCCTGCGACGTGTACTCCGGCATCACCCACACCAGTTGACCGCTGCGCAGGCCGCTGATGGCCGAGTAAATCGGCAGCAGACCGAGCCCCATCCCCTCGCGTACAGCCACCGCCAGCGCTTCGGCCACATTCACCTGGAAGGTCGCCGCCCCGAGTGCAAAGGTTTCCTGACCGTTCGGGCCGTCGAAGGTCCATTCGTCGGTCGGGAACACCGGCGTCACCATTTGCAGGCAGGTGTGGCGGCTCAGGTCCGAGGGCGACTGCGGCACGCCGTTGCGCTCCAGGTAGGCGGGCGAGGCGCAGGCAATACTGAATGCACTGCCCAGACGCTGCGACACCAGCCCCGAATCCGGCAGATCCTGCGCCAGCACGAGTGCGACGTCGTAGCCCTCGTCGAGCAGGTCGGGCACGCGCTGCGCCAGCGTCAATTCAATATGCACTTCCGGATAGCGCTGCTGATAGCGCCCGACGGCCGGCACCACATAGTGCTGGCCGAAACTCGTCATGGCGTGGACCTTGAGCTTGCCGGACGGCCTCGCGTGAGCGTCGCTCGCCTCGGCTTCCGCCTGATCGACGTACGCCAGAATCTGCTCGCAACGCTGCAGATACCGCTCGCCGGCCTCGGTGAGCGCGATACGGCGCGTGGTGCGATTGAGCAGCCGCGTGCGCAGATGCGCTTCGAGATCCGAAACGGCGCGCGAGGCATACGCGGTGGTCGTGTTCAGGTGCTGCGCGGCACCCGTGAAACTGCCCGCTTCGACGACCCGGACAAATACGCGCATGTTTTGAAGCGTATCCATACATATCCTTGGTAAGACAAGGGGATTGTTACATGCTTCGTAAGAGCGATTGTCTCAGATACCGTAAAAATGCCTTGCATCTTTACGGGTTATTCAGGAATAGATCGAAAAATATAATAACGCACAGGGTTCTTTAGTCAATTAAGGGGGAAATCGTGCAGTCTCCGGTACAAAAAGGGATCGCGGCGCTCGTCGTTCTTACGATCTCACTAACAATCGCCGGCTGCGCCAGTACCGGAGGCATCGCCCCGCAAGCCAGCGGAATCGCGCCGTCCGCGCTCGATGCCGGCGCCGCGATCCGGGCCGCCAATGCCGATGCGCAATGGCCGGCGGCCGACTGGTGGCGCGCCTATCGCGATCCGCAGCTCAACGCGTGGATCGACGCCGCCCAGGCCAACAATCCGACGCTCGCGGTTGCACAGGCGCGAGTGCGCGAAGCGCAATCGCTGGCCGGCGTGGCGCACGCGGCGCTGTCGCCGCAGGTCAACGGCAATCTGTCGCTCGAACGTCAACACTGGCCGGACAATATCTATTACGGCCCGGGCTCCCTCGCCGACTCGAACACCTACGACAACACCGGCACGATCGGCCTGTCCTATCACCTCGACCTGTGGGGCAAGGACAAGAACGCCGCCGAACGCGCGCTCGACGCCGCTCATGCCAGCGCCGCCGACGAACGCGCCGCCCAGCTCGAACTCGAAGCGAACGTGGTGCGGGCGTATATCGGCCTGTCGATGAATTACGCGCTGCTCGATATCGCCCAGGCCACGCTCGCGCAGCAGCAGCAGATCGTCGAACTCGCCACGCGGCGCCTGAAAGGTGGCCTCGGCACCCAGCTCGAGGTGAGCCAGGCCGAAACGCCGGTGCCCGAATACGAACGCCAGATCGACGCGCTCGAAGAACAGATCGCGCTCGGCCGCAATCAGCTTGCGGCGCTGGCCGGCAAAGGTCCGGGCGCGGGCGACTCGATCACGCGGCCGACGCTCGCGCTGGACGCGCCTGCCGGCCTGCCGTCCGCGTTGCCTGCCGAGCTGCTGGGCCACCGGCCCGACATCGTCGCGGCGCGCTGGACGGTGGCGGCACAGGCGCGCGGCATCGACGTCGCCAAGGCCAACTTCTATCCGGACGTCAACCTGCTCGCGTCGATTGGCGGTTATGCCGCGGCGGGCCCGCTGTTCCAGTTCCTGCGCTCGGCGAACGGCGGCTGGACGGCGGGCCCGGCGCTGTCGCTGCCGATCTTCGACGGCGGCCGGCTGCGCTCGGAACTGGGCGCCGCGGATGCGGGCTACGACACGGCCGTCGAACAGTACAACCAGACCATCGTCAGCGCGTTGAAGGATGTGGCCGACCAGGTCGTGCGCATTCGCTCGCTGGAAACCCAGGCCGACGATGCGCAGCGCTCGGTGGCCGCCGCGCGCAAGAACTATGACCTGTCGAAGGAAGGCTACCGGCGCGGTCTGACGGATTACCTGAACGTGCTGGTCGCGCAGAACCAGTTGCTGCGTGCCCAGGAAGGGGTTGCTCGCATTCAGGCGCAGCGTCTGGGCGCGCATGCCTCGCTGATGACCGCGCTCGGCGGCGGCCTCGCCGATCCGGCGGACGGTCCGAAGCAGGATGAGACCTTGCCTGCGCATGGCAAGGGCAAGGGAGCGGCGGCAAGCGCGACGCCGGCTTCCGGTGGCGACGCAGCGACGCACACGGTCAACAACGCGAACGCATCGGCCAGCAGCCAAGCCTCCGCTCACGCAACTGCCGCGCAGTAAAAGGCCGCGCTCACCATGTCCGCCTCCCCCTCTTCCGCCCCGCGCCAGCCGCTGACGTTCGCGACGCTCTATGCGGCCACCGCCGACTGGGCGCGCACCGACGGGCTCACGTGGATCTATGTCTTCAAGGCGCTGACCGCTGCGTTTCTCGCGCTCGGCATCGCCATGAAGCTGGACCTGCCGCAGCCGCGTACGGCGATGACCACGGTGTTCATCCTGATGACGCAGCAAAGCGGCCGCGTGCTCGCCAAAAGCTTCTACCGGATCTGCGGCACGCTGGTCGGTCTCGTGGTGATGCTGGTGTTCATCAGCCTGTTTTCTCAGCAGCCCGAACTGTTTATCGGCGCAACGGCGATCTGGGTCGGCATCTGCACCGCGGGCTCCGCGCGCAACCGCAACTTCCGCTCGTATGGTTTCGTGCTGGCCGGCTATACGGCTGCGCTGATCGGCATTCCGGCTTCGCAGAATCCCGACGGCGCCTATATGTCGGCGCTCACGCGAGTGGCCGAGATCACGCTCGGCATCGTCTGTTCGGGCGCGGTCAGCGCGCTGATTTTCCCGCAGCATGTGGGCGAACAGATGCGCACCACCGTGCGGGCCCGCTTCAGCGCATTCGTGGAATACGTGTCGGCGTCGCTCTCGGGACGGTTCGACCGGGCGCAGATCGAAGCCACTAACGCGCGCTTCGTGGCGGACATCGTCGGCTTCGAGACGACCCGCAGCGTCGCCGTGTTCGAAAGCCCCGACTCGCGGATGAGAAGCGGGCGCCTCTCGCGGCTCAACAGCGAGTTCATGACCGCTTCGACGCGTTTTCATGCGCTGCACCAGTTGATGAACCGGCTGCACGATGCGCAGGCGACGACCGTCATCGACGCGTTCGAGCCGTATTTCAGGGAAATCGCCCCGCTGCTCGACAAGTCGGGCGAGCCTGTCCTCACCGCCGCCGACGCCGTGCATGCCGCCGCCCAGCTCGAAGCGTACAAGGCTGAATTGCCGCAGCGGGTGCGCGCGACGCGCGCCGCACTGGAGACGCGAGCCGACGCCGACGTGCCGATGCTCGACTTCGACACGGCCGCGGAACTGCTCTACCGCTTCGTCGACGATCTGCACGCCTACGCAGCCACCTACGCGTCGCTGGCGGTCGATACGCACGAACGCGAGCGCTGGGTCGAGCGCTACACGCCGAAGACCAATGCGCTTGCGGCGGGCATCGGCGGTTTGCGCGCCGCGTTCGTGGTGGCATTGCTGGGCGCCGTGTGGATCGCCACCGCCTGGCCGAGCGGCGTTTCCCTGGTGCTGACGGGGGCGGCCACCTGCGCGCTGGCGTCGTCGTCACCGTATCCGGCCCGCATGGCGTTCCAGATGGCAATGGGCACGACCCTGGCGGCGCTCGTTGGACTGGTGCTGACCTTCGGCGTGTATCCGCACATCGACGGTTTCCCGTTGCTGTGTGTCGTGCTGACGCCGTGCCTCGGACTCGGCGTGTTCATGACGACGCGCCCGAAGCTACTCGGCTACGGCTTTGGCTACTGCGTGTTCTTCTGCACGCTGGCGGGTCCGGACAACCTGTTCCACTACGACCCGACCGCGTTCATGAACGATGCGATGGCGATCGTGCTGTCGATGCTGGTGACGTCTGTTGTATGCGCAACCGTGTTGCCGCCGACGACACCGTGGATGCGTAACCGTCTGCTGATCGACCTGCGCCGCGCGGTGGTGGCGACCTGTCATGCACGCCTGACGCGGCTGCGTTCCCGCTTCGAAAGCGGCGCACGCGATCTGGTGTTCCAGATCAACGGCCTCGCCGAAGGCGAACCGGAATTCAGGCACGACACGTTCCGCTGGCTCTTCGCGGTGCTGGAAGTGGGCAACGCGATGCTCGATTTGCGCCGCGAGATTGCGACGCTGCCGGCCGACCCGCGTTACGCGGCGAAGACCGCGTGGCGCGAAGCCGAACGCAAGACACGCGATGCGGTGGCCGCGCTGTTCGACCGGCCGGGCGCGCAGCGGATGGACGCGGCGCTGGCGGCGACGGCCGCGGCGACTGCCGCCGTGCACGATTTGCTGACGACGTTCGCACCGCCGCGTGAAGAGCGTCATCAACTGCAACGCATTTTGAGTCATCTGCATTTCATTCGTACTGCGCTGCTCGATCCGCAATCGCCGCTGGAAGCGCTGGTGGGCGAGCGGAGCGAGGGGCAAGAAGGAGTTCGCCATGCCACGTGAAGTTGCTGTCCTCGATGCGTACGTACCGGCCATTGTGCTGCTGTTCATTGCCGGCGCGGCGCTGACCTGGGTGCTGGACCGTGCGATTGCCTATACGGGTCTTTATCGCGTGGTGTGGCATCCCAACCTGTTCCGGGCCAGCTTGCTCGTGTGTGTGTGCGGCGTGCTGGGTCTCGCCGTTTATCGTTGATCAGAGTCGAATCATGACCATCCGAAATATTGTGGGTTTTGTCGCGACAGCCGTCGTATTCGTTATCGCGCTCCTGATTGGCCGCGCCTTGTGGGTTCATTACATGGATGAGCCCTGGACGCGCGACGGACGGGTGCGTGCCGACGTCGTCAATATTGCGCCGGACGTGTCGGGCGCGGTGGTGGCGCTGCCGGTGCACGACAACCAGTTGGTGAAGAAAGGCGACCTGCTGATGCAGATCGACCCGTCGCATTACCAGATTGCGGTGGAGCAGGCGCAGGCGGCAGTTGCCGCGCGCAAGGCCGAACTGCAGATGCGCCGCGACGATGCGCAACGACGCGCGGACATGGACAGTCAGGTGGTGTCGAAGGAGAGCCAGGACAACGCGACGCATACGGCATCGGCGGCGGAAGCGGCGTATGAGCAGGCGCAGGCCGCGCTGGATGCGGCGAAGTTGAATCTGGAGCGCACGCGGGTGGTGTCACCGGTGGATGGATACGTGACGAATCTGAGCGTGTTTCAGGGGGACTATGCGACGGCAGGCTCGGCGAAGCTCGCGATTGTGGATAGCCATTCGTTCTGGGTGTATGGGTATTTTGAAGAGACGAAGTTGCCGCACGTCAATGTTGGCGACAAGGCTGAGATGCGGCTGATGAGCGGGGGCGTCTTGCAGGGGCACGTGGAGAGTATTTCGCGGGGGATTTATGATCGGGATAATCCGCAGAGCCGCGAGTTGCTGGCTGATGTGAATCCGACTTTTAACTGGGTCAGGTTGGCACAGCGGGTGCCTGTGAGGATTCAGATTGATCATGTGCCCCAAGGGCTCGTGCTTTCTGCTGGGACTACTTGTACTGTGGTTGTTAAGCCTAGTTGATTGTTTTTTGCCTCCGGCGGCTTGGTTGTGGCTGTGTTCTTGCGGTGTTGGCCTTTTCTTGCTTTCTTAGTGGTCTATTAGCGTTGCCCCTGTGCGGGGCGGCACCTACTTTCTTTGCCGCCGCAAAGAAAGTAGGCAAAGAAAGCGGGCTGCCACCGCTAGCTTGTAGTGCGCCATCTAGGTCTGCTACTGGAAACGGCACAAGACGAGATGCGCCCTCGTAACATAACCGTTAGTGACAAGGCCGTCATCCGTTCCAGCGTTGCGCTGCGCGCCCCGCCGTCGGGCATAACGCCTTCTGCGCGTTCTGTAGGAAACCTATGTTATTGCCTTGGCGTTTCTTCCTGAACGGAGTTGGTCAACGTTCGTGTACGTATCCTAACTGCGGTAGCCCCGTCTTCCCATGCAAACCCGTCCGCGACGCACGCAGTGCGGAGTGGGTGGATGAGCGCTGTGTCACGAGCGGTGGAAGTGCGAGGGCAGGTCTTGTGTTGGGCCGTTTCCGGTTGCAGACCGAGATGGCACAGTCTCGCGCGTTTGGATTTCCTCAAACCACGACCAGACGCGATGCACTATTTCCCTTGTCCACCGTCAAGTGTTTCTCCTTCCGGAATCAGCTCGGGATGGCGTCTGCAGATCGGTACGACGCCCTTCTCGAAGAGCGTGTAGATCACGTCAGCCATTCCTCGCCTGAATGCGACAAACTCGTCCGGTGGACACCTCTCCTGTGCAATCCGAATCGCCTCGTTGACGGCCCCATCCGCCTGATACAACAAGGCGATTAACTCTGTTGCCACATTCTTGTTCTCGATCATTTATTCAAACTCCTAAATTAGCGGCATTCTTCGCTGATTAGATGCGGGAACAGCCGTGCAGCTCTGCACAGTCGTTCACACAGTTCCAGTAAGGGAAACCTCTGCGGGAACCGGTCGGCAATACCGCGTCGCACTTTTCGCGGCACATGGTCCGAACCTGTGCACAGTCTTCCGTGTCCTTGCACTTCACCATGCCACCGGGCTGTGCCGTGTCACTCCCAAACAGTTTCGCATAAAGCATTGTCCGATGCGAAAGATCAGGCGTCAGGATCGAAAAAGGTACCTTGTTTTGCGCAGCAACCTGCAATTCAACCGGACTATCCGTCATGGGCTGAGAGGACTGCGCACTAAAGTAGAGATCATGCAGGAAGTACGGCCATGCGAGACGCGCCTGGATAAAAGCACAATCCACACACACGGCCCGTGTTTGCCTAACAGGATCAGAGACGAGGGACCGCAACCAGCCAGGCACACCCGGCGCAGGACCAACGGGATCGGCACCCGACTCATAGTTATCAAGCCACTTGTCCGTATCACCACTACTGAGGATCTGCGACGCCTGGCCATAGAGCGTAAGCGTACCGTTACGCAACGCCAGAGTACCGTTAAGTGAATAGGCATAATCTACGGTCAGGATCCGACCGGTACGCCCTGTTTTTATTATCGGCTGTTCGTCGTATCTGAATTGCGTTACACGTCCTCTCGTGTCGTACGTTATCCGCGCTTCCCGGTAGTTGCCGGTCTGCCACGTGACCCGATGGGCAGCATCCCTGTCCTGGTTTCCGAAGAGCCATCCGGAAACCAGGTCCTGCGCAGTATTGAGGTTGCCAGTGGCATCATAAAAATATATCCAGTCAGCGGTCTTGACCTTGTTGACATTGACGGTTGCAGCAACCAGTCTGTTTGCAGCGTCGTAACGGGCACCTATCGTTTCCTGTTGCCCCGAAGCTGTCGCATCGAATCCGCTTTCACCCGTCAGATCGTTCGTAGAGAACTCACTGAAACCAGTGACGTTCCCGTTCTGGTCGTATACGTACGCCTGAACTTTCCCCGGCATCGCGATAGTGGAAGGATGCAGACTGTTCGCGTCAGCGTAGCGGACGGATGTAACAGCCACGCCGGTCGCAGTACGGACTATCGCCTTCACTGGACGCCCGGTTGCGTCGTAACTGTAAACGGCGTTGCGCGCCGGTCGTGTAGTCTCCTGTAGCCTGCCCGAGGCATCCCACCTGAACGCGCTCGACATTGAGCCGTTGCTACCACTTGGGAAAACCTTGTCGACTATCGTCGAAAAAGAAAGCGTCCTCGCACCATTGCTATCCGTTACCGTGGTCGCTCCCAATCCGTAGGATAACTGGACGTTCTTTGTGGTGTCAGGATGATTGACAGCAATTGCTCTACCTTGGCTGTCATATTTCCACGTTGCGATACGGGAGCCAGCTTCGTCGATGATGCCGGTCAGCGCGCGTTTAGAATTGATATCGTCATAGACATGCTGGCGCACGCTCCCATCAGGCCACGTGACGGAGGACAGATTGCCCCAGTAATCGTACTTGTATTGTGTGATACCGCCCGCAGGGTCTGTCAGGCGCTGAATGTGACCATTCTGGTTGTATTCGAGCCGAATGGTCAAATCGTTGACAGCGTTGGTTCCGGGACCATGCTGGGTGATCGCGGTAAGGCGTCCCGATCCATCATAGATTAACGTCCTGACGAACCCGGTCCTGGTTGTCTCCGATAACAAGACACCCTGCGCGGAATACGTTTCCACTGCTTCCGTCACGAGGTCGGTGAGCGACCAGCCAGCGTCACTGCGAGCCAATGCCAGGCCGCTGAAGATGGCGGTTCGCCATGTCCCGCTCGTCAGCGTAAAGGTAATGGGCTCGCCGTTTGGCCTGTACGCATTTACCTTTTGAACGCTATCTCCGTCACCAACGATAGCCAGTTTCCGCTGCCAGTTGTGAAACCAGTTTGCGCCGACGTCCTTGGTGTTTAGCGGGTAAGGAACCGAGCGGTACGTACGCGTAAATGCGAACGGTATCTCATCACCGCTGACAAAGTCATTTTCCGTTGTCGTCACGACGCCACTGGCTGCGAGCACAGGATCGGCCACCGGGCAGGTGTCGTCGGACGGTACACCACCCGTCGAACCGGCACAGTAATCCGCTATATAGCTTCCACAGTTGTAGTAGTTCAGCCAGTTGTAGGGGTCTTCGGATCCATCGTCACCGGGCATGGTGCCGCCGGTCTGCACTGCGCAGTTTGGGGTACCTGGGACACCTTGGGACTTGAAGAACAGGCGCATGCACTGGTCTTCCGTCGCCGCATTGGCATAAGCAACAGAAACCAGCAAGCCTGTTGCCAGGATCAACCGGTCAATCCGGCCCGAGAATCTCATGAAGGGTTTTCGCGCTTTCATTTTTCTCCCTAAATGTTTTATTTAGCTAACGCGCGCAGCAACTCTTAATGAGATCGGGATGACTGGATATCAGACCACTCCTAAAGCTCCTACCTCCCTGCGTTCAAACAAACCTCGCTCTGCACTTCCACAAGACGAAAAAAGGGGTGCCGGAAATGGGCACCCCGAGGAGAATGTTGCGTAAGGACGAGCCACGAATTGCATGGCAGTACGAATTGCTATCCAGAAAGACCGACTTGCTGCTTGGTTCGCCAGCTATTCGCACTGATACGCGTGCGCGGCAGTGCGCAGGCAACACCCGCGAGTGCTAAAAACCCCCAAGCCCCCTGCAAGACAAAAAATTACCCCCTTAACCGAAACTTCCCCACCATCCCCTTCAAAGCCTGAGCCTGATCATCCAGAGACCGGGCAGCAGCGGTAGCCTGCTCGACAAGCGCCGCATTCTGCTGAGTCCCAGCATCCATCTGCGTAACCGCGAGGTTAATCTCCTCGATCCCAGAACTCTGCTCGGCAGAAGCAGCCGAAATCTCTCCCATGATGTCCGTGACGCGCTTCACCGCCTTCACGACCTCATCCATGGTATTCCCGGCATCCTGCGCCAACGCAGACCCGTTCCCCACCCGCTCGACCGACGCGCTGATCAACGCCTTGATCTCCTTGGCCGCCCCCGCGCTGCGCTGCGCCAGATTGCGCACCTCGCCCGCCACCACCGAGAAACCACGCCCCTCCTCGCCCGCGCGCGCCGCCTCGACCGCCGCGTTCAGCGCCAGAATGTTGGTCTGGAAAGCAATCCCCTCAATCACGCCAATGATGTCGCCAATGCTCTTCGCGCTGTCATTGATCTCGCTCATCGTCGCCACCACGCGGCTCACCACCGCGCCACCTTTCTCCGCAATCTCCGAGGCGTTGTTGGCCAGTGTGCTCGCCTGCTTCGCGTTGTCGGCGTTCTGCCGCACCGTCGATGTCAACTGCTCCATGCTGCTCGCCGTACGCTCCAGCGCCATCGCCTGCTGCTCAGTCCGCTGCGACAGGTCCAGGTTGCCCATCGAAATCTCGCCCGACGCCGTCGCAATCGCATCCGCACTCGCGGCAATGTCCGATACCGTCGTCGACAGGCCACTCTGCATGTCATGCAGCGCCGACAACATGCTCGACCGGTCGTTGCGCGCCAGCGCAATCCGGTTCGACAGATCGCCCGCCGCAATCCGGCTCGCAATCTCCTTGGCATACACCGGCTCGCCGCCCAGTTGCCGCGCGAGGCGCCGCACCACCCATTCGCTGACGGCAAACGCCAGCACGATCAGGCCGATCGTCATCGCGGCCATCATCACAAACGACGAGTGGTAAATGAAGGCCGACGCCTCGATGGTCGCCTTCGCCGCCACGCTACGTTGCTCGACCAGCGTGTCGACCATCTTCTCGAGCTTTTCCGTCTCCACCAGCAACGACACGTCCTGCATGCCGACCTGCCAGTTCATCTGCGACAGATCCAGCGGCTGCGCCTTCACCAACGTCACGAAATCGCGCAGGTGACCGCTCCAGGTCGCCACCGCGGCGGCGAATTTCTTCTGCTGCTCGACCTGGGCTGCGTCCGAGCTGTCCACGTACTGTTGCAGCGTGCTCATCTGGGTGGAGATACCCGAGAGACCCTTGTCGATGTCCGCGCCCAGTTCGTCGCGCTCCTTGGCCGTCGTCGCGGTCAGCAACATCTTTTGCGCCCGGCTTGCCCGCAGCACATAACCACGCGCTTCCTCAGCCGCCCGGCTCGCCACATGGCCCTGGTCATAGATGGATTGCGCCGACGCGTTGAGCCGGCTGATCTGGGTCAACGAAAACACCCCGATCACGAGCGTGCCGATCAGCAGCACGGCAAACGCCAGTCGCAGCATCGCCTTGACGGACAAGCCCTTGAGCCGCCCAGCCGGCTGATGCGAAGGCGACGCGCCACCCGCCGGCTCGCCGCCCGCCACGAACCCCACGCCCGGCTGGCTGCCTAGCGAAACTGCTTTCATATTTTGGTCCCCACGTATCGCCTGCCGAAACGGTCGGTTCCGGCATTCCTTGTTATCTCACCGGGTCTACGGCATTTCCGGCTGCAATCTTTAATGCCGCCGGCGCGCAGCGCTCCGTCCCCGTAGGCGCATCGCCTAGTAAGCCATGCCCCCGCGACCGCTTTATACACGGCCAAAATTCGCCTCGGCGGCGTCCCCGGCAACTTGCGCACGCAGCTGGCGCGTGGCAGCCACGCGCCGGCTTGCCCCATCGCGGTGCCGTCTTCGACCGGATTGTTGTCCGGTTCGCGACAAAAGTTGTCCGAACATTTCACGCGAGCCACATTACACTTTGTGAAACATCCTAAAGCGCCGGTCGCTGCGTCGAAATGCCGCTGCAAGCGACTCCGGCCCTCGCTCACCTTTCTCACCTTCTCTCAAGCGTATGGAAACGAGCCTCGACAAAACCGCCCTGGCCGGCGCCGCCTCCGGTCCTGCTGCGTCCCCTCTCGCCACCAAAGCCCAGCGCACGGTCTACTCGGTGCTCGGCGCAATCAGCTTCTCGCACCTGATCAACGACATGATCCAGTCGCTGATCCTCGCGATCTATCCGATGCTGAAGGCCAATTTTTCGCTGTCGTTCGGGCAGATCGGCCTGATCACGCTGACCTACCAGATCACCGCATCGCTGCTGCAGCCGCTCATCGGCATCTATACCGACAAGCACCCGAAGCCCTATTCCCTGCCCGTCGGCATGGGTTTTACGCTGGCCGGTTTGCTGCTGATGTCGGTTGCGCCGAGCTTCGGCATTCTGCTGGTCGCGGCGGCCCTGGTCGGCTGCGGCTCGTCGGTGTTCCATCCTGAGTCGTCGCGGGTGGCGCGCATGGCCTCGGGCGGCCAGCACGGCCTCGCCCAGTCGCTGTTCCAGGTGGGCGGCAACGCCGGCTCGTCGCTGGGGCCGTTGCTCGCCGCGCTGATCATCATCCCGCACGGCCAGCGCAGCATTGCGTGGGTGTCGGTGGCGGCGCTGGTGGCGATCTTCGTGCTCACGCAGATCGGCCGCTGGTACAAGCGCCATCCGGCCACCAGTAAGGCGCGCGGGGCGCAGGCCGGCCACGCCACGCTGTCGCGCAGCAAGGTGCTGTTTGCGATGGGCGTGCTGGTGCTGCTGGTGTTCTCGAAGTACTTCTATCTCGCCAGCATCAACAGCTACTTCACCTTCTATCTGATCGCCAAGTTCCATCTGCCGGTGCAAGCCGCGCAGGTCCATCTGTTCGTGTTCCTTGCGGCCGTGGCAGCGGGCACCATCATCGGCGGTCCGATCGGCGACCGCATCGGCCGCAAGTATGTGATCTGGGTGTCGATCCTCGGCGTCGCGCCGTTCACGTTACTGCTGCCGTACGCCAACCTGTTCTGGACCGGCGTGCTGACCGTGGTGATCGGCGTGGTGCTGGCATCGGCCTTCTCGGCGATCCTCGTGTATGCGCAGGAGCTGATTCCGGGCAAGGTCGGGATGGTCGCGGGGCTCTTCTTCGGCTTCGCGTTCGGGCTGGGCGGGATCGGCGCGGCGGTGCTCGGTCAACTGGCGGATGCCACCAGCATCGCCTACGTCTACAAAGTCTGCTCGTTCCTGCCGCTGATCGGGGTGCTGACGGTGTTCCTTCCAAACATTGAGGGTAAGCGCGCGAAGGCCTGAACGGTCTCAAAGCGGGGATGAAGGGAAAAGGCGCTGCGGCGCCTTTTTTCATTGGACGCGGCGAGCGATACAGGTCGTCGCGGCGGCGTTTGGAAATATCCGGCGCAACGAGGCGTCTGCGCCCGCCCCTATGGTGAACCCGCGTTGTCCGCGCTGCCAGGCCTGCTCTATGCTGTGCGCAGAAGCACACCCACGCTGCGATGTTCGAAGCTCGATGCCCTGGATCGCCCAGCGTGCGAGGTCTGCCTCGAACGCCCGCTCACCCCAAGCTGCAGGAAGGATCGCCGCCGATGACCCGTTACCGCGAGTTCCACCGCCGTTCCATCGAAGCCCCCGAAGACTTCTGGCGCGACGAAGCGCGACGCATCCATTGGGAGACGCCGTTCGAGACCGTACTCGACCGTTCGAACCCGCCGTTCGCGCGCTGGTTCGTCGGCGGCCGGACCAATCTGTGCCACAACGCCGTGGACCGCCATCTCGCGGAACGGGCGCAGCAAAACGCGCTGGTGTATGTATCGACGGAAACCGGCATCGAACGACGCTACACCTACGCGGAGCTGTACGCGGAAATCAACCGCATGGCCGCGGTGATGCGCTCGCTCGGCGTCAAGCGCGGCGACCGCGTGCTGGTCTACCTGCCGATGATCCCCGAAGCCGTGTTCACGATGCTCGCCTGCGCGCGGCTCGGTGCGATTCACTCGGTGGTGTTCGGCGGCTTCGCGGCGCCGAGTCTCGCCGCGCGCATCGACGATGCGAAGCCGGCGCTGATCGTCACCGCCGACGCCGGCGCGCGCGGCGGCAAGGTGATCGACTACACGCCGCTCGTCGACGAAGCGCTCGCCCGCGCGCAACACAAGCCGCCGCACGTGCTGCGGATCGACCGGCAGCTCGCGCCCGAGCGCCTGAACGCCAGCTACCTCGTCGACTACGAGCCGCTGCGCGAACAGTTTTTCGACGCCCATGTGCCGTGCGAGTGGCTGGAGTCCAACGAGCCGTCGTATGTGCTCTACACCTCAGGCACGACCGGACGGCCCAAAGGCGTGGTGCGCGACGTGGGCGGCTATGCGGTGGCGCTGGCGGCATCCATGGAGTACATCTTCGAGGGCCGCGCGGGGGACACCATGTTCACCGCGTCGGACATCGGCTGGGTGGTCGGCCATAGCTACATCATCTATGCGCCGTTGATCGCGGGCCTGACCACCGTGATGTACGAAGGCACCCCGATCCGCCCGGACGGCGGCATCTGGTGGCGGCTCGTCGAGCAGCATCGGATCAACCTGATGTTCACCGCGCCGACCGCCTTGCGCGTCCTCAAGAAACAGGACCCGGCGCTGCTGAAGAAATCCAATCTGTCGAGCTTGCGCACCCTGTTCCTCGCCGGTGAGCCTCTTGACGAACCGACCGCCTCATGGATCGCCGACGCGCTCGGCAAACCGGTGGTCGACAACTACTGGCAGACCGAGACCGGCTGGCCGATGCTGGCGATCCAGCGCGGCGTCGAAGCGCTACCGCCGAAGCTGGGTTCGCCGGGCGTGCCGGTCTACGGCTACAACCTGACGCTGCGCAACGAGCAGACCGGCGAAGTCTGCGCGCCGGGCGAGAAAGGCGTGATCACGCTGGGCTATCCGCTGCCGCCGGGCTGCATGTCGACCGTGTGGGGCGACGACCGGCGCTTCGTCAGCACCTACTGGTCGAGCGTGCCGGACCAGCAGCTCTATTCGACCTTCGACTGGGGTATCCAGGATGCCAACGGCTACGTGACGATCCTCGGCCGCACCGACGATGTGATCAACGTGGCGGGCCATCGTCTCGGCACGCGGGAGATCGAGGAAGCGTTGTCGAGCCATACGGCGGTGGCTGAAGTCGCGGTGGTGGGCGTGGCCGATCCGCTGAAGGGCCAGGTGGCGTTGGCGTTCGTCGTGCTGCGCGACGCGGACCGTTATGCGGCTGACGAGGCACGCGCGAAACTGGAGGCCGATCTCATCACCACGGTGGACCGGCAGCTCGGCGCGATTGCGCGGCCGGCGCGGGTGCATATGGTGTCGATGCTGCCGAAGACGCGCTCCGGCAAGCTGCTGCGCCGCGCGATTGCGGCGCTGGCGGAAGGCCGCGATCCAGGCGATCTGCCGACCATCGAAGATGCCGGCGCGTTGCAGCAGGTGCGCGATGCGCTGGCCGCCGGTGGGAAAGCTTAGCCGGCGACAGCGCGCGCCCGCAAAAAGCGCTTCAGGATGCCGTTCGAATACGTCCCGGCGATCTCGGTCAGAAACGACGCGAACGACGTAGGCGCGTGCGCGTCAGCCGTGTCCGAGATCGTGCGCACGATCGCGCACGGCACACCGTATTCATGACACACCTGGGCAATCGCGGCGCCTTCCATTTCGACGGCGAGCGCATCGGGCAAGGCCTCGCGCAGCGCTTCGACGGCCGCCGCACTGGCGACGAACTGATCGCCGCTGATGATGAGCCCCCGATGCACCTGCGGCAGTTGCGTGCCGAAGCGCGCCGCCAGCGCGGGCCCCTCTTCCGCGACAAACTTCCCCGTTGCCGCCGCGAGTTGATCCGCCAGTCCCTGATCCGCGGCGAAGCGTGCGACGCCGAGCAGCGGCACTTCAAAACGCGGAAATAGCGGCGAGGCGTCGAGATCGTGCTGCGTCAGGGAATCGGCCACGACGACGTCGCCAATCCGCACCTCACGTCCCACCCCGCCGGCGACACCCGTGAACACCACCGCCTCGACATCGAACGCATGGATCAGCGCGCTGACCGTCGCGGCCGCCGCCACCTTGCCGATGCGCGCGAGCGTCACGACGCACGGCGCGCCGTGCACGGTGCCGAGGTGATAATCGCGGCGGCCGTGGGTGACCGTGCGCACGCCGGATTCGGCGCGCATGGCCTCGACCAGATCGCCGAGTTCCTGCGGCAAGGCCGCCATGACACCGAGCGGACGACGCCCGCCCGCGGCCCCGGTTTGCGCTGTGCTCATTCGACCGCCTGCAGTTTGGCGACGGCGAGCGCCAGCCACTTCTCGCCATGCCGCTTGAACTTGACCTGTGCCTTGGCATCCGTGCCGCCACCTTCGAGCGCGGTGATCGTGCCTTCGCCGAACTTGGTGTGGAACACTTGCTGACCGACGCGGAAGCCGCTTTCGGCGGCGCGCTGTTCATTGGCGAACGCCGGCAGCGACGCCGGGGTCGACGACGACGGACCGGTGTAACCCGGCCGGGCGAACCAGTCGCGGCCATAGCCGGCGTTGTCGGAACGGCCGCCCCAACGGGCGCCCGCTTCGACCTTGGGCGTGAGCCACTTGAGCGTTTCCTGCGGCAGTTCGTCGAAGAAACGCGAACGGATGTTGTAGCGCGTCTGGCCGTGCAGCATCCGGCTCTGCGCGAAGGAAAGATACAGCCGCTCCTTGGCGCGCGTGATCGCCACATACATCAGACGGCGCTCTTCTTCGAGGCCGTCGGTTTCCATCGCGCTGTTCTCGTGCGGGAAAAGACCTTCTTCGAGACCGGTGATAAACACGGCGGTGAACTCGAGGCCCTTGGCCGCGTGGACCGTCATCAGTTGCACGGCTTCCTGGCCGGCCTGCGCCTGGTTGTCGCCAGCTTCGAGCGAAGCGTGCGAGAGGAAGCCGGCGAGCGGCGTCATCGTATCGGGGTTCTGCGCGGGGTCGGTGAAGTTCGGTGCGTCGAGGACGACGGTGTTGGGGTCGTCGGTCGCGCTCACCAGTTCCGGCGCGGTGGTCGCACCCGGACGCAGCGGGATGGAACGCGCGGGCGTGTCGAGTCCGTAGCCTTCTTCGCTGACGAAAGCGGCCGCCGCGTTGACCAGTTCCTGCAAGTTCTCGAGGCGGTCCTGACCTTCGCGTTCGGTCTGATAAAACTCCGACAGACCGCTGGCGCGCACCACGTACTCGACCGTCTCGGGCAAGCTCATCTGCTGGGTTTCCGCGCGCATCTTGCCGATCAGATTTGCGAAGCCGGCGAGGCTCGAACCCGCCTTGCCGGCGACGTACGGAATCGCCGCCGCCATCGAGCAGTTGTAAAGCCGTGCCGCGTCCGCGAGCTGCTCGATCGAGCGCGCGCCGATTCCTCGAGTCGGGAAATTGACGACGCGCGAAAACGCGGTGTCGTCGTTCGGGTTGTCGATCAGGCGCAGATAGGCGAGCGCGTGCTTGATTTCCTGACGCTCGAAGAAGCGCAGGCCGCCGTACACGCGATAGGCGATACCGGCGTTGACGAGCGTGTGTTCGATGGTGCGCGACTGCGCGTTGCTCCGGTACAGCACGGCGACTTCGCTGCGCGAAGTGCCGGTGCTGATGAGCGCCTTGATTTCCTCGACGATCCAGCCGGCTTCCTGGGTATCGGTGGTGGCTTCGTAGACGCGCACGGGTTCGCCGTGGCCGGCGTCGGTGCGCAGGTTCTTGCCGAGCCGCCGCGAGTTATTGGCGATCAACTGATTGGCCGCATCGAGGATGTGGCCGTGCGAGCGATAGTTCTGCTCGAGCTTGATCAGATGGCGGACATTGAACTCCTGTTCGAAGTCGCGCATGTTGCCGACGTTGGCGCCGCGGAATGCGTAGATGGACTGGTCGTCGTCGCCGACGGCGAAGATGGAGTTGGTCTGCCCGGCGAGCATCTTGAGCCAGGCGTACTGAAGCTTGTTGGTGTCCTGGAACTCGTCGACGAGGATGTGGCGGAAGCGCGCCTGATAGTGAGCACGCAGCGGCGGATTGTGGGCGAGCAGTTCGAAGCAGCGCAGCAGCAGTTCGGGGAAATCGACGACGCCTTCGCGCTGGCACTGCTGGTCGTAGGCTTCGTAGAGTTCGACGAACTTGCGGTTGAAGTTGTCGGTGGCGTCGACGTCTTTGGGGCGCAGGCCCTGCTCTTTGGCGTTGTTGATGAAGTACTGGAGATTTTTCGCCGGGTACTTTTCGTCGTCGATATTCAGGCCCTTCATCAGACGTTTGATCGCGGAGAGCTGGTCGGCGGTATCGAGGATCTGGAAGGTGGCGGGCAGGCCGGCGTCGCGGTGATGGGCGCGCAGCATGCGGTTACAGAGGCCGTGGAAGGTGCCGATCCACATGCCTCGTGTGTCGATGGGGAGGAGCGCTTGCAGGCGCGCCATCATTTCGCGGGCGGCTTTGTTGGTGAAGGTGACCGCGAGGATGGTGGCTGGCGATGCCAGACCTTGCTGGATGAGCCACGCGATGCGGGTGATCAGGACGCGGGTTTTGCCGCTGCCCGCGCCGGCCAGAATCAGCGCCGGTTCGTTCGGGAGCGTTACCGCGGCGTGTTGTTCGGGGTTCAGGTTGTTGAGGAGTTCGGGCATTTTCCAGAGGGTCGGCGGCGGTTCGTTCGTCATTATAAGGTTCGGGGGTGGGTTTGGTTTTTTGGGGTTTTGCCTGCGCGGCGCTTTTGGTGGGTTGCTTACGGGGTTGGCCTTTTTTTGCGTTCCCTCTGGGTCTGCTTGCCTGCGGCGCCTTGGTTTTGGTTGTTTTATCTATGGTGTTGGCCTTTCCTTGCATTCGTATCGGTCTATTTGCGTCGCCCCTGTGCGGGGCGGCACTTACTTTCTTTGCCGCCGCAAAGAAAGTAAGCAAAGAAAGCGGGCTCACACCGCTAGCGTTTAGTGAGCCATCTCGGTCTGCTAGTGGAAACGGCCCAAGATGAGACCCGCCCTCGCATTTCCACCGCTCGTGACACAGCACTCATCCACCCCACTCCGCACTACGTGCGTCGCGGTCGGGTCTGCATGGGAAAGCGAGTTGCTTGCGAGTATCGCGGCGGCGGTGCCGAGTCAGCTTCCGCAGAAGAAGTTGTGCCCCACGGCGGGGCGCGCAGCGCAACGCTGGAACGGATGACGGCCTTGTCACTAACGGCTATGCCGCGAGGGCGCATCTCGTCTTGGGCCGTTCCCACTAGCAGACCTAGATGGCTCACTACGGGCTAGCGGTGGCAGCCCGCTTTCTTTGCTTACTTTCTTTGCGGCGGCAAAGAAAGTAAGTGCCGCCCCGCACAGGGGCGACGCCAATAGACCACTAAGAATGCAAGAAAAGACCAACACCCCAAGAACACAGCCAAAAGCGCAGCGCAAGCCCCCCCCTCCAACCCTTTATAATGAAAGATTCCACCGCATCCCAGACCACGCACAATGAGCGACACCACGCTTGCCAAGAGTTTCGAACCCCACAACATCGAAGCCCAATGGGGCCCGGAGTGGGAAAAACGCGCCTACGCCGCGCCGGCGTTCGCGGAAAACACCAAAAACTTCTCCATCCAGCTCCCGCCGCCCAACGTCACAGGCACCCTCCACATGGGCCACGCCTTCAACCAGACAATCATGGACGGCCTCACCCGCTACCATCGGATGCTCGGCGAAAACACCCTCTGGGTCCCCGGCACCGACCACGCCGGCATCGCCACCCAGATCGTCGTCGAGCGCCAACTGGACGCCCAGAAAGTCTCGCGCCATGACCTCGGCCGCGAAAAGTTCGTCGAACGCGTCTGGGAATGGAAACAGCAGTCCGGCTCCACCATCACCAGCCAGGTCCGCCGTCTCGGCGCCTCCATCGACTGGTCCCGCGAATACTTCACCATGGACGACAAAATGTCCGCCGCCGTGCGCGACGTCTTCGTCCGTCTCTATGAACAGGGCCTGATCTACCGCGGCAAGCGCCTCGTCAACTGGGATCCGGTCCTCATGACCGCCGTCTCCGACCTCGAAGTCGCCAGCGAAGAAGAAAACGGCCATCTCTGGCACATCCAGTACCCCCTCGCCGACGGCTCGGGGCACCTGACAGTCGCCACCACCCGCCCCGAAACCATGCTCGGCGACGTCGCCGTCATGGTTCATCCGGAAGACGAACGCTACGCGCACCTGATCGGCAAGTCCGTCAAGCTGCCGCTCGCCGACCGCGACATCCCCATCATCGCCGACGACTACGTCGACCGCGAATTCGGCACCGGCGTCGTCAAGGTCACCCCCGCGCACGATTTCAACGACTATCAGGTCGGCCAGCGCCACAAGCTGCCGCAAATCGAAATCCTCACGCTCGAAGCGAAGATCAACGACAACGCGCCCGAAAAGTACCGCGGTCTCGATCGCTTCGAAGCACGCAAGCAGGTCGTCGCCGATCTCGAAGCCATCGGTCTGCTCGAATCCGTCAAGCCGCACAAGCTGATGGTGCCGCGCGGCGACCGCACCGGCGTCGTCCTCGAACCGATGCTCACCGACCAATGGTTCGTCGGCATGAGCCGGCCCGCGCCGGAAGGCACCTTCAATCCCGGCAAGTCGATCGCCGAAGCCGCGCTCGACGTCGTACGCAACGGCCAGATCAAGTTCGTGCCGGAAAACTGGACCGCCACGTACTATCAATGGCTCGAAAACATCCAGGACTGGTGTATCTCGCGCCAGCTCTGGTGGGGCCATCAGATTCCCGCCTGGTATGGCGATAACGGCGAAATCTTCGTCGCCAAAACCGAAGAAGAGGCTCACGCGCAAGCCGCCGCCAAGGGTTATACCGGCGCCCTGAAGCGCGACGAAGACGTGCTCGACACGTGGTTCTCGTCGGCGCTGGTGCCGTTCTCGTCGCTCGGCTGGCCGAACCAGACGAAGGAACTGGAAGCCTTCCTGCCGTCATCGGTGCTCGTCACCGGCTTCGACATCATCTTCTTCTGGGTCGCGCGGATGGTCATGATGACCACCCACTTCACCGGCAAGGTGCCTTTCGACACCGTCTACGTGCATGGCCTCGTGCGCGACGCGGAAGGCCAGAAGATGTCGAAGAGCAAGGGCAACACGCTCGACCCGATCGATATCGTCGACGGCATCGGTCTCGACGCCCTCGTCGCCAAGCGCACCACCGGTCTGATGAACCCGAAGCAGGCCGCGTCGATCGAGAAAAAGACCCGCAAGGAATTCCCCGAAGGCATTCCCGCGTTCGGCACCGACGCGCTGCGCTTCACCATGGCGTCGATGGCCACGCTCGGCCGCAACGTCAATTTCGACCTCGCGCGCTGCGAGGGCTACCGCAACTTCTGCAACAAGCTGTGGAACGCCACCCGCTTCGTGCTGATGAACTGCGAAGGCCACGACTGCGGCTTCGGCAAGCCCGCCGACGCGTGCGGCCCGAATGGCGAAGGCAATTGCGGCCCCGGCGCATATCTGGACTTCTCGCAGGCCGATCGCTGGATCGTCTCGCATCTGCAGCGCGTCGAAGCCGAAGTGGCCAAAGGCTTCGCCGACTACCGTTTCGACAATGTGGCCAATGCCCTGTACAAGTTCGTATGGGACGAATACTGTGACTGGTATCTCGAACTCGCCAAGGTGCAGATCCAGAACGGCGCGCCGGAACAGCAGCGCGCCACCCGCCGCACCCTGCTGCGCGTGCTCGAAACCGTGTTGCGCCTGGCACATCCGGTGATTCCGTTCATCACCGAGGCGCTCTGGCAGAAGGTGGCGCCCCTTGCCGACCGTTACCCGCAAGGCAAGGCCGAGGGCGAAGCCTCTATCATGGTGCAGGCTTATCCGCGCCCGGATGCGAGCAAGCTGGACGAAGCCGCCGAGCAATGGGTAGCCGACCTGAAAGCCGTCATCGACGCCTGCCGTAACCTGCGCGGAGAAATGAACCTGTCGCCGGCCACCAAGGTGCCGCTGCTCGCCACCGGCAACGCCGAGCGCCTGCGCACCTTCGCGCCGTACGCCCAGGCGCTGGCCCGGTTGTCGGAAGTGCAGATCATCGCCGACGAGGCCACGCTCGACGCTCAGGCACATGGCGCGCCAATTGCTATCGTAGGCAATGACAAGCTGGTGCTGAAGGTCGAAATCGACGTCGCAGCCGAACGCGAACGCTTGTCGAAAGAGATTGCGCGACTGGGCGCCGAAGTGACGAAATGCAATGCCAAGCTGCAAAATGAGAGCTTCGTCGCCAAGGCCCCGCCCGCAGTCGTTGAGCAAGAGCAGAAAAGGCTGGCAGAATACGAAACGACTATCGGCAAGCTGACCGCGCAACTCGCGCGCCTGCCGGCCTGATTGATGCTCCATGCCTGTGCCTCGGCACAGGCGTAGCCACCAGAGGATTCAGGGGTAAATAACATGCTAAAAGTTACAAAAGCGGTATTTCCGGTAGCAGGTCTTGGCACCCGGTTCCTCCCCGCCACCAAGGCGAGCCCGAAGGAAATGCTGCCCATCGTCGACAAGCCGCTGATCCAGTACGCGGTCGAAGAGGCGATGGCCGCCGGCATCACCGAAATGATCTTCGTCACGGGCCGCAGCAAGCGCGCCATTGAGGACCACTTCGACAAGTCCTACGAAATCGAAGCCGAGCTCGAAGCGCGTGGCAAGGACAAGCTGCTGGAACTGGTGCGCAGCATCAAGCCGAGCCATGTGGACTGCTTCTACGTGCGTCAGCCGGAAGCCCTCGGCCTCGGCCACGCGGTGATGTGCGCCGAAAAGCTGGTGGGCGACAACCCGTTCGCCGTGATCCTCGCGGACGACCTGCTGTACGGCAAGCCCCCCGTGATGGCGCAAATGATCGAGGTGTTCGACCACTATCACAGCTCGGTGATCGGCGTCGAAGAAATCCCGCATTCGGAAACGAAGTCCTACGGTATCGTGGACGGCAAGGAGTGGGAAGACTCGATCATCAAGATGTCGGGCATCGTCGAAAAGCCGGCGCCGGAAGTGGCGCCGTCGAACCTCGGCGTGGTGGGCCGTTACGTGCTCAAGCCGCGGATCTTCGAACATCTGCGCGCGCTGAAGCCAGGTGCCGGCGGCGAACTGCAGTTGACGGATGCGATCCAGTCGCTGCTCGCCGACGAACAGGTCCTCGCCTACAAGTACCACGGCACGCGTTTCGACTGCGGCAGCAAGCTCGGCTATCTGAAGGCGACGGTCGAGTTCGCGCTGCGCCACCCGGAAGTGGCTGCGGACTTCGAAGAGTATCTGCGCACGCGTTCGCCGGTGCTGGAAGGCTGAGCGATCAGTTTGAAGGTTTGCGGTAGACCCGCGGCGAAGGTGCCGGAAGGCGCACCGTAGCACCGAGAAAGGCGCTGTTGTCCTGCATGCCGGGCAACAGCGCCTTTTGTTTTGGGTAAGCACGCAGCGCGGCATGACCATCCCGGCACACGCCTGCGGGATGAGAAAAACGCAGACGATACGTTGTCCGGCGCCCGGTACGGGCAGTTCCTCCACTTTCCCACCCGCCAACGTAGCGCAAAATAGTATATTGACCGGCCGCCTCCGCTTCAAAGACAGTCAAAACGGGAGTCCGACATGCCGCATGAACGGCACTCAAACAATACGATCCAGCACTGGACCGACAAGTGGGTTGCCTCTGTCTCTGACTATTCGATTTTCGCCATTTCGGCGGAGGGCCGGATTCTGAGCTGGAATTCAGGCGCAAGGACGATCCACGGATACGAGGCGGACGAAATCGTCGGCCAGCCGCTAGACCTCCTGTACACCGCCGGAGACCGGCAACGAGGGGTACCTGCAGCCGGCCTCGAGATCGCCCGGCGTAAAGGCCGTCACGACACCGAAGGCTGGCGGATCCGCAAGGACGGCACGACGTTTTGGGCCAGTGTCGTCATTAACGCCCTGCACGCGGAAGATGGGCAACTGGCCGGTTTCGTCAAGATCGTGCGCGACATGACGGATAAAAAAGCCGCCCACGACGCCGTGCTCGAAAGCGAGCGGCGCTTTCGCATTATGGTTCACGGCGTCACCGACTACGCCATCTTCATGCTCTCGCCGGAGGGCCTCGTTACCAACTGGAACTCGGGCGCCCGGCGCATCAAGGGCTACACGGCCGACGAAATCATCGGTTCGCATTTCTCGCGCTTTTACCTGCCCGAGGACGCGGCGGCGGGACTGCCGCAACGCGGGCTCGATGCTGCCGCAAAGGACGGGCGCTTCGAAGCGGAAGGCTGGCGGGTCCGGAAAGACGGTACGCGCTTCTGGGCGCACGTCGTAATAGACGCGATCCGCGAAGACGACGGCACGCTGGCCGGCTTTGCCAAGATCACCCGCGACATTACCGAGCGGATGGAGTCGAACCGGCTGCTCGAAGACGCACGGAAGGCGCTGTTCCAGTCGCAAAAGATGGAGGCGATCGGCAAGCTGACGGGCGGCGTGGCGCACGACTTCAACAATGTCCTGCAGGTCTTGCGCGGCAACCTCGAACTGCTGGACAAGCGTCATGCCGGCGACGTCTGGACGCGCGAACGGCTCGACAAGGCCCTCGACGCCGTCGAGCGCGGCGCGAAGCTCGCCTCGCAACTGCTCGCGTTCGGTCGCCAGCAACCTTTGCAACCGGTGGTGATCAACCTCGCACCCGCGATCCGCGGCATGGACGACCTGCTGCGGCGCGCCCTCGGCGAGACCATCGAAATGGAAACGGTGGTGGCCGGCGGTCTGTGGAACACGCTGGTGGACATCCATCAGCTCGAAAACGTCATCCTGAATCTGGCGATCAACGCGCGCGACGCGATGCCCGACGGCGGCAAGCTGACCATGGAACTCGCCAACGCGATGCTTGACGACCAGTACGTGACGGGAGTCCCCGACGTGCCTGCCGGTCAATACGTCATGCTGGCCGTGACCGACACCGGCACGGGCATGCCGCCCGAGGTGGTCGAGCAGGCCTTCGAGCCGTTTTTCACCACCAAGGCGGAGGGCCAGGGAACCGGCCTGGGCTTGAGCACGGCCTATGGCTTCGTGCGACAAAGCGGCGGACACGCCCGGATCTACAGCGAGGTGGGATACGGTACGACCATCAGGATCTACCTGCCGCGTTCGACCGAAACTGCCGTCGAACCGCCGCCGCGACCGAGCGTCAAGCTGCAGGGCGGCACTGAAACGATCCTCGTCGTGGAAGACGACCTGAAGGTGCAATCCACGGTGGTCGACACGCTATCCGGCCTGGGCTACCGCGTACTGAAGGCGGACAGCACGGAGGAGGCGCTGACGGTCATTCGCAGCGGCGTTCACCTCGACCTGCTGTTCACCGATGTCGTCATGCCGGGCTTGCCGCGCAGTCCCGAGATGGTGGCCCAGGCGGTACGGCTCCTGCCGGGCCTGAAGGTGCTGTTTACGTCCGGCTATACGCAGAACGCGATTGTGCACGGCGGACGGCTGGACCCCGGCGTCGAGCTGTTGAGCAAGCCCTACAGCCGCGAACAACTCGCCGCCAAGATTCGCCAGATGCTGCGCGCCACCGGCGCGACCGAACCCGACCGGCCGGCAACCCTAGCCGCAGCGCACGCGCGCACGCCAGGTCTGCGCGTGCTGCTGGTCGACGACGACGTTGCCTTGCTGGAGGCCACGAGCGAATTGATCAGGATGCTCGGTCACGAGCCGGTGATAACCGGTTCGCCGGACGAGGCGCTGCGCTGGCTCGGCGAGCGGACCTTCGACGTGCTGCTCGCCGATCTCGCCATTCCGGGCAAGTCGGGTATCGAACTGGCGGCAAAAGCGGTGCAATTGCGGCCGGCGTTGCGCGTGATCTTCGCCTCGGGCAACGAAATGCCCGACGCGCCGGCGCTGACATTCAACTGGAAGGCCTTGCGCAAGCCCTATACGTTAGACCAACTGAGCAAGGTCCTGGACAGTTCCCGGCCTTGATGGATAGAGCATGCGCCGCGCCGCTCAGCGGCGCCGCATCAGGAACACGAACACCTTGTCCTGGCTCGACACTTCGACGATCTCATTGCCGGTCTGTTTGGCGAACGCGGCGAAATCGCGCTGCGAGCCGGGATCGGTTGCAAGCACCTTGAGGATCTGGCCGCTTTCCATGTCGGCGAGCGCCTTCTTGGCGCGCAAAATGGGGAGCGGGCAATTCAGCCCGCGCGCATCGACTTCCTTGTGAACCTGAATTTGCATCGACGATGACCTTCGGGATGAGGCGCCGCGAACGGCGCCGGACAGAGGGGCAATTCTACCGCAGCCGTCATATCCACGCCGGAAGCGGCCTGGATATGAGCGCCATCGCAGAGGCGCCCGCGCAGCGCCTTTGCCGCCCCTCGCGCCCCGTTACAGCGTCACCGCCTGCCCGGTCTGCAGCGACTGCCGCAGCGCGCTGCCGATGCGCGTCGCCTCCAGCGCGTCGGCCAGTGTCGCGCCCGCGGACGCCCCGCCCTGCACCGCCGCGACGAACGCCCGCGCTTCGTACAGAAACGCGTCTTCGAAGCGGTCGAAGAAGGTCGGCGTGCATTCGTTGCGAATGCCGGTGGCGTCGGTAATTTCCACGCGGTTCGAACGCGGATTGTGACCGATCGACAACGCACCTGCCGTGCCGATCACCTCGCTGCCGCTGTCGTTGCCGTGCGCCATCGTGCGCGAGGCGTAGAACATCGCGAGACGCCCGTCCTCGAATTCGCAGATCGCCACGCCATTGTCGACGTCGCCGAATTCGCGCAGCCCTTCATGCAGCGCGATCGTGCCGCTCGCAAACACGCGCCTGGCGCGCGGCTTGCCGAGCAGCCAGCGTGCGACGTCGATGTCGTGTACCGTGCAGTCGAGAAAAATCCCGCCCGAGGTCGGCGCGAAGCGCACGAAAAAACCATCGGGATCGTTCTTGTCGGTGGTCTGCGAACGCACCATGAACGGCCGGCCGATCACCCCCGCCTCGATCTTGTCGAACGCGTCGCGATAGCTCGGATCGAAGCGGCGCATGAAGCCGATGGTGGCCTGCAGATGCGGGTGCCGTCCGGCTTCCGCGAGCACGCGCTCGCACTCCGCCAGATCCAGCGAGAGCGGTTTCTCGCAGAACACATGCTTGCCGGCGCGCAGCGCGTCGACGATCTGTTGCGCATGCAGCGCCGAGGGCGTGACGAGCCACACCGCGTCGACGTCGCGGTCCGCCAGCAACGCGGCGTAGTCTTTGTACAGACGCGGTGCCGGCAACGCTTCGCCGGCCCATGCCAGTTCGTCTTCCACGGGACTGCAGGCGGCGACCAGCGCCGCGCCCGGCACACGATACGCCAGGTTCTCCGCGTGACGCTTGCCGAGCCGCCCGAGCCCGACCACACCCACACGCACGGGCGCGCGATTGGAGGCTGTCGTCATCATGCGCTCTCCCCAAGACGCACCGGCCGTCCTTCGCGCCACGAACGGGTTGCGGCATCGGCCAGTTCCAGCGCCTTCAGTCCGTCCGCCACGGTGGTGCGAACCGGCTTGCCTTGCGTGACCGCTTCGAAGAAATGCGCGATTTCCGCGGCGTACGCCGCGCGATAGCGTTCGAGGAAGAACGCTTCGGGCACGTCGCTCGACACTTCCGTCTTCGAATACGCCACGACTTCCGTAGGACGCACGTTGCCGGCTTGCAGCATGCCGGTACTGCCCAGTACTTCGAAGCGTTGGTCGTAGCCGTAGGCCGCGCGCCGCGCCGTGTTGATCTGGCACAGGCGCCCGCTCTTCGTGCGGATCGTCACGGCCGTGGCGTCGATGTCGCCCGCCTCGGCGATCGCCGGGTCGCTCAGACAACTGCCGGTGGCATGCAGCGTCTCGGCTTCGTCGTCGAGAATCCAGCGGAAAATATCGAAGTCGTGGATCAGCATGTCCTTGAAGATGCCGCCCGAGTGCTTGATGTACTCGACGGGCGGTGCGCCCGGATCGCGGCTCGTGACGATCAGCATTTCCGGCGTGCCGATCTCGCCCGCATCGATGCGCGCCTTCAAGGCGGCGAAGGTCGGATCGAAGCGGCGCTGAAAGCCGATCATGCACACCACGCCCGCGCGTTCCACAGCCTGCGCGCAGGTGCGCGCGCGTTCGAGCGTGAGATCCACGGGTTTCTCGCAGAACACGTGTTTCTTCTGCGCCGCCGAGTACTGGATCAGGTCCGCGTGGGTGTCCGTGCTCGAACAGATCACCGTCGCGCCGATCGACGCGTCGCCCATGGCGCCGTCGATATCCGCCACCTGTGCGCCGTGCAAGGCGGCCAGCGACGCCGCCGCGTCCTTGTTCACGTCCACCACATACTTGAGCCGCACGCCCGGTTGCCGCGCCAGATTAGCCGCATGAATCCGGCCGATGCGTCCCGCACCGAACACCGCTACGTCGATTGTCTTGCCGCCTGCCACGTCAGTCATCGTATCCTCCAGTGTCTTTCGATTCTTCTACGTTTAATTCCAGCTTGTACGCGAGCGCGATGAACAGCGCCTGGCACAAACAGATGGTGCTGGTGAGCGAGCGGAACGCAAACGCACTCCCCTCTTTCACATAAAGTTGCGTGGTGGCGTAGCGCGCGAGCGGCGACAACTGACTGTCGGTGATCACAAGCGTCTTCGCCTGATGGTGATGCGCCACACGTAAGCAGTACTGCGTTTCCTTACCGTACGGCGCAAAGCTGATCGCGATCACCACGTCGCCCTTGCGGACGCTGCGGATCTGCTCGCGATACATGCCGCCGAAACCGGATACCAGATGCACGCGCTTGGGCGTGTGCTGCAGCGCGTAGACGATATAGCTCGCCACCGGAAACGAACGCCGCACTCCGACCACGTAGATGTTGTCGGCCTGCTGCAGCATCTTCACGGCTGCGTCGAACTCCGTGTCGTCGAGGCCCGCTTCGAGTTCTTCGAGTCCGCCGCGCGAGGCCGCGATGAATTCGCGCGCCACCGCGCCGCCCGAAAGCGCGCCCGGCTTTTCGTCGATCAGCTTGCGGATACGCTGCTGATAGCTCGGCGACGACGTGCCCTGCCCCGTGTACGCCTGACGAAACACCGCCTGCAGATCGGAGAAACCCGAGAAGCCGAAGCGCTGCGCAAAACGCACGACCGCCGACGGATGCACGCCGCAGCTCGCGGCGATATCGCTGGTGCGATCCACCATCACGCTCGAGCGATGCTGCTCGATATAGGTCGCGACACTCTTCAACTGGCGCGGCAACGACTCGTAGTTTTCTGCGATGCGCTGCATCAAATCGTCGACGCTCGGCAATTCTTCTGTGCTGTCTTCCGCCATGGCTGTTCCTTTGCTGCCTTATTGCGCTGCAAAACGGCCCCCACAAAGGCTCTATGCACCGCACTGACGCTGCCGATTATAGGCAGGCACCCCGTCAAATGGAACATATTTTCCATTTTTCTTTGTCATGAAATTTTCATTGCAACACGACGGAAGATGGCCTAATCTTGGTTCTGAGCGATGGTGTTGCGAGCTGCGCGATAGCGCGAAGAGGGCTCGCAGGTATGAGGAAAGACCAGACGCTCCCTTCAATAACGAAGACCGAGAAAGGTGGAGACAATGAGACTTTGTAATGGCAAGGCAACGCTGAGGATTCTGGTAGCGGCACTGGCACTGACGGCGGGATTGGCCGCCACAACCGCGGCCCGCGCGGCCGATGCGCACTTCGTGTTGATCAGCCACGCGCCGGATTCCGATTCCTGGTGGAACACCATCAAGAACGCCATCAAACAGGCCGACGAGGACTTCAACGTCGAGACCGACTACCGCAACCCGCCTAACGGCGACATCGCCGACATGGCCCGCCTGATCGAACAGGCCGCGGCTCGCAATTACGACGGCGTGATCGTCACCATCGCCGATTACGATGTGCTGAAGGGCTCGATCGGCAAGGTCACCGAGAAGCACATTCCGCTGGTGACCATCAACTCGGGCACCGAGCAGCAGAGCGCCGACCTGGGCGCGATCATGCACATCGGCCAGCCTGAATACACCGCGGGCAAAGCCGCCGGCGAAAAGGCCAAGGCTGCCGGCGTCAAGTCGTTCCTGTGCGTGAACCACTACGCCACCAACCCGGCCTCGTTCGAACGCTGCCGCGGCTTTGCCGACGCGCTCGGCGTCGACTTCAAGACCTCCACGCTCGACGCCGGCACGGACCCGACCGGCATCCAGTCGAAGGTGAGCGCGTATCTGCGCAATCACCCGGACACCGGCGGCGTGCTCGCCCTCGGGCCGCTTTCGGCGGCGCCGACCATCAAGGCGCTGCAGCAGATGGGTCTGGCCGGCAAGCTGTGGTTCGCAACCTTCGACTTTGACGACGACATCGCCAAGGCCATCAAGGACGGCACGATCAAGTTCGCCATCGACCAGCAACCGTACCTGCAGGGTTACATCGCGGTAGCGGTGCTGGCCATCGCCAGGCACGACCACACCACCGACCCGGTGAAGATCCGCGAGGCCCTGCAGGCCAACCCGAAGTTCCAGGCACGTCTGTCCACCTACGGTCTTGCCCCTTCCTACGGGCCGCGCAATATCGGCTCGGGCCCGGGCTTCATTACCAAGGAGAATATCGACAAGGTGATCAAGTACGCAGGTCAGTACCGCTAATCAATGTCGCATTGACTTCGGGCACGAGAGAGCCGTCCCCGCAGGCATGAAGGAAGCGCGTGCGGTCAGCCGCCACGGGCCGGGCCGCACCCGCCTCCCTTCGCAGGGTTTCATTCGCACTTCACTGCACTTCACTTGCATCAAGCGCCTTTCAGCGAAGCGTCGTCACGACGCCTTCCGCCGGCGCATCAAGGAGAGCTTCAATGGGCGTCGCCAACCCCTTCCACGCCAAACATCCCCCTTCCGAGCAGGATGCCGCAGCAGCTGCGGCAGCGGGCTCCGCAGCAGTATCGGACGAGCGCGTGCGTCGCGAATCGTGGTTCAAACACCTGTTGAGCCGTCCGGAATTCGCCGCGCTTGCCGGCACCGTAATGGTGTTCCTGGTGTTCGGTCTGTCCGCCGGCAACTCCGGCATGTTCAACCTCGACGGCGTGATGAACTGGTCGCAGGTGGCCGCGTATCTCGGCATCATCTCGGTGGGCGCATGTCTCCTGATGATCGCCGGCGAGTTCGACCTCTCGATCGGCTCGATGATCGGCTTTTCCGGCATGATGGTCGCGCTGCCCACCATGTACTTTCACTGGCCGATCGCGCTGTCCATCGTATTCGCGTTCGCCGGTTCGATGCTGCTCGGCGCGCTCAACGGCTATCTGGTGATGCGCACCCGGCTGCCCTCCTTCATCGTCACGCTGGCCTTCCTGTTTATCCTGCGCGGCCTCACGCTTGCGCTCTCGGTGATGTTTGCCGACCGCACCATCATCTCCGGCGTCGGCGACGTCGCCGCGCACGACTGGCTCGCGCATGCGCTGTTTCAGGGCGTCGCCTTCAAGGGCCTGTTTACCTGGCTCGGACATATCGGCGTGGTCAAGCTGCTCGACAGCGGCCTTCCTCTCGTACCTGGGATTCCGAAAGTCATCCTGTGGTGGTTCGCGCTGGCCGCGGTCTGCGCCTTCATCCTTGCCAAGACGCAGTTCGGCAACTGGATCTTTGCGGTGGGCGGCGATTCCAATGCGGCAAAGAACGTCGGCGTGCCGGTGCGCCGCGTGAAAATCTCGCTGTTCGTCCTGACCGCGTTCTGCTCCTGCCTCTATTCGGTGCTGCAAGTGTGCGACATCGGCTCGGCAGCCGCCGACCGCGGTCTGCAGGCGGAATTCGAAGCCATCATCGCGGCGGTGATCGGCGGCACCTTGTTGACCGGCGGCTACGGTTCGGTGGTCGGCGCATCCTTCGGGGCACTGATCTTCGGCGTCGTGCAGATCGGCATCACGTATACGAACATCGATTCGGACTGGTTCCGTGTGTTCCTCGGCGCCATGTTGCTGTTCGCGGTGCTGTTTAACCACTACGTGCGCAGCCGCGTCGCAGCGTCCCGCTAATCGAGGAGTCCACGATGAACACCCCCTTGAATACGACACCGGGTACGGCTGCGGGTTTGCCCCAGGCCGCGGACACCGACTACATCCTCGCGCTCGAAAACGTCAGCCGCTATTTCGGCAACGTGATTGCGCTGAAGGACATCACCCTGCGGTTGAAACGCGGCGAAGTGCATTGCCTGTTAGGCGACAACGGCGCCGGCAAGTCCACCTTGATCAAGACGCTCGCCGGCGTGCACCAGCCGAGCGAAGGCACCTACCTCGTCGACGGCAAGCCGGTGCGTTTCACCTCGCCTAAAGACGCACTCGATCTCGGCATCGCCACCGTCTATCAGGATCTCGCGCTGGTGCCGCTGCTGTCGGTGGCGCGCAACTTCTTCATGGGACGCGAGCCGCAGAAAAAGCTGTTCGGCTTCATCAACGTGATGGACCTGGACCATTGCGCGACCGCCTCGCGCGACAAGCTCGCCGAAATGGGCATCAATGTGCGCGACCCGCATCAGCCGATCGGCACCATGTCGGGCGGCGAGAAGCAGTGCCTCGCGATTGCGCGGGCGATTCACTTCGGCGCGCGCGTGCTGATTCTCGACGAACCGACCGCGGCGCTCGGCGTGAAGCAAAGTTTCAACGTGCTGAAGCTGATCCACACCGCGCGTGCCAAAGGCATTTCGGTGATCTTCATCACGCACAACGTACATCACGCCTACCCGATCGGCGATTCGTTCACGCTGCTCAATCGCGGCAAGTCGCTCGGCACCTTCACCAAGGACACCATCAGCAAGGACGAAGTGCTCGACATGATGGCCGGCGGCGCCGAGATGCAGAAGATGATCGGCGAACTCGAAGGCGCGACGATCTGATTTGCGCCACGCGGCGCTCGCACGGCTTAAGCCCTGCCCTGCGCTCGCCGCGTGCCCCCTTGCCGTCAGTCCAGCGCTAAGACAAACAGGATATTCCATGGCCCTCACCAGCACTCCCACGCCGTCCGTTGCCAGCGCCACCAGCCGCTTTGCGCCGGATCGCAGCCGCGACATCATCTGCCTTGGCCGGCTCGCGGTGGATCTCTACGCACAACAGGTCGGCGCCCGTCTCGAAGACGTATCGAGCTTTGCCAAGTATCTCGGCGGCTCGTCGGCCAATATCGCTTTTGGCTGCGCGCGGCTCGGGCTCGCCTCGGCGATGCTCGCGCGCGTCGGCAACGACCATATGGGCCGCTTTCTCACCGAAACGCTCACCAGGGAAGGTTGCGACGTCAGTCACGTGCGCGTCGATCATGAGCGCCTGACCGCGCTCGTGCTGCTCGGCCTGAAAGACCGCGACACCTTCCCGCTGATTTTCTACCGTGAAAACTGCGCCGATATGGCCGTGGACGAAGCCGATTTCGACGAGGCGTTCATTGCTTCATCGAAAGCGCTGCTGATCACCGGCACGCACTTCTCCACCGAACAGGTCAACCGCGCGAGCCGCCGCGCGCTCGATTACGCGCGTCGCAACGGCGTGCGCACCGTGCTCGACATCGACTACCGTCCCGTGCTGTGGGGACTCACCGGCAAGGCCGACGGCGAGACGCGTTTCGTCGCCAGCGAAGACGTCACCGCACATTTGCAGCGCATCCTGCCGTTGATCGATCTGGTGATCGGCACCGAAGAGGAATTTCGCATTGCCGGCGGCAAGACCGACCTGATCGACGCCCTCGCGATGGTGCGCGCGGTCACGCCGGCGACGCTGGTGGTCAAGCGCGGCCCGCTCGGCTGCCAGATCATCGACGGCGACGTGCCCGCGTCGCTCGACGACGCGCCGATTCAGGGCGGCGTCGAAGTTGAAGTCTTGAACGTGCTCGGCGCAGGCGATGCCTTTGCCTCCGGTTTCCTGTCCGGCTGGCTGCGCGATGAGCCTCTCGAAGCGTGTGCCCGCGCGGCGAATGCGAGCGGCGCGCTGGTCGTGTCGCGACATGGCTGCGCCCCGGCCATGCCGACGCCCGCCGAACTCGACTATTTCCTTGCCGAAGCGAAAGCCGATCCGCAGCGCATGCGCCGCCCCGACCGCGATGCGAAGCTCGCGCGGCTGCACCGCGTCTCTCCTGCCCGCAAGCAGCGGGACGAAGTGCTCGGCTTCGCGTTCGATCACCGCAACCAGTTCTTCGATCTGGCCCAGCAGACCGGTGCGGACGAAGCACGTATCGCGCGCCTGAAGAGCCTGTTTGTCGAGGCCGTCGCGCAGACCGAAAGCAAGCTCGGCTTGCAAGGGCGCATAGGCGTACTGATCGACGACCGCTACGGCCAGGATGCGCTGAACGCGGCCACCGGCCGCGGCTGGTGGATCGGCCGCCCGGTGGAGTTGCCGGGCTCGGTGCCGCTCGTGTTCGATCACGGCCGCTCGATCGGCACCACGCTCACCAGTTGGCCGCAGGAACACGTGGTGAAGTGCCTCGTGCAATTCCATCCCGACGAGCCGGTCGAGCAACGGCTCGAACAGGAAGCGCAATTGCGCGCGCTCTACGACGCCACCCAGGCGAGCGGCCACGAACTGCTGCTCGAAGTGATTCCGCCGAAGCACGCCCATTTGCCGAGCGCGCCGGACACCGTGTATCGCGCGTTGAAGCGTCTCTACAACATCGGCATCTATCCGGAGTGGTGGAAGCTGGAACCGATGGAAGCTGCGCAATGGCAGAGTGTCGACGCCCTGATTGCCGAGCGCGATCCGTACTGCCGTGGCGTGGTGTTGCTTGGGCTGTCGGCCGCCGTCGAACAACTCAACGAGGGCTTTCGCGCCGCGGCGCAATCGGCCACCTGCCGTGGCTTCACCGTCGGCCGGACGATTTTCCACGAGCCGAGCCACGCCTGGCTCGCCGGCTCGATCAACGACGACGAACTGATCGCCCGCGTGCGGCAGACCTTCGAAACGCTGATCGATTCGTGGCGCAGCGCGCGCGGCAACGCCGCGCCGCATAGCGCCCCACCGCATCACGCACACCAGGAGCAGGCTGCATGAACCAGCGCATCTTGCATCACGATACGACCTCTGCCCACCATGCCTCCGCGACGCCATCGACTGCGCCGGCAACTGGCACGCTGCGGCTTACCACGGCGCAGGCGCTGGTCCGCTACCTCGCGGCGCAGCGCGTCAGGACCGAAGACGGCACCGCTACCGAGCCGCTGTTCGGCGGCGTCTTCGCGATCTTCGGGCATGGCAACGTCGCGGGACTTGGCGAGGCGCTGTACCAGCATCGTCATGAGCTGCCGACGCTGCGCGCGCACAACGAGCAGGCGATGGCACATAGTGCGATTGCGTATGCGAAGGCGCATTTCCGGCGCCGGATGATGGCGGTCACCACCTCGATCGGACCCGGCGCCACGAATCTGCTGACCGCAGCGGCGCTCGCGCACGTCAACCGTTTGCCGGTGCTGCTGCTGCCCGGCGACGTGTTCGTCTCGCGTGCGCCGGATCCGGTATTGCAGCAGGTCGAGGACTTTCACGACGGCGGCATCTCGGCGAACGATGCCTTCAGGCCTGTGTCGCGCTACTTCGACCGCATCGTGCATCCCGCGCAATTGCTGACGGCCTTGCCTCGCGCGCTGCGCGTGCTGACCGATGCGGCGTTGTGCGGACCCGTCACGCTCGCGTTGCCGCAGGATGTGCAGGCCGCCGCGTGGGATTTTCCGGCTGACTTCTTCGAACCGCGGGTGGTCGGCTTTCATACGCCGGCGCCGGTTGCCGAAGAAATCAGCGCGGCGGTCGAGCGTTTGCGGCAGGCGAAGCGACCGCTGATCGTCGCCGGAGGCGGCGTGCTGTATGGCCACGCAACCGATGCCCTCCACGCGTTTGCCGCCGCACATGGCGTCCCCGTTGCTGAAACCCAGGCCGGCAAAGGTGCGCTGGCCTGGAACGATCCGCTCAATACCGGCGCGTTAGGCGTGACCGGCTCGCCCGCAGCGAACGCACTCGCGCACGACGCCGATTGCGTGCTGGCCATCGGCACCCGCCTGCAGGACTTCACCACGGGCTCGAACACGCTGTTCACCCAGGCCGACGTAATCGGCATCAATGCGAACGCATTCGATGGCCTCAAACATCGCGCGCTGGTGGTGGAAGCCGACGCCCGCCTCGCACTCGCGGCGCTCGCGGCGGAGCTAGGCGGCTGGCATGCCGACCGCGCCTGGACTGCGCGGGCCCACAAGCACGCCGCGGACTGGCGCGACACCGTCGGCATGCTCACGCATGCGCCGCAACACGAAACGGTCCTGCCGTACGACGCGGACGTGATCGGCGCGGTGCAGCGCTCGAGCGCCACGTCGGCGACCGACGACATCGTCGTGTGCGCGGCGGGCACCCTGCCCGCCGAGTTGCACAAGCTGTGGCGCGCGGGCCGACCGGGTGCGTACCACGTCGAATACGGCTATTCGTGCATGGGCTACGAGATCGCCGGCGGGCTCGGTGCGAAGCTGGCGCGTCCCGAACGGGACGTGATCGTGATGGTGGGCGACGGCAGCTATCTGATGATGAACAGCGAGATTGCCACTTCGGTGATGCTCGGCGCGAAGCTGATCATCGTCGTGCTCGACAATCGCGGCTACGGCTGCATTAACCGCCTGCAACAGGCCTGCGGCGGCGCACCGTTCAACAACATGTTCGACGATTGCGAGCAAGGCCCGCTCGGCGCACCGCCGATCGATTTCGCCGCGCACGCGCGCTCGCTCGGTGCGCAAGCCGAGCACGTCGCGAACGTGGCCGAGTTCGAAGCCGCGCTGCAACGCGCGCGCGCTGCCGACCGCACGTATCTGATCAGTATCGACACCGACGCGGCCCGCACCACGGACGACGGCGGCTGGTGGTGGGAAGTGGCCGTGCCGGAAGTGTCGGCGCGCGAAGGGGTACGCGCCGCGCGTGCGCAATACGAAGCCCAGCTTGCCGTGCGCGCCCAGGCCGCCGGCGACACCGAAAACGAATGAGGACGCTCGCATGACTCAGTTCGACGTACGCATTGGCATCAACCCGCTGTCGTGGATGAACGACGACCTGCCGTCGCTAGGCGGCGAAACGCCACTCGAAGTGGCGCTGACCGAAGGACGCCAGATCGGTTATGACGGGTTCGAACTCGGCAACAAGTTTCCGCGCGAACCGCTGGCGTTGAAAGCACTGCTGGCGCAATACGACCTGGCGCTGGTCTCCGGCTGGTATTCGGGAAGACTCGCGCGACGCAGCGTCGCGGAAGAGATCGCCTCGGTGGACGCGCATCTGGAACTGCTGTCGCGCAACGGCTCGACGGTGATGGTGTACGGCGAGGTAGCGGATTCGATCCAGGGCGCGCCGCAACCGCTCTACCAGCGCCCGCGCTTCTTTAGCGAAGCGCAGTGGGACGCGTATGCGGCACGTGTGGACGAGTTCGCCCGTTACACGTTGAGCCGCGGCGTGCGGCTCGCGTACCACCATCATATGGGCGCTTACGTGGAAACGCCGGCGGACGTCGACAACCTGATGGCGCGCACGAGTAACGCCGTCGGCTTGCTGTTCGATGCAGGCCACATCACGTTTGCGGGCGGCGATCCGCTGACGGTACTCGACAAGTATATTGGGCGGGTCTGTCACGTCCATTGCAAGGACGTGCGGCCGGCGGTGATGAAACTTGCGCGCAACCGCAACTGGAGTTTTCTGGACTCGGTGATCAACGGCGCGTTTACGGTGCCGGGCGATGGCGCGGTGGATTTCCCGGCGATTATCGACCGCCTGAAACGGCACGGCTATCGTGGCTGGCTGGTGGTGGAAGCGGAACAGGACCCGGTGATTGCGCGGTCGTATGCTTATGCGGAGAAGGGGTATCGGACGTTGCGTTCGCTGGTGGATGCGCCGCTCGATGCGGGTGCGTCTGCAACGAAGGAGGCAGCATGAGTTTGCTGGTGAAGGCACAGCGCGAGGGCCAGACAATCGCGCGGGTCACGCCTGAGACGGCGGCATGGCGTTATGTGGGGTTTGCGGCTTATCGCATGAGCGCGGACGAAGTCGTGCATGTGTTCGAGCCGGCGCGCGAGGTGTGCATCGTGGTGCTGGCGGGCGCGGTGGACATTGAGACGGCGGATCGCAAATGGAGCAGCCTTGGCTCGCGCGACAGCGTGTTTGAGGATGCGGCGCCGTATGCGGTGTATTTGCCGCCAGGCGTACGGACGACGGTGCGGGCGGTGCGCGATGCGGAGGTGGGTGTGGCGAGCGCGCCGGCCAAGGGCGGGTTTCCGGCGCGGCTGATCGAACCTGCGCAGATGAACCGCTCGACGCGCGGCAAGGGGCTGAATACGCGCTACGTATGCGATATTTTGCCGCAGACTGAGGCTGCGGAGTCTTTACTGGTGGTTGAGGTGCGTACGCCGGGTGGGCATGCTTCGAGTTATCCGCCGCATAAGCATGACACGGACAATGTGCCGCTCGAGAGCTCGCTTGAGGAGACTTATTACCATCGGCTTAATCCGGCGCAAGGGTTTGCTTTTCAGCGGGTGTATACCGATTCGCGGGATATCGATGAGTCGATGGCTGTTGAGGATCATGATGTTGTCATGGTGCCCAGGGGGTATCACCCGGTTATCGTTCCTTATGGGTATGATTCGTACTACTTGAATGTCATGGCTGGGAAGCAGCGGGTTTGGCATTTCAAGAACGATCCGGCGCATGAGTGGATTATTAATAAAGAGTAAGGGGGTGCCTGCGGCGCCTTGGGGGTTTTGCCTGCGGCGCCTTGGTTTTTTGCTGCTCTTAGGGTGTTGGCCTTTCCTTGCATTCGTATCGGTCTATTAGCTTCGCCCCTGTGCGGGGCAGCACTTACTTTCTTTGCCGCCGCAAAGAAAGTAAGCAAAGAAAGCGGGCTCACACCGCTAGCGTTTAGTGAGCCATCTCGGTCCACCACCGGAAACGGCCCAAGACGAGACCCGCCCTCGCATTTTCACCGCTCGTGACACAGCACTCATCCACCCCACTCCGCACTACGTGCGTCGCGGATGGGTTTGCAAGGGAAAGCGGGTTGCTAGCACGTATCGCGGCGACGGTGCCGAGTCAGCTTCCGCAGAAGGAGTTGTGCCCCACGGCGGGGCGCGCAGCGCAACGCTGGAACGGATGACAGCCTTGTCACTAACGGCTATGCCGCGAGGGCGCATCTCGTCTTGGGCCGTTCCCGGTGGCAGACCGGGATGGCTCACTACGGGCTAGCGGTGGCAGCCCGCTTTCTTTGCTTACTTTCTTTGCGGCGGCAAAGAAAGTAAGTGCCGCCCCGCACAGGGGCAACGCCAATAGACCACTAAGAATGCAAGAAAAGGCCAACACCGCAGGACCACAACCAAAGCGCCGCGCAAGGCAAAAAAAATGAATCACTTCCTCCGAGCCAAATCCACATCCAAACTCCCATCTTTAGCCATCCGAACAATCCCAAGAGCCACATCCCGCCGGTAGGCATAAAGATCAAACTTCATCACACCAGAACTGGAACCATCCCGAATCAAAGTCCTGGCATTAGTCACAAGCGAATCAAACATCTTGATATCCCCCGACTCGATCCAGACAAAACTCCCCCCCGCCCCCGCAGGCGGCCGCGCCACCACCGCCCCGCTCTCGCGCTGAAACTTCAACACCAACCCCTCATCCGTCACCGTGGCACTCACCAGATGCCCCTGCAAAACAGGCGGCGGAAACACCGTGTACTGATCGAACACCAGCTCATTCCCCTGCAACGCCACACCCTTGCGCACAAACGGCGTCAACGAAGCCAACGGAATATCCAGCGCCCGCAACAACCCCGCCTGCGGCACACCCAACACCTTCACCGACGTCGGCGCATACACCAGATGCCGCTCGTCACGCGCCACAATGGTCCCGCTCATCGTCGTCGGCAACCATACTCCTGGGAAGTGATTCCACAACTTGATGCCCCCCGTCACCTGCAACGCACCGTTATCCGGCGTCAGCTTCAGATCGTTCAGCGAACGCGGCGCGTAATCCAGCAGATACTCGTTGAACAACGCCGCCATCGCCGGCCAGGGTTCCACCACCTCGCCGCCTATGATGCGAATGTCGTACTGCTCAGGATCGTCAAGGTCCACCGGCTGCCCCGGCTTCTTCGGCACCATCTGTGCATCCAGCGAACGCACGTGAAAACCAATCCGCCCCGAGACGAAGAAGTCGACGTTCTCCATATGAATCAGCGGCGCCGGTCCCGCCGAGTGTCGTTCGTCCGTGAGCGCCGAACCCGGTGTGGCGCCATTAGCCCCCGCAAACGCGGCACGTGTCCCGACCGGTATCGCGCGCGCCTCCGCCGTGCGCAGGTCCTGCGGGACGTGCTGCCATTGCAGCCGCGCCTCTGCTAGCGACGCCTGCTGCTCCCGGATAAAGCTATCGTTGAAACGCGCGCTCGCGCTGCCGGTTTGCTGCACGCTATCGTGTGCGGCACCCGCCAGCGTGTTGTAAGACGGTAGATGCACATCCAGTGCGCCCGCTTCATCGAACGTGAAATACCCCGCCGCCATCTGCTCGCGGTAGCGATACAGGTCCAGCACAAACGGCGCATTCGTATCGATCGGAGTCAGCGCCATGTCGATGTTCATCGGCATCGAGCGCATGAACTTCACATCGCCCCCCTCCACCAGCATGCCGCGTGGCGGCATCGTCGCAGGCCACACGATGTCGTGCAGCGTGTGATCGTCAAGCGTAAAGCGCACGCCCGCCGACGAGGTGTCGATATGCGTGATGGTCATGCGCAGCGCCGGCGGTGGCGTCAGTTTGGCGACCTGCATCACAACGTCGTCGCCCTCAAGACGCGCAATCGGCGTGTCCACTTTCAGCAGATCGGCCATCTTCACGTGCGCCGCCTGCATCAGCTTGTCCGCCCCCACGCCCGCTACTTCGACGTGGTCCGCATGGAACACGAGTTCGTTCGCGTTGCGCATCGACAGCGTGCCGGCCAGTACGATCGGCACCCAGCTATCGCGATGCATTTCGCCGGTAATGCGCAAGGTGCCGCCATCCTGCGGCACGACCCGCATATTGCGCAGCGGCGAGTCCTGGTACTGGAACAGGTAGAGGTTGAAGATCGCCGTGAGCTTGGCACTGTCGAGCGTAACGTCGCCGCGGTGGACGTCGATAGAAACGCTCGTCGGATCGTCGAACACGATCGGCGCACCCGCATGCGTCGGCGTGAGCGTCGCGGCCATGCTGTGGATCATGAAGCCGATATCGCCGGTCACCCGGAAGTCCACATCGCGCGCAAACATCAGCGAGCCGTCGATGCCGGAGTCGCGCAGCGTCAAAGGACGGACACGTTGCTCAGTGAGACCGCTGATCGAGGGCACGCGCGCGGCAACGCGCTGTTCGTCGGCAAGCTGACGTTCTTTGGCAACTTCCAGCGCGGGGCGCGCGGATGCGGCCTGGGCGGAGGACGGCGCTGGAGACTGCGTACCCGGAGAGGCATCGCTCGCCGACGAACTCGCATCCGCGCAAGCGGATACAAGCAACGCCATCGTGACCAGCATCGCAGCCGGAACAACGCGCGCACTCCTTGCCGCTTGTAGCCGTGGCCGCTCTGGCTCGTCCACCGCGACGCCTCGCGCCTCGGCACCAACCTCTGCATTTCGCATGATGTCTCCTCCCTCCCGACACCACGGCGCGAGATCGCGAGCGCGGCACGGGGTTGTCTATGGCAGTAGTGAGGACGGCTTGAAACACCCTGCCGCCCGCTCGCGCCTATGACCTGATTGTCTTTATTTGAGGCCGCGCTGCCGACAAGATTTCTGGAGGACGCTCACCAAACGATCAAGCGTTTGAATCGGCGAGCCCCCTCGCCGCCAGGCCTTATGGACAAGGGCGCAGGCGGATTTCGGGAATACGGATTCAAACAGGAAGAATGGCCCCGCCGAACAACGGGCGGGCACCAGAGGAGGACACACGGGCTGGCCGACCTCGAAACGCCAGCGAAACATGCAATGCCGCAGCGCAATAACCCAGACATCGAACTATCCGACGCCCAGCCGCTACGACATCACATCACACGGTTCGCAGACCGTAGTAGCTACGCCGCGTCCGCGTCGACGACAAGCGGTTCAAGCGCCGCGCGCAATTCGCGAGGCAGCGCAACCGGCCGGCGCGTCACGCGGTCTACATAGACATGCACAAAATGACCCTGTGCGGCCGGCTGCGCTTCGCCGTCCTTGAACAGCCCCACCTCGTAACGCACGCTCGTCGAACCGAGACGCACCACCCGCAAACCGGCCTCGACACGCTCGGGAAACACCAACGGCGCGAAGTAGTTGCACTGCGTTTCGACCACCAGCCCGATCGTCGCGCCGTGTTCGACGTCGAGCACGCCGGCACGGATCAGATACTCGTTCACGACGGTGTCGAAATAGCTGTAATAGACGACGTTGTTCACGTGGCCGTAGACATCGTTGTCCATCCAGCGGGTCGTGATCGGCAGGAAGTGACGGTACGCCGTGCGCGGCGCGGGAGCGGGTTTGTTCATCGTCAGCAGGGTGCGGATGGTTGATTAGGGAGGCGTCGTCAGAGCGATTCGGTCAACATGCGGCGGTAGTCGTCGGCGCTCGCTTCGCGCGGGTTCGTCTTGTGGCAATGATCGGCAAGCGCGCCCTTGATCACCTTGTCGAACACGCTTTCGTCGACACCCATCTGCCGCAGACCGGTCGGCAAGCCGAGGCGCGCGGTCATGTCGAAGAGTGCCTGAGCGAGATCGGCGTTTTCCGGGAGTCCCATCACGCGCCGCATGCGCGCATAGCGGCGATTCGCCACCACCGTGTCCGCGTGCTCGTTAAAGCGCAGTACGGCCGGCAGCACGACCGCGTTGAGCGTGCCGTGATGCAGCGACGTGCGTCCGTTCACCGGCACACCGCCCAGCGGATGCGACAGCGAATGCACGCAGCCAAGCCCCTTCTGGAAAGCCATCGCCCCCTGCATCGACGCGCTCATCATGTGCAGGCGCGCATCGCGGTCGCTGCCGTCGTGAGTCGCGCGTTCGATGTTGGCCCAGCCGCGCTCCAGACCGTCGAGCGCGATGCCGTCGGCAGGCGGATTGAAGGCCGGTGCCAGGAAGGTTTCGATGCAGTGCGCGATGGCATCCATGCCGGTGGCTGCAGTCAGGAGCGGCGGCAGGCCGAGTGTCAGGCCGGGATCGCAGATCGCCGATTTAGGCAGCAGATGCCACGAGTGAAAGCCGAGCTTGCGACCGTCGTTGAGAATCACGATCGCGCCGCGCGCCACTTCGCTGCCGGTGCCGGAGGTGGTGGGAATCGCGATCAGCGGCGCGGCGGCGTCGGTGATCTTGCCGCTGCCGCCTTCGATGGTGGCGTATTCGGTCAGCGTGCCCGGATGCGTGGCGGCGATCGCGACGCCCTTCGCGAGGTCGATGGACGACCCGCCGCCCACCGCGATCAGGCCGTCGCAGCCTTCCTCCTTGTAGCGCGCCGCGGCGGCCGTCACCATCGCTTCAGTCGGGTTGGAGGGCGTGTCGTCGAAAACCGGCACCGCGCCGAGCCGCAGCAGCGCATCGAGCGCGCGCTGCGCGACGCCGGCGGCCACCACGCCCTTATCGGTAATCACCAGCGGCCGCTTGATGCCGACGCGCGCGCATTCCGAGGGCAGTTGCGCGAGGGCGTCATAGCCGAGATGGATGTGGGTGAGATAGTAGATATAGGCCATATCAGAGGTGCATTCCGGGTGAGGGGAAAGAAACGCATCGCCGGCGATTGGCTCGCCTCGCGATGCGTGCCTGCGTATTGCACGCGTTTCGCACGTGTTCTGCACACGCTCCGCACGCGTAGTGCATGGGTCGCGTGGGTTGCATGGGTTGCATACGCGCGCTCGATTCTGCCCGCGAGCGCCCGCGCTCTATCTCACTATTGACCGGGCCGCTCGACGAACTCGAACGGCAAGCCGCGCCGGCGCATCCATTCGCCAAGCGCTTGCCCGGTGCCGGCACGCCACGGCCGCAATTTGGCCGGCTCGACGAGCCGATACTCGAGCAGTTCCGGCGACAACGCAATCGTGCCATACGCCCGCACGTGATACGCAATAATCAGTTCGTTCTTCTTAATGAATTCGTAGACGCCGACCAGCTCGACGGTCTCGGCCTGCAGCGAGGTCTCTTCGCGGACTTCGCGCGCGATGCCCTCCTCCGGCGTCTCGCCATTCTCCAGAAAGCCGGTGATCAGCGCGAACATGCCTTCGGGCCACGCGGCATTGCGCGCGAGCAGAATCTTGCCTTCGTATTCGACAATCGCCGCCACCACCGGCAACGGATTGTTCCAGTGCACATAGCCGCAGGTTTCGTCGGGACAGGTCTGGCGTACGCGGCCGCCTTCGTGTTCGGGATCGGTGCGTTCGACGAGCGGCGTCGCGCAGCGGGGGCAGAATCGGTAATCACTCATGGCAGCAGGGCGTTGTCTCTTGGTGTGTCGTTGTAGCAGGTGCGCATGGCTGCGCGGATGGGTTGTGGGGCTCGGCGCTCACGCTGCGCACAGTTCACGCACCTCGCCCGCAAAGCGCGCGACGGTCTCGGGCTGCGTGTCCCACGCGCACATCAGACGGCAACCGCCGGCGCCGATGAACTCGTAGAACTTCCAGCCCTTGGCTCGCATGGCCTTCGCCACGTGGGCGGGCAACTGCGCGAACACCGCATTCGACTCGGTCGGGAACATGATGCTCACGCCGGGAATCTCGGCGAGGCGCGTTTCCAGCAGTTTCGCCATGGCGTTCGCATGACGCGCATTGCGCAGCCACACGTCGCCGTCGAGCAGGCCCAGCCACGGCGCGGAGATGAAACGCATCTTCGAGGCCAGTTGTCCGGCCTGCTTGAGGCGGTAAGCGAAATCGTCGGCGAGCGCGCGGTCGAAGAACACCACCACTTCGCCCACCGGCAAGCCGTTCTTGGTGCCGCCGAAGCACAGCACGTCGACGCCGGCGCGCCAGGTGATCTCCGACGGATGCACGTCGAGCGCGGCCACCGCGTTCGCAAAGCGCGCGCCGTCCATGTGGACTTTCAGATGGCGGCGCTTCGCAATCGCGGCGATCGCGCGCACTTCTTCGACGCTGTAGACAGTGCCCACTTCCGTCGACTGCGTGAGCGTCACGACCTTGGGCTTCGGATAGTGGATGTCGGCGCGGCGCGTGACGACTGCTTCGATCGCATCGGGCGTCAGCTTGCCGCCGAGGCCGGGTGCCGTCAGCAGCTTCGAGCCGTTCGAGAAGAATTCGGGGCCGCCGCACTCGTCGGTTTCGATATGCGCGAGTTCATGGCAGATCACCGAGTGATACGACTGGCACAGCGAAGCGAGGGCGAGCGAATTGGCCGCCGTGCCGTTGAAGACGAAGAACGCTTCGCAGTCGGTCTGGAACAGGTCGCGCAGGCGGTCGCAGACTTGCTGGGTCCAGGAGTCGTCGCCGTACGCGGGTTCGTGGCCGCTGTTGTTGGCGGCGATCAGCGCATTGAGCGCTTCGGGACAGATGCCCGCGTAGTTGTCGGACGCGAAATGTTGCATGGCTGGCGACGCGCCCGGCGACGGGCGCTAGAGAGATGACTGGAAAGCGGTCATTTTAGTGCGCCGGCCGGTAAATTGTTTTTGCCTCGTGCGATTAAGGCGGATCTGGCTTGCGCGGCAGGTGCGCGACCCCAGTCAAACCGAGCGCGCCGAGCAGCAACGCGGCTGCCGCCAGCCACAACGCCGGCGAGAACGAGCCGGTATGGACGGCAATCGGCGCGGCCACCAGCGGCCCGATGATCTGTCCGACGCCGTAGGCCGCGGTCGCATAGCCCATCAGGCCGGCCGCGTGATCGCCGCGCAGGCGGCGCGCCTCGCGCATCGCGAACAGGGTGATGGCGGTGAACGGCAGACCGATCAGCACGCTGCCGAGCGCAAAGCCCGCTGCCGTCGGCCAGACGATGCCCGCTGCCACGCCCACGGCCTGCAGGACGTAGCAAGCGGCGAGCAGCGTGCGGTTGTCCCAGTGATGCGGCAGACGCGCCGCGCCCAATGCGCCGACGATCAGCGCGAGGCCGAACATCGGCCAGAACAGGTCGGGCCATGCCGAGCCTGGCAAGGCATGGCGCGCAATCACGGGCAAGAAGGTCGCGGTGATGATGTAGCCGAAGCCCGGGACGCCGTAGAGCAGGACGAGCCAGAATGCGTCGATGCGGTGGGTTGGAGGGGCTGCGTGGGCGCTTGCGGGCGTTGCGTCGGGGCGGATCGAAGCGGTTGCGGGACCCATTGCCGGCACTGAAGCCGGGTGGCCGAACACCCGCCAGACCAGCGCCGACAACACCGCCGCCGCCAGCCCAAAACCCAGCCAGCCCGCGCGGGCGCCCCAACCGCCCGCCACGCTCACCAGTAGCCCGGTGGCGGCGATTCCCACCCCCGGGCCGGAATAGATCACACCGCCCCACCCGTGCGCGTGCAGCTCGGCAAGCCGCCGCAGCCCCCATTGCGAGGCGAACACGAAGGTCCACGCGCTGACGACGCCCGCCACGAAACGCACGATCGCCCAGATCCAGAACTGGTTGGTCAAGCCCATCGCGAGGGTCAACAGCACGGTGAGCACGAGCCCTGTGCGCACCATCCGCGCCGGTTCGACGCGCAGCGCGGCACACGTCACCGCTCCGACAAAATAACCCGCGTAGTTGAACGATGCTAGCCAGCCACCGTGGCGAATATCGAGTCCGCCGCCGTGCAGCATCAGCGGCAACAGCGGGGTAAATGCGAAGCGGCCGATCCCCAGCACCACCGCCAGCGCAACCATGCCGGCAATGGCCGCCTGGCGCGCAGCGTGGGGGCCTGTGGGGGCGACAAACTGATGGGGCGCGGCAAAGTCGTTCATACAGCACCGAAAGTGGCAAAAACGGGGGAAAAAGAAGGCCCATGTGGGACGGAGGCGCAGCGGGCGCCACGACAACCGATGAACCCATCTTAGCTTGACGTTTCAATCACGAAAAATGAATAATTACGATACAAACGATCACATAGAGAGAATTATGGATCTCGCCGCCCTAACGATTTTTCGCGCGGTCGTGCGCGAAAACGGGGTCACACGTGCTGCCGCGAAGCTCAACCGCGTGCAATCGAACGTGACCACGCGCATCAAGCAGCTTGAGGAACAACTCGGCACCGACCTGTTTATCCGCGACGGCCGGCGGCTGGTACTCACGCCCGCCGGCGAGACCTTGCTGCCGTATGCCGAACGCCTGCTCGCACTCGCCGACGAGGCCCGCCATGCGCTGCGCGAAAGCCGGCCCAGCGGCCGGCTGCGGCTGGGCACGATGGAAAGCGCCGCAGCCAGCCGCCTGCCCAGCCTGCTCGCGCACTATCACCAGAGCTGGCCCGAGGTGGCGCTCGAACTCGAAACCGGCACGACCGGCTGTCTGATCGAACGGGTCCGGGAGTTCGAGGTGGACGCCGCGCTGATCGCGACCCAACTCGACCCGGACCGGGACGGCGATCTGTTCGAGAGCGTGCCCGTGTTTCGCGAGGAACTGGTGATGCTGACGCCGCGCGGTCATCGGCCGATTCGCGAGGCGCGCGATATCGCGCTGTCGACGCTGATCGCGTTCGAGCGCGGCTGCGCGTATCGCAGCTACGTCGAGAAGTGGTACATGGAGCACGGCATTCGCCCGGCGCGGGTACTGGAGCTCGGCTCGTACCACGCGATCGTCGCCTGCGTGGCGGCCGGCGCCGGGGTGGCCGTCGCGCCGCGCTCGGTGCTCGAATTGCAGCACGACATGAACAACATCGCGATTCATTCGCTGGGCGATCTGGGCACCGTCGATACGCTGCTGATCTGGCGGCGCGGGCATTTCTCGTCGGCGCTCAAGGCGCTGCGCGAGACGTTGCTGGCGAACAGCAATCTGACGCAGCCTGAGGTGGGGGAGAGTGAGGTTGGGTTGGAAACGGTGTAGGGGTTCGAGTCCTCGTCACATGGTGACGCGGGTAGCTTATCGATACACCAAGGGTTACGGCAGCGGCAAGCAAAGCTAAGACCACCGCCGCATCAAAACAAAAGAGCCGCGAGTTTTTACGCTCGCGGCTCTTTTGCTTCGGGCGCCCTGCCAAGGAGGTAAGGCGATCCCGGTGACTTACAACTGCGCTTCGACCCAGCCCTTCACGCCTGCCAGCGCCGCCGGCAGATTGGCCGGTTCCGTGCCGCCGGCTTGCGCCATGTCGGGACGGCCACCGCCCTTGCCGCCCACCTGCTGCGCCACGAAGTTGACCAGTTCGCCGGCCTTCACCTTCTTGCTCGCGTCGGGCGTCACGCCGGCGATCAGGCTGACCTTGCCGCCTTCGACCGAAGCCAGCACGATGGCCGCGTTCTTCAGTTTGTCCTTGAGCTTGTCGACCGTTTCGCGCAGCGTCTTCACGTCCGCGCCGTCCAGCGTCGCCGCCAGCACGTGCACGCCGGCGACTTCGACTGCCTGGCCGACCAGTTCGTCGCCCTGGCTCGAAGCCATCTTCGACTTGAGCGCGCCGAGCTCCTTTTCCAGCGCCTTCACCTGGTCCTGCACCTGCACGATCCGCTGCGTGAGTTCCGACGGTTGCGCCTTCAGCGCAGCGGCTGCCGCGTTGATGCGCGTATCGAGTTCCTGCACGTAGCGCACCGCGTTGTCGCCGGTGATCGCTTCCACGCGACGGATACCGGCCGCCACGCCGCCTTCCATCACGATCTTGAAGAAGCCGATGTCGCCCGTGCGCTGCACGTGCGTTCCGCCGCACAGTTCGCGCGAGAAGCCGAGGTCCAGCACGCGCACTTCGTCGCCGTATTTTTCGCCGAACAGCGCCATGGCGCCGCCCTTCACCGCTTCGTCGAACGGCATCACGCGTACGATGCCCGGCGCGTTCGCGAGCACTTCCGCGTTGACGATAGCTTCGACCTGACGGATCTGCTCGTCCGTCATCGGCGAGTTGTGCGCGAAGTCGAAACGGGTTTTGTCCGGATCGACGAGCGAACCCTTTTGCTGCACGTGCGAGCCGAGGACTTCGCGCAAGGCCTTGTGCATCAGGTGGGTAGCCGAGTGGTTGCGCTCGGTGCGGGCACGACGCACCGCGTCGATTTCCGCCTTCACGACGTCGCCGATTTTCAGCGTGCCCTGCTCGAGCGTGCCGTGATGGCCGACCACATCCGCCTGCACCTTCAGCGTGTCCGCCACCGCAAAGCGCAGGCTCGCGTTGGCGAGCACGCCCGCGTCGCCCACCTGGCCGCCCGATTCCGCGTAGAACGGCGTGTGATCCAGCACGACCACGGCCTGCTGGCCCTGCGACACTTCCTTGACCGCTGCGCCGTCCACGTACAGGGCGATGACCTTCGCGTCGTCAAAGACGATTTCTTCGTAGCCGTGGAACGTGGTCTTCGCGCCCGAGTACTCGAGGCCCTGCGCCATCTTGAACTTGCCCGCGGCACGCGCCTGGTCGCGCTGGCGCGCCATGGCTTCGTCGAAAGCGGCTTCGTCGACCGTCACTTCGCGCTCGCGGCACACGTCCGCCGTCAGATCCAGCGGGAAGCCGTAGGTGTCGTGCAGTTTGAAGGCCAGTTCGCCGTCGAGCGTCTTGCCGCCCTTGGCATCCAGATCCGCCAGCGCGGCTTCGAGGATCGACATGCCGTGCTCGATGGTCTCGAAGAAGCGCTCTTCTTCCTGACGCAGCACGTCGGTCACGCGTTGTTCCGCGTCCTTCAGCTCAGGATAAGCCTCGCCCATCTGCGCGACCAGATCCGGCACCAGACGGTGGAAGAACGAACCCTTCTTGCCCAGCTTGTAGCCGTGACGGATAGCGCGGCGCACGATGCGGCGCAGCACGTAGCCGCGGCCTTCGTTGCCCGGGATCACGCCGTCGACGATCAGGAACGAGCACGCGCGGATGTGATCGGCGATCACCTTCAGCGAGTTGTTGGTCAGGTCGGCCACGCCGGTTTCACGGCCCGCCGCCTTGATCAGCGCCTGGAACAGGTCGATCTCGTAGTTGCTGTGCACGTGCTGCAGCACCGCTGCGATGCGTTCCAGACCCATGCCGGTGTCGACGCACTGCTTGGGCAGCGGCGTCATGTTGCCCTGGGCGTCGCGGCTGAATTGCATGAACACGAGATTCCAGATCTCGATGTAGCGGTCGCCGTCTTCTTCCGGCGATCCCGGAGGGCCGCCCCACACGTCCGGGCCGTGGTCGTAAAAGATTTCCGAGCACGGGCCGCACGGGCCGACGTCGGCCATCTGCCAGAAGTTGTCCGACGCGTAGCGCGCGCCCTTGTTGTCGCCGATGCGGATGATCCGCTCCACCGGCACGCCCACTTCCTTGGCCCAGATATCGTGCGCTTCGTCGTCTTCGTGATAAACCGTGACCCACAGCTTGTCTTTGGGCAACTGGTACACGCCCGTCAGCAATTCCCACGCATAGTGGATCGCGTCGCGCTTGAAATAGTCGCCGAACGAGAAGTTGCCGAGCATCTCGAAGAACGTGTGGTGACGCGCCGTGTAGCCGACGTTCTCCAGATCGTTATGCTTGCCGCCGGCGCGCACGCTGCGCTGCGACGTTGTGGCGCGCGAGTACGGCCGCGATTCGGAGCCGAGGAACACATCTTTGAACTGCACCATCCCCGAATTGGTGAAGAGCAGCGTGGGGTCGTTGCCGGGCACAAGGCTCGACGAGCGAACGATCGTATGGCCCTTCGATTCGAAGAACTTGAGGAATTTCTCGCGGATTTCGGCGGCTTTCATAGCGTACTGGGGGACGGTCCTGGCTGGATCTGGCGACATGCGGGGGTGATATCCCGATGCGCCAACCGAAGGTTGCTGAAACGACCGATTATACGGGATCGGAGCCCTTAGGCGACGGCGCGCGCCGCCTCGCGAGCAGGATTAGCCGTTCGGCCAGGGTTTGGCCCCGGCTGCCGCGTTTGGGGCATGTCATTCGTCCTATGCCGTCCGGCCGAATGGGCCGGCACCCGGGAATCGCTTAAGATTCTGGACATCGACGCCGCGACGACATCGGCATCGTCACCACAACGCGCGCCGGCGTCATAGCCGGCCAACCTGGAGACATCGAAAGAATATGGGCGCTCTCAGTCATATCCGCGTGCTGGATCTCACCCGCGTACTGGCCGGTCCGTGGTGCGCGCAGACACTCGCCGATTTCGGCGCGGACGTCATCAAGGTCGAACGTCCGGAAGTCGGCGACGACACGCGCCACTGGGGGCCTCCGTACCTGAAAACGCCGGACGGCGCGGATACCCACGAGGCCGCCTACTACCTCGCGGCGAACCGCAACAAGCGCTCGGTGACCGTGGATATCGCCACGCCCGAAGGGCAGCGCATCATCCGCGAACTGGCCGCGCAAAGCGACGTGGTGCTGGAGAACTACAAGGTCGGCCAGTTGAAGAAATACGGGCTCGACTACGCGTCGTTGAAAGAGGTCAAACCGGACATCGTCTACTGTTCGGTCACGGGCTTCGGTCAGACCGGACCGTACGCACAGCGGGCGGGCTATGACTTCATCGTGCAGGGCATCGGCGGCTTCATGAGCATCACCGGCGAGCGAGACGGCTTGCCCGGCGGCGGTCCGCAGAAAGCCGGCGTGGCGATCGCGGACCTGATGACCGGCATGTACTCGACGATCGCCGTGCTCACCGCCCTCACCCACCGCGACCGCACGGGCGAAGGCCAGTACATCGACATGGCGCTGCTCGACGTGCAGGTCGCCATGCTGGCGAACATGAATTCGAACTTCCTCGCGAGCGGCCAGCCGCCGGTGCGCTGGGGCAACGCGCACCCGAACATCGTGCCGTACCAGACCTTCCAGACCCGCGACGGCTGGATCATCGTCGCCGTGGGCAACGACGGGCAATTCCGCAAATTCGTCGAAGCCGGCAGCCGGCCGGAACTTGCCGACGACGAGCGCTTCGCCACCAACCCCGAGCGCGTGCGCAACCGCGACACGCTGGTGCCGATTCTCGCGGAGATGGTCCGCACGCTCGGCAAGCAGCAATGGATTTCCGCGCTCGAAGCCGCCGGCGTGCCCTGCGGTCCGATCAACGATCTGGCCGAGGTGTTCGAGAACGAGCAGGTGGTCGCGCGCGGGATGCAGGTCGATCTGCCGCATCCGTCAGGCGGCAAGGTGAAGCTGGTACGCAATCCGATCAACATGAGCGGAACGCCGCCGCAAGCGCTCGCCCACCCGCCAACGCTCGGCGAGCACACGAACAGCATCCTGCGCGACGTGCTGGGGTACGACGACGAACGCATTGCGCAGTTGCGCGGGAAGTCGGTGATCTGAGCAGCGGTCTGGGCAGTGCCCTGAGCGAGCCGGGCCGCGACACTCGGCCCGCCGCGCCGGCCCGTCACCCGCCCGCGGCACCCCGCGCGAGCGACGCCAGCCACTGCTGACCCTCGTCCCAGTCGCCCAGGCCGCTGTCGGCATTGATATGCCCGCGCGCGCCGATCTCGCGCCAGCGGCTGCCCCACGCCGCGGCACACTCCTGCGAGAACGGGATGCCGCCATACGGATCATCCGTACTGGCAACCACCACGCTGGGAAACGGCAACGCCACCATGGGCACCGGCGCAAAACCGCCGGCATCCCGCGGAAACCCCGGACCCGCCGGATCGGGTACCGCCACCAGCAGTGCGCCCGTCACTTTCGCGAGGCTCCCAGCACTCGCATACTGCGCGGCCCAAAACGCCACCGTGAGGCACCCCAGGCTATGCGCGGCGAAAGCAACCGGCCCAGCCGACGCCACCACCGCGGCCTCGAGCGTACGGCACCACGCATCGCGCACCGGATGATCCCAGTCCGGCATCCGCACGCGCTCATAACCCGCGTGCAAGTGTTCCCAACGCGTTTGCCAATGCCCTTCACCCGAGTTCATATAACCCGGCAGGACCCAAACCTTCTGCTCGATCATCGCGCTTCCCCGTCGCTATGTGATGGCGGCTGCGCCGCCTACTGAAACACCTTCCCCACGCCCACGCCACGTGGATCGGCAACCGGTTGCGGCGTCGCGCCGTCAACCCGGATCAACTGCACGTCGCCGTTGAACGACTGCCCCTCGAGCGTATAGCCCTTGGCCTTCAACTGCTCGGCCAGATCGCCCGTAAGCGGATGATACGGCTCCCAGTAGATCGTCTTCTGCGGCAGCAACTGGTGATGAAAGCGCATTGCGGCCACGGCGTCGGCCGGCGGCAGGCCGAAATCGTAGATATCCGTCATCACCTGGAAAATCGTCGTGAAGATCCGCGAGCCGCCCGGCGTGCCGATCGCGAGGGCCACCTTGCCGTCCTTGAGCAGGAGGGTTGGTGTCATCGACGACAGCGGCCGCCGGCCCGGCGCAATCGTGTTGAGCTCGTCGCCCGTCGTGGCCGAAGCGCCGCTCGCGCTCGCGGGACTCGCGGCACGCGGCGTGGTGACGAAATCGTCCATCTCGTCGTTGAGCAGGAAACCGCCGCCGTCCACCACCACGCCCGAACCGAACGAGCCGTCGAGCGTAGTGGTATTCGAAACCGCATTGCCCCATTTGTCGACCACCGAGAAATGCGTCGTCTGCGGCTTTTCGGCAGTCGCGTCGGCGAGGCCCGGTTTGACGGGCGCCGCGCCCGGCGCCTCGTCGGGGCTCACTTCGTCGGCACGCTGCGCGAGGTAGGCGTCGCCGGTCAGCTTGTCGAGCGGCACCGGCGTCGCATCCGGGTCGTCCAGGTATTGCTGGCGGTCGGCGAACACCCGGTCCTCGATCTGCGCGATCAGGTGGATATACGGCGCGGAATTCAGATCGAGACCGCCGAAAGCCTGCTTCAGATCGGCCTTCATCTTGAGCATCTGGATCAGCCCGACCCCGCCCGAACTCGGCGGCGGCGCAGTGACGACCTGGTAGCCGTTCCAGTCGGCGCTCAAAGGCTGACGCCAGATTGCCTTGTATTGCTGCAGGTCCTGTTTGGTGACGAGCCCATGTCCGTACATCTGGCTCGCGATCAGATCCGCCGTGCGGCCCTCGTAGAATTCGCGCCCGCCGTCACTGGCGATACGCGCAAGCGTCTGCGCCAGCTCGGGTTGCGGGAAATTGACACCCGCCTTCAGGTTGGCGAAGTACGCGTCGAAATTGGTCTTGCCGGCGAAGCCGGTGGCGGCGTCGTCGCGGGCCTTCTGCAGACGTGCATCGACCTTGAAGCCGTCGGTGGCGTAGCGGATGGCCGGCGCCAGCACCTGCTTCCACTTCAGCTTGCCGAAGCGCCGCTGCGCCTCCCACAAGCCGTCGACCGTGCCCGGCACGCCCACCGCACGTGCGCCCACCTGGCTCATGCCTGGGACCGCCTTGCCCTTGTCGTCGAGGTACATGTCGCGCGTCGCCGTCTGCGGCGCGCGCTCGAGGTAGTCGAGGAAATAAGGCTTGCCGTCCACGTACAGCGTCATGAACCCACCGCCGCCGAGATTGCCCGCGTCGGGATAGGTCACGGCCAGCGTGAAGGCAATCGCCACGGCGGCATCCACCGCATTGCCGCCTTCGGCAAAGATCTGCTGCGCCGTGTCGGCGCTGTAGCTATCGGGCACCGCGACGGCCGAACCGTCCAGAACCGGTTTCGGCACCGCCGTTTTGGCCAGCGCCGGCGGGGCTGTCACGAGACTCGCGGCGCAGGCGGCAAAAAACAGCACCGCGGCCGCAGTCAGTTTCAGCCCGATGGGAGTGGCCTTGCTCATGATGGATTCCTTTCAGACGAGTTTCAGGTGCTGCCAGGCGGCCGGTGCGGCGCCGCGTCGGTCGCATCCTAAGGTCGCCGCTCATGCGCCGACAAAGCGATTTACCTCCTGTTACAGCGTGCAACGGCGCCCGAAAAGCCCCTGATCGTTGGCTGGAAGCCGCACTCGGTCTGCCGGAAGGGAAGCTGTCAGGTAGAATTGACAGATAAGTGAGCGCACTGCGCGCCCTCGACCGACCTTCTCCATCTCGCATGAATACCGAACGCAACGACGCGCCAGCGGCATCCAATTTCATTCGCAACATCATTGACGAAGACAACCGCTCCGGGAAGTGGGGCCAGCGCGTGGAAACGCGTTTCCCGCCCGAACCGAACGGCTATCTGCACATTGGCCACGCCAAGAGCATCTGCCTGAACTTCGGCGTGGCGAGCAGCTATGGCGGCGTCTGCCATCTGCGTTTTGACGACACCAATCCGGAAAAGGAAAGCTTCGAATACGTCGAGTCGATTATCGATGCCGTGAAATGGCTCGGTTTCGAATGGAAGAAAGACGATAACGAACATCTCTACTACGCCAGCAACTACTACGACAAGCTGTACGAGTTCGCCGAGCTGCTGATCGAGCGCGGTCGCGCGTATGTCGACAGCCAGTCGGCCGAAGAGATGCGCGCCAATCGCGGCTCGGCCACGGAAGTCGGCACGCCCTCGCCGTTCCGCGAGCGCTCGGTGGAGGAGAACCTCGATCTGTTCCGCCGCATGAAAGCCGGCGAGTTCAAGGAAGGCGAGCATGTGCTGCGCGCGAAGATCGACATGGCATCGCCGAACTTCAACATGCGCGACCCGGTCATCTACCGGATCCGTTTTGCCCATCACTACCGTACCGGCGACACGTGGTGCGTGTACCCGATGTACGACTACACGCACTGCATCTCGGACGCGCTGGAAAACATCACGCATTCGTTGTGCACGCTGGAGTTCGAAGATCACCGGCCGCTGTACGACTGGATCCTCAACGAGCTGGCCGACGCCGGCATCTTCACGCGCCCGCTGCCGCAGCAGATCGAGTTTTCACGCCTGAACCTGACGTATGCGATCACCAGCAAGCGCAAGCTGCTGCAACTGGTCACCGAAGGCCATGTGGACGGCTGGGACGACCCGCGCATGCCCACCATCGTCGGCGTGCGCCGCCGCGGCTTCACGCCGGAGGCGATCCAGTTGTTCTGCGAGCGCATCGGCGTGACGAAGGTCGATTCGTGGATCGACATGAGCGTGTTCGAGGGCGCGCTGCGCGACGACCTCGACGCCAAGGCGCCGCGCACGGCCGCCGTGCTCGATCCGGTCAAGCTGATCATCGACAACTTCCCCGAAGGCGTCACCGAGGAATGCAACGCACCCGTGCATCCGCATCATCCGGAGCACGGCACGCGCGTCTTCCCGATCTCGCGCGAACTGTGGATCGAACGCGACGACTTTACCGAAACGCCGCCCAAGGGCTACTTCCGTCTGTTCCCGGGCAACAAGGTGCGTCTGCGCTACGGCTACGTGATCGAATGCACGGGCGCGGACAAGGACGAGAACGGCAACGTGACCGCCGTCCACTGCAATTACTTCCCGGACAGCAAATCGGGCACGGAAGGCGCGAACACCTACAAGGTCAAGGGCAACATCCACTGGGTCAGCGCCGCGGGCGCCGTGCCGGCCGAAGTGCGGATCTACGACCGCCTGTTCAAGGAACCGCAACCGGATGCCGGCGGCCGCGACTACCTCGAAGCGCTCAATCCGGATTCGAAGCGGGTGGTCAATGCCTATCTGGAACCGGGCGCGCGCGACGCGCTGCCGGAGCAACGCTATCAGTTCGAGCGGCATGGTTACTTCGTCGCGGACCGCGTCGATTCCAGGCCGGGCAAGCCTGTATTCAACCGCATCGTGACGCTTCGCGACAGTTGGGGCAAGCCGGCGTAAGCTGAGTCTGCCAGGCGTGCGGCCGATTGCAGCCGCACCGCGTCCCGGCCGGAGCGCGTGGGTGTCCAGGATGTCCACGCAGTCCGGTCCGTTCGTCGCACAACGGTCCAGCTAGAGTGACGGTGCGCGCACCGCTCCGGGAGGAACGATGATGTTTGCAGCCCGCCGTCCGTCACGCATGCGCACCGCGCTGGTCGCGCTGGCTACGGCATGGCTAGCAGGCTCGTCCGCGCACGCGCAGGAGCTCAGCGGCACACTGCGGAAGATCCACGACAACGGCGTGGTTCTGCTTGGCGTGCGCGAGGCCTCCATCCCGTTCTCCTACTTCGACGGCCACGGCACCGTGGGCTATTCGCAAACCATCGCGCTCGCGATTGTCGATCAGATCAAGAAAACCCTCGGTCTGTCCGAGCTCAAGGTGCGCGAAGTCGCGGTGACTTCGTCGAACCGCATCCCGATGCTGCAGAACAGCCAGATCGACCTGGAATGCGGCTCGACCACGCACACGCATGAGCGCGAAAGCGAAGCCGCCTTCTCCGACAGCTTCTTCCAATATGCAGTACGGATGATCGTGCACCGCAGCAGCGGCATCAGCGACTTTCCCGATCTGGCCGGCAAGGCCGTGGTGACCACGGCAGGCACGTCCGATGAACGGCTGCTACGCGAGCTGAACGTGGACAAGCATCTCAACATGCGCATTGCCAGTGTGCGCGATCATTCGGATGCGTTTGCCGCGCTCAAGGAAGACCGCGCGGTGGCCTTCGTGATGGACGAGCCGATCGTCTACGGCTTCAGGGCCACCGACCCGCACCCCGACGACTTCGTGGTGACCGGTACGCCGCTTGGCTATGAGGTCTACGCGTGCATGTTCCGCAAAGGCGATGCGCCGATGCGCGAGCTTGTGAACGGCGTGATCGAGCGGATGCAGACGTCCGGCGATGCGGAACGTCTCTACAACGTGTGGTTTACACAACCGATTCCGCCCCACGGGATCAATCTCAATTTCCCGCTGTCGGCGGCGATGCGCGCGTTGTTTGCGCATCCGAACGATCGCGCGCTGGACTGAGCGCGCCGCGCCCGGACTCGCACTTACACGCTGCGATGCAGTTCTGCTAGCGACAAGGTCGTCTGGAACAGACGCGTCAGACTGCGGCTCGCATAGCGCTCGACTTCCTCCGGCGCGGCCCAGCGATAAGCGTCCATTTCGGGAATCAGCGTGCCGTCCGAGCGACGTGGAAACATCGACGTGCAGACGCAGTGCGTCAGATCGAGCTCGTCGTCATGGGCGCGCGCGGCGAACAGATGCAGATCCTTGTCGCGCCGGTAGACGAACAGGCCGAGGTCCTTCAGACGCTCGGCCGCGATCACGATGCCGGTCTCCTCGACCATCTCGCGCAGCGCCGTGACGTGCGGCGCCTCGCCCGCCTCGCCATGCCCTTTCGGGATATCCCAATGAGAGGTTTCGGTGGCATGCGCGAGCAACACGCGACCGTGCGGATCGAGCAGCACGACACCGCAGGAGACGACGCGCGCGCTCACTATTCGGCGCCGCCGCGCAGCCGCAGCGCCCAGACAACAAGTTCAAGCGGTCGTGATGCCATCATGGCCAAGCGCCTTCCGCGCCCGCTCAATGCTTCTTCTGAAGTTGCCACGCGCCGCTGCCTTCGCGGCAGAACTGCGGACGCAACGTCATCGACTGCCCTTTCGCGTTCAGTACCACCGCCAGGTCGCGACAGGTGCGATCGCCGTCCTTCGCAGTGCTCTGCGGGGTGATGGTGGCGTCGATATGCACGCTGTTACCCGTGCCGTCGTTGACCCAGGTGGCGGCTTCGCCATCCTGTTTGGAATCGAGCGCGCCCATCGCGGCCGCCTTCACCGAGTCGATGTCGCGCTGTTTCATGTAGCTGATCGGCGTGTCGCTGAGGAAGCCGAGATTCGCTGCGTAGGCGCCGACGGTTGCAGCCAGCAGCAGTCCGCCCACGGTGACGTGAAACAGGACACGGGTTCGCATCGACATTGAGTGTTCTCCTCGAGAGATCGTTCGGGCGGTCACGAAGCAGTTCGTGATCTGGACCTGAAAAGCATAGCATGTGCCCGACGATTTCGGACTCGTCTCATAGTCGTCGTCTCCACGAATTCATAAGATTGGCTGTTTAGCGCAAAGCCTATGCGCCCACACTATTCCGCCGCCGTCATGGATCTCTCCTTCGCTCTCAAGTTTTTCTCGTTTACGCTCGCGCTCTTCTGCATCGCGCTGGTGCCGTTCTTCGTGCGGCGCGACCCGGCGCCCGTGCCGAGCATCGTCAGCATCGAGGCCCTGCCTCGCCCGAAGTGGCCGAGCCTCGTCACGCGCATGGGCACCGTCACGTTGCTTGCGTCGTTTGTGCTGCTGGTCGGCGGCTGCTATCTGCTGATCAACGGCTGATTGCCGAAGCAGGCGGCCCGTGTAGTCCGCATCCCCACGCGGGCGGTTTGAGTGCACCGCCCGCCCCTCCCCAAACTGTATCTGTCCGCTCTCGCCTCGCTCCCCTAGAATGACGCATGCCGCCACCCACTGGACTGCGCATGCTGCAACTACTCGGAAAAATCACGTCGATCAACGTCCGCAAGGTGCTCTGGACCTGCGCGGAGTTGCAACTGCCGTTTGAACAGGAAGACTGGGGCGCCGGTTTCAGGTCAACCGAAACCGCGGACTTTCTCGCGCTCAATCCCAATGCCACCGTGCCCGTCATCAAGGACGGCGACTTCGTGCTCTGGGAATCCAATTCGATCATTCGCTACCTCGCGTCCCGTTACGGCGGCGCGCGGCTTTACCCGGCAGATCCGCAAGCGCGGGCGCGTGTCGATCAGTGGATCGACTGGCAAGCCTCGGAACTGAACCGCTCGTGGAGCTACGCTTTCCTTGCGCTCGTCAGAAAATCACCGGTTCATCAGGATGACGAAGCGATCAAGGCATCGTCCGCGAATTGGACGCGGCATATCGGCATGCTGGACAGGCAGCTCGAAGCGACGGGCGCGTTCATCGCCGGGAGGGATTTCTCGCTCGCGGATATCCCGATCGGCCTGTCGCTCAACCGCTGGTTCAGTACCCCGCTGGACCATCCACACTTTCCCGCGGTGTCAGACTATTTCCAGCGGCTGACGGATCGGCCGGGCTTTCTCGCCTATTGCCGTAACGGCACGCCGTGAGTACCGCCCCCAGAACGCAAACGGGCTAGCGCATTCCCTGCCCTGAAAGCCGGGCCTCAGGAGCCGCCCCCAGCGGCTTGCGCCCGAAACTGCGCCCCGGGCGTGTGGATTGCTATGCTCTGCAGTTGTATCCTCGGAGCCCTGGGGATGCTGTCCCCGTCCCGCCAACCAGAATGTCGCCAAAATGAAACTTCCGTTGCCGCCCCACGGGCGGTCAAACCGCGTGTATCCGCCGGGCTCGCCCAGCCTGCACGGCCTCGCGTCGGTGATCACCGGCGTCGTCGTGGTGTGCGGGCTGTATTTCGGCCGCGCCGTGCTGATTCCGATCACGCTGTCGGTGCTGCTCAGCTTCCTGCTCGCGCCGCTGGTAGCGGCGCTGCGGCGCTTGCGCATGGGGCAGTTGCCGTCGATTTTCATTGCGGTATTCTTCGCGCTCGCCATCGTGCTCGGCGCAGGCGCGCTCATCACGGCGCAAATCGTCCAGCTCGCCGCCGATCTGCCGCAATATCAGGTCGCTATCGAACGCAAGATCGAGACCGTGCAGGAAAAGACCGTCGGCCGGGCCGATGTCCTGCTGGGCCGCGCCGCGCTGACGCTGCAACGGGTCGCGCCGTCGCGCCCGGCGGCGCCGCGCAGTTTCGGCAAAGCGAACCGCAACGCCCCGCCGGCGCCCATGCCGGTCGAAGTGCACGAGCCGGCCCTCACGCCGATGCAACTGGCCCAACGGGCGTTTTCGCCGGTCATCGCACCGCTGGAGACGACCTTCATCGTGCTGGTCGTGACCATTTTTATCCTGCTGCAACGCGAAGATCTGCGCGACCGCCTGATCAGCCTGTTCGGCTCGCGCGACCTGCACCGTACCACCACCGCCATCAACGACGCCGCGAGCCGTCTGAGCCGCTATTTCGTCGCGCAACTGGGCCTGAATCTCAGCGTGGGCGGGGTGCTCGCCATCGGTCTCGCGGGCATCGGCGTGCCGGGCGCACTGCTGTTCGGCGTGGTCGCCGCGCTGCTGCGCTTCGTGCCGTATATCGGCATCTGGATTGCCGCCTTGCTGGCGGTGTGTCTCGCCGCCGCCATCCAGCCGCAGTGGACCATGGCCGTGTGGACGCTGGTCCTGTTCGTGGTCGTCGATCTGGTGGCCGGCCAGGTGGCCGAACCGTACCTGTACGGCCGCCGCTCGGGCCTCTCGCCGCTCGCCGTGGTGGTGGCTGCGATCTTCTGGAGCTGGCTGTGGGGGCCCGTCGGGCTCGTGCTGTCGACGCCTTTGACGCTGTGCCTCGTCACGCTCGGCCGCTATGCCGACCGGCTCAACTTCCTGACCATCCTGCTCGGCGACCAGCCGGCCCTGACACCGGCGCAGACGTTCTATCAGCGGCTGCTGGCGGACGATCCGCATGAAGCCATCGTGCAGGCCGACCGGCTGCTCGGCGAGATGTCGGTGCTCGACTACTACGATCAGGTGGCGCTGGAAGGGCTGCGACTCGCCCGCAACGACGCGCTGCGCGGCGTGCTGACCGCGGAACAACTGATGCGTTTCAACGAGGCGGTGATCGACATCATCGAGAACCTCGAAACGGTAGACGGCCTGCCGGACGGGATCGGGACGACCGGGACACCGGAGACGAACGACGCCGCGCACGCTCACGGCCGTACCGAGCCGCATTACGGCGGCGCTGAAAAGCCGGACCCGCAGCAGGCGCACGGCGCGGACACGGCCACGGTGCTGTGCATCTCGGGACGCGGCGCGTTCGATGAAGTGGCGGCGGCAATTGCCGTGCAACTGCTCGGCCGGCAAAACATCACGACGGTCGCGACGACCTACGAGCAATTCCGCAGCACGCGCAGCGAAACGCGGGAAGCGGACAGCGCGACGATTCTCTGCGTGGTGACGCTCGACGCCGCCGAGTCGCCGCCGTATCTGCGCAACCTGCTCCGGCGCATCCGCAATCAACCTATGCCGGCGACGGTGATCGTCGGCCTGGGCGGCCTGTCGGAAAGCGCCGCGGACGACGACGCAGCGGGCAACGCGAGCAACACGCGCAATGCCACGACGTTTCGCGACCTGATCGAGGAGTGTCGGGCCGCCGCATTCGCCACGCCAACCGAACCCGCGACCCCGCCATGCAGCATCTGAAATACCTTAGCGCCTATCCGGCCGCGCTCCAGGACAAGGTTCGCCGGCTGATCGCCGAACAGCAACTGGGCGCCTACCTCGCCGACAAATATCCCCAGCGGCACACGGTGCAAACGGACCGCGCGCTGTACGAATACGTCGCCGACCTGAAGCGCGAATTCCTGCGCAGCGGCCCCGCCATCGACAAGGTCATCTACGACAGCAAGCTCGACGTCCTGCGGCACGCCCTGGGACTCCATACGACCATCTCGCGGGTCCAGGGCGGCAAGCTGAAGGCGAAGAAAGAGATTCGCATTGCTTCGCTGTTCAAGGAAGGCGCGCCCGAGTTTCTGCAGATGATTGTCGTGCACGAACTCGCGCATCTGAAAGAAAACGACCACAACAAGGCCTTCTACCGGCTTTGCGAGTTCATGCAGCCGGGCTACCATCAGACCGAGTTCGACCTGCGTCTCTACCTGACGCATCGCGAGCTGGTGCGCGAGCAGTCCGCCTGATTTCCCACGCTCCACTCCCCGCAGAGGACAACCCCGTGTCATCCACGAATCTTCGGCTCTACACAGACGCGCAATTCGCGAGCCCGTATGCGATGTCGGTCTTCGTCGCCTTGCATGAAAAAGGCTTGCCGTTCGAGCTTTCGACCGTCGACCTCGCCTGCCAGGCCAATCGCGCACCCGACTTCGCCGCGCCGTCGCTGACGCAGCGCGTGCCGATGCTGGTCCACGACGACTTCATGCTATCGGAGTCGTCGGCGATCACGGAATATCTCGACGAGGCGTTTCAAGGCACGCCCCTGTATCCGGCCGATCGGCGCCAGCGCGCGCGGGCGCGCCAGGTGCAGGCCTGGCTGCGCAGCGATCTCATGCCGATCCGCCAGGAACGTTCGACGGAAGTGCTGTTCTACGGGCCTTGCGACACCCCGCTTTCCGATGCGGCTCGCACGGCCGCCGGCAAGCTGTTCGCTGCGGCCGAGGCGCTGCTTGCGAGCGGCTCGCCGAATCTCTTCGGCGAGTGGTGTATTGCCGACGTGGATCTCGCGCTCATGCTCAACCGTCTGGTGCTGAACGGCGATGCGGTGCCGCAACGGCTCGCCGACTACGCGACGCATCAGTGGCAACGAGCGTCGGTGCAAGCCTGGGTCAAGCGGGAGCGGCCGGCGCGTTAACGGTTCGCAGTCCTGCTGTTAAAGGCGCGCGGCTTACGCTGCTAGTGCAGGTCGCAAAAGACCCCGGTCTGGACGTCGATCCATAACATCTGTCCGTTCGTCCTGTGGCTGTACACGAGCGCGCGCGATTCGCGCTGGTTGCGCAGAAAACCCAGTACCGCGTGCAGCGTATGTTTGCCGCGGTAACGCAAAGAGCGCGTAGCCTCGCCGCTGCCAATGACAATCACGATCGGGTTGATACGCACTTTCTGTGCAATCTGATCAAGCGTTGCTGCCGACATATGAGCCTCCGGTGTAGGGTGACACACGGGATAACGTCGACGCCGCTGCAAGCTTGAGCTTCAGGAAGGCACGGTAAGGCAGCGGAGCACTGCGTCACGTGTACAGATTGATCAGACGATCGCGGTAGACCACGGCAGCGTCGGGCGAGGCCGCTTCATGGATCGGCTTGCCGGCGTAGAAGACGACGCAGCCGTGCACGGAGAGTTCGGGGAGCGGGTCGTTGGGCACAAACCTGGCAACGGCGCGGCGCTCATCGACGCATGCGGGCGTGAGAGACAGGAGTGCTGATTTTGCGGTTGACAATGGCCGGTCCGGTCATATGGCGAGAGCCGCATAATCTCACCGCATTCCAGATAGGTTGATGTCCGATAAATTTCCGTTTCTTTCCTGATTGCGCAGACTTGCGCGAGTGTCGCGCCGCGCGATTGGCGAGGGAGATGACGATTGAATCGCCGCAGTGCAATCTCTGCGACTGGGGATGGGTGGCCCGCCCTACACGATTCGAACGTGTGACCTACGGCTTAGAAGGCCGTTGCTCTATCCGTCTGAGCTAAGGGCGGAAAATACGAGGCGCCGCTGAAATTTTAACCGACCGGCCACTAAACGCCTCGGCCGATCAATAAGCGGCCGTGTGGGACGGCCGCTGCCGGCTACCCGGCCGCTGTCGCACGACAGCCCGACCAGTACCGCATGTCAGCCATCCGGCAAGCCTCAACAGCGAGACAGGGGCCGGATTATAACCGAACCGGCCACACAGGCCAGCGCGGCCCCGTCCGGCTGCCGCGCCCCTCCCCGCATCATCGCCGCTGTGCGCTCAGACCGGTTGCGCGTGCAGCATGAACCAGCCGAGACAAACGATACCCGCGATCACGCAGTACACGCCGAAGCTCGCGAGGCGCCCGCGTCCTTCGAAAAAGCGCATCAGGAAGCGCACGCTGAGATACGCGGCAATCGCGGTCAACACGCCGCCGAGCAGCGCGTCGCCGAGCTGGCCCGGCGCATGAAACAGCTTCGGCAGCTCGAGGATGCCCGCCGCGAAAATGATCGGCGTGCCGAGCAGGAACGAAAACTCCGCCGCCTTTTCCGCGCTGAGACCGGCCGCACCGCCGGCGATCATCGTCAAGCCGCTGCGCGAAAAGCCCGGAATCAGCGCACCGATCTGCGCCAGCCCGACAAAGAACGCCTGGCGAAAGGTCAGCTTCTCCGGCGCCTGATGGGCACGCGCGCGTTGCAGGCGGTCACCGAACCACAACAGCACGCCATTGACGATCAACGCGATCGCCACGATGCGCAGATCGTGGAACAGCCGCTCGAGGCGCTTTTCCAGCACCAGACCGACGAGACCCGCCGGTATCGTGCCGATGATCAACGCCCACATCATGTGGCTGTCGTCGTTGCGGCGGCCACCGAACGAGGCGAAGAAGCCGCCGATCAGCGCGATCCAGCGCTTGCGGAAGTACCACAGCAGCGCGAGCGCCGTGCCGAGATGCAGCGCGACGAGGAACGGCAGCAACTGCGGCGCGTGCTCGTCAATATGCATGCCGAACAGCGCGGGCACGAGCAGGGTGTGACCGAGGCTGCTGACGGGGAACAGTTCCGTGACGCCTTGCAGCACGCTCAGAAAAATCAGAAACGACAAGCTCACGCGGCGGTCCTTTTAGTGAGTGAAGAATCAAGGAACAGCACGCCGGCTGACTGCAGCCGACGCCTGGAAGCGCACCGATTATGCCTGGCCGCTATGTCAGCGCCAAGCGTTTGAGCCACGTTTGGGGAAATTTTGCGGCATTGCGTCACAACTCGAAACGGTTGTTACGCCGTAGCAAGCCATCTGGGCCGCCCGGGCGGCCAAGCTATGCGAGGTGACGAACGGGAGAGACTCGCGTCGCAGGCGGCGGCGCGGCAGGTATCAGGACAGCGGCGCTCAGCGTCCGAGCTGGTAAAAGAAGTACACCGTGCTGACGGCAAACATGCCGAACAGGGCCACGCCCATTGCCATTGCGAGATCCATGACGCCTCCGGGAGCCAGTCAGGCCCGGCGCTTTAAACGGCCGGGCGGTCAGACGAATTATCGTCACCCTTGCCGGCGGCGCGAACCCGTAATTGCCCGAGAAGGGTTTCCCCGTAGCCCAAAGCAGCGCAAAATCGGCCTCGCGGCGCCCTTTTGGCGCCGCGCAATGAATCCACCGCTTCCAACCAGACCGTCGAACATGGCCCAATTCCAGCATCAGGACATCATCGAGATCGCACAAGGCGCATCGCTCTTGCGCTTCGCGCCGCAAACCGGCGGCCGGCTACTGTCGTGGCATATCGACGGCCAGCCGGTGATCCACTGGCCCGACGTGGCCGACTGGGACCATCCCACCAAAATCCGCGGCGGCAATCCGCTGCTGTTCCCGTTTCTCGGACGCCATCGCGTCGACGGCCAGATCGGCCGCTGGCGCGACGCCGCCGGCACGGTGCGCGATCTGCCGATGCACGGCTTCGCGCGCGACCTGCCGTTCGCCGCGAGCTTCGAACCTGCCGCAACGGCTGCCACGGCCGCCACCGGGCCCGGTGCAAGCGCCACGCTGCGCATGACGCTCACCGACAGCGACGCCACCCGCACGGGCTACCCGTTCGGCTTCCGCTTCGAAGCGGCCTACCGCCTTACCGACGATCACACGCTCGACGTCGAACTCACGACCGTCAACACCGGCAGCGCGGCGCTGCCCTACTACGCCGGCCATCACTTCTACTTCTCGCTGCCCCACACGCAACGCGGCGAGACCGTGCTGGAACTGCCGCGCACCGTGCGACGCTACCAGCAGGCCGACGGTTCGATCAGCGCCGCCGAGCCTGGCGAGCCGCGCTACACGCTCGACGAGGCAGGCATTCTCGACCGCTTCCACTGTCTCGACGGCGTGCCGGACCAGCCGTTCAAGCTCGTCGCACCCGGCCTGAACCGCACCATCACGATCGACCTGCAACGACCGGGCTCCGTGCCCTGGTACGCGGTCACGACGTGGACCGAGGCGGCCGGGTCGGACTTCTATTGCATCGAACCCTGGCTCGGCCTGCCCGATGCGATCCACAACGGCCTCGGCCTGCGCTGGCTCGAACCGGGCCAGACAGAGACAGCCGCGCTGCGCATCACCGTCGGCGCGCTGCGCTGATTCGCCACGCATAAAGCCCGCCGCCCACGGCGGTGCGGCTTTTGTGTGCCCGCCGTACCATCCGCGCGGCGCCATTCCGTTTCGCGTGTTGCGCTGCAAAACCGTTAGAATCGGACGTTTTTGCCCACCTGTCGCGTGATCGGGATCGGCGCGCGGCAGCGCTTTGCGAGGTCCAATGTTGGGAACAAGAAGAATGAAACGGCTCGCGTGCGTGTCGTTGCTCGCAGTACTCGCCGCGTGCGGGTCTGCACCAGTCGGTCCGGGGTTCTATCGCGTCGAACGGGGCGATACCTTGTCGAAGATCGCCCGCAGCAGCCGGCAGTCGGTCCAGAGCATCGTGCGCTGGAACAATCTGGCGAATCCGGACAGCATCGAGGTCGGCCAGGTGCTGCGCGTGGCGCCCCCCGGCAGTTCGGCGCCAATCACGTCGGCGACGGCGAGCAGCGGCGCGCGCAGCAGCAGCCGTGGCGGCGCCGCGGCCGCGCCAGCACCGCGTAGCGCGCCGGACGACGTGTCGCCGTCCCCAACGCCCGCCACCTCGATCTCGCTGATCTGGCCGGCCAACGGCACGGTGATCCGCCGCTTCGACGGTTCGAGCTCGAAAGGCCTCGACATCTCCGCTGCCGCCGGCACCCCGGTCGTCGCGGCCGCCGCCGGGACCGTGGTGTATGCCGGCAATGGTCTGCGCGGCTACGGCAACCTGCTGATCATCAAGCACAATGCCGACTATCTGACCGCGTATGCGCATAACCGCGTGCTGCTCGTGAAGGAAGGCCAGAGCGTCACGCAAGGCGAGAAGATCGCCGAAATGGGCGACACCGACACGGACCGCGTGATGCTCCACTTCGAATTGCGCTATCAGGGCCGCTCGATCGACCCGTCGCGCGCGCTACCGGCACGCTAATTGCGTCTCCAGTGGTTTGGACTGCGCGCACGGGAACCTCGGCTCCCGTGCGACGCTCCATCTGAAATGGACCCGGCGAACCGCCGGGTCCGCCACCCCACCTGTGAGGAGCCTCCGATGAAATCTGGCTGGACCGCAACGGCCGTCGCCGTGGTGACGAGCTGCGCCGCCCTGACGCTCGCGAGCCTCGGCGGCTGCGCCAGTTCGACCAAAATGACCTACCTTCCCAGTGGCGACACCGGCTTTGCCATCAATTGCAGCGGCAGCGATGCGAGCGAGAGTTGGGCCGAATGCTACAAACGCGCAGGCGAAGTGTGCGGTGCGTACGGCTACGACGTGATCTCGAAAGACGTCGACAATGGCGCGACTTCCGGCGGGACCGTCGGCGGCATCTTCGGTGCGAACGTCAAGAACCGTTCGATGGTGGTCCGCTGCAAGCAGTAACATCGGACAGATTGCGTGGAAACTCGCGCTGAATGTCAATTAAAGCGAATTAGCCGCATCGAATGCAATTTCCATAATCACACGAAAAAAAGCCCGGCTCGAGGGCCGGGCTAACGGGGGTTCGGCGCATATCGGTAAAGGACCGGTTCACCATGCGCCAACACGGAATCTATCAACGCAATGCAGTCCGCGCAATCAATTAATTTGACAGACAGTGTGACTCTGCGCACGGAGTACGCATTCCGTGAACGTAAATAATGAGATAAATCGAATAAAACGAGTCGAATGAAACGGGGCGGTGGCCGCGAACGGGCCACGAAAGGCATCGACCGAATAACGTCAAACCCTTACTGGGCAGGGCACAAAAGGCAATCTCCCGGCACGAAAGTTCAGCCTGACCAGCTAGAAACGTTAAATGTTAAAACGCGCCAATTCTGATTACTGCGACCTGTCGGCTTTAGTGCGAAAGCGCACCCTTCAGTGGATTAAATCGCAAAGTCATCTGGATGCCAGAACCGACTATCATCAGATTTTTTGGATTTATTCGCATCGTGCGGAGCATTTTATCTGTTAAATATGTCGAGATAAACCGCTGATTGAGCGCTTCCGCACATTCGAGATCGACTCGCGCCGGGATTACAGCTCGCCTCGAATGACGCCCGGCGCCGGGCATCGTTCGCTGGCCTGTTGCGGTCGCCTCAGAGGACGCGCAAACCTAGTTCCGTCACCAGCACGGCGGCTTGCTGATGCGAAATCGTCGCGCCCTTGAAGAGTCCCGCGTCGACGAGCCGCACGCCGCTCAGATCGGCGAGGCGCAGGTCGGCGCCGTCGAAGCGGGCGCCCTTGAGGCTCGCGTCCTTGAGACTGCCGCCTTCGAAGATCGCCTCGCGAAAATCGGCGCCGGCCAGATCGGCATCGGAAAAATCCAGTTCCTGCAGCGTGGCCTTGCGAAACGACAGGCCACGCAGATACGCGCCGATCAGCAGCGTTTCGGCAAAGCTCAGACCGAGCGCGCTGCAATCCTCGAAGTTCGCGCCGGTCAGCTTGCAACCGCTGTAACTGACCGAGGCAAGCTTGGCACGACGCCAGCTCGTGTTGTTGAGATCGCTGGACTGAAACACGGCATCGACGAGGTCTGCGGAGGCAAAATCCGCCTGCCGTGCGCGGCAGCGCAGCCAGCGAGTTTGCGTCAACGCGGCGCCGAAAAATGATGTCTCGACGATGCTGCAACGATGAAATTCGGCGCTGCGCAGATCGAGCCGCGACAGGTCCGCGCCCTCGAAGTCGCAGTCTTCGAAGCGCAGCGGCTGGCGGTGGGCGCCGATCAGTTGCTGCACGTCTTCGCGTGCGAGGGTCGCGTCGGCGACGGTGTGAACGCCGGCGGCCGGCGTTGAAGAAGTGAGCGACATGAAAAAGTTGTTCCTGTTCGGTGCCGGCGCGTGCCGCCCCAAAGACCATCACGGTCCGGTAAGGTAAAAACAAAAACCGCGCGCCAATCAGGCGCAAAATCGCAAGCGTACCGGAACCCGCGGCAGCCATGGCGGCCGCGCTCCGATGGTTTATAGTAACGGCCGCCGATCAGCCACCCTCTACTCCGATGACCTCGAACGAAGCCGCCCACAGTCCGCTCTACCTCTCGCTGCTTGCGGAAACCGCGCAAATCGGCTGGCCGGAGCTCGAGCGCTTCTTTGCCCGCGGCATCCTGCTGCACGTCGCACGTGACCTGGATCTGGTGAGCGTCGCCGAGGCCATCGCCAGCGACGATACTACGCAGGTCACCCAGTGGCTCGCATCGGGACTGCTGGAGCGCATCCAGGCCGAGACCGCCGCCGATTTCGCCGCGCGCGATCCGGAACTCTGGGCGGTGGTGGTGTCGCCGTGGGTCTGCGTGCAGGAACGCGGTTGATCTAGCCGCTCGCGCTCGCGTGCCCAAGGCGCTCGGCGCTGCGTATTCCGGTTACGGGTTGAAACAAGCGCATACATATCGCGCGGGCCGCGCACCCTAGAATGGGGTCAGCCCGCGCTCTCCGCGCGAACAGTCTGCGCGGGTCAGAAGTGTCGGCGTGCCCGCGCCGGCGCTTCGCCTCCTCTTTTCTCCGGCAGCGACCCATAACGCATGATGCCTGATGCCTGCACAGGCATCCCAGGGCGCTGCCGGCCCCCTCCACCCAGCCGTACGCTATTGCGGCGCGGCCTGCTGCGGCGCAGTTTGCACCGTATCCGGCGTGTCCAGCATGGACGGCGGACGGTCGTCGGTGGGTACGCCGTGGTAGTCAGGCGGATCTTTCGGGGGCGGACCGTGATGACCGGAAGCGGGATCGTTCGAGCAGCCCGCAAGGGCCACCGCAGCAAGGACAAGCAAAAGGGCGCGATTCATAGACTCTCTAAAATAATTAATGCTGGCGCGCCGAGAGTCTACCTGCAAAGGGCCGGCCGCTGCAGCGCCGCATTCTTTCCGCGCCACGTTGCGATGTGTGCCGCATGCCCCATTTCGCGGAGTCTGAACTACTATGTACGCATGGCTGCAATCGTCGAAGGAGGCTGCCATGGACACCGAATCGATCGCGGGTTTCATCGGGCTCGGCGTGGGCCTGCTCGTGCTGATCGGCCTGTCGATTTTCGAATCGCGGACCTACCGGCACGAACACAACGGTGAAGGGATGATGCACCACTGGTTGTCCGAGCATCACATGCTCGACCGGATACGGCGCAAACACTAAGCTGCGTGGCCGTCGCGGTGCGCGATCCGCGCAACGTGCCACCACCTGTTATTGCGACTGAGCTTGCTCCGAGGTATTAAAGCCTGGGCGGCAAGCTTGAGTGCGGCTATACACCCGCCTTCGCCAGCACCACGATCGACACCCCCAGCGCCCCGCTCTGCATATCCTCATTGCGATACGAATGCGGCACATGCCCCGGAAACGCGAGCACGTCGCCCGTCGTCAGTCCGTGCCGTTCTCCCGCCACGAAAATCGCGACTCGCCCTTCCATGCAGGTGAAATACTCGCGCGTGCCGGGCAGATGCGGCGTGCCGCGCATATAGGCGCCCGGTGCGAAAGCCATCGTCTCGAGGATGCCGTCCGGCATCGGCTCCGGGACCAGCGGACGGATCGTCAAACCATTGCCGCGATTTTGCGCGGAGATATCGTCGACGGACCATTTGCGCACCTTGGCGCGCGGCGAGGCGAGCAACTCGTCGAGCGGCGCGCCGAGCGCACCCGCCACCTTCATCAGCACCGCCAGCGACGGATTGCCCTCGCCCGACTCCAGATTCGCGACCGTCGAACGCGGCACGCCCGACGCTTTGGCGAGCCCCTCCTGCGTGAGCGCGCGGGCATGCCGTAACGCCACCAGATTGCGCGCCAGATGCTGGGCCGCGTGTGCCGTATCCGGTGCGGTCTCGCGAGCGGGTTCGTAAGCGGTCTCGTCCATCGTATCGACTTTCTGACAAGGAGTTGGACATCGCACTCGGCCGTGCGGCGTGGGGTTCCTATTATCGGGCCATCGAGACAGCGCAGGTAAAGCGATCGTCTCGCCCTGAACCGGAGAACCCGCATGAAACGCACCCCCAAGACCCTGCATGGCATCCGCGTCGCGCTCACAGGCGGCACGTCGGGGCTCGGCCTCGCCTTGCTGGACGAACTGCTGGCGCGCGGCGCGAGCGTCGCCTTCGTCGCACGCCACGAGCGGCGCGTGGCCGAAGTGGCCGCGGCGCGCTCGCGAGTGGCCGGGATCGTCGGCGATATCGCGGACAAGCAAGACATCTATCCGCTGGCGACGCAGATCAGCGGCCTGCTCGGCGGCGTCGACGTGCTGGTGAACAACGCGTCGGCGCTGGGGCCCGTGCCGCTCGCGTTGCTCGCCGACACCGAGTGCGAAGACTTCGAGACGGCACTCGCGACCAATCTGCTCGGACCGTTCCGCCTCACGCGCGCCTTGCTCGGCTCGCTCACCGCCGCGACACGCGAACGAGGCGGCGCAGTGGTGCTGAACGTCTCGAGCGATGCGGCCATCGAGCCGTATCCGACGTGGGGTGCGTATGGCGCCAGCAAGGCTGCGCTGCGGCATCTGAGCCGCATCTGGGACAAGGAGCTGGCGGCACAGCGCGTGCGCGTGCTGTCGCTCGATCCCGGCGACATGGACACGCCGCTGCATGCACTGGCCGCACCCGGCGACGACCCTGCGACCTTGAAGCGCCCCGCCGAGGCCGCCCGTGAATTCGCCGATGCCATCGAAGCGGCATTGCGGGCGCTGCGGCAGGCCACCACCGAGACCACTAACGTTGACGGAGTACGAGCATGAGCATGCGCGCTGCCACCCTGCCTGTTCAACGCCCCCACGATGCGCGGCTGCTGGTGATCGATCCGCGCGGGCACATCGAGCATCGTCCCCGTAGCGCCTTCGCGGACTTGTTGCGACCGGGCGATTGCGTCATCGCGAACGACGCGGCAACGCTGCCTGCGAGTCTGCAAGGCATCCACCTGCGCAGCGGCGCGCAGATCGAAATCCGCCTCGCGGGACGTGCGTCGCTCGACCCCGAAGACGTCCAGCGCTTTACCGCCGTGGTATTCGGCGCAGGCGATTTCCGCACGCCGACCGAAGCGCGCATCGGCCCGCCTGAGCTCGCGCCCGGCGATCAACTGACGCTCGGAATACTTGCAGCAACCATCGTGCGGATGCTGGATCATCCGCGGCTGGTCGAACTGCAGTTCCATGGCGATGCGGCCCACATCTGGCGCGCGCTGGCTGAACAAGGCAAGCCGGTTCAGTATTCGCATCTGCACGACCCGCTCGCCTTGTGGGACGTCTGGACACCGATCGCCGCGCAACCGGTGGCGTTCGAACCTCCGTCGGCGAGCTTCGTGCTCGACTGGCGCACCCTCGATGCGCTGCATGCCCGCAGCATCCCGTTTGCGACGCTCACGCACGCAGCAGGCCTGTCATCCACGGGCGATGCGGCGCTCGATCAGCGTTTGCCATTCGACGAGCCGTACCGCATTCCTGCGGCCACTGCCGCGCTGATCGCGGCGACCCGTGCGCGGCAAGGACGCGTCGTGGCGATCGGCACGACGGTGGTGCGGGCGCTGGAACATGCGGCGAGCCGCGACGGCATCGTGCATGCGGGCGACGGCATCGCGACGCAACGGATCGGGCCGCAGACCCGGTTGCGCGTCGCCGATGTGATCGTCTCCGGCACGCATGAACCGGATACGAGCCACTACGCGTTGCTGCGCGCCTTCACGGATACCTTGACGTTGCTGGGGGCGAGCGAGGAGCTCGAGGCGCATCGTTATCGCACGCATGAGTTCGGCGATTCGGTCTGGATCGAACGACGCGCTTGTGTGCTGCGCGATGGGCAGAAGCGACCCGTCGATGCGCGGGAACGGGAACGGAGTGTGACGTGTTGATGGTGGCCACGAGGGTGGCGCGCGTGTGGACCGCATGTAGACCGCGTGTTGACCGTGTGTCGCCTTTTTAGCGGCCCCGCTTCAGGTTTTTCTCATTTCGAGATTGACGGCGCCAGGTCAGACAAGATATGATCTTTGATTCGTCGGAGCGTAGCGCAGCCTGGTAGCGCATCTGATTTGGGATCAGAGGGTCGTAGGTTCGAATCCTATCGCTCCGACCAGTACCAGTAAGGGTTTGAGGCCGTTTGGTCTCAAACCCTTTTTCGTTGGGGTAACGCGGGGGTAACTTCCGCGATCATTACCGGGGTGACGAACGATGCGTTTCAGCGAAAGGAACGGGCTTGTGAAGACGCCAGAGGCGCTACGCCCGGAAGCAATGCCGGACGAGTTGAGAAACACTCTCTGGAACGCCATATGTTCTGTTATTGATTTGGGCCGCGACCCTAACCCCATCACAGAGAGCTACTGGCGCGACTGCCTTAAGAAGCCCGTCGATTCTCGTCCCCCTACTTCAACGGCATGGGGTATGTTCAAAGCTGACTTTCTCGCGGCGAACTACGCGGGGGTTTATGACCGCGTCGAATTTCTCCTCGACCAAATTGACGGTATGTGGGTACCCATTCACGGGAAACGAGTTGGGAAGCTCACAAAGGCGATCAATTGGGCTCTTGAGCGAGAATTAGCGGCCTACCGCTTAGTGAATGGACTAATCGTCCCGGTGACCTCACAGCAGGAGGTTGACGCGCTCGACGAAGCGCTTTCCCTGAAGGGGCCGTTCTCCGGCGCGCAGACACACATTGCATCCGCGCTTACCCATCTGAGTAACCGCCAGAATCCTGATTTTCGCAATTCGATCAAAGAGTCAATTTCCGCAGTAGAGGCAGCGGCATCCGTGGTTGCTGGGAAGCCCGGCGCAACTCTAGGGGCGGCGCTTGCTACTCTAGAGAAAGAACGAAAGCTCCATGGCTCGCTCAAAGCGGCTTTCTCTTCTTTGTACGGCTATACGAGCGATGCAAATGGCATCCGCCACGCGCTGATGGATGAGCCGGACCTCACTGCGGCAGACGCCAAGTTCTTCTTGCTCACATGCTCATCTTTCGTCAACTACTTGAAATCGCTTAGCTGACGCAGCAGTCTGGCGTCGCGACCATTTGACTTAATTTTGCGCGCGGATTGGGATAGAGAGGAAAGTGCTGCGCGCGCTGATTTTGGCACCGCTTCGCCAGTTCTAGCCAAGCGGCTTTGGGTTTAGCTGTGCATCGAACATACTCACAAGGACCTCTCCCGGGGTGCCCGCAATTTTCTTGATTGAGAACGTGTACTGCCAGACGGCGTCCCGAAGCGCACTGAATTTGGAAGCAAACACAAGAACGTCCTCTGCCCGGTAACGATATTTCGCGGTAGTGCCAGAAAACGGGTCTTCCGCAATGGCCTGCGGATAGGGATGGTTGCGGTTCGCGATGTACTCGGACGCGAACAAGAAATTTCCATACGAGCGACTGTTCACAGTGAAGCCGTAGGCTTGGCCGTGAGCGATCTCGTCCCGGCGACGCGAAGCCTCTCCGAAAGCATCGATCAGGCTACGCAATCGCTTCCCGGCCTTCGCGTTCCAGTGATGCCCGAAATATATTTCCGCTGCCGCTTTGATCGCTTCTCGACGTGCGCCACCGCTAACGATTGAGCCGAACGTACGCCTGACTGCTACGTACGACCCCGATTCGCACTCGCAGAGAATCAGGTACAACGTCACGAGCGCTGATTCCGCACTTTCCCAGGCGCTCAAAGCCGCGCCGACTGCGTGGAATATTTCATCTTGGGTCTTACTGCCGACCGTAGCTGGCGACGGCGCTTCCCAGTATTTTTTGGAGAATGGAGATTGGTCGGCGGCCAAGGCGGCTCGCACAGCATCAAGCTGGGCCATGATTTCATTTATATCTGGCGTCAAATCGCTCAATCCAATTGATTGATCAGATTCGAGGAAGATCCAGCATTGTTCTGCCCGGGTGATTCGCGGCGTCTGCTGTTTCAATACCTTCGAGGCCGCCCGGATAGACAACAACAGCTACCTGCGGGCCTAGCACTGTCTGACCTTGTACGGGAAATACCGTCCATACCTCGTCGCCGCCTTGGATAGCATCCACCGCGCGAATTACCTCGTCAATACCCGGGCCAGCAGGGTTAGTCCACTGGTTGTTCCGAGGGTTGACCTGCCCCCATCGAACGTGTGTAACGCGGTCATTTGCGGCGTTAATTCGTACCCGATCGATTACGTAGATGGACATGCCGGTCTCCGAATCTATCTTTTCCTCATATCATCGTAGCACGCACCCGCCCCGTCGCAGTTGGAGGCATGTGTGGGCTCGCCGCTAGTTCCGCGCGTCTCTGATTCCGGCCTCAAGCGCCTCGTTGACTCGCTTGCGCTTCCAGCAGTTCAGTATCCCACCGGCCTAATCGCATCACCCTGAGTCAAATTCGGATCGTAGACGCTCCCGGCAGTCCCGTCGATATGAAGTGAGCCCAGCACACGCGACAGGCGCGACGTGAAGTCCACCGTGAGTCGCCCCTGCCCGTCGAAGCACTGCATTCCTGCTGGCATTGCATCCCCCTTGATCGATCGATATTGGATGAGGCGGCGCAAGGCCGCCCCGGCTCTCATCAATTAATCCGCCGTCCATCTGCCGCGAACACGCCCGCATGCATGTAACGTCGCTCACGCGGGTCGGTCGGCTCGCCCTCGATCACACGCGGCCCTTGCGGCACGGTGCGCGCGAAGTGTGTCGAACCAGCCGGAATAGACCTTGGGTCGAAGGGCTTGGAAACGTCCAGTCCCGCCGCAGCAAGACGCTCTAGCTCCACGTCACGGCGGCGCAAGGCAGAAGTACCTCTCGCAAAGTGCCGCGCAAGGTCCGAGAACGCGCTGCCCTTGAACATCTCTTCCATCCTTCCCGCTGTCTCGCTCTGCGAATCGCCGCGCCGCTGTAGACGGTCTGCAACCATCTCATCGGTCGCCGCAGCGAGCGCCGTGTGGCAGGCGTATCGCATCGCTCCTTCTGCCAGAAGCCGCTCCTGTTCAGCAATAACACGTTTGATCGCCCCCACCTCCGCATTGATCTCCGTGACCTCCGCAGCATGGCGAGAACGCGCCGCTGCACGCTTCTCCTCGAACGCAGGCTCTGCCTCCTTTGCCGCCTCAAGTTTCGCCTGATATGCGGCAAGGTCAGCTTCCGCCTGGCTAATCGCTTTGTCGAGCTTCGTCGTGACCGGCTTGCGGCCGTCCGCGTGTGCCGTGCCGATCTCAACAGTCCGTGCCGCTCTAAGGTCACGCATCACACGTTCAAGTCGCTCGCCCTCATCGGCGGGAAGTCGTCGAGCATGCAGCGCGCGCCAATACCTTTGCGATCCGCCCACGCGTAGAGTCTTCCTGACGCATGGCGAGAGGGCGGAAGTACAACGTATCTGTCACCCCGTTGAAGGTCGATGCCCTTTGCCAGCTTGCCTGGAAGGTGAGCGTCTGCGGGAGCGCGGAAGTAGAGATGCTTGCCGCCGCCACCCGTCAATGCCTCCATCTCTGCCGCTATCGGACCATGCTCGCGCTGTAGCTGCGCAAAGCTCTCATTGCCGCCGTTGCGCGGATCGATGTCGATGACTGCCACGCCGGATTGCCATCCGGCATCGTGCTGTTACGCAGCTTTGCCGTTACTTGCTCCCCAACTGTCGGCTGCGCTTGCTTGCGTTGTTGAAACCGCGCGTGCGCTGCCTCGAATTCCTCTTCCGTTTTTGCGGCACGCAGGTCAACCATCAGATCAAGTATAGACATAGTGTTCTGCAGTGCCGCGCGCAGCGGCGAGTTTCCTTAATTTTTCCTACGTACGCTTCCACGCACCGGGGGCGGACTGGATACGCTGGTGAATTTCGGCAATCTCACTGACGAACGGCAACGCATCTTCTGAAAAAAACTCGCGAGCGTTGTTGAGCCGAAACGGTGCGAGCAATTTATGCAGAGCTTGTTCGAGCAGATCGTAGTTGTCCACTCGGTACGATGCCAGTTCCTCGAATTGAAACATGGCCCCAGTCGTGTAGAGTTGACGGATGCGGGTAGCAATATCTTGCGTCGTGTAACCGATCTTCACGATGCGCTTCCCTTCTTTGGTAAATACGCCGGTGCCAAGAACATATACGAGCCCGGTGACTTGCTCGGGATCCTCACCGTCAGGAGTTTCCAACGCCTCCTCGACGGCTTCGCTGGATTCCACTGATACCCGATAGGGCTTTGTCGATCTATCGATGAGGTATCGGTCGTCGTTCCGAACCGTCGTGTAGATCGAGGCTAGAAGCGCATGATCAATGTCTTTGTAGTGGCCGGCTTCGACACTACGGTTTGCGGCTTCGGTACCGTACAAAGCGGGAAACTCTTGCTTTATCCGACCTCGGATATCTTGCGGCGTGATGCTTTGGTTCTCGTTGGCGACGATCGAGTATATGGTGTCTGATAACTTCATGGGCGCTCTTGGTTTCCCTGTTCACCAATGCCGCGCGTGGCGGCGAATCTTCCGTGGTCAATGTTCAGTCACATCAAAGAGTTCCGAGAAGCCGGGTGCAAGCTTGTCCAGTTCGCCATTCCGCGCCATTTCGCGTAGCTTCGACACGTTGCCGGTGTCGAGGTCTTCTTCGCCGCAGTGACTGCAAATGAATGCTTGGCGACTCTTGTCGAACCAGCCGCTCGGATGCTCGGCTCGCAGTTCGGTGTTGCCGCAGTGGACACACGAAGTCGCGTTGATATCGAATGTCGCATCGTTGCAGATGCTCGTTGACAGTAATTTCATCTTCGAGCGACATGGCGGTGATGCGGCCGCCATAGAAATTTCCAGACAGCGGCAGCGCGGCTGTTACCGCCTTGCGTTGTTCCGGGTCATCCGGCAACTGGATGACGACTGTCAGATAGTCTTTCGGCATTTCTCTTGCTCCGATCATCGGCTACCGGCCGTGCGGGACGCTCGCGCGCCGAATGCGCTTCCTATCAAAGCCGATTGCATCCACGCCTCGTGCACCGGGCACCGTCTGGAACGGCGTGACCGCACCGGGAGCAGATCAATTTGGCGTCGCCATCTATTCCACCAGTCGTATCCGGCTTGCGGCACTGCGGCCCCGTTCGTACACCCATCGCCCCCGAGCACGGTCAATCCATGTAATCAGTCGCCGCGTCTTGGGCGTATGTAAGCGACGGCGGGAAGGCAGTCGTATAGTTCGCCCATGCCGCCCGCGCGTCTTGCGCGTTTGCGGCATCGGCAATATCGGCGATCCATGGCATCAATTCCGTCTCAAGCGCGACCCAATAGCCGCGGCCCACTTCTGCAAGGTGCGTAATCGCAGCCAGCGCTTGCAGGTGCGGCGGCAGCGCACTCAATGTGACGTTGTCCCCCTCATACCAGTCACGAAAAGTTTGCGCCGCTTGCCTCCCGCCGTCTTGCTGACCCGACGCCCATGCGGCTACATCGGCGTAGCGGTGGCTCCTGCCACCGACCCGAATTACTGGATCGTCTGGCTGCCATCCTCTACTCAGCCTTATCGGAAGCGGCACACTGGTGAAGATACCGTTGAGGTGTTGAATTAGCCCATCCCTTGCAACGTAATCGGTGCCGAGTTTCACTTTGGCAAACCAGAACCTCCCGTACCCAATCAGCTCATCCGCCTCTGCTCTAGACATATGAATTTCGCTCCGTGTCTTCGATTCAACGCGATAGATTCATCGCCGGATAGACGAAGTCGGCGTCGGGCGTAAATTCGTACCTGGCCGAATCGCTCTCGAAAACCACGTATCCCTCGACGCCTTTCTCCCGAAGCATATTTACTGCGCGACGGGTGCTCGCGACTTCAAATTCGTGAAGTTTACCAGGGTCGGCACGCTGACCACCGGTCGATGCTCCATCGCTGCTAATCAGAAGGTCCATCCCAGACCCTGAACCGACCTTGCGTCCGAAGATTTGGCTTTTCATCGAATTTTTCCGTGGTGAATCAACCTGGCCGCGCTGTATGGTGACAAGTAGAGGATTTTGGACTGGCCTCACTCTTGGGAACGTGAGCGAACACGTTGGCCCATTCTGGCGCTGCCATACCCTCGAACTCCGCGTTTGCCCGCTCCGTCAGCTCCTGCCATGCCGCTGTTACCTTCGTGATCGCCTCGTGGGTACAAGGGATCGGACAGTCGTAGATGAGGTAATTGTGCAAGAACTGCAACGCGTCTTTCCGACGATAGTATTGGTTAGCCTTCGTCTGAAGCTTGAGACTAGCCGCGATCGCTGCGATGACACCCGGCAGCAGGGCCAGCGCGCCGACAGCCTTGTTGCTAGCCAGATCCAAGATGCCAAGGATGCCACCGAGCAGGCTCACACCAATCGCTGCACAGAGTAAGCCGACGTTTAGTCTGTAGTTACGTTTCGCGAGCGCCCGATAGTGAGCGACTGTAGAAGCGATGTCATCCATGAGAAGCTTCTTTCGCCTCTCAATCTCTGCGGCGGTGGCCGACGCACTATTGCCGATGTCTCCCATAGCGTCTCCTATGCTGTTTTCCTGATTTTCCGTTGAATTCTTCGGCTATCTTTACAATCAACTCGCGCGAAAGCAGTGGGACGTGGTTACGCGCGCTTCCCGTCAACTCCGCTCTTACGCGTCGTCTTTGACATAGATCGTAGTCGGGCCATCATTCGAACTCTGAACAGCCGTCACCAGATACCTTTTGCCTGACGTCAGCGTAATCCGCTGTCCCGCCACTGGCTCGAATCCAAACTCCTGGACGCCAAAATTCGTGGGAGTTCCGCTGGCATGCGTATGAATTACCTTTATCTTCACTGTCATCTTCGTCTCAAGTCTGTCATTCATCGGTGGTTATACTTTTCCTAAATTTTGTACGGCACGCGGACACCCGGCTCGTCTGCTGGAAAGTCCTTCGTATTTCGCGAAACAAGCAACAGCGAGTGAACCTGTGCTGACGCCCACACGATGGCATCGGGCAAACGAATCTTTTTAGTCCTGCGAATCTCGACGGCGCGATTGGCGATCGCACTGTCTACTGCAATGACATCGAATGTATCGAGCCATGCGCGGATCGCGGCGTCTTCCTCAGCGGATGCTCCGACCAGCACTTCCATCCAGGTAATCGCGCTGATCGCGCGATACTCATAGCGCGCCAGTTCCTTCTTGGCTGCGCCGACCCCGTTGAGATAGTCAATGAGGATGTTCGTATCGAAGAGCGCCTTCACCATTCGGAACGAAGCTCCTGCTGGTACGCAAGGCCATCCGTCGTCCGGCTCTTCCACAGACCGAATACTTCGGTTCCGAGCGCGCGCTTGCGCTGCGATATATATGCCTCAATGGCATCGCGGATAACGGCTGCGCGGGGCCGCTGTTCGGCCTCCACAATCACCGCGAGGTCGTCAACCTGCGACTCAGGCAGGTCAACCAGGATACGACTCATAACCACCTCCATTTCATGATATACATATCGTATATCATGTGACGGTCTTTCGCAAGCGATGTGTCCGGTTTATCGGCAGGGAAGCGACTTTTCTACAGTCACATGTTGCGCAGCCGCGCATTCAGGGACTTACCTCACACACGGGACTCATAGTACTTCGCAAAACATCTGCCGAAGCTTTCTATCGGACACAGCCAGATAAGGCCGGACGTGCATAATGTTCCGCATGACCTAAAAGCTGCTGCACCGTCTCGATATCGTGCCCTTGCTCAACGAGGTTACTGGCAAACGAGCGTCGGCCAGAGTGGGACGATCCACCGCGTATACCCGCATCCCTGTAGAGCTTTGTGACGTAGGATTGCAGGCTGTCACATGCAGAATAGTCAACCTGTTCCCCGGCCTCGTTGATGCGCCGTTTGCTGTTCATCGCAAATTTGCGGCCCTTGCCTGCAAGGACTAGGCAACTTGACGGCGCGAGTCCGCGATAGCGCTCTGCGGTTAGCTCGGTTCCCATGTCGCGCGCTATGCGATGGCTCACATAGCACTCCAGAGCCGAAACCGTTTTAGGATGCGTGAGATAGACGCACCGCTGCCGACAGCCCTTCGTAATTGCAGCCCGAAGACTGACCTCTGAACGGATCGCGCCCGAAGGGAATAGCACGTCTTGGACCTCGATTTGAGCTATCTCGCTGACGCGCATTCCGCACGTAATGCCTAGCAGGAGAACGAGACAATCGCGCTCGGGGTGGCGCGATGTTGCCGCCGTGACGGAGAGTAGATGCCGGATTTGAGCCGGGCGAAGTATTGCAGCTTGGGCCATGCGCACCTCTGAATGGAATCGGTTGATGACGTATTCAGAGAGAGATTTGATGAGGGTCTTTTTCAAGCGTATCACGGCTTGTTTATTCGATTCCTCGGAAAATTCCCCGGGACACACGGGCGCCCAGGCGCATTCAATCCGCATAGTTTTCTCATTTGCTCCCAACACGCGGGGTGTGGGGTCTTGCTAAAGCCGAAGTGGCCGCTTATCGAAGATCGGCAGTCGCGGCACGTGTTGACCCGCCCATTCGTACCAGTTCGGTTCGCTCCTGGCTAACGGGGTCGGGCACCTGCGGCTTTTGGTAACGGTCTTCGAAGTCAGTGATGGTGTGTGAGTCCTAGCACCTTCAAAAAGCCGCTGAAACTAATGTCACGCTTCGGATTTGGCTTGAGGATCAGTGGAGCGTTGTCTACCTGCTTCACCAGCACGACGCTACCGGTTTGAGTCTCGTAAATCACAAAGGTATCGTTGACATAGCCGATGTACATCAGTGGGTGATCTGGCGTACCCATCAAATCCGCCGCGACTCCCTGCTTATCAACGATCCTGGGGCTGAGTCCCATTTTGAGTCCTTCGGCGCTGAGTGCCCCGCCCAACGCTGCCAGAAGTGGAAATGCAGCGAACATCAGAACAGCCGTAAATCGGCGGCTAGAAGCCGGGATATAACGGCGTGACACCGGTAGGTCGGAGACTTGAAAGATGGCCGGGGATGCAAGAAAAATACAGGCAATCCATGTCCAAGGTTTGGACCAGATCAGTATTGGCAGAGGGGCGAGAACGACTGAAGCGACTGCCGCCACCCGCAGACGCGCGGCCCCGCTGACACTCAACCCGGCTGTTTCCTGGCTTTCGGAAACGCGAAAAAGAAGCATGCTCACGAAAAGCCCAATCCCCCAGCCCAGCGTCGACATTAGCAGCGGATAAACGGCCAGTTTGGCGAAGTCGGTTAAGCCCGCGAACTGAAACACGTCGATATCAAACGCCCCCCAGTAACTGCGAAGATAGCTGGCAGAGACCACTAGCCCAAACAGCCCCAAGGCGGTTGTAACCCCTAGTTTTTCGTTCATTGCCCTCGGCCCGTTCTTATGCGGATGCACAGCAGGATATCAGGCGTGGTCAATGGATGAATGAAACCTGTAGTCGGCGTCGCAAAGCCATATCTGATCGAATCTGTGCACGGGTAGACCACTTCCCACGGTCTGAACAAGCGCCTGCCAGTCATCGGACATGTAAAGGCTGTTCAACGTACATTGAACAATCAGCGTGGTGCGATCCGGGTAGCCAGCGGCTATCTTGGACCGAATACTGTCGAGTACGATTTGGCTCATGGTGTCCACAAAATCCAGACCGCTGTGAACAACTACTTCCGAAGTGATTTTGCGGTTCCTGCTTCCCTTCTTGCCAGTGACGCTTAGACCGTCAACCGCGTACACAACACCCTCTGCCTCCAGTCGCTCGCGTAACAGGTAGTCGTTCCCGTGCATGGCGCTGGTGACTTCAAGGTAGCCGCTCCTCGCAAGGTGGTAGTGTTCCACGTACGCGCCACGCTGCAAAATTTCAGCGTCGTACGGTTGACTGCCGCTACGCCAGCGAAGCGAGATATAGCGCCCAGTCCGGTAGTGCGCCTGGATGTACCGGCAGATCGGCAATAGCTCCTCCAGCAACCTCTTTTCGAACTGCGAGGGGCGCATTCTGAATCGCGTCGTTGCATCGGGTTGATGGCGCAGGGCTTCGTACGTCGCATAAACGTTGGCGCAGAACTGTAGACCGTCAAGCCAGACTTCATCAACAGCAGCATATGAACATCCATAGTCGGCACTCACGCTGGCTGCTCGGCAAGAATGCGCTGCACGGTCGATACCCCGCATCCTGCGGCCTTGGCGATCATGTCGAACTCCCTGCGGGATGCGGCCTTTAACAGTTTGTCGAACTGCGGACGGCCATCACGGCCCTTGCTGCCGCTCACGCCCTTGTCCACGTATTCGGCTACCACCTCCCAGCCTGCACGCGCAGCGACGGCGCGTAGCTCCACTAGCTGATTCTCGGTCGTCTGGGAGTCGGTGCTTACTCGGGCGTACAACGCTACTCGTCTGGTTTTGCTGATCATGCTGGCCTCCATACGGTGAGAACCGTATAGGTCACTCCATATGGAAAACAAGTGTTTATCGGATAGTCCGAAGACCGGGCACAAACCCGAGTGGTGTCATGGACGAAACCCAGAAGGATTTCCGTATAGACCGGGGAGCGCAGCACGTACAACTCTCCCACGCCGCTGCCTCACTAATCGCGGCCCAATATTTCAATCCGTCAGTTATCCTGACCTACGTGTCCGCTCGATACGAGTCTGCTCCACGACTGCTCGCGGCCTAGGCGGACAACCGTTACTTCTTCGATACCTTGGCCTACATTCCGCAACACCAACTCAACCACCCGGAAGTCAGGAAGGAAAAACGATACTCGCGGCGGTATACCAACCATATCACCACTGAGCCTGCGTTTTGCGGATTCGACGGTTTCCGATAGGGCATCCAGGTGAAATGGCAAGTTCAAACCATGCCGAAAATGTGCGGAAACGAGAATCCAGCGGGATGGGTCTGCAACTTCCGAATAGCCGGCATGTGGATGGCGAAAGGTGAGCGTGATGCCGTGCTGCGGAGCACGCAGCAAGTATTCCTCTCGCGCATCCCTGGGAAGGAGCGCCTCTTCGTCCAGATCGAGCCACTGTGCCAACTCGGGCAACCACTCCTGGAGATCGAAACAATTGATCCTCGACGCCACCTCATCCGGCCAGCTTCGCATGTCGTACCCTGCTTCTAGCGAATGGGGGGGTTGTCAGGATGGTCGACTCGGGTCCAAGCGGAACCATCAAAGCGCACGATGTCTTTTTCTCCAATCGACCAAAGTACCTTGCCGGCGGTATCGACCGTAACGGTGTCTCGAACCGGTGGTATCAGACCCGTTACAACCTCCCGAATCTTGGCCTGAGGATCATTGAGCTTGTACTCGTAAAGCCCAAGATTCGAAGCCAAATATAGCTTCTGCCCGAAGCGCGCCATGGAGTAGAAGAGTTGATTGTCCTCCACACTGGACATGTCTTTGAAGCCGCTTCGCGCATTGCCATTTAGCAATGCTCCATTGTGGCCACAAATCCAGATGCTATCCGGCGACTCGATCAGGATGCGGTTCAGGTAGCCTGTCTCCGGAATATCGACCCGGCGCCATGTGGCTCCCTCGAAATGGAACAATCTCCCCTCCAATCCTGCGGGTCCCGGAAAACTCCCGCAGACATAGATGTCTCGCTCACTCGGCCCGTCAATGTCGCTCAACAGCAATCGATCCGTTATGGGTGGCGTCTGCAACAGTCCTGCATCCATGTGCTCCCAAATGTTGGTGCTCACACGTTTGTAGATCTGCCCTCCGCCTCCACATACGAACAGAAAATCGCCTATCTGTCTGATCGAGCTAACGTAGCCCCAACCAACCGCATCGGGAACGAATACCCCTGCCCCTGCGATTTTCTCTTCCACAACCGAGTCCCTAAAGCTGAACTCGACGTGACCTTCCTGCGACATGCCAACCAACGCCCAGTCGCCCGTCTTGTCGACGCCAGGCGGGAAATAGGTCGTGGCGCTCCGCGCCCACCAATTCGTCTCTTGATGCGTCCACGGCTGAGCATCACCATGGATATATTGAAACCAGCGAGTAAACGACGTGTACGGTTCGTCTTCGTCCGGAGATCCGGCGATAAGCAACCAATCGTCCTCAATGACTTTTGCTACGGTAAATGTAATGTCCGTTGCCATTAGCGCCTCCGTCCACGCCACGGTGCAGTTGTCGTGTGGCTTTCGCCTCGTTCCAGCGTCCCACGCGTTTCGCCCTCAGGCAAAGACTGTGTAGTACGGCCATATTTGTTTCGATCGACGTCCTTGAAGGTTTTGCGGACCTCTCGCTCAATCTCTTCCTTACAGTGCGGCTTGACCTTCGACACCTCCTCGACCGAAATGTCCAGAATGTCACCCATTGGTGCGGCTCCAATGGGACCTTTCTCCCGATTTCGCCCCACGGCAGCAATTCTCGGGTCAGTGCCTTCGTGCGCGAGATTATGCTCGCTACCCGCAACCTTTGATCCTCCAGAAAGACATATGCTCGGACCGTCATCCAGACTTGGCATGCCGGGTATCCGGCTTCCCTTATCTTTTCGGGTCCCATAGCGAAGCGTGTAGTCAGGAACAATGTGATGGGCCTGTTGCCCCGGTGGACACTTCTGGTCCTTAAACGGCTTTATGCCACAGGGACTACCGCCGTCCCCACTTCCAGGAATGTTCACGTTGTTGCCAATATCCGAGGCAACCTGATCCTGTACCGCTTGCTCAGCCTGCTTTTTTTCCTGCTTAACCTCGTTCTCGACGGCATGGGTCTCGGTCTTTACCTCCGTCTTCAACGCCTTGGCTTCTGACACTATCGCTTTGCCGCCCGGGATCATCGAGGTGATTCGATTGATTACAGCGTTTTCGACAATGCCCACAGCGGCACCAACAAAGTTGGGCGCCCTGCCGGTCAATATCCAGTCAGCCGCCGTATCCATTGTGCTCGCGCCAGCGTCCGTTACGCCCCCGACCGTACTAACGACGCCCCCGACCGTTACCCCAGCACCACCGACAACTTCCATTCCGGCGGCGACCGGCGCACCTATTCCTGTGGCGGCTACCCCTCCGCCGGCCAGCATCGTCAATCCGCCTGCGCCAGCCACCTTGCCGCCAGCATCCATCGCCTTGTCAGCAGCGTCGTGCAGCGAAGGTGATACGTTGTCCTTGTACCCTTGGGCCAACTCCTTCGCAGTCTGCTTCACCTTGTCCATGAACGTCTGCTCGGCAGGCGTGGCATTCTGGGCAGGAGGCTGGTCCGCCCCACCGACGGCAGCCTTGGCCGATGTGCCGGAAGGCGCCGGAGCGGCAATGTAGATGCCCGGGTTGTTGCCGCCATTCATCGTGTTGCTATCACCGACACGCACCACATACTTGCCGCCCGCGCGTACCGAGCCGCTGGCACTGGTCGGCTTTACTTCCCCGTTCACCGTGCCGGACTTCACCCCCTTGAGCCCACCGGGACTGTCGCCCGTGCAACTGGGCTGGGTACTCTGATCGAGAACATACGCGGGCGTGCCACGAAAAAGCACAGTAGGCACAACCCCGACGCTGCTTCCCAGGTCCTGCGTGGTGGGGTATGGAAGCGGCACCACGCTGCTTCCCACCTGGGTCTTGTTGATCGATGGGGCGGTCGATACCGCCTTGAACTCGCCGACCTTGTGTGCGCCGAGCTTAGGCATGCCGGACCTCCATCTGGCGAGCCTGTTCATCGAATTCGGCGAAAAGTCGATCACGTTCACGGCGCTGGTCGACGGACAGCACACCCGCTTCAAGCACGCGGATCGGCGCATCAACGGTTTTGCCTACGATTCGCCGCCAAACCATCGACAATTGCCGGCGGTCGGTGTCGATCGACACCGTGTCCAGCCACATCGGCAATCGAAAATAGGCACCGCTTTCAAGACGCACGCGTACGAACGCCTGGTGCTCCGGCAAGGCAAAGCGCATCGTAGTATCGCCCTGCTGGTCGATACTCACGCCAGGGGCATCAGGTGGAAACAGGTTCGTCAACTCGACAATCTCTCCTCCACTCGGATAATCGATCTGCTGGTCCGGTGGCGCAGCATTCCAGATTGCGAAGTCGAAGTCTTCGGGTAGCCACCTGTCGCTCGTGACGAACGCCTCGTCGATCGTGCCGATAAGGGCCGCCCGATCCGGATGGCCTTTGGGGCGCACACCCCAGCAAACCGACTGCTGTTTAGGCAACGCCCCTCCGGACACTGCCTGCCTGAATACCGCCAGGTCAAATGTCGCATCCGGGCACTCGATCCGCGGTGCCGGCATTCGCGTGACATCTGCGGCTTCCAGATACCAGTTTTCCGACCACCCCACTCCGATAGGGTTGGCAGCGAATGCCGAATGTGCGACCAGACCTGGACCTTCGTCATCGTTGGAATTCGGAAGACGATGTTTGGCTGGTACGCGACGCGCCGCCGGGGAATCACCGGACACGCGGCACTCCCCTCCAAATGCCAGTTCTGGCCGTAGCGGAACGCTCAGGCAGGGAACGGGCGTCGACAACGTCCACGGAACGGGGCGCAGCAAACCCAGAGTCAACCGGCGGCATACCCGAGCGCCCCAGGACGTTGCGAATGACGACCTCTCGAGAAAGCGCTCACCCGTGATGACCAGCGTTTTGTCAACGATCGTCTGCCCCGATTGGTTACGGCCCCGCAGTGCTGAACATTCACGCTCCCAATGTGCAACGGCTTCGGGCGACGCAGGCATCAACGGATTCAGCCCATGAGGCGGCTCGGGCAACGGAAGCGGAGAGCCGTCGGGTTTGCGGAGGGTTAGGCCGACGCGAAAGCTCCGTGCCGGACGATCTCCTGGAGCATGCGCTGTCCCGTTGACGATGACGTCGCATTTCGGTTTGAACTGACAGAGGTCGCTCTCCTCACGGATACCGCTACGACCAATCTCACCGAAATACGCATCTTCCTCGCGCAAAGGCAATTGCTCGTCAGCATACAACGGGCCGTCCTTTGTGAGATCGAGCGTCTGGCGAAGCACAACGACATGAAAGTGCTGGTCGCGTTGGTCAATTCCCTCGAACGCCAGCGCCGGAAACGGCGTATGGTTTTTGAATTCCATGACCCGCTCAGTTGATATCGACGTCTTTACCGTTGATCTGAACCGGCCCGGAGCCTTCGATCAGCAACTGCGCACCGCGTAGCGTGATATGTCCGTTGCTCTCCAGAATCAGCGACGCGCTACCGGTCCTGAGCTCGATCCGATCCCCAGCGGTAACCGTATAGCTCTTGCCCACCATGGTGGTTTTCGATAGCCCGACTTCCTCGGCGCTCGCGAGACCGGCCGCGGAATTGATCGCGCCCGCCACCGTCACGGTATAAGCCCCACCCACCGTGAGCGCCTTCGCAAGCCCCACCGTCTCGGTCGATGTCAGCGCAACCACCAGGTTGTCCATCCCGCTGATGGTCTCATTGCGATTCCCCCCTACCGACAGCGTCTCATTACCGCCCACCTGCTCGGTACGATTCACACCAACAGTAATCGTCTCGTTGTTGCCAACCGTCTCTGTGCGGTTGTTGTTGACCTGCACGGTTTCATCATGGTCAACGGTCTTCGTACGATCGTTACCCACCGTATGCGACTCATCGTTCTCGACCTCGATACGCTGGTCCTTCTCCGCGTGAATCCAGACCTCTTCTTGCCCCTTCATATCCTCGAAGCGGATCGCGTTGGCATTCGCGACTGTCGCGCCCTTGCTCGAACGCGTCAAAAAACCGCTCTGTGTCGCATTGGCCGGCAAATCCCACGGCGGCATGTTCTGCGCGTTGTACACCCGCGAGATGATGAGCGGACGATCCGGATTGCCGTCGAGGAATGAAACGACAACCTCGTCGCCAACGCGCGGAATCTGGATCGCCCCGAATCCCCCGCCCGCCCATGGTTGCCCCACACGTACCCAGCACGAACTGCGATTGTCCTTCTGTCCCAGACGGTCCCAATGGAACTGCACCTTCACGCGACCCAGCGAGTCCGTGTAGATTTCCTCGCCCTTCGGACCAACCACGAACGCCGTTTGTGGCCCCGCAATCATCGGCTTCTGGGTACTCAGCGAAGGTCTGAACGGGATCTTCTTGCGGATGCACACGAAGCTGTTCGAGTACGTCGCAGAACCCTCATGCGACTGATAGTTATTCGTTCCATGATGGCTGACGGAGAGAATCAGAAACTGGCTGTCCTCCTGCGTGCCGGAGTCATGGTCGTAATGCCCGGTCAACTGGAAAAACCGTCCGGGGCTAAGCGTCCGGCAATTGCTCGCGCCAATGAAAACCTTGCCCGCCGCTTCCAGTGCTTCCAGTCGAAACCGCGTCAACTCCTCGCCGCGATCCGTCGAGTCGAATCCGTGCAAGCCAACGTAATCGTAAATCTCGTAGCGCTCGGCATCGCCCTGATCCGTGGTCGTATCGGCCGACACAAAGCGGCGCGCAGCCGGTGCCTTGTAGTCGAACGTTTTCATGCTGATGCGGCCCGACTCGAGTTGCCGGTCGGCGCGCCAGCTCGTCACCACGCTCTCGTTGTCGAGCATCTCACCCGTCGCATATCGCAGCGTGGAGTCGCCATCGATTGCCTTGGCTCCCTGCGAATCGTCCGTGATGATCAGCTTGTGAGCGTCCTTCGTATGCTCGAAATAAAAGTAGAGTCCTTCCTGCTCGAGCAGCCGGCGCACAAAGTTCAGGTCCGATTCGCGATACTGGGTGCAATAGCTATAGGGCTTCGGATCCTTGCGAACGCGAAATTCATAGGACGCCAGCTTCGAGTATTGCGAGAAGACATCGCCAAGGATGTCCTCCACGGTTTTGTCCTGGAAAATACGCGTGTCGAAGCGCCGGCCCAACATCCAGATCCACGGGCGCACCGTTGCCGAGTAGGTGGACAGACCGCCGTCGGTACCAAGGTGAATAAATCGCGTGACGTAGCCGTTAAAATAACGTGTCGATCCGTCATTAATCTGTAACTCGATTGACACCTTCTGGGCAATCAGTTGTTTCAGCTGGATGGTTGCATCCTGCGAGACCAGCCCGACCTCAATATTGAAGAGCTGGGACAGCTCGTCACTGCAGCTGAAATCGCTAACCAGCAGCTGGGACTGGCCGGACAGCGGGGTATCGATCGAAAAGAGCCTGCTGTTCTGCAGTCCAAAGAAACTGCTTGGATCAGACATCTGCATGGCGTTCCCCCGTTTCCTGGTGGTCAGTTATGCGCATACAATGTCGAAGCCCTGAGAGTCCGACAAAATCCGCCTCGCGATTATATTGCGCGTTTCAGGCTATGAACAATCTCAGCAAAAATTAACAATTTAGCGAATGCTTATTAATGCGCAGCAATAATTGCTTCACATTATGCATGTTGAATAAACCAGTAATTTTTTCGCCCACGATTGATCCGATAACGCAGGTAAATATGAGCGATACCGAGTTTTACGCTTGCACCGCCGACAACCCGGGCCCACTCATGGGTAATGGGGGCATGCTCGGGCCCAGCGCATTGCCGGGCGTCGGATCCGGCGGCGCTCGCCAATCGGAGGTAACGCCCGTCCTCGTCGATCTCGGCGGTGTCTATCCGGCCGACTCGAGGGCGGTGTCGCGTTATCTCATCGCCGAGCTCAAATACGACGACAGCCTGACGGCCGAACAACGCGCGAACGATCTGGTGATGCTTCAACAGGCGCTCAGAGAGGTCGAACAGGAGTTCAACAAGACCGAGTTCGGCAAACTGTACAAGGAAGCACAGACGGTCCCGGGTCTCACCGGGGACATTCTCAACGCGTTCTACGCGCCGTCGAATATCGGCGCCACCGCCGCCACTGCTGCGGGCTCCGCGTTGTCGCTGGTGCCCAAAGCGCCGACCTCCGACTTGCTCGATATCCCGGACCAGGCCAGGCAAAAGCTTCTTGCGTGGGCAAGAAAAGGCGGAAACCAGGGCATCAAATCGGCGCAGAAGCGCTTCGGCAGTACGCTCAAGCTCGTGCGTATCGACGGCAAGTGGGCCTTCGAAATTCCAGCGGGCAAAAAGGCAGCCGGTTACGTCATCAAAGGGCGTGCGGCGGCCAATGTCGTGCGTATTCCTGCGTATCGCCAGGCGGCACTTGAAGCGCTCGAGGCGAAAAACCGCGTCAACCTCGAAGGGTTTGGAGAAACCCTGGGCGGACGCATTACCGGCGTGGGTGCGGGCGGATTGCTTGCGCTAGGTCCGCAGGCCATCCTGGACTCGATTGATGCGGACAATCTGCATCAGTTTGCAAGCCTGGAAGCACACAGCCAACCCGCTAACGCAGCAGGCTGGCTGGCCGGCTGGGGCGCTGGCGCCGCGGTGCCTGGCGTCGTGGCGCTGGTGGTGGGGGCGCCGGTGGAGGTGCCGGTCCTTGCCGTACTCGCGGTCGGTTTCGGCGTGGGGCTGACGGTTCAGGTCTTCGTGTCGCGCCACTATGGAAAGCGGATTGGCGGCTGGTGGGACGGCCTGGCGGCACGTCACCACTGGTAAGCTGATCCTATGGAAAAGACCCTGATCAGAATGCCGTTCGGCATGTTCGTATTCAATGCCGTCGCCGGCTTCATGATTGCGACGAGTTTCCCCGTCCTCGTGTGGCTGGTGCCGGTGATGCTCGTGGCTGCCTTGGCCTTCAGCATCTTTGCGGCATTTTTTGCGACCCGCTATAGCGCCTACCACCGGGGCATGAGCACACTCATGCGGCTCAATTTCAGTCTCTTCGCAGCGGCTGTGTGCGAAACCATTGCGGAACCGTTCGGTCTGTCGCAGCGGTCGGTGGTGGCCGTCGTTCTTGCGTACCTCGTGTTGCTGAGTGCCGTCTACCTTATCTACTTCCACAGCGAAAAACGCGCGCACTGGCTTCAATTCGCTACGAGCCTGGCCAGCCCGACCCTCGTCGTCAGAGAAGAGAGAGTCGCCAGGATTGTGCGCCCGCGCACAGCCGGCCGCAGGCCGTCGTCAAGCTGGTATGCGCCGATTGGCTCGGCAATCGGCGTGGCCATGCTGTCGATTGCCGGTGCGTCGCTCGGCACGCACGGCAACGATCAGTTTCAGGCCGCTGTTGGTGCGGCGCTCATCCTGTCGCCGCTGGTGTTTCTGCGCTACATGATGCCGTATTTCGTCGGCATTTCAGAAGTCAGGCGGGTCGAACGGCTGCGCGGCGCGCGTTTCGCTTTCGACAACCTCGAAGCCCTGCAACGCGAGCGTGCCACACTCGGCGTGGCACGCCTGCTTAATCCCCTGTTAAGACAGCCGCCCCGCCCTTCCCGGTAATATCCGCAGGTCCACTGAGCTCGAAGCGGCAACCCGCAAATGGAAGAACTGCTGCCTTTTTACGAACGCGAACTCTCGCTGCTCAGGCAGTACGCGCGCGCGTTCGCCGAGCGTAACCCGAAGATCGCCGCCCGCCTCGCCATGGCGAGCGACAACTCGGAGGACCCGCACGTCGAGCGCATGATCGAATCCTCGGCACTGTTGGGTGCCCGCCTCGGCGCCAGGATCGAGGACGAGTACCCGGAATTCACCGAGGCGCTTCTGGACATGCTGTACCCGCACTATCTGCGGGCAATTCCATCCTGCTCGATCGCGCAGTTCGCGACGGATTCCCGCACCGGCCAACTGACCGAAGCGGTCACGGTCAAGCGCGGGGCGGCGCTGGAGGCTCGCGTGGGCGAGTGCCGGTTTCGTACGGTCTACGATGTGACCGTGCTGCCGCTGCGTTTAACGGAGGCCCGCTATTCCGCGACAGCGACAGCACCGATGAGTACCCAGCTTCCGGCGCACACAACCGGTCTGGTCTCGATCTCATTCGAACCGGCCACCGAAGCCGAAGCATTTGCCGCGACGCAAGGCGGCAGTCCGGTGCGGATACACCTAACCGGGCAGCAGAGCTTCGTATCGGCACTCACCGATACCCTGCTGATGCGCCCTACCGCCGCGTTTGCCGAAGCGGATGGGTCCGGTCGGTGGAAAGCGCTCTCGCACCTACCGTTTAGTGCCGTCGGCTTCGAAGATCAGGACGCGCTGATCGGCGGGGAACCGGATGCTCCGGCGGCGTTTCGCCGGCTGATGGAGTTCTTCGCGTTTCCCGAGAAGTTTTACTTTATCGACCTCGATTTCGCGCGCCTGCTGCGGGCCACCGGCTCATGCAAAAAGTTGACGCTGCATATCGCCGTCGCCAACGTGCTGAAGGACTCGTCCGCGGCGCACGTATTGGGAACCCTTCGGGCCGACAATCTTCGGCTCTTCTGCACGCCCGTCATCAACCTGTTTAAACGCGAAGCGCTGCCGCTTCGAGGCGCGCGCGACGCCCTTTCGTACCCGGTGATCCCCGAAGCACCGCGCGTTCCGAACACTGAGATCTACTCGATCGATTCCGTCTATACGATCGAGCAGACCGCGGCAGGCAAGGTGGTGCGGGAAATTCCGCCTTACCGTTCGATGCGGCACGACGAATCGGCCCAGTCGTCACGAACGTACTGGCTCGCCCGTCGCGATCGATGGGTCGCGCAGCAGCGCCCCGGCTATGAGACCGAGATTTGCTTCGTGAGTATCGGGGCGACACCCGCCGAGCTGGACCCGGGTCCGTTGGGCATCGAACTGACCTGCACCAATCGGGACTTGCCGCCGGCCATGCCGTTCGGCATGCCGGGCGGCGATCTGTTGAATGAGGATGCTTCGTTTGCCTGCACGATTTCCATGCTGCGGGCCCCGACTCGAAGCGCGACGCTGGCGCAGGGCAACAGGAGTCTCTGGCGTATCGTTGCGCAGCTCACGCCAAATGCGCTGTCACTGGACCTTGCCGGTCTCAAAGCCCTGCTTTACCAGCATGCTCATTCGGCGTCGACATCGATGTCGACGCTGATCGACGGAATCGCCGGACTCGATCACCGCCCCTGCATGCGATGGATGCCCGCCAAGCCTCTGGCAAACTTCGTCCGCGGTATAGAAGTGCTGTTGACGATCGACGAGCCCGCCTTCAACGGCGTGAGTCTCGGCGTCTTCATCGGCGTGATGGAACGTTTCTTTGAACCGTACGCGCATTCGAACAGTTTTACCCAACTGGTCGTGCTTTCAAAAAATACGGGTAATGAAATCCGGCGTTGCGCCCCTCGTCAGGGCACCTCCCCGCTACTTTGATACCGAAACTCGCCTTGCCCGACGTCTCCTTGCTACAGTCCCATATCCGAAGCTGAACCCACCGTCCGAAGTCATTGAAGGATCGATCCGTGCGCAAATCTGTATTGCTCATCCTGCTTGCGGCGTGCGCCGCAGCATTCGCACCCGTTAGCGCCGAGGCGCATCCCCGTGTTGTGTGCAAACGGGTCTGGTATCGCGGCCATCTCGTGCGCCGCTGCCGTCAGGTGCCGCCGCCCCGTCATCACCCGCATCGCCGACCGCCCCAGCATCGCCGGGGCAACTACGTCTGACAGGTCCAGGAAGACTATCGGATGCGCATTTGGAAGGCCGCCGCAGCATCGTCACAATGGCGGCACACAATAGCGCACCCTATTCTTTTGAACCGACAGCAGATGAACAAATCGATCGCCGCCCTGGCACTCATCGCACTTTGCTCCACCGCGCAGGCCAGTCCGGCATCCGATGCCGACAACGGGTTTCTCACCGGCAACTACTTTCGAGGCGGAAGCCAATCGATGCGTGCTGCCTACGTCATTGGCATCCTCGACGGCTTCTCGTACTCCACGGTGTTCGGCGCGCCGGACGCGAGGGTCGAGAAGCTCCGCCGCTGTATCGGCGCCATGAATGCCAATACCCGGGCAGTCGGCACGATCGTGGATCAATACCTCGACGCACACCCTGAGTCATGGAATGAGAAGATGCAGCCGATCGTCCTGCGCGCCATGCGGCAGGCTTGTGCAACGCATGGCGTAGCGATCGATTAAAGGCCGCCAAGGCGTACGAACCGACGAACGGCCGTCCAATACGAACATTGGCCCGCTACCGCCCATTGCGGCGGTAGCGGGCCAATTTAGCCATGAGGCGCCCAGAGGGTACTGCGCGTTCAGCGGGCGATGCCAGCCACCGGATCAGTCGCTAACGGCTCGCCGATCTGACGGCTGGGTCGTGGCTTAGTGACCTACGTAAAGCGAACGCTCGCCGGGATAGCTCGACACGGCTGCGGCGGGCGCGCCCGATTCCGACGAGCCGCTCACGACACCACCGACACCGCTCGTCGAGCCATTCTCAGCAGCAACGCGCGCTTCGGCAGCCTCGATCTGAACGGGGTAAGTAGCTTGGTCGCCACCCGGACGATAGCCGGCCTTTTCAAGCTGGACCAGTTGCGCACGCACTTCGGCGCGCGTCAGCGGCTGGTTCGATTGGGCGAACGACACGACCGGAGCGGAGAGAGCAACAGCAATAGCGACAGCCTTGATAAGCGAGTTCATGATAACGACCTCCAGAGATTGTCTTGGACAGCGCTGCAAACGGGTTTGTGTGCAGCCAGTGATCACAGTGTAGAAAGACCATGACCCAGGGTAAATACCTAAGTTATGAAATCACTTTTCTCGCAAACAGGACAATGGAGAAGTCGCTTAACGGACGACGATCAGGTACGAAAACTGCTGTGTCTTCTATCGGTATCTTTGTGAGGAGCCAAGCTATGAAGAAGATCTGTATCGCCGTGGTGGTCGCTATGACAACGCTGTGTGCGACGGCGCCGGCATTCGCCGATTACGACCATCATCGTCATTGCCATTGGGAGTGGCATCACCATCATCACGTCCATGTCTGCCGGTAAGCCAGCAGCATAAGCGGACGAGTACACGCCCGGCCTGCTCGCCGGGAGGTCGGTCAGTTGCCCGATGAACGAGACGGACGAACGGGACAAAGGGGGCGAGACAAGCGGCGCAAAAAGGCCTAGACTTTTCGGGCAAGCCTTCCCTATGCGTAAGCAGACACTGGAGGTCAAGCATGACTGCGCCGCAAAAACTGTACGGTGTGACGCTAAAGCCTCGCGCCAAGACACCTCCGCGCAGGCTGATTGAAACGCCTGCCTCCGAAACCCATCCGGACCTGATGGAAGCGGTTCGCCGAGCGGTAGCCGAGCATCGCGAGCTGGCCGATCGGCCGTCCCCACGTTAAGCCTATTCTTTTTGTTTCATGAAGGCCCGCCTCGAGCGGGCTTTCGGCATTGTTGCCGCGGGGTTGTCACGTTGTTGCCCGATGGCGGCGCGCGGCGCTCGAGACAGGATCAAGCAGGTCTAACCGATCAATACCGCCGCCTCCGACGACTGGCCATACGCAGACCAAGTCCGCCCATGATCGCGCCGGCGATACCCGTAATCGCCCCCACGATGCCCGCAATGACGGCCACGTAGTTGATCCATTCCGTCTCAGGTGCCTTGGCGGGTGAAGGTGCTGCCGTTGCCGTCGCGACGATCGAAGGAGCGGCTGCAGGCACTTTGTCCGGCGGTGCTTCCGACGGCAGCGGGGACGCTGTGATTACCGGCGTCGCCACGCTCGATACGGCTGCGGATGGCCCAGGCGCCGCATACAGCCCTTGCGCGAGCGCCATGGACGCGGCTGGGGTATCCCGCGCGATATCGCCGGCTAATGCAGTCGCGCAATGCAGTGAGACAAGCAGCGTTGCCGCGAGCGGGAACAGAGGCCTCATCGAACGTCGCGCTGAATCCGACTCCGCGGCATTTCGTGTGGTGGGCAAGACGTGCTTGATGGACAGATGGGTAAGGGTCGATAGGCGCGCCATCCGGTCGCTCCGGTGGAAATACGATCGGGCCATTGTAACGGCTACCCGACGTCTTTCCCGTTACGCTGGTGGGCACGCCCTAAGCAATTGGCCCGCTCCCGCACATCTGCGCGGGAGCGGGCCAATCGGTCCAACAGAACCTGCCGCACACCCTGGCTTCAGACGCACCGCCAGGGAGTCGGCTAAAACGCGTGGCTTAGTGGCCGGCGTAGACCGAACGCGAGTCGCTCACTGCCGACAACGCAGAAGTGCGAACACCGGATTCCGACGAGCCGCTAACCGCACCGCCGACGCCGCTCGTCGAACCATTCTCAGCAGCAACGCGTGCTTCGGCGGCCTGAATGTTCGCCGGATAGGTGGGGTCGTTGGAAATGGACGGGTTGTAGCCGGCCTTCTCGAGCTGGACCAGTTGCGCACGGACTTCGGCGCGGGTCAAAGGCTGGTTCGATTGAGCGAATGAAGCGACCGGGGCAGCGATAGCAACAGCAAGGGCGACAGCTTTGATGAGCGATTTCATGATTATTACCTCCAGAGATTGTTTTTAACGGCGCTGCAAACTGGTTTGTGTGCAGCCGGTAAGGACAGTCTAGAGAGCGACAGACCTAGGGTAAATACCTAAGTTATGAAATCACTTTTCTCCTAAACCTCACAATCGGAATAGGCGCCTGGCATCCGCTCGACGCAGACCGCACGCCGCGCAACGGAACAGGACGCTAAACGATGGCGGCCTTCAACGTCGCCATATCGCGACGCGGTGGCGCGCCAAACATGCGCGCATATTCACGGCTGAATTGCGAGGGGCTTTCATAGCCCACCTGATAGGCAGCCGCTTCGGCGTTCGCTTCGCCCGCCGCCATCAGATTGCGCGCTTCGAGCAGGCGCAACTGCTTCTGATATTGCAGCGGCGTCATCGAGGTGAGCGCCTTGAACTGCCTGTGGAAGGCCGACGGACTCATCTGCGCCACGGCGGCCAGCTCCTCGATGCGTATGGTTTCGGTGAACTGGTCGCGCAAGGCATGAATCGCCGTCACGACTCTTTGCGCATGGTCGTTCGCCAGCACGACTCGCGCGACCTCATTTCCATCAGGACCGCTTAGCAACCAGTAGCAGATCTCCCGCATGATCATCGGCGCGAGGATCGGAATGGCGCGAGGCGTATCGAGCAGGCGCACCATGCGCAATACGCAGTCGGTCAGCGGGCCGTCGAAATTGGCGACAAAAACGCCATGCCCGAGCGGGTCTTCCGGCGTGGGTGGCGTATCGAGGCGCTCCATCACATCGCGCATGACGGCAAGGTCGAACTCGATCACCACGCCGAGAAACGGCTCGGCCGGACTGGCCTTCGCCACCCGGCTGAGCGCCGGCATCTCGACGCTGACCACCAGCGCCTGCCCGGCCCGATAGTCATAGCGCCGGTCGCCGAAGGTCGTCCACTTCGCGCCTTGAACCACGACACAGAGAGCCGGCCTCATGATCAGATGAGAAGGCGGCCGCTCATGGTCCGAGCGGAGAATAGCCATCCCTTCGATGGCCGTCATATACGGGTTTTGCTGGTCGGCGTGCTGATCGGTATAGCGTTTGACGGCTTCGAGCAAGGCATTTGACATGGGAACACCCTCCGCATCTGCATGGCCGCATGTTAGCGCCTCTTGTGGCCCGAGGTGGGCGTGCTGGCAGGATCAGGCAAGAAGTGAGGCAGTTCGGGCATTCAGCGCCGGGAGCGGCCGGCATAAGCTTGCCTCTCCCCACCTAACGCGGAGCGCAGCATGACAGCAGGAAAATCAGCAGAGACCACACCGAAGATCGCCATCGTCACCGGCGGCAGCCGCGGCCTGGGACGCAACACGGTGCTCCACCTCGCGAAGCGCGGCGTCAGTTCCATTTTCACCTATCGAGCCAATCAGGCGGAGGCCGAGAAGGTCGTCGGTCTCGTGGCCGAGGAAGGTCGGCAAGCGGTCGCGCTGCCGCTCGATACCGGCAAGATCAGTACGTTCGACGCGTTCGTCGGACAGGTTCGGGACTCGCTCGCACGGTTGGGCGCCGAGCGCTTCGACTACCTCGTCAACAACGCCGGCACGTCGCACCACGCACCGTTCGAGCAGACCTCCGAGGAAGAGCTGGACAGCCTCTACAACGTCCATTTCAAGGGGGTGTTTTTTCTGACGCAGAAGCTCGTTCCGCTGATCCAAGACGGCGGCCGCATCGTCAATATTTCGTCGGGGCTCACTCGCGTCGCCGTGCCGGGCAGCGCGTCCTATGCGTCCATGAAGGGGGCGGTCGAAGTGCTGACCCGCTATCTGGCGAAAGAGCTCGGCCCGCGCCGGATCGCCGTCAACACCGTCGCGCCGGGCGCGGTCGCCACCGACTTCAGCGGCGGCATGGTGCGCGACAATCCGGAGATCAACAAGCGCGTGGCGGAGTGGACGGCGCTCGGCCGTGCGGGCCTGCCGGACGACATCGGCCCGATGATCGCCTCGCTGCTCGCCGACGACAACCGCTGGGTCAACGCCCAGCGCATCGAAGTCTCGGGCGGCATGGTGATCTAAACGCCCAAAGGCGCCGGAGCGGCGAGACTCGCCCCTCTGGCGCCGGGAAACCGGCTCAGTGTTTCGGCCGGCTGAACTCGTAAAGACGACGACGCTGCATTTCGCAAATCACCCGCTTGCGCGCAGACTCGCGCCGGTAGTGGCCGACGGCGAAAATCACGGCGAACAGCAACACACAACATCCCACTGCGGTGGCCAAAACAGTCGCGTCCATGGCGGCCTCTTCTCAGGTGCTGCGCTCAGCCGCAGCGGCGTTCAATTACAACTCCGACCCACAACAACCTGCGCGCCGCACGGCGATACCCGAGTGGCAAAACAGGCCAGCCTCTCCTGCGAGAGCCGACCTGCCTGTTACTCGCGAGCGCCCCGAAGGACGCCACGCGACAATCTTCCCGCCACGCTATCCGCGCGGCTTAGTGACCGTAGATCGCCACCGGGGCCGAGTACGTGCTCACTGCCGAGCTGGCGCGCTGGCCGGCTTGCGACGAACCGTTGCTGCCCGAACCATAGCCGGTTGCATCAGCCTGTGCGGCGCCCTTTTCGGCGGCGACGCGGGCTTCGGCAGCCTGAATGTTGTCGGGGTAGTGAATCCAGTCGTTCGGGTTGTAGCCGGCCTTTTCGACCTGAACCAGGTCGGCGCGCACTTCAGCGCGGGTCAACGGTTGGCTCGACTGCGCAAACGCGGCGAGCGGTGCAGCGATCAGGGCGGCAATAACAGCAGCTTCGATAAACGACTTCATGACGACTACCTCCGAAAATTGTTTTGTGCGGCGCTACAACCACTGGGATGTACGACCGATGAAGACAGTGTATGGCTGGGAAGACCTAGGGTAAATACCTAGATATTGAAAACACTGTTGTCAAAAACATCACAATTACGGGACAGGCCGTGCGCCGCCGGCCTCACTTTGCCAGGATCCGCCGGCCGGCGCCTGACCATTGTTGACAGTCCGCTTCCTCAGCTCGTCATAGCATCCCCGTACCGGGCCGTCGATCGTTGCCAGCCGCAGGCGCGGCCGCCCGCTAGCCGGCCACGGAACGTACGTGGTGTTTCGCACATGGATCAAAGGCAAAATCGGGAGGGCGCACACATGGTTCTGTTCCTTGACAAGGACATCGCGCACATCGCATGCGTGATGCCGGCAGCGCTGGCCGAGGGCCGCGGCGGATCGATCCTGTCGTCCGGCTACTGGCGGCGCCGGCTCAACCAGCTTCTCGACGCCGCTCATCTGACCCGCGCCCAGTTGGACGCACTGGATCGGCTGCTGCGTCAACTCGACGCCTTCGACGCCCGACAGCCGTCGCCCGACGCCGCGAATCCATCGTTCATGTCGCTGGACATCTCCACGACGCGCGTCAAACGACAGAAAACGTCCTGAGCCGCGCACGTCTTTTTGCGAACTGTTGGCTGGGTAACGTTGCTGCGGAATGCGGCTATCTAAGATGACTGCTGGCAAAATTCCGTCGAGTCACGCCATGCGCTATCCGTTTGATATCGCCGTTACCTATGCCTTACTGCTGCTCGTCATGTGTTGCGTTGTTAATCTGACACTCTCCTGAGCGGAGCCGACGGCGCTCAAGCCGCCTCCCCGTTGCCTCCTTGCCTTGCTGTCACGCGCCCCGCCGTGCGACAGTGGTACAACACAGCGTCGCGCGTGTTGCGCCGCTCAAGACCTGGGAGACAAACATGAATCTGATCCTCTGGCGCCACGCCGAAGCCGAAGAGATCGCCCCGAGCGACCTGGCCCGCCAGTTGACCGTGCGCGGCCGCAAACAGGCGCAAGCCGTGGCGAAGTGGCTGCGCGCGCGGCTCGACGACGACGCCGTGATCCTGGCCAGTCCCGCCGTGCGCACCATCCAGACCGTCGAAAGCCTGACCGATCAATACCGCGTGGTGCGCGAACTCGCGCCCGGCGCCAGTGCGGCTGACGTGCTCGGCGCCGCCGGCTGGCCCGAAGGCATTGCACCGACGGTGGTGGTAGTCGGCCATCAGCCGACCCTCGGTCACGTCGCGGCGCAACTGCTTGCCCAAAGCGACACAAGCTGGCCGCTCAAGAAGGCAGGCGTCTGGTGGCTGGCTAGCCGCGAGCGCGACGGCGACGAGCAGGTGGTGCTGCGCGCGGCGATCAGCCCCGATCTTTTGTAAAACACCGAAACGCAAATAAAGGGGGGACCTTACGGACTGTCACCCAATAGTCACGACGCTGCCATGCGAGCGTCACCGGGCGTTACTACATTGGCGAAAAAGCGAAAAACTCTTTTTCGACAAGGAACGCCCACATGCAAGATCTGCCGACGTCTTCCCTGCCGCTCGCTTCGAACCTCGAGACGCGCCGTCGTCTGCCGCGCGCCGAGGAAACCGTCACCGCGCAACACCGGCTGCAAGTGGCCTGGGCACGCACGGATGAAGAGCTTCGCGAAGCGCAGCATCTGCGCTACCGGGTGTTCGCCGACGAAATGGGCGCGCGCCTGACCGGCCCCGCGGGTCTCGACGTCGACGCTTTCGATCACTACTGCGACCACCTGCTGGTACGCGATCTCGATACGCTCAAGGTGGTCGGCACCTATCGTGCGCTGCCGCCGCACCAGGCGGCGCGCATCGGCCGTCTGTATGCCGAAAGCGAGTTCGACGTCTCGCGTCTTACGCATCTGCGCCCGAAGATGGTTGAAGTGGGCCGCTCGTGCGTGCATCCGGATTACCGCAGCGGCGCCGTGATCATGTCGCTGTGGGGCGGCCTCGCGTCGTACATGTTGCACAACGGCTACGAAACGATGCTCGGCTGCGCGAGCGTAGCGATGGCCGACGGTGGTCACTACGCGGCGAATCTGTACTGCGCGCTGCGCGATAGCGCGATGACCGCGCAGGAGTACCGCGCCTTCGCGCACACGCCGCTGCCGGTCGACGAACTGCAAACCGGCGCCCAGGTGGCGCCGCCGCCGCTCGTCAAAGGTTATCTGCGGCTCGGTGCGAAAATCTGCGGCGCACCGGCCTGGGATCCCGACTTCAACACCGCTGACTTTCTGACGCTGCTGCGCCTGTCCGAAATCAACGCGCGCTATGCACGCCACTTCCTCGGCGATGCCTTGCCGGGTTAAGCAGATCACTACGGGGTAGGTGCAAAACGGAAACAGCCCGGCAGAGCATGCGCTCTGCCGGGCTGTTTGCTGATCGCTTTGTGGAGCGTGACGCTCGACGTAGTGCCCATCGCACACGCATCGAGCCTCGCTTCCCGCGGATCGTCAGTCGTCCGTATAAACGACGCGATAGGGAATGCCCACCTTTTCCCATTCAGCCGCTTCCTGAATCAGGCTGTAGTCGGTCAGCGGATTGTTGCCCACCCACTCCTTCGGCAGACGCACTTCGTAGCCGTTGTTGACGCGCGCCACCGCGATACCCGGCAATCCGACATCCGCACGACGCCGGCACAGCAGTGCGGCGAGGCGCAAGCAGAACAGCAGCGGCCATTCCACTTCACGGGTTTGCGACAGCTTGCCGAGCTTGCCCGCATGCCCCAGCACGAGCGCCGCGAGACGCGCCTGGTCGGTGCGCGAAAAGCCCGGCATGTCGGCGTTGCTCGCGATATAGGCCGAGTGCTTGTGATACGCGCTATGCGAGATCGACAGACCGATTTCATGCAGCGAGGCCGCCCAGCTCAGGAACATGCGATTCTCGACACGCCGCTCCGTGTCCGGTTCGCCGAACTGATCGTAGAAGCTCACCGCCAGTTCGCCGATGCGGCCCGCCTGCGCGCGATCCACGCCGTAGCGGCGCATGAAGCCTTCCACCGTGACCGTGCGCATGTCTTCGTGCTGCGAACGGCCGAGCAGGTCGTACAGCACGCCGAGACGCAAGGCGCCGTCGGTGGTGTCGACATAGTCCACGCCCAGTTCGTCGAACACCGCGAGCATGATGGACAGACCGCCCGCAAGCACCGGAATCCGGTCGCTCTTCAGCGCCACCAGTTTCAGGCGGTTGACGTTCTCCGCCTTGATCAACGCCCGCTTCAGGCGTTCGAGGCCGCCACGCGAAATACCGTGGGTGATGCCCGGGTCGTTGAAGCCGTTCGCTTCGACCAGTTCCGCGAGCGCGCGAGCAGTGCCCGACGAGCCGATCGCCTGTTCCCAGCCGGTCTTCTTGTACTCGTTGGAAATGATCTGGATTTCGCGGCCGGCGGCGAGCTCGGCCTGACGCATCGTGTATTCGTCCACGTTGCCCGCCGGGAAGAAGGCCCGGCTATGGCTCACGCAGCCGATATACAGGCTTTCCATCTTGATGGGGGTGTAGTGCGAGCCGATGATGAACTCGGTCGAGCCACCGCCGATATCGACCACGAGGCGCTTGCCCGGACTCGCAGGCACCGAGTGCGCCGCGCCCGCATAGATCAGACGAGCCTCTTCGCGCCCGGCAATCACTTCGATCGGGAAGCCCAGTGCCGCCTGCGCCTCGCCGAGGAATTCGCCGGCGTTCTTGGCAATCCGCAAGGTGTTGGTGGCCACCGCCCGCACGTGATCGGGGTGGAAATCGCGCAGCCGTTCGCCGAAGCGTTTGAGCGCGTCCCAGCCGCGCACCTGCGAGGCGCGGTCGAGCATCTTGTCGCTCGACAGGCCTGCGGCCAGCCGCACGGGCTCGCGCAGCGCATCGACCTGGTAGATCTGGCTGCCGGCATCGGTTTCTTCGACCCGGCCCACGATCAGACGAAAACTGTTCGAGCCAAGGTCGACGGCAGCGAGAAGTTGTGGAGTGTTGACCATCGATTGAGCGGACTCCATACGCGCTAGCGCAGCCTGCTTGTTGCCGGCTCCGCCGTTCAAAGTCACCATTTTAAGCGTACCGGACCTCACGTTGTAACCTTCACGGTGAATGCCTGCGTTATGGTCCCATATGGTCCCATATTCATTGCGTCATATTTACGACACAAGACCGATACAGCGTAAGTTTATAATCAATCGATTGTCATAAGAGCGTCATCATACTGTGAGAATTTCCGAGCGTCTTTCGCCGTCCCTACCTGACCTTCCATTCTCGCTGCCGATGTCCACCCGCTACCCTCTGTTGAATCGCGAACTGGGCATCCTGGGTTTTAACGAGCGCGTGCTGGCGCAAGCCGCCGATCCCGCCGTCCCCTTGCTCGAACGCCTCCGTTTCATCTGCATCACCAGCAGCAATCTCGACGAATTCTTCGAAGTCCGCATGGCCGGGCTGCAGGAGCAGATGCGCGACAACCCGGGTGCGCTGTCGCCGGACGGCATGTCGCTGCAGCACGTCTACGACCTCGTGGTCGAGCGTGCGCAGAAGCTCGTACATCGCCAGTACCGCATGCTGCACGACACAGTACTCTCCGCGCTTGAACAGGAAGGGATTTATTTTCACGGCACGGAAGCATGGAACGAAGCGCAGACCGAATGGGCGCGCAATTACTTCTTCGACGAACTGCTGCCGGTCCTGACGCCGATCGGCCTCGACCCCGCGCATCCGTTTCCGCGCGTGCTCAACAAGAGCCTGAACTTTGTCGTCGAACTGGAAGGCAAGGATGCCTTCGGCCGCCAGGCGCTGATGGGCATCGTGCAGGCACCGCGTGCGCTGCCGCGGCTCGTGCGCATGCCGCAGGAACTGTCGGGCTATCCGCACGGCTTCGTGCTGCTGAGCTCGCTGCTACAGCGCTTTGTGGGCGAGCTGTTTCCCAATCTGGTGGTGCGTAGCTGCAACCAGTTCCGCATCACGCGCAACAGCGAACTGTTCGTCGACGAAGACGAAATCACCAATCTGCGCGTCGCGCTGCAAGGCGAATTGCCGGCGCGGCATCTGGGCAACGCCGTGCGCCTCGAAGTGTCGGCGGATACGCCTGCGCATCTGGTGCAGCGCCTGCTCGACGAAAGCAGCCTGTCCGACAAGGACTGCTACTTCGTCGACGGCCCCGTCAATCTGGTGCGGCTCATGCAGTTGCCGGAGATGGTGGACCGGCCCGATCTGAAATTCGTCCCGCACATTCCGTCCATCCCGCCGCAGATCGCCAATAGCGCGAGCCTGTTCGACGTGATCGATCAGGGCGACGTGCTGCTGCATCATCCGTACGAAAGCTTCCAGCCGGTACTCGAACTGCTGTTGCAGGCGGCCAAAGACCCGAACGTGATGGCGATCAAGCAGACCATCTATCGCACCGGCACTGACTCCCCGCTGATGGACGCGCTGATGCAGGCCGCGCGCAACGGCAAGGAAGTCACCGTGGTGGTGGAGCTGCTCGCGCGCTTCGACGAAGAAACCAATATCAACTGGGCGGCGCAACTGGAAGCCGTGGGCGCGCACGTCGTGTACGGCGTGGTGGGCCACAAGTGCCACGCGAAGATGATGCTGATCGTGCGGCGCGTGTCGCACAACGGCAAGACGACGCTCAAGCGTTACGCCCACCTCGGCACCGGCAACTATCATCCGCGCACTGCGCGTCTCTACAGCGACTTCGGCCTGATGACGTCGGACCAGAAGATCTGCGAAGACGTCCACCACGTGTTCCAGCAGTTGACCGGCATCGGCGGCGAACTGAAGCTGCATGAGCTGTGGCAGTCGCCGTTCACGCTGCATCCGAAGCTCATCGAGGCGATTCGCGCCGAGGCGGAGCATGCGCGCGCCGGCAAGAAGGCGCGCATCGTCGCCAAGATGAATGCGCTGCTCGAACCGACCGTGATTGCCGAGTTGTACGAAGCATCGATGGCGGGCGTGAAGATCGATCTGATCGTGCGCGGCGTGTGTTCGCTGCAACCTGGCGTGCCGGGGCTCTCGGAGAACATTACGGTACGCTCGATCGTCGGGCGCTTCCTCGAACACCACCGGATTTTCTACTTCTACAACGAGGGCAAGGAAAACGTGTATCTGTCCAGCGCCGACTGGATGGACCGCAATTTCTTCCGGCGTGTCGAAGTGGCGTTTCCGATCAACAATCGCCGCCTGAAGCGCCGCGTGATCGCCGAGGGTCTGTCGGCCTTCCTCGGCGACAATCAATCGGCGTGGCTCATGCAAAGCGACGGCCACTACCGCCGCCGTCGGCCGGGCAAGTCGTCGCGCAATGCGCAGATGAGTCTGCTGGGGAAGTTCTGTTCCTGAGCCTCAGGCCGGTGCGGGCTGGCGTCGCGCCGTGCGCGACACCGGGAAGCGCACGGTGAAGGTGCTGCCGCGCCCTTCTTCGCTCTTCACTTCAAGCTGTGCGTCGTGCCGCTGCAGCACGTGCTTGACGATCGCGAGGCCGAGGCCCGTGCCGCCGGTGTCGCGCGAGCGGCTGCGGTCCACCCGGTAAAACCGTTCGGTGAGCCTGGGAATATCCGCGGCGGGGATGCCGAGGCCGCTATCGGTCACGGAAAAGACCGCGCTGCCGCCATTGGCCTGCCACGTCACATGAATCTTGCCGCCGTCCGGCGTGTAGCGAATCGCATTGGTCACGAGGTTGCCGAGCGCGCTCAGGATTTCGGTTTCGACGCCAGTGACGGTAAGTCCCTCGTCCGCATCGAAGGTGATGCAATGGTGATCGCTGGACAGGCTCGCCGAGTCGTCGCGCAGATGCCGCAGCACCGCGCGCATGTCGATCATCTGCTCGCTCGGCGGCTTGTTGTCGCCTTCGAGCTTGGCGAGCACCAGCAGATCGTTGACGATATGCCGCATGCGCGCCGCCTGCTGTTCCATCAATTCGAGGTAGCGGGCACGTTCGGCTTCGCTCAACGGCAACTCGCGCATCGTCTCCAGAAAACCCGACAGCACCGTAAGCGGTGTCTTTAGTTCATGCGACACGTTGGCCACGAAGTCGCGCCGCATCGCGTCGGTACGCTCGAGTTCGGTGATGTCCTGCGAGAGCACCAGCTTGCGGTTTTCGCCATACGGAAACACCTGCACCGACAGCACGTTCTGGCGCTTCTCGCCCATCCCGCGCATGATCAGCATCTCTTCGTAATGATGCGAATTCAGATAGCGGACGAAGTCGGGCTGACGCACGAGGTGGGTGATGTGCTGGCGCAGGTCGCGCTTCGCATCGAGGCCGAAGTGCACTTCGGAGATCGAGTTGCACCATTCGATCTGATCGTGATCGTCGAGCATCGCGACGCCGTTCGGCGATGCCTGGATGGCCTGAATGAAACGCGAGTGCTGCTGCTCGACCTGGCGCACCTGGGCGTGCCAGCGCTTCGCGAGCTTGTGCAGCCGGTAGTAGATTTCGCCCCAGATACCCGGCGCGCTCGGCACTTCGCCGTAGACCGGCGCATCGAGCAGACGCCACAGACGCTGTTTGTGGAAGGTGCTAAAGACGCTCTGCGCGAGCAGCACGACGATCGCCACGATCAGTGCAGCCCTGACGTTGACGAACACGCCAAGCAACGCGCACAGAACAGCAAGCAGCACGACCGACACAATGGAACGCGCCCAGATGATGTTCATGTTCTAGCGATCGAAGAGAAGACAATACGCGCCGCGATGGCATCTCGCGGCGCGGGAGTACAAACGGCGCTAGCCGTGATGAAGACGGGCCGGACGCGCGCCAGGCCTATCCAGTCACCCAGCCGTATTACGCGCTCTTCGCGAGCCGGTAACCGCTGCCCCGCACCGTCTCAATCATAGCATCGCACCCTGCCGGCTTGAGCGCGGCACGCAGACGCTTGATATGAACGTCCACCGTGCGCTCTTCGACGAACACGTGGTCGCCCCATACCTGATCGAGCAACTGCGTGCGGCTATGCACGCGCTCCGGATGGGTCATGAAGAAGTGCAGCAGACGGAATTCGGTCGGCCCGAGATCGAGCTTGATCTCGCTGCCTTCCGCATGCGCCGCCACCCGATGCGTGGCCGGATCGAGCTTCAGGCCGTTGATCGCGACCACGTCCTCGGTCAGCTGCGGCGCGCGGCGGCGCAACACCGCCTTGATGCGCGCCATCAGCTCCTTCGGCGAGAACGGCTTGGTGACGTAGTCGTCCGCACCGATCTCGAGGCCGAGCACCTTGTCCTGCTCGTCGCCGCGCGCGGTGAGCATGATGATCGGAATGTGCTTGGTCCGCTCGTTGTTGCGCAGGTCGCGGGCGAACGCGATGCCCGACTTGCCCGGCAGCATCCAGTCGAGCAGGACGAGGTCGGGCAACACATCGCTGATCAGGTTCTGCGCCTGCTCCGCGTTATACGCGCGGATCGGGCAATGGCCTGCGTGCTGCAGGTTGACCGAAATCAGTTCGGAAATGGCGGGCTCATCTTCGATGACGAGAATGCTGCTGGGCATCGGCACCTCTTGACCTTTATGCAGGGGTTAACTAAGTGCTTCGCGTTCGAGAGCGTCGCGCGACTTGTGGCGCACGTCGGTTCCCTTGACGATGTAGATGATGAACTCAGCGATGTTCTTCGCGTGGTCGCCGATCCGCTCGATCGCCTTGGCGATGAAGAGGAAATCGAGGCCCACCGAAATCGAGCGCGGATCTTCAGTCATGTACGAAATCAGCTTGCGCACGAAGGCACGGAATTCCTCGTCGATCGCCTTGTCGTCGCGCACGATCTGCGCGGCCGCCACGGTATCGAGACGCGCGAACGCGTCGAGCGCACGGCGCAGGATCGACACCGCCATCTCGCCGGACAGCTTGATCTCGGCGATATTGATGGTGCGCGACGCGCCGTCTTCCATCAGACGCTTGGTGCGCTTCGCGATCTTCTCGGCTTCGTCGCCGGCGCGTTCGAGATTCGTGATGGTCTTCGAGATCGCGATCAGGAGGCGCAGGTCGCGCGCGGCCGGCTGGCGGCGCGCGATGATGTTGCTGCACTCTTCGTCGATATCGACTTCCATCTTGTTCAGGCGATCTTCGGCGGTAATCACCTGCTCGCACATGTCCAGATCGAAGTTATTGAGCGCGTTCATCGCATTGACGATCTGCGATTCCACGAGGCCGCCCATTTCGAGGACCTTGGACGAAACGAGATTCAGGTCGGCGTCGAACTGGCTTGAGAGGTGTTTGTCGGACATGTCGTGCTCCCTTATGGTGCTCGCCGGAGTTAACCGAAGCGGCCGGTAATGTAGTCCTCAGTTTCCTTGCGGACCGGCTTGATAAAGATCTTTTCGGTGTCACCGAATTCGATCAGCTCGCCGAGGTACATGTAGGCAGTGTAGTCCGAACACCGTGCGGCCTGTTGCATGTTGTGGGTAACGATCACCACGGTGTAGTCGCTCTTCAGTTCGGCGATCAGCTCTTCGATACGTCCCGTGGAAATCGGGTCGAGCGCCGAACACGGTTCGTCGAGCAGCAGCACTTCCGGACGGATCGCAATGCCGCGCGCAATGCACAGGCGCTGCTGCTGGCCGCCCGAGAGACCGTAGCCGCTCTGGCCGAGCTTGTCCTTCACTTCGTTCCACAGCGCGGCCTTGGTCAGCGCCCATTCGACGCGGTCGTCCATTTCCGAGCGCGGCAGCGTTTCGAACATCTTCACGCCGAACGCGATGTTGTCGTAGATCGACATCGGGAACGGGGTCGGCTTCTGGAACACCATGCCGATCCGCGCGCGCAGCAGCGAAATATCGCGCTTGGTGGTCAGCAGGTTTTCGCCGTCCATCAGGATCTCGCCTTCGGCGCGCTGCTCCGGATAGAGCGCGTACATCTTGTTGAAAGTACGCAGCAGCGTGGACTTGCCGCAACCCGACGGGCCGATGAACGCGGTCACCTTGCCTTCGGGAATGCGCAGGTTGATGTTCTTCAGCGCGTGGTACTTGCCGTAGAAGAAGTTGAGGTCGTTGACCTCGATCTTCGGCTGCGCCGACGCTTGGGCACTGTCGCCCTGGGCGGGGTCGAAACCGGCGGGCGCGGTGGGACGCGCGATCGGATTGAGTTGAGTTTCTGCCATGTTCATCGGATTTACTCCGCCCTTACTTTTTCGAAAAGATCGTGCGCGCGAGGATATTCAATCCCAGCACCCCGAGCGTGATCAGGAACACGCCGGCCCAGGCAAGCGATTGCCACTGCGGGAAGGCGCTCATCGCAAACTGATAGATCGTGACCGGCAGGTTTGCGACCGGCTGATTCATGTTCCACGAGAAGAACTGGTTCGACATCGCGGTGAACAGCAGCGGCGCCGTTTCGCCGGCAATCCGCGCGACACCGAGCAGCACGCCGGTGATGATGCCGGCCACCGAGGCCTTCAGCGTGATCGACATCACCATCTTCCACTTCGGTGTGCCGAGTGCGAAAGCGGCTTCACGCAAGGCGTTCGGCACCAGCTTCAGCATGTTTTCGGTGGTGCGGATCACAATCGGAATCTGCAGCAGCGCGAGCGCGAACACGCCGGCCCAGCCGCTGAAGTGCCCCATCTTCGCCACGAACAGCGCGTAGACGAACAGGCCCACCACGATCGACGGCGCCGACAACAGAATGTCGTTGATAAAGCGCGTGACGCTGGCAAGCCAGCCCTTCTGGCCGTATTCGGCGAGATACACGCCGGCCAGAATGCCGATCGGCGTGCCGACGAAGGTCGCCAGCACGATCAGCATCAGGCTGCCGACGATGGCGTTGGCGAGACCGCCGCCATCGGTGTTCGGCGGCGGCGTCGACTGCGTGAACAGCTCGATCGACAGACCGCCGATGCCGAGGCGCAGCGTCGTATAGAGAATCCACACGAGCCAGATGAGGCCGAAGGCCATGGCCGCGAGCGAGAGCGTCAGCGCAATCGCGTTCTTCACGCGCCGGCGGCCCTGCAGCTTGGTGCGCATGGCCTCCAGAACCGCGGCGTCGTCCGAACCGGGAATGTTCAAGGTGGACTGGCTCATTTCGCGCCCTCCCCTTTTTCGAGGCGAAGCAGCATGATCTTCGAGATCGCGAGCACGATGAAGGTAATCACAAACAGGATCAGGCCGAGTTCCATCAGCGCCGACGTGTGCAGGCCCGGGTCCGCTTCCGCGAATTCGTTGGCGAGTGCCGACGTAATGCTGTTGCCCGGCGAAAACAGCGAGACGTTATCGAGCAGGTTGGTGTTGCCGATGACGAAGGTCACCGCCATCGTCTCGCCGAGCGCGCGGCCCAGACCCAGCATGACGCCGCCGATCACGCCGCTCTTGGTGAACGGCAGGACGATCTTCCACATCACTTCCCAGGTCGTGCAGCCGATGCCGTACGCCGATTCCTTCAGCAGGACCGGCGTGACTTCGAACACGTCGCGCATCACCGAGGCGATGTACGGAATGATCATGATGGCAAGTATGACTCCGGCGCACAGGATGCCGATGCCGATGGGCGGGCCCTGAAAAAACGCACCGATGAACGGAATGCCGCCGAGCACGGTACCGAGCGGCTTTTCGAACCAGGTCGCGAAGATCGGCGCGAACACCAGCAAGCCCCACATACCGTAGACGATCGAAGGGATCGCAGCCAGCAGCTCGATGGCAATGCCGAGCGGCCGGCGCAGCCACGCGGGCGCCAGTTCAGTGAGGAACAGTGCGATGCCGAAGCTGACCGGCACCGCGATAACGAGAGCAATGATCGAGGTCGCGATCGTGCCGTAGATCGGCACCAGCGCGCCGAATTTCTGGCTGGGTGGATCCCAGTCGGCTGTCCACAGGAAGCTCAGACCGAATTGCTTGATCGACGGCCAGGAGGCGACGATCAGCGAGACGATGATGCCGCCGAGCAGCAGGAGCGTGATGATCGCGGCAAGTCGCGCGAGACCGCCGAAAATAACATCGCCGGCGCGACTCGGCGCTTTCTGCTGCGCCGTGCTGCCGGACGTGCTCGACACGAGGGGGATGTCGGACATGGGAACCTATGCACCTGTGACCAAACGCTGCATGACACGACGCCATGCAACCAGTACTACAGCCGCCCAGCCTCACATGAGGCGGGGCGGCTTGTTGCTACGTGCTAACGCTTACTCGGCGACCGGCTTGCCTGCAGCGTCCTTCACCTTGTCTTTCCATTGCGACTTGATTTCCGTCACAACCGATTCCGGCAGCGAGATGTAGTCGAGGCTGTCAGCAGCCGACGTACCGTTCTTGAACGCCCAGTCGAAGAACTTCAGCGTTTCGGCGCCTTGCGGTGCCTTGTCCTGCGTCGTGTGCAGCAGCACAAACGTTGCGCCGACGACCGGCCATGCGTCCTTGCCCGGTTCGTTCGTCAGGATCTGGTAGAACGACTTCGACCAGTCTGCGCCGGCAGCCGCTGCCTTGAACGTTTCCGTCTTCGGCTCGACCACGTTGCCTGCCGAGTTCTTCAGGTCGACGTAGACCATCTTGTTTTGCTTCGCGTACGCCCATTCGACGTAACCGATCGCGCCCGGCAGACGTTGCACGAAGGCTGCGACGCCGTCGTTGCCCTTGCCGCCCGTACCCGTCGGCCAGCTGACCGTTGCGCCTTCACCGACCTTCGACTTCCAGTCTGCGTTGACCTTAGACAGGTAGTTCGTCCAGATGAAGCTGGTGCCCGAACCGTCAGCACGGCGCACCACAGCGATATCCGTATCCGGCAGCTTTGCCTTCGGGTTCAGTGCAGCGATCGCCGGATCGTTCCACTTCTTGATCTTGCCCAGGTAGATGTCGCCGAGCACTTCGCCCGACAGCACCAGTTGGCCCGGGGTCACGCCCGGCAGGTTCACCACCGGCACCACGCCGCCGACGACCGTCGGGAACTGGAACAGGCCGTCCTTGGCCAGCTCGTCGTCCTTCAGCGGAGCGTCCGAACCTGCGAAATCGACCGTCTTGGCGATGATCTGCTTGATGCCGCCCGACGAACCGATACCTTGATAGTTGACCTTACCGCCGCCCGACTTTTGATAAGCGTCAGCCCACTTCGTATAGATGGGTGCTGCAAAGGTGCTGCCCGCGCCGGTAATGTCGGCGGCTTGCGCTGCGATCGCGAAGAGCGCGCCAGCCAGGCCAGCGAACGCGGTTTGCATCAATTTCATGAGACCTCCAGTGGTGTGAGCGGGTGTGAGCGGATTACACGACACCGCGAAGGATAGGGTCTCTTTATGACAGTAACGTGACTAACCGTGAATGAAGCGTGACAGTAGGGTTACTGTCGTGAAAGGCTGGGAGGTTGAATGAAAGCTGTCTGGACGGCGCTTTCGCCATGTCTGTAGAGAGTAGGCGAAAAATACGCGGCGCGAACGTTTGCTCGCAATTGAAGGGCTTCTGGAAGAGATTCCAGAGAAAAGAAAGCGTTTTGTAAGTGCTTTACGTCCTGGAAGCGGCGCGAAGAGGCGATGCGCCTGAGGACAGCATGCGGGCAGGCTGCCCCGCCGCGGCAATTCGCCGCGGCGAAGGCCGCCACCCGCTTGAGGTCCTGATCAAGCCGTCTCCTGCTTGACCACGCAGGCGATCGCCTCGGCATGATGGACCGCGTCATCCACGCGCTGGGCCTCGACCATCACGCGCAGCACGGGCTCGGTGCCGGATGCGCGGATCAGCACGCGGCCGTGGCCGTCCAGCGCCGCCTCGGCTGCGCCGATCGCGCGGCGGATCGCGTCGTTACCCTTCCAGTCGGCGCCCGCCTGCATGCGCACGTTGATCAGCTTTTGCGGGAACAGCGTGACGCCTTCGAGAAGCTGCGCCAGCGTCTTGCCGCTGCGCTTCATCGCGGCCAGCACCAGCAGCGACGAGACAATGCCGTCGCCGGTCGAATGGCGGTCGAGCGAGAGAATGTGTCCCGAGCCCTCCGCGCCGAGCTGCCAGCCGTGCTCGCGCAGTTGCTCGAGCACGTAGCGGTCGCCGACCGCCGCGCGCACGAACTGCACGCCGGCACGCTGCAACGCCACTTCCACCGCCATATTGGTCATCAAGGTGCCGACCGCGCCTTCCACCTTGCCGTCGGTCTCGATGCGGTCCTTGACCAGCACATAGAGCAGCTCGTCGCCGTTGTAGAGTCGGCCTGCAGAGTCGACCACCTGCAGGCGGTCGGCGTCGCCGTCGAGCGCAATGCCGAGATCCGCGTGATTCGCCCGCACCGCGCGCACCAGCGCGTCGGGCGCGGTAGCGCCCACGCCGTCGTTGATGTTGAAGCCGTTCGGCGCGACGCCGATGGGGATGACGTCGGCGCCGAGCTCATGGAACACGTGCGGCGCGATGTCGTACGCCGCGCCGTGCGCGCAATCGACCACCAGCTTCATGCCGCGCAGATCGAACGCGGCCGGGAACGTGCTCTTGCAGAACTCGATATAGCGACCGGCGGCGTCGTCGAGACGGCGTGCCTTGCCGAGCTGCTCGGAAGCCGCGCAGGCGAGCGGCTGGTCGAGTTGCTCCTCGATCTTCAGTTCGACTTCGTCGGGCAGCTTGTCGCCGTGCGCCGAAAAGAACTTGATACCGTTGTCGTAGTACGCGTTGTGCGACGCGCTGATCACCACGCCGGCGGCGAGCCGCAATGCGCGCGTGAGATAGGCGATGCCCGGCGTGGGCATCGGGCCGGCCAGCATGACGTCGACGCCCGCGGCGGAAAATCCCGACTCGAGCGCGGCTTCGAGCATGTAGCCCGAAACCCGCGTGTCCTTGCCGATCAGGACCGTGGGACGCTGGCCGCTATGGACCCAGCGGTCGCCGCCCGCCAACACCTTGCCGGCGGCGTAACCGAGCCGCAATACGAAGTCGGGCGTAATCGGCGCTTCGCCGACTTTACCCCGAATGCCATCGGTACCAAAAAAGCGACGTGCCATTGTGTAGTTTTCCTCTCTCTTCCAAGGGTCAGCCGCGACGGGTTGCGTCGTGCATGGCTGCCCAAACTTTTAATGCATCAACCGTTTGCGCGACATCGTGGACACGCAGTATGGCAGCGCCGCGCTCAGCGGCACAGACCGCCGCCGCGATGCTCGCCGCCAGCCGCTCGGGGGCGGCACGGCCAGTGACCGCGCCCAGCATCGACTTGCGCGACATGCCCGCCAGAATCGGAAACGGCGGTTCGCCACGTGGTGCAGTTTCAGGCAAGTGGGCAAGCAAGGCGTAGTTGTGTTCAACCGTTGCCTTGCCAAATCCAAAGCCGGGGTCGACGCTGATACGCCGTTTCGCGACCCCCGCCTGGGTGAGCGCCGCCACCCGCTCTTCCAGAAACGCCCGCACTTCGCTCACCACGTCCTGATAGGCCGGCTCGCCCGCCTGCATGGTCTGCGGCTCGCCGAGCATATGCATCACGCACAGGCCACATTGACTGTCGCGCACGGCGTCGATCGCGCCGGGCAGGCGAAAGCCCCAGATATCGTTGATCAGGTCCGCGCCGGCGGCCAGCGCGTGACGCATGACCTCGGGCTTGTAGGTATCGACGGAGAGCGGCACCTGGGCGCCACGCAATTGTTCGATGAGCGGGATCACCCGCTCCAGCTCTTCGTCGAGCGGCACCGGCGGCGCGCCGGGGCGCGTCGATTCGCCGCCGATGTCGATGATGTCCGCGCCATCGACCATCATCCGCTCGGCCTGGCGCAGCGCATCGCCGCGCATCGCGAACTTGCCGCCATCGGAGAAGGAGTCGGGCGTGACGTTCAGAATGCCCATCACCAACGGCCGTTCGAAGGTCAGCGTGAAGCGGCCGCATTGCAGCGGTTCAGGGGTAGGCAAGGACGAAAATGCGGCGTTCGACACGTAACGGGCCATACAGGCAGGCAAATGAGGATGAATGCAAAACGGGCCGGTGTGAAATCACACCGGCCCGTGCTTTGGACGTGGCTTCGATCAGGCCGGTGCAGTCGCGCTGCCCGGCTTCACCTCGGTACCCGTGCTGCCACCCGAGGAGGCGTCGGTCGCCGACGGCGGCGAGCTCTTCGGTGCGCGCGGCGGACGGCCCGCCATGATGTCGTTGATCTGATCGGCGTCGATCGTTTCCCACTCCATCAGGGCTGCGGTCATCGCTTCGACCTTGTCGCGGTTCTCGTCCAGCAGGCGCTTGGCGAGGTTGTACTGCTCGTCCAGCACGCGGCGGATTTCCGCGTCGACCTTCTGCTGCGTCGCTTCCGAAATGGTCCGCGTGAAACCGCGGCCGAACGGCGTAGCGTCGTTCTCGTCGTCGACGTAGACCATCGGTCCGAGCGCATCGGTCATGCCGAAACGGGCCACCATGGCGCGGGCCGTAGCCGTTGCCTTGTTGAAGTCGTCCGAAGCGCCGGTGCTGATCAGGTTCAGGAACAGCTCTTCCGCCACCCGGCCACCGAACAGAATAGCCAGACGATCCAGCAGGTAGTCCTTCGAATACGTTTCGTTGTCGTGCTCCGGCAACTGCCACGTCACACCCAGCGCGCGACCGCGCGGAATGATGGTGACCTTGTGCACCGGATCGGCCTTCGGCAACAGCTTGGCGATCACCGCATGGCCCGACTCGTGGTACGCCGTGGCACGCTTCGATTCTTCGCGGATCACGGCCGACTTGCGCTCCGGACCCATGAAGATCTTGTCCTTGGCATCTTCGAAGTCGATCATCTCGACGATGCGCTTGCCGCGACGCGCCGCGAACAGTGCCGCTTCGTTCACGAGGTTCGCCAGATCGGCGCCCGAGAAGCCCGGCGTGCCGCGTGCGATCACCGCTGCGTCGACGTCGTTCGAAATCGGCACCTTGCGCAGGTGAACCTTCATGATGTGCTCACGACCGCGGATGTCCGGCAGGCCGACATACACCTGGCGGTCGAAACGGCCCGGACGCAGCAGCGCCTTGTCCAGCACGTCCGAACGGTTCGTGGCAGCGATCACGATCACGCCCGAGTTCGCTTCGAAGCCGTCCATCTCGACCAGCATCTGGTTCAACGTCTGTTCGCGCTCGTCGTTGCCGCCGCCCATGCCGGCGCCGCGATGGCGACCGACCGCGTCGATTTCGTCAATGAACACGATGCACGGTGCATGCTTCTTGGCCTGTTCGAACATGTCGCGCACGCGAGCCGCGCCGACACCGACGAACATTTCCACGAAGTCCGAACCCGAAATGCTGAAGAACGGCACTTTCGCCTCGCCGGCAATGGCGCGTGCGAGCAGCGTCTTACCGGTTCCCGGCGGCCCGACCAGCAGCACGCCGCGCGGTATCCGCCCGCCGAGCTTCTGGAATTTCTGCGGATCGCGCAGGAAGTCGACCAGTTCCGAGACTTCTTCCTTGGCTTCGTCGCAACCGGCGACGTCAGTGAAATTGATTGCGTTGTTGTTCTCATCGATCAGACGTGCGCGGGACTTGCCGAACGAGAACGCACCGCCTTTCCCGCCTCCCTGCATCTGTCTCATCATGTAGAACCAGAATCCGATAATCAGGATTGTGGGTCCGAGGTAATACAGCGCGGACACAAGCGCGTTCGGTTCGTCATCGGCCTTGCCGCTCACCTGAACGCCATACTTCATCAGGTCGCCGACCATCCAGATGTCGCCGGGCGACACGATCTGGTACTTCTGGCCGTCTGCTGGAGTGACCGTGAGGTTACGCCCCTGAACGATGACGTTCTTGACCTTGCCGTTCTTTGCGTCATCCATGAACTGCGAATAGGAAACGCCTTCCTGGACACGGGGCTTATCGAACTGCTTGAACACCGTAAACAGCACCAGTGCGATAACCAGCCACACTGCTGCCTTCGAAAACATATTGTTGTTCAAAGCACCACTCCTTCACTCATAGACGGGCGCCTACATTTGCCTTGCGGCACCACTAAAGCATTCTAATCCAGACCGCAGACCCCTGCCATAACGTTTCTCTACCACAGAAATAGCGTCGGAGGCTGTCCCAGTGCCGCTTTTCCGGCAAATCCGAGACTCAAAAAGGTTGCGGAACGCCCGCCGGGCAACCCACCTAAGCGGGCCGTTTCAGATGCTTACCCAAAATAAAAGTTTCGGACGATTTGTCCCGCGACGCTTTCGGCTTGCGGGCTGCCACCGTCTTAAACTGCTGCTTGAACTTTTCGACAATCTGACTGTAACCGCTGCCGTGAAAGCATTTGACTAAAAGGGCACCATCCGGCTTCAGGTGATTCTGCGAAAATTCCAGCGCGAGATCGCATACATGCTCGATCCGCGCGGCATCCGCCAGCGCCACTCCCGACAGGTTGGGCGCCATATCCGAAATTACAAGGTCGACCTGACGCGCTCCGACCAAATCTTCGAGTTGGTGCAGAACGGTGTCCTCGCGGAAGTCGCCCTGAATGAAGATGACGTCGGCAATCGGCTCCATGGGCAGCAGGTCGAGCGCGATGATCGTGCCGTCGATCCCGCCTTCCCGCGTCGCGTCGCGCTTCGAACCCTGCGCCAGCTTGTTGCGGGCGTACTGGCTCCAGCTACCGGGCGCCGAGCCCAGGTCGACGATGACCTGACCGGGACGGATCAGCTTGTCCTGTTCGTCGATTTCCTTCAGCTTGTAGGCTGCGCGGGCGCGATAGCCCTCCCGCTGCGCCAATTTCACGTAGGGATCGTTGATGTGATCGTGCAGCCACGACGTGTTGAACTTGTTTTTTGCCATTAAACGTTGAACTCTTGCTGCGTAATGCAGCGCTTTTAGCGGATAATACGCGTTTAATTCGCGCGGCTGCCGCCCAATGGGTCATGAACCCCGGGGCCATCAACCGCGATTCTCTGTTGTTCTGACGCGCCGCCCTGCTCGATCGACCGAAGCGATCGGAACTGCAGGCGCCGCCATTTTAGTCGAGTCTCCCACTTTCCATGCCAGCCCTTAAAGTCTCTACCGATCAACGCGCCGAGTTGCGCTCCCAGGCACATGCGCTCAAACCGGTGGTGCTCATCGGCGCCGAGGGGCTGACCGATGCCGTGCTGGCCGAGATCAAGGTCCACCTGGCCGCGCACCAGTTGATCAAGATCCGCGTGTTCGGCGACGAACGCGAAGAACGTCTGGCGATCTACGAACAGATCTGCGACGCGCTCAACGCCGCGCCCATCCAGCATATCGGCAAGCTGCTGGTGATCTGGAAGCCGGAAGCGGCGGCCAAACCGGCCACCCGCGCCAAACGCGGCGAACTGCCGAGCGCCCGTGAAGCGGCATCTGACGACGCCCGGCCGGGTAAAGGCCGCGCCCCGCGCGTGGTAACGGTGGTCAAGCCCTCCGAAATCCCGATGCGCAAGCCGAAGCCGAAAAAGGTGGTGGTACGCGGCAACGAACGCGTCACGGCGGGCGGCAATATCAAGCGCGCCAAGAAGCGCCAGGCCAGCGCCAAGCGTCCGCATCAGTCGGTGAAGTAATCTGTGTTGCAACTGCGGGCGGCGCTGCCCGCAGCGCTGAAGTGCGACGGCCAGCGCCTTGTGTGCGTTGGCGTTTAGCGTATTCAGCACGTTTGAGCTCGCCGCTGAAGTCTGCGTGGCGAGCCGCGAGGCGGCAGAAAAAGATCCATAGTGCTTTGACGCCTGATACGCGTGGTCACCTGCCAGCCGGGAAAGTCTCTTAGTCCCCGCTTCTTAGTCCCGCTTCTTAGCCCCGCCTCCTGGCCCCTTAGCCGACGATGCCCTTGCCTGCCGCGTCTCGCGCGCCTTCTTGCCCAGCCAAAGTTGCACTCGCCGCGGTGGGCAGCTTCCACACCAGAGCGATAGCCAGCAGGCTCTCGATCAGATAAAACAGGCTCGACACGCCGTGCAATATGCCGAAGCGCATCGCATCAGGCGAATGGGCGACATCCGTGCCGGCCTCGAGCGCAGCCATGCGAATTGCATTCATGAACGGCTGCAGCGCAAAGTAACCAAGCAGCACGCACACCAGCATTCCGGCAATCAGCCAGCGCAGGCGGCGATAGGTGTCGTGGCCGCGGCGGATCAGCACATTGGCCAAGCCGAGCAACAAGACCCCGCAAACCACGCCCAGTACGCCTTCGATGCGAAACAACTGCGCGGCGACCGCGCCGGCCGAGATGCGGTCAAGCGCGGTAAACAGCACGGGCGCAACCGCATAACCGATGGTGAGCAGACTGCCGACCCAAACCACGGTCAACAGCCGGAACACCCTATGCGGCACGGAGGACAGCGAGGTAGACACCGGTGCGTCCTTCAGACGTAGCTGACGGCAATGATTTCGTACTCGCGCACGCCACCCGGTGCCTGCACCGAGGCCACGTCGCCTTCCGACTTGCCGATCAAGGCGCGCGAGATCGGCGAGCTGATCGAGATCAGGCCGTGCTCGAGGTCCGCTTCGTCGTCGCCGACGATCTGATACTTGACCGACGCACCCGATTTGAGGTCTTCGAGCTCAACGGTCGCGCCGAACACGATGCGGCCGTCCGCGTCCACCGCGGCGGGATCGATAATCTGCGCGCCGGCCAGCTTCGACTCGATTTCCGCAATGCGGCCTTCGATAAAGCCCTGCTTTTCTTTCGCAGCGTCGTATTCGGCGTTTTCCGAGAGATCACCCTGGGCACGCGCTTCGGCGATCGAGTTGACGACCGCCGGACGTTCAACCGATTTCAGGTGCTGCAGTTCATCGCGCAGCTTTTTCGCGCCACGCGTTGTCAGTGGAATAGTGCTCATAAACAGCTCTAGTGGCAAAAAACGGCCGTAAAAAAAATCACCGCGGTTAAGTGCATCCCCGCTGGCGCCTGAGCCCGGGCAAAGCCCATGCCGGTACCTTGAGGGACGCCGCTTAACCGCGGCACTTACATCTTGGACAGGTATTCGAAGCCTTAGTTTAGGCGAGCGTGGAGTCCTTGTAAATCATAGACTTCCAGGTCCTTCAAATACCGCAGACCTTCGACGGCAGCCCGCGCACCCGACATCGTCGTGTAGTACGTGACCTTGTTCGCCTGGGCGCTCATGCGGATCGAACGCGAATCGGCAATCGCAGCACGGGTTTCGTCGACGGTCGTGAAGACCAGCGCGATTTCGCCGTTCTTGATCATATCGACAATGTGCGGACGGCCGTCCTTCACCTTGTTGACCACCTTGACCGGCACGCCGGCTGCTTCGATGGCGGCGGCCGTACCCTTGGTCGCGACGATCGGGTAACCCAGTTCGTGCAGCATGCGGGCCACTTCGACGGCCTTCGGCTTGTCGGCGTCCATCACGGTCAACAGCACCGTGCCCGACTCCGGCAGACGCGAACCTGCCGCGAGCTGCGACTTGAACAGAGCCTCGCCGAAGGTCTGGCCGACACCCATCACTTCGCCGGTCGAACGCATTTCAGGTCCGAGCACCGGATCGACGGCCGGGAACTTGACGAACGGGAACACCGCTTCCTTCACGCTGAAGTACGGCGGGTCGATTTCCTTCGTCACGCCCTGCTGCGCCAGCGTCTGGCCGACCATCGCACGCGCCGCAATCTTCGCGAGCGGCAGGCTGGTTGCCTTCGACACATACGGCACCGTGCGAGAGGCGCGCGGGTTCACTTCGAGCACGTAGATCACGTCCTCTTTCGAACCGTCCGCCTGCGGCACTTGCTGGATCGCGAACTGCACGTTCATCAGGCCGATCACGTTCAGCGCCCGCGCCATCGCGCCGGTCTGGCGCTTCAGTTCGGCTACGGTCTCTTTCGACAGCGAGTACGGCGGCAGCGAGCAAGCCGAGTCGCCCGAGTGCACGCCCGCCTGTTCGATGTGCTCCATCACGCCGCCGATAAACACGGCCTCGCCATCGGAGATGCAATCGACGTCGCATTCGATCGCGTCGTTCAGGAAGCGGTCGAGCAGCACCGGCGAATCGTTCGACACCTTCACGGCCTCGCGCATATAGCGCTCGAGGTCGCGCGGTTCGTGGACGATTTCCATGGCGCGGCCACCCAGCACGTACGACGGACGCACCACCAGCGGGTAGCCGATTTCCTCGGCGAGCCTGAGCGCTTCGTCTTCGGCGCGTGCCGTGCGGTTCGGCGGCTGACGCAGACCGAGGTCCTGCAGCAGCTTCTGGAAACGCTCGCGGTCTTCGGCGGCATCGATCATGTCCGGCGAGGTGCCGATGATCGGTACACCGTTCGCTTCGAGATCGAGCGCGAGCTTCAGCGGCGTTTGGCCGCCGTATTGCACGATCACGCCGACCGGCTTTTCCTTGTCGACGATTTCCAGCACGTCTTCGAGCGTCAGCGATTCGAAGTACAGACGATCGGACGTGTCGTAGTCGGTCGACACGGTTTCAGGGTTGCAGTTGACCATGATCGTTTCGTAGCCGTCTTCGCGCATGGCGAGCGCGGCGTGCACGCAGCAGTAGTCGAACTCGATGCCCTGGCCGATCCGGTTCGGGCCGCCGCCCAGCACCATGATCTTCTTGTTGTTGGTGGGGTTCGCTTCGCACTCTTCCTCGTAGGTCGAGTACATGTACGCCGTCTTGGTGGCGAACTCGGCCGCGCAGGTGTCGACGCGCTTGTAGACCGGGCGCACGTTCAGTTCGATACGGCGGGCGCGCACGGCAGCCGGCTTCGCACCGAGCAGCTTCGCCAGACGGCGATCCGAGAAACCGCTTTGCTTCAGATACTTCAGTTCTTCCTTCGACAGGCTCGCAAGCGTGCGGCCAGCCAGCGCCTTTTCCTTCAGCACGATCTGTTCGATCTGCGCGAGGAACCACGGGTCGATCGAGGTCTCTTCGAAGATTTCCGCAGCGCTCATGCCGATACGGAACGCATCGCCCACGTACCAGATCCGGTCCGGACCGGCCTCGCCGATCTCGCGGATGATCTCGTCGCGGCTCGCGGTCTTTTCATCGAGACCGTCGACGCCGACTTCGAGACCGCGCAGCGCCTTCTGGAACGACTCCTGAAAGGTGCGGCCAATCGCCATCACTTCACCCACCGACTTCATCTGCGTGGTCAGACGCGGATCGGCTTCGCGGAACTTCTCGAACGCGAAACGCGGAATCTTGGTGACGACGTAGTCGATGGTCGGTTCGAACGAAGCCGGGGTCTGGCCGCCGGTGATTTCGTTCTTCAGTTCATCGAGCGTGTAGCCGCAGGCGAGCTTCGCCGCGACCTTGGCGATCGGGAAGCCGGTTGCCTTCGAAGCCAATGCCGACGAACGCGACACACGCGGGTTCATTTCGATCACGATCATCCGGCCATCGACCGGGTTGATCGAGAACTGCACGTTCGAGCCGCCCGTATCCACGCCGATCTCGCGCAGCACCGCGAGCGAGGCGTTACGCAGGATCTGGTATTCCTTGTCGGTGAGCGTCTGCGCCGGCGCGACGGTGATCGAGTCGCCGGTGTGGATGCCCATCGGGTCCAGGTTTTCGATCGAGCAGACGATGATGCAGTTGTCCTTCTTGTCGCGGACCACTTCCATCTCGTACTCTTTCCAGCCGAGCAGCGATTCTTCGATCAGCAGTTCGCGCGTAGGCGACAGGTCCAGACCGCGCTTGCAGATCTCTTCGAATTCGTCGCGGTTATACGCGATGCCGCCGCCCGAACCGCCCAGCGTGAACGACGGACGGATCACCACCGGATAGCCGCCGCTGCCGGTTTCCGTCGCGATCTGCGCCTGCACCTGCAGCGCTTCTTCCATCGAATGGGCGGTGCCCGACTTGGCCGAACCGAGACCGATCCTGGTCATCGCGTCCTTGAACTTCTGGCGGTCTTCCGCCTTGTCGATGGCTTCCGGCGACGCGCCGATCAGCTCGACCTTGTACTTCTCCAGCACGCCGTGCGCGTGGAGATCCAGCGCGCAATTCAGCGCGGTCTGGCCGCCCATCGTCGGCAGGATCGCGTCGGGGCGCTCCTTGGCGATGATGCGTTCGACCACTTCCCACGTGATCGGCTCGATGTAGGTCACGTCGGCCGTGTTCGGGTCGGTCATGATCGTCGCCGGATTGCTGTTGACGAGAATGACCTTGTAGCCTTCCTCACGCAGCGCCTTGCAAGCCTGTGCGCCCGAGTAGTCGAACTCGCACGCCTGGCCGATGATGATCGGACCCGCGCCGATGATGAGGATGCTCTTGATGTCTGTCCGCTTGGGCATAACGCTCTCGCTAATGTATTCCTGAATTCTTTCCGTTGGCGCGCTTCGCTGCGGCGGCCGGGGCCGGTGTTACTGCCCGGCCTCCCACTGCTGCTGCGGCGGCGCGCTCTGTTCTGTTCGCCTGGGGAGCGGCCCGGCGTTGCATTCTCCGGGGCTCCACCTGGCGTGGGCGACTTAGGTGGACACCGTCCTGGGTGACCACACAAGCTGACGCCTTAAGCCGCCGCTGCGGCTGCCGTCGTGCCGGCCTTTTTCTGGTCCATCAAGCCGGTGAAGCGATCGAACAGATACGCAATGTCGTGCGGGCCCGGCGATGCTTCCGGGTGACCCTGGAAGCAGAAGGCCGGCTTGTCGGTCAGCGCGAAGCCTTGCAGCGTGCCGTCGAACAACGACACGTGCGTGGCGCGCGCGTTGGCGGGCAACGTGGCCGCGTCGACTGCGAAGCCGTGGTTCTGCGACGTGATCACGACACGGCCGTCGTCCAGATCTTTCACCGGATGGTTCGCGCCGTGGTGGCCGGTCTTCATCTTCATGGTCTTCGCGCCAACCGCGAGGCCCATGATCTGATGGCCAAGGCAGATGCCGAAGGTCGGCACGCCGCGCTCGATCAACTCCTTCGTGGCCGCGATCGCGTAGTCGCACGGTTCCGGGTCGCCGGGGCCGTTCGACAGGAACACGCCGTCCGGGTTGAGCGCCAATGCGTCAGCCGCGGTGGCTTGCGCCGGCAGTACGGTGACGTGGCAGCCGCGCTCGGCCAGCATGCGCAGGATGTTGTACTTGACGCCGTAGTCGAACGCGACCACGCGGTACTTCGGCGCGTTCTGCGTGCCGTAGCCTTCGCCCAGACGCCATTCGGTCTGCGTCCATTCGAACGATTCCTTCGTCGACACGACCTTCGCCAGATCCATACCGGCGAGGCCCGGGAACGAGCGTGCGAGTTCGATGGCCTTGGCTTCGTCGTCCGAGCCCGCCAGGATCGCGCCGTTTTGCGCGCCCTTGTCGCGCAGCACGCGCGTCAGCATGCGGGTGTCGAGGCCGGCGATGGCGACCACGCCTTCGTCCTGCAGGTATTGCGAGAGCGTGCGCTCCATGCGGAAGTTCGAGGCGAGAACCGGCAGATCGCGGATGATGAGGCCGGCGGCATGGACTTTCGAGGCTTCCACATCTTCGGCGTTCACGCCGACGTTGCCGATGTGCGGATACGTGAGGGTCACGATCTGACGCGCGTAGCTCGGGTCAGTCAGGATTTCCTGATAACCGGTGATAGCGGTGTTGAAAACGACTTCGCCAATCGTATGGCCGGGGGCGCCGATCGAGTAGCCACGAAAGACCGTGCCGTCGGCGAGCGCGAGCAGAGCGGGAGAAAAAGACGGCAACACGGGAGACTCCTTGGGGGAACACCCTGATGCCGACCTGTCTATCCGAGCCGTGCGAGCCGCAGCGAGGCGCATCTTTGGATGCGCGCGCAGGCTCGCTCGCGTACCGCGGCAAACGTCGCAAGGGCGCGATGGATCCATTGTGTGGACTGATCGGCTGGGTGCGGTGCGTTGGCGGCGCGCGGCGGATGAACGGTGTGGGAGAGGTAGGCGCTAGGGTGCGGGTTGATAAGCTCAAACCTTGGAATTATAGCCCGAAACTGCCCTTCCCTCCAAATCCGAGATGGCACCGCGACAGGGTGCGAGGTTCCTCACGACGCCTCGGCGCCTTGTGGGGCTTGGCTCCCAGCCCGCCTGGTTGGGATCGAAGGAGCGGAATCGGGATACCGTGGTGGGCAGGTCAAACGGGGCTGAATCGGGGCCTGAATCGCGGCCTGACACGCCGCGCATCACGAATGCTGCCCGGTCTGCAGATGGGCGGGTTTGGCCAGCACGCCGCTTGGCAAGACGTACCAGATCGCGCTGGCAATCTGCAACGCGACCAGAATGCCCCACGCGGTGAGGTGCGCGGCGGCCGGATAGTGGCCGGCCGCCGCCGGCCACAGCGACAGCACCCCGCCGACGCCAATCTGGAAGCCGAAAATCAGCAGAAAGATAATCAGCGTGAGGGTGGTGTTGCCCCGGCCGATCAGATGCGCCGGGAAATGCCGCGCCAACACCGCGTAGCTGAGGATGCCCGTGCCGCCGAAGATGCCGTACGCGGCCCACAACAGGCCTGTCGGCAAGGGCGCACCGAACATGATCAGCAACTGGGTGACGACGAAGAGCGCCATGCCGATGCCGCAAAAGGTGTAGAGCGAGATGCCGCGCTTCTCCAGGCCGCGCGCCGCGGCCCCGAAACCGACACAACCGGCCATCATCGCAAAGCCGAGAATCGATACCTGAGCCGCGGCCTCGCGGGGCGCGAGGCCCATCACATCGCGCATCCAGGCGCCGACCCACAGCGATTGCATGGCGTAAAAGACGCCCTGCGTGACCACCGAGAATGACGCAATCTTCCAGAACGCCGGGCTTTTGAGGATATGCCACGTGCCCTTGAACTGCGTGCCGAGGCTCGCCTGACGATGGCCGTCGCGGGTCTCCGGCGCGAGGGTCCACAGGGCTAGCGCGACCACGATCGTCAGCACGCCCAGCGCGCCGCACACGGCCCGCCAGCTCGCGAAAGTCAGGACCCAGGTCAGCGGCGACCCCACGGCCACGCCGCCCAGACCGCCGACCGCCATCACGAGCCCGTTCATCAGCGGCAGCCGGGCCGCTTCGAAGTGCTGCGCCAGCGCCTTGAACGCTGCGCCCAGACAAACCGACACGCCCACGCCGATCAGCAGCCGCCCGAGCATCATCATGCCGATGCTATGCGCCGCCCCGAACACCCAGATCCCGGCGGCCGCGAACAGCAGCGTGCCGGCCGTCACACGACGCGAGCCGAAGTGGTCGAGCAGCACGCCCGCCGGCAACTGCGCGCCCGCAAAGCCGAGGAAATAGAGACTCGTCAGCAGACCCAGATCGGCGGCGGAGAGTCCCAGATCATGGGTGATCAGAGGCGCAAAACCCAGATTGACGCCACGAAACACATAGGAGACGAAGTAACCCGCGGAAAACAGCAGGAACACGCGAAACTGGGTGGACGACATAGGTAGCAAGCAGATTCAGGTCAGACGGAAGCAGGAACGATAAAGGAAAACGCGGGAAGTGGGCGCAAAGACCCCTCAAACGAAAACGCCGTCACCACAGGTGACGGCGCTGAAAAACGAGAAGTGATCGGAGCGCAATTCATGCGCTGCCCCCGCAACGCATGTGGCCACTTCCGTGGGAGCCGCTTTGCTTTAGTTTCCCTTCTTCGCCTTGGCCGCAGTCTTCGGGCGGCTTACTGCCGCAGCCTTCGACGCCTTGCTGGACGTGGCCGGCGCGGCCGCTTTCGACGTCTTGCCCTTGGGTGCGGCGCTCGACGCTGACGATTTGCTGGCCTTGCCCGCCGGGTCCGACACCTTTACGACGGCGGTGCGGCCACGACCTGATTTCTTATCGTAGCGCGAATCGCTCTTCGTGTCTGTGATCTGGGTCCCGATCCGTTCGACGCCACCGCCCTGCACGCTGGTCGCGATCCGTTCCGGTCCCGGTTCGCTCGGCATGGCCTTGCCCACCGGCACATGCAGCACGATCACCTGGCCCGGGTTCACCTGGTCGCGGCGCGTGCGGTTCCACGCCTTCAATTGCCCGATCGACACGCCGTAGCGAACGGCCAGCGCCGCCATGGTCTGCTTGCGACGCACGCGAATCAGCATTTTGCGCGTGTCGGGGACGTCCGGTTCCATCGCGAGGACGGCGCTTTCGGCGACGTCAGCGCTAATGTCTTCGTCGTCGTTGTCGTCGCTGCGCGGCACGACGATCGTCGAACCCGGCTTCAGACGCATGCCGACGGGAATCTTGTTGACTTCCATCAGCGTGTCCGCGTCGACGCCGATCTTCTGCGCAATCGCCGCCGGCGCGGCGCGCTCGGTCACCGTGTAGGTCGTCCACGACGACAGGTTACCGGTGAAGGCCTTCAGATTGTGTTCGAAAGCGCTCGCATTATCGAACGGCAGCAGAATCTGCGGCTGTGTCGCGCCGAGGATGACCGGCTTCTTGAACGAGGGGTTCAGCGAGCGGAACTCGTCGGGCGTCATGTTGGCGAGCTTGGCCGCCACGTCGACGTCCATATCGTGCGCGGTGGTCACCGTCACGAAATACGGATGGTTCGGAATGGACGGCAGCGTCAGGCCGTAGGCTTGCGGGTTCATCACGATGTTCTTGACCGCCTGCAGCTTCGGGACGTAGTTACGCGTCTCGTTCGGCATGCGCAGGTCCTGATAGTCCGTCGGCAAGCCCGCCGCTTCGTTGCGCGCGATGGCGCGCTGCACGTTGCCCTCACCCCAGTTGTACGCCGCCAGCGCAAGCTGCCAGTCGCCGAACATGTCGTGCAGACGCGAGAGATAGTCGAGCGCGGCACTGGTGGAGGCGAGCACGTCGCGACGCTCGTCCTGCCACATGTTCTGCTTGAGGTTGTAGGTACGGCCGGTGTCCGGCACGAACTGCCACATGCCGGCCGCCTTCGCCACCGACAACGCCTGCGGGTTGTAGGCGGATTCGATGAACGGCAGCAACGCGAGCTCAGTCGGCATGTGCCGCTCTTCGAGTTCCTCGACGATGTGATACAGGTATTTTTGCGACCGCTCGGTCATACGTTGAACGTATTCCGGGCGCTGGGCGTACCAGTTGGCCTGCATGTCGACGAGGTCGCTTTGCAGGTCGGGCATCTGAAAACCACGGCGAATCCGTGCCCATAGATCGGCATCGGGGCTCGTCAACTGATCGACAGAACCTTGATCGACATTGATCGTTTCTTTGGCAGAGGCTGTACTGCGAAGGGCGTCGGCTACGGCTTGCTGGGTGGCAGGATTCGGCGTGGCGGTATTGCTACTCGTCGTTGGCCCCTGGCTCGCGCACGCGGCGAGCATGAGGACCAACAACGCACTAAAGATAAATCTCATGAACGTCTCGGCTTCCACAGGACTGGAATTTGCAGCCGATAGTACGAAAGCGAAACGTTTACGTCAATCGGAAATATACGAAAAACCTAGGCAAATCTTAGGCTTGGCAGATTTTTCCGAAATTCAAGGTGAACATGACCCCATGAAACAGCGGGTCAGCGGAACCGGTTCTTCCATTCACGCAACAGTGTGAACGCAGTCAAACGATCCGGCACCGTTTCATGCAACTGTTCGATCAGCGTCGTGTGGATTGCCGGACTGTCGGCGCGCAAAAACGGATTGACCGCCCTTTCGTGCTCGATTGTCGTGGGCAGGGTCGGCACGCCGCGCTCGCGCAGCGCGGTCGCCTTGTCGCGCCACGCCTGCAAATCCACGTTGTCCGGCTCGCACGCCAGCGCAAAGCGGATGTTCGACAAGGTGTACTCGTGCGCGCAGTGGACCTGGGTCGCACCCGGCAGCGCAGCGAGTTCGTCCAGCGACTTGAGCATCTGCGTCGGGGTGCCCTCGAAGAGCCGGCCGCAGCCGCACGCAAACAGCGTATCGCCGCAAAACACGTGCGGCGTGCCGCCCGGATCGGCCGCCTGAAAGTAGGCAATATGGCCGCGCGTATGACCGGGGACGTCCAGCACACCCAGTTCGAGCGCCGGTGCGGCGATGCTCACGCGGTCGCCGCTTTTCAGGCGGTGGGTCAGGTGCTCGATCGACTCGCCGGCTGGTCCATACACCGGCACGGCCTGGCCATTCAGCAGATCGGCCACCCCGCCGACGTGGTCTTGGTGATGGTGCGTGAGTAAAATAGCGCTCAACCGCCAGCCCCGTTTCGCCAGATAGGCGCGAACCGGAGCGGCCTCACCCGGATCGACGACCACCGCATGGTGCCCGTCCGACACGAGCCAGATGTAATTGTCTTCAAAAGCCGGGACGGGTACGTACTCGAGCGCATTCATAGGCGACGCAATCTTCAATATGTCTGACCGAACGATTATAGACTGGCCCGCCTGGACCGATTCGCCACCCGGACGTTACGTGCTGGAATGGGAACAGGCGCAACTCGACCGCGTGGTGTCGGACGTGTTCGGCTACCACGCGCTGCAGCTCGGCCTGCCGCAGCTCGACGCGCTGCGCGAGAACCGCATGCCGTGCCGCGGTCTCGTGCTGGACGCGGCCAGCGGAGCCAGTGCGCCGTACCGCTTTCCGCGCGCGGGGGGCGCCGCCACGCCTGAACAACATGCCCCGCTCGGCCGCAGCGCGGTCTGGTGCGACCTGCTCGACTTGCCGTTCGAAGCGCAGAGCGTCGACCTGATCGTGATGCCGCACACGCTCGAATTCACCCGCGACCCGCACCGCCTGTTGCGCGAAGCCGAACGCGTGCTGATGCCGGAAGGCCAGCTGATCATCCTCGGCTTTAATTCGCTGTCGCTGTGGGGCGCCCGGCAATCGGTCGGCAAGGTCACCGGGCGGCCGTTCGTGCCGGCCACGCACGACCTGATTGCGTTCACTCGCCTGAAAGACTGGATTAAACTGCTCGGCTTCGACCTTGAGCGCGGACGCTTCGGCTGCTATCGTCCGCCCCTCGTCAGCGACCAGTGGCTCGCGCGCTACGGCTTCATGGAAGCCGCCGGCGACCGCTGGTGGCCGATCTTCGGCGCCACTTACATGGTGAAGGCGATCAAGCGCGTGCGCGGCATGCGTCTCATCGGCCCACTGAAGGTGAAAAAGCCCGTCCTCGCGGCGGGCCTCGCCCCCGCCGCCACCCCGAACACACGCAATCAGAGAAAATGACGTCCGAACTCATCGATATTTATACCGACGGCGCCTGCAAGGGCAATCCCGGCCCCGGCGGCTGGGGTGCACTGCTGCGCTTCGGCGCGCAGGAAAAGGAAATGTTCGGCGGCGAAGCGAACACCACCAACAACCGCATGGAGCTGATGGCGGTGATCGCGGCGCTCGAAGCGCTGAAGCGGCCCTGCAAGGCGGTCGTGCATACCGACTCGCAATATGTCCAGAAAGGCATCAGCGAGTGGATCCACGGCTGGAAGAAAAAAAACTGGATGACCGCGGCAAAGACACCGGTGAAGAATTCCGACCTGTGGAAGCGGCTCGATGCCGCGGTCCAGCAACATGAGATCGAGTGGCGCTGGGTGAAGGGTCACGCGGGACATCCGGAGAACGAGCGCGCCGATGCGCTGGCCAATCGCGGTGTCGCGTCGCTGGCGGAAATCTGAAGCGTGCGCTTGCGCCCTTCTGCGTGGGCAGCACCGCTTACGTGCTTCTGCTTTTATGTTTCATCAAGCCAAATTTTAGAGCGGGCTAATCCGACATGCGTCAACTCATCCTCGATACCGAAACCACCGGCCTGAATGCGCGCACCGGCGACCGCATCATCGAAATCGGCTGCGTCGAGCTGGTGAACCGCCGGCTCACGGGCAACAACCTGCACTTCTACGTCAATCCGGAACGCGACAGCGATCCGGGCGCACTCGCCGTCCACGGACTCACCACCGAATTCCTGCGCGACAAGCCGAAGTTCGCGGAGATCGCCAACGAGCTGCGCGATTTCATTCAGGGCGCGGACCTGATCATTCACAACGCGCCGTTCGATATCGGCTTTCTCGACGCCGAGTTCGGACTGCTCGGCTTGCCGCCGTTCAGCTCGCAGTGCGGCGAAGTGATCGATACGCTGGTGCGCGCCAAGGCCATGTTCCCCGGCAAGCGCAACTCACTCGATGCGCTGTGCGACCGCTTCGGCATCAGCAACGCACACCGTACGCTGCACGGCGCATTGCTCGACTCGGAGCTGCTCGCGGAGGTTTATCTGGCTATGACGCGTGGCCAGGAGAGCCTCGTCATCGACATGCTGGGCGAGGCATCGAGAGGCGGCGACGAAGGCGCACCGCGGGTGGCGCTCAACTCGCTCGAGCTGCCGGTGATCGTCGCCAGCGAAGAGGAGCTCGCCGCGCATCAGGCCGTGCTCGACGGCCTCGACAAGGCGGTCAAAGGGACGAGCGTGTGGCGTCTGCAACCGGTGGCAACCGCCGATGAGCAAACCGCTTAAAAAGTACTTTACGAACCCGAGATCCTCTGACATAATCTCAATCTCTTCGGGTGGTTAGCTCAGCGGTAGAGCACTGCCTTCACACGGCAGGGGTCACAGGTTCAATCCCTGTACCACCCACCAGAATTTCTGGTTTAGCGACCGAAGATTAAAGGCCCTCAGACGAAAGTCTCGGGGCCTTTTTCGTTGCTGCGTAACACGCGATGAATTCCGATGATGCAACGACGCGCGAAACCCAAAGTGGATGCGCACTCAACTATCGTATTTGCGTAGCTCTGCGAATTTGTTTGGCGCCGTCCCGAACAACTATGAGTGTATTGGGCGCACTACAACTACCCCGCAATCTCCTCTATACGACGCTATACGACGCGCAAAAATGCGACACGCATTTTCCACCCGCCGCCCCTCACCCGCACGCCCGCATTCTTCGTACCAAATCGGCCACATCCAGGCATCGGCCGCTTGCCACCGCAATAAAGCCACTATATATTCGAGGCTCGGACATCAGTTCCGATCAACATCTTCTTCACTTCACTCAACACTAAAGGGAGGCATCACATGTTGTTCAGCGTGCAGATTGCCACTCTTTACGTGGCCTCGCGACCTTAACTAGTCGCCTACGCAGGTCAGCCGTTTTGGCGAGCCTGCGCATTTTCCAGACGGTCCAAAGTCAGCACACCAGTTCATTCTGGCCCGCTGCGGCTGTCTATTCCTATTGCTCCTGACTGGAATCTCGGGGTCTCTGTGTCCCCAGGCCGTGACCAATGACTACTAAAAAACTCGACTTTCGCGGACAAGCCTTTAAGGACGTCCTCGGCTTCACCGTTCGCCACTGGCGCGAACAACCCTGGCGTATCTTTGCCGTCACTTCGCTGGTGCTGCTCTCGGCATTGGCCGACGTGCTCACGCCGATGTTCGCCGGGCATCTCGTCGACGCCATCGCCTCAGGCTCGGCGGGCAATCCGGCCGCCTGGCACGCGGCCATCACCGCGTTCTGCATTCTGGCCGGACTCGGACTCGGCGCCACGCTGCTGCGTCAAGGCGTCTTCATGAACATCATCCCGCTGACGCTCGAGATGATGAGCAAGATTGCCGCCAACGCATTTCATCGCGTGCAGCGCTTTTCGACCGACTGGCACGCCAACAGCTTCGCCGGCTCGACCGTGCGCAAGATCACGCGCGGCATGTGGGCGCTCGACATTCTCAACGACACGCTGCTGATCGCGCTGTTTCCGTCGCTCGTGATGCTGGTCGGCTCCACGGTGTTGCTCGGCGTGCGCTGGCCGCTGATGGGTGCGGTCGTCGGCATCAGTTCGTTGCTGTATATCGCGGTCACGGCAATGCTGTCGCTCGGCTTCGTCGCGCCTGCCGCGCGCCTCGCCAATGCCTGGGACACCCGGATGGGCGGCGCGCTGGCCGACGCCGTGAGTTGCAACACCGTCGTCAAGGCATTCGGCGCCGAAGTGCGCGAAGAAGCCCTGCTCGCCCGCATCATCGGCAAGTGGCGCCATCGCACCAAGCGCACGTGGGTGCGCGGGACGCTCAATGGCGGCGTGCAAGGCGGCATGCTGGTGCTGATCCAGGCGTCGATCCTCGGCGCGGCGCTGTTGCTGTGGGCACGCGGCGAAGCGAGCGTGGGCGACATCACGTTCGCGCTGACGATGTTCTTCATGTTGCAGGGCTATCTGCGCGAAGTGGGCATGCATATCCGCAACCTGCAGCGCTCGGTCAACGACATGGAGGAACTGGTCGCGCTCGACAAGCAAGCTCTCGGTATCGAGGACAAGCCGGGCGCTCGCGCAATCGCCATCGGCAAGGGCGAGATCCGTTTCGAGCATGTGACGTTCCACTATGGTTCGCTCGCTACGCCGCTCTACGACAACTTCTCCGTGCGGATTGCGCCGGGTGAGCGCGTCGGGTTGGTGGGGCATTCGGGCTCGGGCAAGACGACCTTCATCAAGCTGATCCAGCGGCTCTACGACGTGACGGGCGGCCGCATCACGATCGATGGGCAAGACATCGCCCTCGTCAGCCAGGCGTCGTTGCGCAGCCAGATCGCGATCGTGCAGCAGGAGCCGGTGCTGTTTCACCGCACGCTGGCGGAGAACATCGCCTATGCGCGTCCCGGCGCCACCCGCGCCGAGATCGAGCGGGCGGCGAAGCTCGCCAGCGCCCACGACTTCATCGTGACCTTGCCTCAGGGCTACGACACACTGGTGGGCGAACGCGGCGTCAAGCTGTCGGGTGGCGAACGCCAGCGCGTCGCGATTGCGCGGGCGTTCCTCGCCGATGCACCGATCCTGATTCTGGACGAAGCCACGTCGAGCCTCGACAGCGAAAGCGAAGTGCTGATCCAGCAGGCCATGGAACGGCTGATGGTGGGCCGCACGACGCTCGTCGTCGCGCACCGGCTGTCCACCGTGCGTGCGCTGGACCGCTTGCTGGTGCTCGACAAGGGCAAGGTCATCGAAGAAGGCAGTCACGAGGCGTTGATCCAGCTCGAGAAAGGCTTGTACCGCAGGCTGTTCGAACGTCAGGCGCTCGAATTGATCAAGGGCCTGTCCGAGCCGGACGTGAGGCGCGCGGCGCAGGGCGTCAACGCGAGCGCCAGCGCCAGGCAGATCGACGACCCGGAGATGCTCATGGATGAATAGTCGACCAGGCAACCGCCCCCAAACATGAGTCACTCCTCCGGCTGGCGTATCCCATACGCCAGCCTTTTTTATCCCACCCGCCACCGCACTTTTCCATTCGAAAATTTTTTTGCACCCATGCTTGACAATCTATCTATCAGTAGATAAAGTTCAGTCCATGGAAACGACAACGACAGTGCGCGAACAGATTCTCGACCACGCCATCACGCTCATCATGCTGCGCGGTTACAACGGTTTTAGTTACCGGGATCTGTCGAGTCTGGTCGGCGTAAAGACCTCGAGCATCCACTACTACTTCCCGTCGAAAGACGATCTGGTCCTGGAAGCGGTCAGCGAGTACAGCAAAGAGGTACTTAACGCCCTCCACGCTGTCGACGCTTCGTTGTCGGCCGATGCAAAGCTCAGCAAGTACGCGAAGCTGTTCGGCAGGACCCTTGGTGACGGCAATCAGATCTGCCTGTGCGGCATGCTGGCTGCGGACATCGAGTCACTGCCCGACACTATCCGGCAAGCCGTGCAGGCGTTTTTCAAGGCGAACGAAAGCTGGCTCGCGAAGGTTCTCGCACAAGGCGCGCAAGAAGGGACGCTGGCAGTGAACGGCAAACCGGACAATGCGGCACGCGCGCTGTTCGCAGCGTTTCAGGGCAGCGTGCTGGCGGCCCGCTTGTTTCACACCAAGGCTCGGCTTGAAGATGTCGAGGCTTCGGTGAGAATTGCGCGGTAAGGCAGTTCAATACGAGGTGGTACGCCACCTCTTTGTTTGGCCACATTATCTATCTTTGAGTAGATAGATAATGTGGCAGATGTGAAAGGGAAGTCATTGTTGTTTCGCGCCACAATCTATCTAGTAGTAGATAGCAAACTGGCAACCCAACCTACTGAAAGGAGTTTCACCATGTCCCTCGAAAAAGTTCTTTACCGCGCCCATGCCCACGCAACTGGCGGCCGTGACGGCCGTGCTGTTGTGCCCGCAGGCAACCTCGACTTCAGGCTGACCACGCCCAAAGAACTCGGCGGCGCAGGCGGCGAAGGCGCCAACCCGGAACAGCTGTTTGCTGCCGGCTACAGCGCCTGCTTCCTCGGCGCGATGAAGTTCGTCGCCGCCCGCGACAAGATCGCGATCCCGGCGGATGTCTCGATTGACGGCAGCGTGGGGATCGGCGTGATTCCGAACGGCTTCGGCATCGAAGTGGAACTGAAGATTTCGCTGCCGGGCATGGCGCGCGAAGCGGCGCAAGCGCTGGTCGACAAGGCGCACATCGTCTGCCCGTACTCGAACGCGACCCGCGGCAACATCGACGTCACGCTGACGATCGCCTAAGTCCCACACGTCAACCACACACACCAGAAGCCATCATGAAGACCTTGAAGCCCCTGCTCCTTGCAGCCGCCCTCGCTGCTCAAACGACCTTCGCAGTCGCCGCAACCCCGGCGGCACCCGCCGGACCCGATCAGGTGACGAGCCAGTTTCTCAAGGCGCTCAACAGCGGCACCGGACCGGCCATCAATACGTTGACCCCGGCGCAGGCGCGCGCGGTGCTGGTCGGTGCGCAGAACAGCGTCAAGGTGGATCTGTCAGGCATCGATGTGTCGAACCAGACCATCGAGCAGGACGGCATCACCGTGCCGATCACCATCGTGCGGCCGCAAGGCGTCACGGGTACGCCGCCGGTCTTCATGTTCTTCCACGGCGGCGGCTGGATCCTCGGCGATTTCCCGACTCACGAGCGGCTGGTGCGCGACCTCGTAGTGCAATCCGGCGCGGTGGCGGTGTTCGTCAACTACACGCCGTCGCCCGAAGCACGCTATCCGGTGGCGATCAATCAGGCGTACGCGGCCACCAAATGGGTCGCGGCGCATGGTAGCGAGATCGGGGTAGATGGCAGCCGTCTCGCGGTGGTGGGCAATAGCGTGGGCGGCAACATGGCCGCGGTGGTCTCGCTGATGGCGAAGGACAAGCAAGGCCCCGCGATCCGCTTCCAGGGTTTGATGTGGCCCGTCACGGACAACAATTTCAATGACGGTTCGTATAACGCCTATCCGGAAGGCCACTTCCTGACCCGTCCGATGATGCAGTGGTTCTGGGATGCGTATACCAAGGACCCGAAGCAGCGTAACGAGATTTACGCGTCGCCGTTGCGTGCTTCGCTGGCTGAGTTGAAGGGACTGCCGCCGGCGTTGATTCAGGTGGCGCAGTCCGACGTGCTGCGCGACGAAGGCGAAGCCTACGGCCGCAAGCTCGACGAAGCAGGCGATGACGCGACCACGGTGCGCTACAACGGCACGATCCACGACTTCGGTTTGCTCAACGCGCTGGCTGAAGACGCCCCGACGAAAGCGGCCATCAAACAGCTCGCCAACGAATTGCAGTCGCGCCTGAAGTAAGACCCGGGTGTCAGCAACACAAGCTTTATTCCGGCAGCGGCGCGGTCAACAAGCAGCACTGCGCCGCCGTCTCCGGTTAGCGGAGCGCCGCCGGACTCACAAGACATTTATTTAACGCACATTGGAGTGAATCTCATGAACCGCCATCTCATCACCGCCCTTCTGATCGCCGCAAGCGCCGCTGTGGCCGCCCCCGCATTTGCCAGCAGCGGCTACGGCCCTGCTCCGTCGTATAACCCGATCGCCGGCGCCCCGGCGTCGCAGCGCGGCCAGAGCGCGCAGACCGTCGCCGCCGAGCAGGCCGCGTACGGCGCGAATGGCAATGCGTATGGTGGCGTGGCGAGTGGGCTGTCGGACTCGGGCAGCCGCGTTCAGAGTCTGAATGTGCAAACGCCCTTTGCGCATCACTAAGCAGTCCCTTCGATTGGGCCGCTCACCTGGATCCGGTCAAGGCCGCGCGAATCGATGCCGCGCGTTCCCAACCGGACCGCTGTTCGGCAACGCTTTAGCAGACCGTCAGGCCTTCGGTTCCATCGGACCGGCCAGCACAAACGGGCCGCCCTGGAAGCGTTGGGTGGGATCGTCGAGGTTCGTGTCCGGCGCCTTGGGCGAGAACAGATGCTCGAACTCCACCGAACTGTCTTGCGGACGAAAACCGAGGAATGCCGCCTTCGTGTTGTCCACCCACTTGCTGCGATTGTCCGACACGCCGTACACGATCGCATGCCCCACCCGGTTGGTGAAGAGCGAACAGCGCACCAGTTCGATGAAGTCGCGATAGCTCAGATACGTCACCAGCATGCGCGGATTCTTCGGTTGCTCGAACGACGAGCCGATCCGCAGGCACACGGTCTCCAGGCCGAAGCGGTCGAAGTAGTAGCGCGACAGCGATTCGCCGAAGCACTTGGTCACGCCGTACAGGCTATCGGGACGCAAGGGCGCGTCGATATCGACCACCGAGGTCACCGGATGAAACCCCACCGCGTGATTCGAGCTCGCGTAGACGATGCGCTTCACGCCCTGCTTTTGCGCCGCCGAATACAGGTTGTAGAGACCACGAATATTCGCTTCGAGGAGATCCTCGAACGGCGCTTCGACCGAGATGCCGCCCAGGTGGATCACCGCGTCGACGCCTTCCAGCAATGCATGCACGGCCTGCGCATCGGCGAGGTCCACCACCGACGCCTCTTCATGCGCCGCCACTTCGCCAAGCGGTGCGATATCGCTGACACGCACGACATCGGCCCAGGCGGCAAGCGCGCCGCGCAACTGCCGGCCGAGGTTGCCAGCGGCGCCGGTCAACAGCAGGCGCCGGAAGGGTTTGGCGGTCGAGGCGTACTCCGGCGTGGTGGCGATGTTGTGCGAGTCGGGCGTGGTGGGGGTCATAAAGTGTCCGTGGATCAGGCCTGACGCAGCGAGGTATCGAGGGCTCGCGCGGCGACGCGATCTCCCTCGCTCACGAGCGCGGCGCGAAATACCGTCTGATGGTTGTGTCCCGCAGCCGCGGGCGAGTCCCACAGCAACTCGACCTTGGGTCGCCGGTGCGGCCAACCGGCGTGTGCCGCGGCCCGCGGCGCTACTGAAGCAGAGACAGAGGCAGACGCAGAAGCCGCAGACGAACCCGCACTCGCTGCAGCCGCGGCGTCCTCCGTGCCAGGCACCGCGACCGGTGCCGCGACCGGCGCCACACCCGCATCGCCCTGCCCATCCGGCCAGCGCACCGACAGCTCACGGGCATCGTACTGACCGAGCTTGCGGCTTTCCACCCAGACGATCACCGTGCGCGTCGCCGTATCGACGGAGATCGCATAGCGGCCTATCGCGAAGCGGCGCGCCGCCACGTTGGTGCGCCACAGCGCGCGCGGACGGCAGATCCACAGCACCGCTGCATACAGCGCGGGCGCCGCCACCAGCCAGCCGTTGGTGGCGGCCACCGCATGAATCGCACGCCGGCCGCCGGCGCTCCAGACGAAGGCGCCCACCGAAAACACCGCGAACAGGAATCCGAGGAAAGCGAACAGCCGCAGCGCCTGGCGCAGCCATTGCGGCAGCGGATGAAACGGGCGCTCGGCCTGGGCGCGCGCGCCCGGCAGGAAAATCAGCAGGAACAGAAAGACGAGGTTGATGCAGGCCCACGGCGACGAGGCCATCGCGGCCAACGACGCGACGAGGTCCATCTGCGACATCGAAAACAGCCATCGAGCCAGAATCACGAGACCGATGGCGCGCAACGCGAAGATCGTTCCGGCGCCAGGCGCCGCGTTCGCACGCGTCTCTTTCGTTCTCGCCAAGGCATCCTCCTGTCGTCGACGACGCCGCAGCCAAATTTGCGGCAGGGCCATTATAGGGATATTACCGAGGCCGCTCACGGTTCCTACCCCCAAAACGCCACTTTCAGACGAATCCGCGACAAATGCGCGGCGCCCATGCAACAACGCCCCGCGTGTTTGACACACGCGGGGCGTTGCTGGCGCCGGACGGCGCCGCCCGGCGGCGGCGCCGCGACAGGCTGGCGAATGCTGACGGACTTAGCTTGCGTTGACTTCGCGCAGGACCGTGCGGCGCTTCTGGCGCAGCAGCTCTTCGTACGACGCGACGTAGTTCTGGGCCATGACCTTCGACGAGAAACGCGATTCAAACGCTTTGCGCACGGTTTCGCGCGGCAGCGTATTGAGACGCTTGACGGCAGCGACCGCGCTGATTTCGTCTTCGACGACGAAGCCCGACACGCCGTTCTCGATCACTTCCGGCACCGAACCGCGCTTGAACGCGATCACCGGCGTGCCGCACGCCATGGCTTCGATCATCACCAGACCGAAGGGCTCCGGCCAGTCGATCGGGAACAGCAGCGCGTGAGCGTTGCCGAGGAATTCGGTCTTCTCTGCTTCGCTGATTTCGCCGATGTATTCGACGTGCGGCAGCGACATCAGCGGCTTGATGACTTCTTCGTAATACGCGCGGTCAGCCTTGTCGAGTTTGGCGGCAACCTTGATCTTCATGCCGGCCTGCTCGGCGATGCGGATAGCCGTGTCGAGGCGCTTTTCCGGAGAAATACGGCCGAGGAAGGCGAGATAGCCCGGCTTGACGTTGGGGATCGGCTTGAGCAGGTTTTCCGGCAGGCCGTGATACACGGTCGACAGCCAGTTAGCCTGCTGCAGCGGCATGCGCTGATTGTCCGAGATGGACACCACGGGCACGTCGCTGAACGTGTTGAAGATCGGTTGCAGTTCGGGCAGGTCGAGACGGCCGTGCAGCGTGGTCAGGAACGGCACCGGCTGGCGCGCGAACAGCGAGAACGGGTAGTAGTCGATGTGGAAATGCAGCACATCGAATTCATCCGCGCGACGGCGCACTTCTTCCAGCAGCAGCATGTGCGGGGCCATCACGTCGCGGATGGTCGGGTCGAGGCGCAGCGCCTGCGGCCAGAATGCTTCGAGTTTCGCCGAGGTCTGCGAATCGCCGCTCGCGAAGAGCGTCACATCGTGTCCCTGTTCGACCAGTGCCTCGGTCAGGTAGGACACTACCCGTTCCGTTCCGCCATACAGCTTGGGAGGAACCGCCTCGTGCAACGGAGCGATTTGTGCGATTCGCATAGAGAGAACTCCTCGTAAAAAATCAGGCAAAAGTACTGCGGTTTGTTAAAAGCGACTCGCTTTGCTCGCCTGGCCAGTCGCGCCGGAGGGACCGGCACGGGCCTGTTTCTTCGAGAAATCCTGCGATGGATCGCTTGGTAAGGATGCCCAGACTGATCATCGTCACCAGGCTGTACATGTGCCATAAACGCGCATGCGTCAGACTCGTTGACAAACTGTCAGATATTTTCGTGGGACTACCGAGCACGCATTATGGGTGCCGGAAGCCCCTCCCGGGACGAAACATTTCAAACACTTTACGTTGTTACAAAGCGGAAACACTTTGCAAACCCTTGTTTTATAAGACAGTTCTACAGTAAGGGCTGGCTGTGGCGCGCGGCCGGCAAAGCGCTTTTTTGCAAATTCTTCCGCCCATGTTTCCATGCGTGCCGCTCTTCAACGCGTAGCTTCAGGTCCCCACGCGTTGAATGGCTTTTGTAATTATATCCCGAAATTATTCCGCAATCTGCATGAACGACTGCCGCCTGGCGGGGTCGAGCAAACAAGGTGTTGCGGATGCCCATCGCGAAATCAGTCGCGTCCCGTTGCCGTTCGAACACGGCGGAATGCCTTTTGCGTGTTTACAATGCGAAGCATCTGCCTTTTGTGGCGATGCGTCCCGTGGCCCATGCCGTTGCATGACATAACCTGAAACACACCGACCACACGATCAATTGGAACATCTCACCATCGCCCAGCGTAACGCCCACAACGCAAAGCTTGCGAGCTATGCGCACAGGCCGCTTGCGTTTCTTTTTCGCTATATCCGCCGCCACCCGCTCGCCCATGCGATCGTCCTGTGCAGCGTGTTCGCGGCTGTGGGTTGTGCGCTCGCCTCGCAATATGCCATCAAGCATCTGATCGACGTGCTCGGCGGAGGCCGGCATCATCCCGGCCCGCTGTGGGGCGCGTTCGCCATCCTTGTCGGCCTGATTGCCGCGGACAACCTGCTGTGGCGGGTCGGCGGCTGGGTCGCGGCGCACACCTTCGTGGCTGTCACCGGCGACCTGCGCCGCGATCTGTTCCAGTACCTGAGCGGCCACTCGCCCACGTACTACTCGGAAAAGCAGCCCGGCATGCTCGCGAGCCGCATCACGGCCACCTCGAACGCGGTCTACACGGCGGAGAACACCACCGCCTGGAACGTGTTGCCGCCGTGCATTGCCGTGCTCGGCGCCATCATCATGATCATCGCCGTCAATCCGTTGATGGCGGCGGGCCTGATGTTCTGTTCGGCGATCCTCTCCGTCGTGCTCTACAAGCTGGCCGGGCGCGGTTCGGCGCGTCATCATCACTTCGCCACCAAGGCGGCTTCGGTGGACGGCGAACTCGTCGACGTCATCAGCAACATGGGTCTGGTGCGCGCGTTCGGCATGACGATTCGCGAGCAGGCGCGCTTCGGCGCCACCGTCAAGGCCGAGATGGACGCGCGCCAGCAAAGCCTGCTCTATCTGGAGAAGCTGCGCCTGCTGCACGCGGTCATCACGGCGATGCTGTCGGCGGGTCTGCTCGGCTGGGCGCTGTGGCTCTGGGATAACGGCCGGGCCACCTCGGGCGACATCGTGCTGGTCAGCTCGCTCGGCTTCACGATCCTGCACGGCACGCGCGACCTCGCCGTCGCGCTCGTCGACGTCACGCAGCACGTCGCGCGACTCGCGGAAGCGGTGCGCACGCTGCTCGAGCCGCACGGCATGCCGGACCGCTCGGACGCCGTCGAACTGGTGCCGCAAGGCGGACGCATCGACTTCGAGAGCGTGACGTTTGCGTATCCGCGCCGCCGGCCGATTCTCGATCACTTCGAACTGCATATCGAACCGGGCCAGCGGGTCGGCCTGATCGGCAAGTCGGGCGCCGGCAAGTCGACCGTGCTGTCGCTGCTACAGCGTTTCTACGAGACGCAAGGCGGTCAGATCAAGATCGACGGCCAGGACATCGCGTCGATCGCACAGGACAGCTTGCGTCACGCTATTGCGGTCGTGCCGCAGGATATCGCCCTGTTCCACCGCACCGTCTACGAGAACATCGCCTACGGCCGCCCCGAGGCGAGCCGCGAAGAAGTGCTCGCGGCGGCGCGCGAAGCGCGCTGTTCGGACTTCATCGAAGCGATGCCGGAAGGTTACGACACGATCGTCGGCGACCGCGGCGTCAAGCTCTCGGGCGGCCAGAGGCAGCGCATCGCGATTGCGCGCGCCATCCTGAAGAACGCGCCGATCCTGCTGCTCGACGAAGCCACCTCCGCCCTCGACAGCGCCTCCGAAGAGGCCATCCAGAAAGCGCTCGACCGGCTGATGGTGGGCCGCACGGTGGTTGCCATCGCGCACCGGCTGTCGACGCTGAACAGTTTCGACCGGATCATCGTGATGAGCACGGGCAAGGTGGTCGACGACGGCACGCCCGAAGAGCTGCGCAACCGGCCCGGGCTGTATCGCGACCTGCTCTCGAAGCAGTACGGCAAAGGCGCGACGCTGCATGCCGGCGGCAAGAAGGTCGACGAGCAACACGTCGTGTGACGGTTGGTGGCGGCCACGCCTCTGCGTAAGGCTCGGCCCGAAAGTAAAAAGCCGCTTCGATTGGATTCGAAGCGGCTTTTTTTGTGCTCACCCTGCTCTCATCCAGCCAGCGGCTCGCGTACCACCGGTGCGCCTTCGCCGTCATCCTTCGCGGCCCCTGCCGCCTGCAGATCGCGCATGAAATTATCGCGCCACACCGACACGTTGTTCTCACGCAGTCGCACCATCATGTCTCGATAGCGGGCCTGGCGTTCGGCAAGCGGCATCGACAAGGCCGTCGCCAGCGCCTCGGCCATCCCGTCGATATCCACCGGATTGACGATCAACGCGCCGTCCAGTTCCTGCGCCGCGCCCGCGAAGCGCGACAGCACCAGCACGCCCGGATCTTCCGGGTCCTGCGCCGAGACATATTCCTTGGCCACGAGGTTCATGCCGTCGCGCAACGGCGTCACATACCCCACGTGGGCAGTCCGGAACAGCGCAGCCAGCACCGGCCGTTCGTACTGGCGATGAATGTAGAGAATCGGCGCCCAGTCCAGTTCGGCGAACCGGCCATTGATCCGGCCCGACTCGCCTTCCAGTTGCAAACGGATGTCCTGGTAGGCATGCAGATCGGCTCGCGTCGGCGGCGCGATCTGCAGGAACGACACCTTGTTGCGCTGCGCGGGCGAATGTTCGAGCAGCCGCTCGAAGGCGCGGAAACGCTCCACCAGCCCTTTCGAATAGTCGAGCCGGTCGACGCTCATGATCAGCTTGCGCGAATGCAGCGTGGCCTTCATCGTACGCACCGGCTTACCGCGCTCGCCCGCTTTCGCGAGTTCCGCGATCTCGTCCGGATAGACGCCGATCGGATACGCCGACGCCTTCAAGGTCCGGCCGAAGGCCTGCACGACAGTCGGCCCGTCAGCCGGAATCTCGACGCTGCCGTTGGCCTCATTGACGATGTAGTCGCAGAACGCCCGCAGGTCGGGGCCGGTCTGGAAACCGAGCAGATCGAACGAGCAAAGCGCTTCGACCAGTTCGCGATGCGGCGGCACCGCCAGCAAAACCTGCGAGGCCGGAAACGGGATATGCAGAAAGAAGCCAATGCGGTTCTTGACGCCCGCCGCCCGCAAGGCCTGCGCAAACGGAATCAGGTGATAGTCGTGCACCCAGATCACGTCGTCCGGGCGCAGGAGCGGCACGAGTTGCTGGGCGAGCCATGTGTTGACGCGGCAATAGCCGCCGAAGTCATGCCGGTCGTACTGCAGCAAATCCGCGCGGTAATGGAACGCCGGCCACAAGGTGGCGTTCGAAAAACCGCGATAGTACTGGTCGTAGTCGCGCCGCATCAGCGCGATGGTGGCGAACGTCACCGGGCCGCGTTCTTCGACCTTGATCTGCGGCTGCCCCGAGGCGAGCACCTCTCCGCTCCAGCCGAACCACATGCCGCCCGTTTCCTTCAGCGCATCGTAGACGCCCACCGCCAGGCCGCCCGCCGCCGGGCCTCCTTCCGAGATCGGCGCGACCCGGTTCGATACGATAATCAGTCGACTCATGAAGCGCGATTTCCGTGCAGAAGGACGTTCGGAACGATGCGAGCGCGCGCGGACATCATGCGCCGCGCGCCGTGGTGACGACAGCCTCGAGCCAGTCGAGCAACGCGCCCACCGACTCGAGCCGCGAACGCGCAATCGTGTCGCCGGGGCCAACCTTGATCGATACACCGCCGCGCTCGTTGACGACCGCAAAGCCCTTCTCGTCGGTCAGGTCGTCGCCTGCGAAGACCGGCCGGCGGCCGGTGAACGGCGGCTCGTCCAGAAAGGCCCGCACCGCGCGCCCCTTGTCGACGTCTTTCGGCTTGATCTCGTAGACCATCTTGCCGGGCTGCAGCACATAGGCGCCCGGATAGTCGGCCACCAGCCGCTCGGTGACCTTGCGCGCCACCGGCTCGCGGTCCGGCGCGTTGCGATAATGCAGTGCCAATGCCGCGCCCTTGATCTCCAGCAGCATGCCGGGATGCTGATTGACGACCTCGGCCAGCACCTGCTCCATGCGCAGGAGCCGTTCATCATGAAAGCCGATACGCTGGGTGTCGCCGTTCGAGTCGCGCCGCTCGGCGCCATGCAGGCCGGCGATGGGCAGGTCGGGCATGCCGAGAAAGGCGTCGATACTGTCGATGCCGCGGCCCGAGACCACCGCGACGGCGCCGTTCGTCAGCCGGCGCAGCTCGGTGAGCAGGGTGATGACCTGGGGTTGCACCAGCACGCCGTCGGGCGTGGGGGCCAGTTCGACCAGCGTGCCGTCGAAATCGAAGAAAAATGCCGTCTCGCTGGGAGACAGAACAGCCGGAAGTGCTTGCATCGGTTTATCTTGCCTTTCAGCCGCTCGCAGCCGCAAAAGTGTGCGCATCTTACCGCGCATCCCGCTATTTTTCGGGAAAGTCAGGCTTAGTGCAACGACGGCATGGGAATCCGGCCGCCCGCTGCGGAAATCCTGTTCCAGATCCGCACGTTTCCGTTCCAGGCGGCCTCAGATCAGGATGCGTCAAATTGCCCCGCGATGCCGGTCCTGCGGGGCGGCGTATGACGCGCCCCAATGATTTACGATACAGTCCCAGCCACGCTGACAGGTCCGCGCGACAGCCACAGCGCCGGATTGCGCGGTGCGCAAGGCCATCTGCCAGCCGCTTTCGCCGGGCGACGCGCTGCTGCGATGCGCCCTCGCGGGGTTCCCTTTAATCGAGTCACGGATGCCTGCTTTGTTCCCCAGAATTTCGCGTCACCGGGTGCAACTGGATGGACCTGAACCGCTGCGGCAAGCGCCTCGCAAGGCACGCGCCATGCGACGCCTGCAACGCACCGCGTTGCCGGGGATGTTGGCGCTCTCCATGACGCTCGGCCTGCTCGCCGGTTGCTCGCACAAGGAAGAACCCTGGCATCTGACGAACGTGACCGGCCATCTGCCCGATCTCGACTTCTCGCTCGTCAGCGACAACGGCAAGCCCATCACCGGCGAGGCCTTCAAGGGCGACACCGCGCTCGTCTACTTCGGCTACACGCACTGTCCCGACGTTTGCCCTGAAACCATGGCGCGCCTGATGCAGGTACTCGCCAAGCTCGGCCCGGACGCGCACAACGTGCGCATCCTGTTCATCACCGTCGACCCGGCGCGCGACACGCCCGCGGCGCTGCATGACTACGTCGGTGCATTCGATGCCGAGCATGCCGTGGGGTTGACCGGCAGCGACCGGCAGATCGAAACGCTGGCGCGCAAGTATCGCGTCGCCTACCAGATGGAAAAGCGCGACCCGAACGGCAACTACGAAGTCACGCACAGCTCCGCGGTCTACGTCTTCGATGCGCAAGGCCACGCGCGTCTGCTCGGCACCGACCGCGATTCGCCCGAGGTGTTCGCCGCCGATCTGCGACGTATCATTGACGACCATTCCTAACGATGGGCGGCAAGCTGCCGCCCTACCTGCTCTTCCTTTCCGAGTCTGCGCCTATGAACCTGAAGACCCCCTCTCTCGCAGCGCTGGGCTGCGCCCTCGCCCTCTCGTTCGGTTTCGCCGGCACCGCCGAAGCGGCCGGCCCGCAGTCCATCACCGCCCAGCACGCATGGGTGCGCTGGTTGCCGAACAACCTGCCCGCAGCCGGCTACGTGACGCTCGTCAACGCGAGCGACAAGCCGATCGATCTCACCGACATTTCGAGTGACGACTACCAGGGCGCGATGTTGCATCAGACGGTCTCGAACGGCTCGACGCAGCAGATGGTGATGGTCGACAAGCTGACCGTGCCCGCGCATGGCCAGGTGGCGATCGCACCGGGTGGTTATCACATCATGCTGGAACACGCGCAGCACAAGGTGGCGCCGGGCGACACCGTGCACCTGAAGCTGCAGTTCTCGGATGGCGAGACGCTCGACACGGCGTTCGCGGTCAAGTCGCCGGCCCAGGCGAACTGACGGACTTGTCGCAGGTCGCTCACCGCAAGGCGGCGGTCAGGCAAGCGCGGCGAATCGCTTCGCCGCGCGACGGCTCTCAGGCCGCGCGCATCCAGACGTGCGGGATGCCATCCTCATCGTGGATGTCCGAAATCGGCACGAAACCGAAGGCGCCATAGAAGCCCTGCAGATGCGCCTGGGCATGCAGACGCACCGGCACGTTGGGCCATTGCTCGGCAATGTGTCCCACGGCGCGTTCGAGCATCTTGTTGCCCAGGCCGATGCCGCGAAAATCCGCGGTAGTCAGCACGCGGCCAATGCGGATGTCCGTCTCGTTCTCATCCGGCAGCAACACGCGCAGGTAACCCGCCAGTTTCGGCCGGGGCTCGCCCGGGCCGAACGCGAACAGATGCCACGCCCCGGTATCGAGACCGTCGATATCTCCGTACACGCAGTTCTGCTCGATCACGAACACCTCGCTGCGTGCGGCCAGCATGGCGTAGACCTCGGCGGTCGTCAGGTCGTCGAAGAATTTCCAGCGCCATTCGATAGGCGGATGCGGCGTGGCTGTGGAATGCTGCGGCTCGTTCATGGGGAACACGTCAAAAGGAATGCGCCCGAACGGGCGGCGATGGCCGAATTATGCCGCGAATCGCGCGGGAGCATGGCAAGCCGCCCCTGCACCGCACGCGCGGCGCAGCGAGACATCAGACGCGCTGTCCCGCCTGCGCCTTCGACGCCCGCTTGTTGACGTACATCGCGGCATCGGCCGCGGCGAGCAGTTCGGCAATCGACGCATGGTCCTGCGGATCGTATTCGATCTGCCCGACGCTAAAGCGGATCTCGTAGCCGCGTTGCGCAGCCGAGTTATGTGCCGCGAGTTGCTCGTGCAGACGCCGGGTGACCGCGGCCGTCTCCGAGATGTTGGAATCGGTCAGCAGCGCCACGAATTCGTCGCCGCCCAGGCGGCCGATCACGTCGCTCTCGCGCAACGCGTCGCGCAGCACTTCGGCGAAACCCACCAGGGCACGGTCGCCCTCGGCATGACCGTAGGTATCGTTGATCGCCTTGAAATCGTTCAGGTCGAAAAACAGCAACGACGCGGGCCGGCTCATGCGCTTGCAGACATTGAGCGCATGCTGCGAAAGCGCTTCGAAACCGCGCCGGTTCGACAACTGCGTCAGCGGATCGAGCGTCGCCAGTTGAACCGCCGCCAGTTCTTCGCCCGCCATGCGGCCGAGATCGTGCAAGAGCGCGCGGTCTTCCTCGTCGAGTCCGCGCGGCTTGACGTCGATCAGGCACAGCGTGCCCAGCTTGCTGCCGTTCGGCACGGTCAGCGGGCACCCCGCGTAGAAGCGAATGCCGGGCTCCCCCGTCACCAGCGGATTGTCCTGGAAGCGCTCGTCCATCAACGTATCGGGCACCATCAGGATGTCGTCGTGGAGGATTGCGTGCGCGCAGAACGAGACGTCGCGCGACGTTTCACTGGCATCCAGACCCACACATGATTTGAACCACTGGCGGTTTTCGTCGACGAGGCTGACAAGCGCAATCGGCACGCCGAAGATGCGCCTCGCCAGCCGGGTCAGGCGGTCGAAACGCTCTTCAGCAGGAGTATCGAGGATGCTCAGCGTCCGCAAGGTGTTCAGGCGGGTGCTCTCGTTCGCGGGAATAGGAGGGACGAGCATGTCGGATTCCGTTGAGGGTTGGCCGTGGTCATAGTGTATAGCGGCAAATCGCGCCTGAGATTGAGTGCGGTTCGGATAACGCTCTCTTGCGAACGCGCAATCTTGACCGCGCAGGACGCGTATGGTGCGACGCGGGCGCCGAACAGAAACGACAAAGCCCCGACGAATCGGGGCTTTGCGTGATCTGAAGCAATCTTTACCGGAGGCTTGGCTCCCACATTCCGAGTGCCGGACGGCATTGGCGCCAAATAAATATAGAGACCATGCCGGTTAAAAGCGATTAAAAATTGAGTGCCGACTTGACGGATTGAAGCGCGGCGCTGTTCAGGAAAATATAGAAATTCGTCGGCGTTCCGCCTCCGGACGGTGCGACCTGAAGCGGTGTGCCGTCCTTGATCAAGGCGCCGGTATAAATGCCGCCATTGCTCTGATAGAAAACGCGGTACTCCGGGGTCGCCGTCGACAGCGCCGTGTTGGCGACCCACGCACGCACGCCGGCCACCGTTGTGATCTGGCCGGCGGCAAGCTGGTAGGTGGTGCCGTCCGTCGTGCTCGTGTAGGGGAAGAAATTCTCGAGCGTCGACACCGTGGTCGAACAGGGCGTGATGTTGGTGCCCGTCGTTGCCGGCGCGACGCAATCGCCGACGCCCAGCGTATTGCCGACCACCTGCCTGACCACCTTCACGTACGCCGACCCCGCCTGCCAGCTCGCCTGCAGGTTATAAAGCGATTGACCGTTGATGGAATCGGTCAGAAGGCCGAAGTCGCTGTCCGACACGAGTTCGCTCGGTGCGCCCGAGAGCAGCCCCGACAACGACACGGTCGTATAGCTGGTGCCCAGCAGGGTCTCGACAACGGTCTGGCCGTCCGTGGCGAGATAGTTCTCCTGCACGTTCGATCCCGAGTAGCTGACCTTCGCCTGATCGGGGACGGGCCTGACGAAGACCGAACCATTGACCAGATAGCGAACCGGGGTCAAAGAGGGAACCGAGAGCGTCGAAGCCACCGAGGTCTGCGTAAGCGTGACGGTTTGCGCGCCGTTCGCCGGACTGGCGGGAATGCTGGAATTGTCGCTATAAAAATAGCTGCTGGGACTGAGCGAAAGTACGCCGGTCGATGAAGTCGAAAAGCTCAGCTGTCCTGACAGATAGTGCAATCCGCCATTGCTCGCTAGCGCGATGCTTTCATAAGCCTGCTGCACGGCACTGATATTGGAGCCGCCCGAACCGTTGAACAACGGGTTCGGCGACGAACTCGAACCGCCGCCGCCACACCCGGCTGCCAGCACGGCCGACAAAGCAATGACGATTGCATGCCGCTTCCCCGAAAATCCGCCTTTATATTTCATTTGTCTTTGCTTTGTCTTTCGATTTGAATTGTTCGACTGGTTACCCCGTGATGGTCCGCCAGTCGACCCCGATTTATATTCGATGATGTGTTATGCCCCGCGCCGGCGCGGCGGCCGCGCCAGCCGTGTCGCCTGAACCTGAACCTGAACCTGAACCTGAACCTGAACCTGAACCTGAACCTGAACCTGATCAGGAACATACCCGACTATGGCAGAACTGGAAATATGCCAGTTTCCGGCCATCGTCCGATAGTGGTGAAAATATCGACGCGTGGAAAACTGGCTGATTGACGAGGGTGTGTGATATTCGAGCCGGGGCAATGGATCTTCGTGTGGGTGCGCAAACGTTAATCAATCAGTCAAAGGAACAGGCTCTACCGGATGCTGCAGACGCTCGATCAGATTGTCGGGCCCACATAAATGCAACGCGCCCACCACCACGAGCGTGCGCGCCGGACTATCCAACGCTTCCCGCACGCGCGGCGCCCAGGCAAGATTGCGTGCGTCGAGGATCGCGCTGCGAATGCCGGGCAGTGTGAACATCGGCGATTCGGCCGCCACGTCATAGACGCCCTGAAGATCGCGCTGCAGCCAGGCGGCCTGCATGCGCTCCAGCGTACGCTGAGGCTCGGTCAGATCGGCGAGCAGCAATTCGAGTCCGGTGCAGATGGCCGACAATGGGATCGACTCGAGCGATGCCACCACTTCATCGGCCGTCTCCAGAAAGCGGTACGGTTTCGCTTGCGCCGCGGCCTCTCTCAGCATCCTCGGTTCGACGCCTTCGACCACGCGCTGGCAAAGCGTCGGCGCGACCATCATCGCAGCCCACGGGCGCAGTTCGCCGAGCGGCGCCAATACGCCTGCGGAAGGCCATGTTGCGTCAAGGCGGCGCCACACTTCAGGCGGCAGCAGATGCTCGAGAGATTGACCGCCTTGCCGCTTCAGAAACGGCAAGATGGACTGCGCATCGGATTCGAAGACGAGCGTTTCCGCCCAGTCGAACGCTTGCGAGACCCACGCGGGTGTGCGCGGACTGGCGGCGGAAAACAGATGCATCGAGCCAAGCAGCCGGACCTGGGTGCCGGTGAGCTGTAAGTACATGGATGGGGGTCTGCGGGTTCGGGAGATGACTGACAGTATTTCATACGCGGTGGGCGAGGCGTTGGTTGATGCATGCTCGCTGCGTTGCTGTTTCGCTGACAGACTGTGTGTCCTGCTGCCGGAGATTCGCAGCCGTGCATGTGCTTGCTTTGCTGCGCGCCCTTGCATGCCGCTCACAAGGTGCAAGCGTTGCACTTCGAAGAAACCCCGCGCCGAAAAAAGAAAAGCCCCGACAAGTCGGGGCTTTTCTTTAACTGCTGGAGGCGCGAGCCGGAGTCGAACCGGCCTAAACGGCTTTGCAGGCCGCTGCATAACCGATTTGCTATCGCGCCATAAGCGGACTGCTGAACCGTCGCAACAAGTTGCGTGTACAACGGGTTCGCAGATTTGTTCGATGGCCGGTTAGTCCACCAAACAAAAAGGGAAGCGTTGCTTCCCCGAATGTCTGGAGCGGGAGACGAGTCTCGAACTCGCGACCTCAACCTTGGCAAGGTTGCGCTCTACCAACTGAGCTACTCCCGCATGGTCCTGCTATACAACGTTTTGCTACTGTCACACTTGCCACACAAAACGCTGCTTCAAAAATTTGGAGCGGGAGACGAGTCTCGAACTCGCGACCTCAACCTTGGCAAGGTTGCGCTCTACCAACTGAGCTACTCCCGCGTTTTGCTGCTACTTTTCACTGCTTGACTACCGTACTGCGGCCCCGGTGTTCAGAACTGCGTGCATCGGAGAAACGAGATTATGTATAAAGCGCTGAAACGTGTCAACCCCTTTCACACGGGTCTTTAACGGAACAGTTTTCGCTCACACGATCCCGCCCCGTTCACGAATCTGCGGCCACGCGAGCTTCATGTAGTAGAGCATCGACCAGATCGTCAGGAACGCGGCCAGCAAGATGAGCCACATGCCCCACACGCGCGTATCGATCGTCACACCCGGCGCGATCGGCACCGGACCATAGAGCAGCAGCATCGGAATCGCGATCATCTGGCAGGTGGTCTTGAACTTGCCCAACGAATTCACCGCCACACTCTTCGAGGCGCCGATCTGCGCCATCCATTCGCGCAACGCCGAAATCGCGATCTCGCGGCCTACGATCACCAGCGCAATCGCCGAATCGAGCCGCGTCAGTTGCACCAGCACCAGCAGCGCCGCCGTCACCATCAGCTTGTCGGCCACCGGATCGAGGAACGCGCCGAACGCTGAGGTCTGGTTCCATTTGCGGGCCAGGTAGCCGTCGAACCAGTCGGTCAGCGCCGCGAGGATGAATACCGTCGCGGCCGCGAGATTGCGGTGCGCGGGGCTCATCATCATGTCGGGCAAATAAAACACGCCGACGACGAGCGGAATCAGAACAATCCGCAGCCACGTCAGGAAAATCGGGAAATTAAACGGCATGGGCAGGCGCAGCGTCTGACAAGGGAGTTGCAATTGTGCCGTGTCATAAGGCCTGCCACAAGCAAACAGGCCGCAAACCGGGGCGAACAGGACGCAAACTGACGGCAAGGTGGCGCGCGGGCGGCATTTCACTGTCAAGGCGCGGCCAACGTGGGCCACGCCGGCCTCAAACGCAGTCAGTGCAACTGCCGATAGATCTGCTCGGCCAGCGAACGGGAAATCCCTTCGACACTGGCAAGATCGTCGACGCTCGCCGCCACCACGCCGCGCAGTCCGCCAAAGCGCGCAAGCAGGCGCTGACGGCGCTTTGCGCCCACGCCTTCGAGTTCTTCGAGGCGCGAGGTTTGCCGCGTCTTGCCGCGCTTCGCACGCATGCCGGTGATGGCGAAACGGTGCGCCTCGTCGCGAATCTGCGCGACCAGCATCAAGGCCGCGCTCTCCTTGCCGAGTTCGAGCGGCGCGCGGCCGTCCGCGAAGATCAGCGTTTCGAGACCAACCTTGCGCCCCTCTCCCTTCGCCACGCCGACCAGCATCCCGCAATCGAGACCCACTTCAGTGAACACCTGGCGCGCGATCTCCACCTGGCCTTTGCCGCCGTCGATCAGCACGATATTCGGCAATAGACCGCCCGCGGCCGGCTCGGGCGCATCGACCGCGAGCGCGGGGTCGAGCGCCAGCGACGGATCGGACGCGGGTTGCTCGATCGCCTGCTCGGCGGCGTTCGCCGCGGCCTGTGCGACCATCTTTTCATAGCGGCGCGTGAGCACCTGGCGCATGGCGGCGTAATCGTCGCCCGGCGTGATGCCCGTGATGTTGTAGCGCCGGTACTCCGACGACTGCATCTTGTGATGGTGATAGACCACGCACGACGCCTGGGTCGCCTCGCCCATCGTATGGCTGATGTCGAAGCATTCGATGCGCAGATGCGCGAGGTCGTCGCACTCGAGACCGAGCGTGTCGGCGAGCGAACGCGTGCGAGACTGCTGCGAGCCCTGTTCCGAGAGCAGGCGCGCGAGTGCGAGCCGCGCGTTCTGCTCGGCCATCGCCAGCCACGCGCGCTTTTGCCCCTGGGGCTGGCGCAACACGGTGACCTTGTGACCCGCCTGCTCGATCAGCAGGTCGACCAGTTCCCGATTGGACGGCGCGTGACTCACGACCAGCACCGGCGGCACACGATTGCCGAGGTAGTGTTGTGCGATGAAGGCTTCGAGGACTTCCGATTCGATACCGGTTACGCGGCGGCGCGCAGGTTTGCGGGAGCTTGTCGACGCGGCTTCGTCTGTTTCATCGGCTTCCCCGGAAGCGGATTCATCAATGGCATCGTCAGCGGACGCATCCACTTCGTCCAATGCTTCGTCATCTACGCCATCCACGTCATCCGTCTCAGGCGGCAACTCCTGCGCAATCGCCAGCGCATCCGCCGTGTGATCGGCATCCGTTGCGGCAGCCCTGCGCTTCGCCGCCACACTCGCCAACGACGCCTCCTCTGCCACCCTCAGCCCTTGCGCGACCACCGCCTTCAGCACGCCTTGCGCATCGGCATCGCCGTCGTCCAGACCGCCCTCGTCCGCAGTCAACGCGCTTTCCACGTGCGACGGGAAATAAGCCTTGTCGCCCAGATGTCGGCCGCCGCGCACCATCGCCAGGTTCACGCACACGCGTCCGCCGAGCGCGACCACCGCGAGAATGTCGACGTCGCTGTCGCTGCCCACTTCGATGGCCTGCTGATGCAGCACCGTCGACAGCGAGCTCATCTGGTTGCGCACCGCCGCCGCCTGCTCGAACTTCAGCTCGGCGGCGAACGCGTGCATCTTCTCCTCGAGCTCGCTCATCACTTCGCTTTGCCGGCCAAGCAGAAAACGCGAGGCATTGGCGACGTCGCGCGCGTAATCCTCCTCGTTGATCGCGCCGACGCACGGCGCCGTGCAGCGTCCAATCTGATGCAGCAGACAAGGCCGCGTACGGTTGTTGAACACCGAGTCTTCGCAGGTACGCAACTGGAACACGCGCTGCAGGATCTGGATGCTCTCGCGCACGGCCCACGCGCTCGGGAACGGTCCGAAGTACTGGTTCTTGCGATCCACCGAACCGCGGTAGTAAGCCATGCGCGGAAATGTGTGGCCGGTCAGCTTCAGGTACGGGTACGACTTGTCGTCGCGAAACAGGATGTTGTAGCGCGGCGCGAGCGCCTTGATCAGATTGTTTTCGAGCAGGAGCGCCTCGGCCTCGGAACGCGTGACCGTGGTCTCGATGCGGACAATCCGCGTCACCATCATCGCAATACGCGGCGACAGCAGCGTCTTCGTGAAGTAGCTCGAGACGCGCTTTTTCAGATCGCGCGCCTTGCCCACGTACAGCACGGCCCCCTGCGCGTCGTAATAACGATAGACGCCGGGCAGATGCGGCAACTGGGCGAGCACCTTCTTTGGCTCGAATGCTTCGGAAGCTTCAGAATCGGTCATGCAGAATCGGGCTGAGCCCCGCGTCTGGATTCACGCGGAGAGTGGGGTGAGTGCTTTAGAATCGCCAGTTTAGAACATTCCGCACGCGTCCGAGACCCGGATGCCGGCCACCATGTCCTCCGCGCGCCCTTCCGCTCCGCCGCCGCATCCCGTTTCGCCCGCCACGCCGTCCCCGACGGCACCTTCGGAGACGAGCGGCGCCATTGCCTGCGACCTGTTTTGCGCCGTCATCGACAACTTCGGCGATATCGGCGTCTGCTGGCGTCTCGCGCGTCAACTGACGAGCGAGCACGGCTGGCAGGTGCGCATCTTCGTCGACGATCTGCACGCGTTCCAGAAGCTCTGCCCCGCGCTCGCCGTCGACCGCAGCCGCCAGGCGGTGAGCGGCATCGTCATCGAATACTGGCGCGAACCGGCACACGCGGGCGACACGCTCGAAGTGGCGGACGTCGTGATCGAAGCGTTCGGCTGCGAACTGCCGCACGTCTACGTCGCGGCGATGGCGCGCCGCGAGCGCGCCCCGGTATGGCTGAACCTGGAATACCTGAGCGCCGAAGACTGGGTCGCGGACTTTCATCTGCGCCAGTCGCCGCACCCGCGCTATCCGCTGACGAAGACATTCTTCTTCCCGGGCCTCGGTGCAGGGACCGGCGGCGTGCTGAAGGAACACCATCTGGACGCCGCACGCGCCGCCTTCGAAGCGTCGCCGCAAGCACGCGACGCCTGGTGGCGTCACACGACCGGCCAGCCGGCGCCCACTCCGGACGCCACCGTCATTTCGCTGTTCGCCTATGAAAACCCCGCGGTCGACAGCCTGCTCGAACAATGGCGCGACGGCCCGGACCCTGTGGTGCTGCTGGTGCCGGAAGGGCGGATTTCGGGTGCGCTTGCGCGCTTTTTCGGCCTGCCGTCGTTCGCGGCGAGTTCGCATGCCGAACGCGGCAAGCTGCGCGCTCACGCGCTGGCCTTCACCGACCAGCCCGGCTACGACGCGCTGCTATGGGCCAGCCACCTCAACTTCGTGCGGGGCGAAGACTCTTTTGTGCGGGCCCAATGGGCGGCCCGCCCATTCGTCTGGCATATCTATCCGCAGGCCGACGACGCCCACCTGCCGAAGCTCGACGCCGCCCTCGCCCACTACGCCGATTCCCTGCCCGCCGAGTCCCGCGCAGCGCTGGCGCGCTTCTGGCACGCCTGGAACGGCGTCGGCCAGCCGGACTGGGCCGATTTTCAGCGCCATCGCGCGGTTTTCGAGCGGCGCGCGGTGCAATGGGCGCAGGAGCTGGCGGCCCTTGGCGACCTCGCCGGAAATCTGGCCGTATTCGCAAAAAGTCAGTTAAAATAAGCGGTTATCCAACGGCCGACGACGCAAGCGCGGCACGATGGCGGCGGCGAACCCCGGCACCGGAAGGTGCTTCTTCACGGAAACCGGGTCGTCCTCGCGCATCGGCGCCACTCGTGTACGCGCCCGCTCCGGGTAAAACAGGTTATCGGAAGGTGACGAGCCGCGGGCAAACAGCAGCAACAGGTGCCTTACCCGCTTGCGCCGTATGCCGTTGAGCACAGTTGAAGCTACTTATTTCGTACAGGACAGTTTTATGAAGACCGCACAGGAACTCCGCACCGGCAACGTCGTGATGATCGGCGCAGACGCGATGGTCGTGCAAAAGGCCGAATACAACAAATCGGGCCGCAACTCCGCCGTCGTCAAGATGAAGTTCAAGAACCTGCTGACCGGCGCAGGCATGGAAACGGTGTACAAGGCCGACGACAAGTTCGACGTCGTTCTGCTGGATCGCAAGGAAGTGACCTACTCGTACTTCGCTGACCCGATGTACGTATTCATGGACGCCGACTACAACCAGTTCGAAGTCGAAGCCGAAATGATGGGCGACGCGCTGAACTACCTCGAAGACGGCATGGCTTGCGAAGTCGTGTTCTACAACGAGAAGGCTATTTCGGTCGAACTGCCGACCACCCTGGTCCGCGAAATCATCTACACGGAACCGGCTGTCAAGGGCGACACGTCGTCGGGCAAGGTGCTGAAGACCGCCAAGCTGCAAACCGGCTACGAACTGCAAGTGCCGCTCTTCTGCAACATCGGCGACAAGATCGAAATCGACACGCGTACCCACGAGTACCGCAGCCGCGCTTAAAAGCAACCAAGCGCCGCCCTGCAAGGCCGTCCCCGCGACTCGCGGGAAGCGCGGCCGAATTAAAAAGCGCCCCTTTGGGCGCTTTTTCTTTTTTCCGCGACCGTGTATGGTTGAGGAAAACTTTACCGGTACTGTTTTCGATTTTTCCAATCCCAATGCATTCCGGGCGCCTCCACGGGCGACAAACCATTGATAAGCTTAAGTAATTGCTAATGGCACGCTCCCTGCTAATAGAAGAATATCGGCCTCCCAAGGCCTTTCTTCTTTCTCACTACGGAGATGCGCTATGAATAACGACATCGCTGAAGGCAAGTGGAAGCAGATTATCGGCAAAGCGAAAACCGCGTGGGGCGAACTGACGGACGACGAGTTGACGAAGGCCGAAGGCCGCGCCGACAAGCTCGCCGGGCTGATTCAGGAGCGCTACGGCAAGACTCGCGAAGAAGCCGTGCGTGAAGTGAACCGCTTTTTCGATATGTACCGGGACTAACACCGCGCGTGGCGCCGTATTCCGCAAGGAACAGCGCCGGCCAACGCACCCCGCACGGCGTCAGATTCATGGCGCCAGGACGGGGTCTCCATCCACCTAAAATTGCGCTCGCCATGCCACACGCCCTGATTGTCGAAGACGATCCCAATAGCCTGTCAGGCCTGTCCGCGATCCTCGCAGCCGACGGCTTTTCGGTCGACACCGCGACGACGCTCGCCGAAGCGCGCGCGGCGCTGACGCGCTTCATCCCCGACGTCGTGCTGGTCGACCTGAACCTGCCTGACGGCAGCGGCCTCGACCTGCTCCAGCATCTGCCTGCGCAACCGCCCGGCGGCGCCCTGCCCGTCATCGTGATGACCGGCAATGCCACCGTCGAAAGCGCCATTGAAGGTCTGCGGCACGGCATCTGGGATTACCTGCTCAAGCCCGTCAACATTCCGCGTCTGCGCAGCCTGCTCGCACGCATTCCGCGTCCGTACGAGCTGACCGAAGAAGTTCAGACCCTGCGTGCGACCTTGCGCCAGTTGGGCCGCTTCGGGCCCATGCTCGGCAGAAGCGGCGCGATCCAGCACGTGTACGACCTGATCGAACACAACGCGCCCACCGAGGCCGCCGTGCTGATCTCCGGCGAAGCCGGCACCGGCAAGGAAGTCACCGCGCGCACGCTGCACGAGATGAGCCGGCGCCGCAAAGGGCCGTTCGTGACGTTCGATTGCCGTTCGGCGGCCCAGCTCGCCGCGAACCGCTCGCTCGACAGCGTCCTGTTCGGCCACGAACGCGGCGCGTTCAACGGCGCCGAGCAACGCGAACAGGGCCTGTTCGAACAGGCGAGCGGCGGCACGCTCTTTATCGACGAGATCGCCGAATTGCCGCGCCCGCAACAGGAAGCGCTCTTGCGGGCCCTCGATTCGCAGACCTTCATGCGGGTCGGCGGCACGCATCAGGTAGTCACGGATTTCCGGCTGATCGCGTCGACCCGCAAGTCGCCGCGCGCGGCGGTGGCCGATGGCAGCCTTCACGAAGATCTCGCGCTGCGCCTCGACGCAGCGGCCGTGGCGCTGCCGCCGCTGCGCGAACGCGGCGACGATGCCGCGCTGTTTGCGCAGGCGCTGGTCGACGAGCTGAATCGCGAGGCGAGCGCTCGCGGCATCACCGATGCGACCAAGCAGGTCGGGCCGAATTTCCTGCGCGAGTGCCTCTCGTATGAATGGCCGGGCAATGTGCGCGAATTGCAGGAACGCGTGCGGCGCGCCTATCAGGCCTCGGGCGACGTGCTCGAAACATTGCGCGCCGACGAGGCCGGCTCGGCCGGCGGCCGCGACCTGAACGGCAGCCGCGTGCAGGTGACGGTCGGTACGCCGCTCGCGGATGTGGAGGAGATGCTGATCCGCGCGACGCTCGATGCTGTCGGCGGTACGCGGCACCGCGCCGCGTCGCTGCTGGGGATCAGTCCCAAGACGCTCTACAACAAGCTGCAGCGGATGCGTCTGAACTGAGCGGGCGAAGCCTAAAAAAAACGGCCGAAGGCGGTGCGATAGCGCCGCCTTCGGCCGTTTTACTTCGCGCTGCGTGTTGAGTACTCAGGCGAGTACTCAGGCAAACGCGCTGCGCAACAGCGCCTGAGCCTGCAGATACTCGGGCTCGGCCACCAGCTTGCTCCACTTGAGCGCCTTGCCGCGCGGGCGCATCCGCTTGAGGCGCGCCTGCGATTCCTTCGACGGCGCGAAGCGCAACGCGTCGAGCACCTTCTCCGCTTCCTCAGGCTGATTGCAGATCAGCACCATGTCGCATCCCGCGTGCAGGGCCGCGCTCGCCGCTTCGGTCAGCGTGCCGCCCTGGCGCGCGGCCTCCATCGACAGGTCGTCGCTGAAGATGGCGCCCGGGAAACGCAGCTTGCCGCGCAACACGTCTTCCAGCCAGACCTTCGAGAAACCGGCCGGCCTGGAATCGACCTGCGAATAGATCACATGCGCAGGGATCACCGATGCCAGCGCGAGGCCAAGCCAGTCGTACGGGGCAACGTCGTCGCGCAGAATCGCCTCGAGCGGACGATCGTCCACCGGCATCGCAACATGCGAGTCCGCAGTGGCGAAACCGTGTCCGGGAAAATGCTTGCCGCAATTGGCCATGCCCGCCAGCGCGAGACCGTGATTCAGACTCTTCGCGAGCATCGCAACCACGCGCGGATCGCGATGGAATGCGCGGTCGCCGATCACCTGCGACTGGCCGTAGTTCAGATCGAGCACCGGCGTAAAGCTCATGTCGATCCCGCAGGCACGCAATTCGGCGGCGAGGATGTAGCCCACCGCCGTGGTGACCTTGGTGGCGTGCAGCACATCCGAGTCCCACAGCGCGCCGAGCTTGCCCATGGCCGGCAGCACCGTGAAACCGTCGGTACGGAAGCGCTGCACGCGGCCGCCTTCGTGATCGACAGCGATCAGCAGGTCTTCGCGTACCGCGCGGATCGCATCGGTCAGCGCAATCAGTTGCGCACGGTTCTCGTAGTGGCGCGCGAACAGGATCACGCCGCCGGTCATCGGATGCGCGAGACGGCGCTTGTCGTCGTCGCTCAGCGTTTTGCCGACCACGTCGAGCATCACCGGTCCGGGATTGGTTTTCATCGAATTCCGCAAGAAAAAGAAGAAGGCGCGGGTTGCCGACCCCGCGCCGGGATAAGTCAGGGGGCAGCAGGGTCCGCCGTCTCGGCGATCACGAACGACACGGCATAGTCGTGCTCGTCGCTGATCGTGACCCGGGCGGTGATGCCGCGAGCGGTCAGCCATTCGGCCAGTTCGCCCGAGGCGACCACCATCGGCTTGCCGCTCGCTTCATTGAGCGTCTGCAGCGCACGCCAGGTCATCGGCCAGCGCATGCCGAGTCCGATCGCTTTAGAGAACGCTTCCTTCGCCGAAAAACGGGTGGCGAGAAACGCGAGTCCACGCACGGCCGAGCGGGCCTGGCGCGCGTGATAGATCTTCAGCTCGTCCGGGCCAAGCACCTTCTCGGCGAAGCGCCCGTTGGTGCGGGTCATCACCGCCGCCACGCGGCTCACCTGGACGATATCGGTGCCGATGCCGTAGATTGCCATGCTTAACGACGCGGCGGCGTTAAGCGCGCGCCGCGAGACGCGCGGCAACCATGATCGCCTTCATCTCGCGCACGGCGTTATCCCAGCCGGCGAAAATCGCATGCGCGACGATCGCGTGGCCGATATTCAGCTCGACAATGCCGTCGATCGCCGCGATCTGCTGGACGTTCGTGTAGTGCAGGCCATGGCCCGCGTTCACCTTGATGCCGAGCGACAGGCCGAATTCGACGCTGCGCACCACGCGCTCGTACTCGCGCTGTTGTTCGGCCGGATCGTGCGCTTCGGCATAGCGGCCGGTGTGCAGCTCGATCACCGGCGCGCCGGCTTCGTGCGCGGCGCGGATCTGCGTTTCGTCCGGATCGATGAAGAGCGACACGCGCGAGCCCACCTCAGCGAGTTGCTTGCAGGCGGCGCGTACGGCTTCGAACTGGCCGGCGACATCGAGTCCGCCTTCTGTCGTCAGTTCTTCGCGCTTTTCCGGCACGAGGCAGACATCATGCGGTTTCACTTCACAAGCGATGTCGAGCATCTCCTGCGTGACCGCGCATTCGAGGTTCATGCGCGTCTTAAGCAACGGACGCAGCGTGCGCACGTCGGCGTCGACGATATGCCGGCGGTCCTCGCGCAGATGTAGCGTGATCGCATCGGCGCCGGCCGCTTCGGCGTCGAGCGCCGCGCGGATCGGGTCCGGATAGGACGTGCCGCGCGCATTGCGCAGCGTAGCGACGTGATCGATATTCACGCCCAGGTCGATCACATTAGGCGACGTAAGAAAGAAGCTCATAAGTTCTGCAAGTCGATCAGGATCTGGCGCGTCGCGAGCGGCGTGCCGCCAAGGTAAGTGTTGAGCAGAAAGCGCATCAGCGTCTTGCTTTGCGCCACGGTCTGAGGACGATGGTAATCGTCCGCTTCCATATCGAGCAAGGTCTGGCCGGCAATCACCGGCCATTGCGCGGGCAGATCGTCGGAGGCGTCACGCACGCCGCGCTCGGGATCGAACACGTAGCGGCCTTCCGCCACGACCGCCTTGCGCGCCACCGTCCGGTTCAGCGCCATGGCGTAGCCGGTCTCGCGCAGCAGCACGCGCTCGAACGAACGCAGCACCTGCACGGCCGGCTCATCATGCGCGAGACGTGCGAGTGTGACCACGTAGTGTTGAAAGAGTTGCGGATGGGGATCTTCGCGGCCGCAGAACTTGACCAGCAGTTCGTTGACGTAGAACCCGCACAGGAGCGCGTCGCCGGCGAGCGGCAGCATGCCGCCTACCCACTCGGCGCCGGTCAGCGTGCGCAATTCGGATTTGCCGGACCACGAAAGCGCGAGCGGCTGGAAGGTTTGCAGCACGCCGCGCAAGGCGGAGTGCGGGCGCTTGGCGCCTTTCGCCACCAGGGCGAGGCGGCCATGATCGCGCGTCAGGACGTCGATGATCAGACTGGTCTCGCGATGCGGATAGCTATGCAGCACGAAAGCCGGCTGTTCGGTGATCTTGTACTCGGAGCCGGAACTGCGCGACGGCCGGCGCGCGGGCGCCTTGCGCGCTTCGCCAGACTTCGCTGCGCGAGCCTTCGATGGCTCGCGCGCCGGCGCGTCCGGCTCGGCGTCGTCCGGTTCAGCGTCGGGTTGCAGCGTCATCCATGCGTCATTCGTACCCATACGCACGGAGTCCGGCTTCGTTGTCCGCCCAGCCACTCTTCACCTTGATGAAGGTTTCCAGATACACCGGACCGTCGAACAGCTTTTCCATGTCGAGGCGCGCTTCGGTGCTGATCTGCTTCAGCTTGGCGCCCTTCTGGCCGATGATCATCGCCTTGTGCATGTCGCGCTCCACCATGATGGTGGCGAAAATGCGGCGCAGACGCCCTTCCGTTTCGAACTTGTCGATCAGCACCGTGCTGGTATACGGCAGTTCGTCGCCGGTCCAGCGGAAGACTTTTTCGCGCAGGATTTCGGCGGCGAGAAAGCGCTCGCTGCGGTCGGTCAGATCGTCTTCGCCGTAGATCGGCGCACCTTCCGGCAGGAACGGCTTGACGGTCGCCATCAGGCGCTTGATGTCGTCCAGATTCTTGGCGGACAGCGGCACGATCTCCTTGAACTGGCGCAGCGCGCTCACCTGCTGCATGAACGGAAACAGCGAATCCTTATCCGAGACGCGATCGAGCTTGTTGGCGATCAGCAGCGTCGGTACCGACGGCGGGATCAGGTCGAGCACTTTCTGATCGTCCGGACCGAAACGGCCTGCTTCAATCACGAACAGGATCGCGTCGACCGAGGTCAGCGTGGAGGTGACCGCGCGATTGAGCGAGCGGTTCAGCGCGCCACTGTGCTTGGTCTGAAAACCCGGTGTGTCGACGAAGATGTACTGCGCGTCTTCGAGTGTATGAATGCCGGTGATGCGATGACGCGTGGTCTGCGCCTTGCGCGACGTGATGCTGACTTTCTGGCCGACCAGCGCGTTCATCAGCGTGGACTTGCCGACGTTGGGGCGGCCGACGATCGCGACCATGCCGCAGCGAAAACCAGTGGGGGTGGAAGCGTTCATATTAGGCTACGGCAAGTTCGTGAGGACGCGCGACGATGCGCGCGTCCCATGACATCAGTGGCCCGCATCGGCGACGCGCGTTTGCACCGCGTCGGCAATGCCGGGTTCGAGTTCGGCAGGCTCCGCCACGCCAGGCGCGGGTTCGCGGCTACGGGATGCGGCGGGTTTGTCGGTGCTGCGTGAATGGGCGTCGGCTTTATCGGTCTTGTCGGCTTTGTCGGTCTTATCCGACTTGTCCTTCTCCGGCCCTGCCTGGTTGCTGTATTCGACGTGGGCGGCGCGGATCACGGCGAGCGGCGCGACAACCGGCGCCGCGGTGGCCGCCGGACGCTCGGCCAAAGCCTCGGCGACGGTGGCTTTCGGCTCGCCGCGCGCGTGGCGCTCGGTCTTGCGATCGGGCGCGCGCAGGTCGAGCGCGGTCTGCACACCGGTCACGCCGGGGACGATCTCCGGTTCGGCGTGCTTCGCCGCCCGGGCGCCCTTCGAGCGCTTCGGCTTGGCGACCACGGCGGGCGCGGCCGCCATTACCTCGTCGAGCGCCTTCTTGGCAGCCGCCTGCTCGGCCGCGCGACGACTGGCGCCGGAACCGGACACCTTTACTTCGAGCTTCGGAACCGTGCACTCGACTTCAAACTGCTGATTGTGCGCCGCACCATGCGTGGCGACGACGGTATAGGTGGGCAAGGCGATCTTGTGGCCCTGCAGGTATTCCTGCAGCAGCGTCTTGGAGTCCTTGCCGAGCGTGCGCGGGTCGATATGGTCGAGAATCGGCACATAGAGCCGCTTGATGACCGTCTGCGCGGCGTCGAAGCCACCGTCCAGGAAGATGGCGCCCAGAATGGCTTCGAGCGTGTCAGCGAGGATGGACGGGCGGCGGAAGCCGCCGCTGCGCAGTTCGCCCTCGCCCAGCCGCAGGCCGTCCGAAATATTCAGGGCCTGAGCAATTTCGTAAAGCGACTGCTGTTTGACCAGATTCGCGCGGACGCGCGACAGGTCGCCTTCGTCCAGTTTGCCGAAACGTTGGAACAATAGCGCAGCCACCGCGCAGTTCAGAACGGAGTCGCCGAGAAACTCGAGCCGTTCGTTATGCGTGGCGCTGTGACTGCGGTGAGTTAAAGCCTGGCGCAACAATTCCGCATTGCGAAATTCGTAGCGCAAACGGCTTTCCAACGGAGATAGGGGCATGTGCAGAGTATAACGCGGGCGCCAGCCCCGGCGAAAACGCGGGACGGCCAACGGAAAAAGCGTAGTGAAGCGACCTTACCGCACGTTCTTAAAGTAGCGTGATAACACGCCGCACGCGATGAACGACATGCGCGCGGCGTGTTGTGCGGTCAGTGAGCGGTCAAATGCGATGACGCTCAGTGGAACGTCCCGATGCGTTTCAGATTGCTGAAATTCATCCAGATAAAGAACGCACGGCCGACGATATTCTTGTCCGGCGCGAAACCCCAGTAACGGCTGTCCGCACTGTTATCGCGGTTGTCGCCCATCATGAAATAGTTGCCGGGCGGCACCTTGCAGATCACGCCACGCGCGTTATACGTGCAGTTATCGCGATACGGATAATCTTCCGCGCCGACGATGAACGGCGGCACCGCGGGATTATTCAGAATGGCGTTCTTGCGGCCGTCGATGTCCTCTTCGAACTGCTTGGCGTAACCGACACGCTCTTCGTCGAAGTAGTCAGGCAACGCCGTCTCCGGCACAGGCTTGCCGTTGATGGTCAGCTGCTTGTCCTGATAGGCCACCACGTCGCCCGGCAGACCGATCACGCGCTTGATGTAGTCGACCGACTCGTCTTTCGGATAGCGGAACACCACCACGTCGCCGCGCTGAAGCGGGCTACCTTCGGTGATCTTCGTATTGGTGATCGGCAGACGGATGCCGTATTCGTACTTGTTGACGAGGATGAAGTCACCCACCAGCAGCGTCGGCACCATCGAACCCGAGGGAATCTTGAACGGCTCGACCACGAACGAGCGAACCACGAACACCACCAGAATCACCGGGAAAAAGCTCGCCGAGTACTCGAGCCACCACGGTTGACGCAGCTTTTCGTCACGCAGACGTGCCCGCGTTTGAGGGGCGTTTTCGTCGGCGAAGCGCTCGCCTACCCGCGCTTGCTGGCGGTCGAACTCGGCCACTGCCTCGTCCGCCGCGCGCCGCCGTTGCGGGATGAAAACCAGCTTGTCTGCGACCCATGCGATACCCGTCAGGATGACGAGCACAAAAAGAATCAGCGCAAAATTCATAGAGTTCCGTTCTTCGTCTTATTTGTCTTCGACACGCAGGATCGCGAGGAAAGCCTCTTGCGGAATCTCGACGGATCCGACCTGCTTCATTCGCTTCTTGCCTGCCTTCTGCTTTTCCAACAGCTTCTTCTTACGCGAGATGTCGCCGCCGTAGCATTTTGCCAGCACATTCTTACGCAAAGCCTTGATGTTTTCGCGGGCGATAATATTCGAGCCGATCGTCGCCTGAATCGCCACGTCGTACATCTGACGCGGGATCAGTTCGCGCATCTTCGCCGCCACTTCACGGCCACGGTACTGGCTCTGCGAGCGGTGCACGATCACCGACAGCGCATCGACCTTGTCGCCGTTGATCAGCATGTCGACCTTCACGACGTCCGCTGCGCGGTATTCCTTGAACTCGTAGTCCATGGACGCATAGCCGCGCGACATGGACTTCAGGCGATCGAAGAAGTCGAGCACGACTTCACCCATGGGGATTTCATAGGTGAGCTGAACCTGGCGGCCGTGGTACTGCATGTTGATCTGGTTGCCGCGCTTTTGCGTACAGAGCGTGATCACTGCACCCACATAGTCTTGCGGCATGTACAGGTTCACGGTGACGATCGGCTCGCGCACTTCCTCGATCTTCGACGGATCCGGCATCTTGGCCGGATTTTCGACCATGATGGTCGTGCCGTCGCGTTGCAGGACTTCATACACCACGGTCGGCGCCGTGGTGATCAGGTCCATGTCGAACTCGCGCTCCAGACGCTCCTGCACGATCTCCATGTGCAGGAGACCGAGGAAGCCGCAACGGAAGCCGAAGCCGAGCGCCTGTGAGACTTCCGGCTCGTACTGCAACGAAGCGTCGTTGAGCTTGAGCTTTTCCAGCGAGTCGCGCAGTGCGTCGTACTGGTTCGCTTCGACCGGATAGAGACCGGCGAACACCTGCGGCTTCACTTCCTTGAAACCCGGCAGCGGCGCGGCGGCCGGACGGTTCACCAGCGTGACGGTGTCGCCCACCTTCGCCGCGGCCAGTTCCTTGATGCCGGCGATGATAAAGCCCACCTGCCCCGCGGACAGCGACTCGAGGTTCTTCGACTTCGGCGTGAACACGCCGATGTGCTCGACCGGATACTGGGCCTCGGTCGCCATCATGCGGATCTTGTCTTTCGGACGCAGCGTGCCGTTGACGATACGCACCAGCATCACGACGCCGACGTAGTTGTCGAACCACGAATCGATGATCAGCGCCTGCAGCGGCGCTTCCGGATCGCCCTTGGGCGCCGGCACTTTCGCGACCAGGGCTTCCAGCACGTCCTCGACACCGAGGCCGGTTTTCGCGCTGCAACGCGTTGCGTCGGTTGCGTCGATGCCGATCACGTCTTCGATTTCGGTGATCGCGTTTTCCGGGTTGGCGGCCGGCAGGTCGATCTTGTTGAGCACCGGAATCACGTCGACGCCGAGTTCGATAGCCGTATAGCAGTTCGCCACCGTCTGGGCTTCGACGCCCTGACTCGCGTCGACGACCAGCAGCGCGCCTTCGCACGCCGACAGCGAGCGGCTGACTTCGTACGAGAAGTCGACGTGCCCCGGCGTGTCGATCATGTTGAGGTTGTAGATCTGCCCGTCGCGGGCCTTGTACGTCAGTGCGGCCGTCTGTGCCTTGATGGTGATGCCGCGCTCGCGCTCGAGATCCATCGAGTCGAGCACTTGCGATTCCATTTCGCGGTCGGACAGGCCGCCGCAAATCTGGATGATGCGATCGGCGAGCGTCGACTTGCCATGGTCGATGTGCGCAATGATCGAGAAATTACGAATATGATCCATTCAGTACCGATCAAGCGAAAAAGGCGCGCCCGGACGATTGCGGAGCACGCCTTGGAAGTAGGTGAAAAACCTGTCTATTTTAGCCGAAAAAGGCTTCCGCCCGGCATATCTTGCAGGAGAGCACGGAAAGTGGGCCCAGACATGGTGTCGGGCCCGGCGACTTTCGATGCGCTAGCGGGTCTGTTCGGCACGTGCGCTCAGCGCTGCGCGGACCCGCCCTTCGTCGAGATGATAGTGGCACAGCTCGACACCATCGCACACCAAAACCGGCACTAACTCGTTGTAACGTGCTTCGAGTGCAGGATCGGCGTCAATGTCGACGACTTCCACTTGCGCGCCGAACTCAGCCAGTAACGGCTCGAGTCCGGCCCGCATGTCGTCGCACAGATGGCACCACGCGCGCCCAAAGAGCGTGAGCGGTGCCGCCGGCGTCATTTCTGCGCGGAACCGCTACGCGGGCGCAGCGGCACAAACTGCGTGTTGTCGCCACGACGCACGAGCAGCGCAACCATCTTCTGCGGGTCGAGATGCGCGGTGACATCGTCGAACTGCTTGGCGTTCGCGATATCCGTGTCGCCGACGCGCAGGATCAGATCGCCCTTCTGCAAGCCGACACGCGCAGCCGGTCCGTCCACCTGGTCGACCTGCACGCCGCCGTGCACCTTCAGCGTCTTTTGCTGGTCGGCCGGGATGTCGCTCACCGCAATGCCGAGCGCGTTGGTGGCGCGCTGCTTAGGCGGCGGCGCCTGCTTCTCGTCGAGCTTCGCCGTCTTGTCCGGCTGCATCTCGGCAATCGTCACCGGCAAGTCGCGCGTTTGACCCTTGCGCCATACGGTGATGGTGGACTTGGTGCCCGGCTTCGTATCGCCGACCATGCGCGGCAGATCGGTGGCCGTGTCGACAGAATGGCCGTTGAACTTCAGGATGATGTCGCCCGGCTGCACGCCGGCCTTGTCGGCCGGACCGCCCGGTTCGACGCTGCTGACGAGCGCGCCTTGCGCCGTCGGCAGGCCCAGCGAATCGGCCACGTCCTTGGTCACTTCGCCGATCGCCACCGCGATGCGGCCGCGCGTGACCTTGCCCGTGGTCTTGAGCTGGTCGGCTACGCGCATCGCTTCGTCGATCGGGATCGCGAACGAAATGCCCATGAACCCGCCCGTACGGCTATAGATCTGCGAGTTGATGCCGATCACCTCGCCCTGCATGTTGATCAGCGGACCGCCGGAGTTGCCCGGATTGACCGGCACATCGGTCTGGATGAACGGCAGGTAGTCGCCCGTGTCGCGGCCCTTGGCGCTGACGATACCGGCGGTCACCGTGTTCTCCAACCCGAACGGCGAGCCGATGGCCACAACCCATTCGCCCACGCGCACCTTGGTCGAATCGCCAATGGTGACGGCCGGCAGATTCGATGCGTTGATCTTCACGACCGCGACGTCAGTACGATCGTCGACGCCGATCAGTTTGGCCTTGAATTCGCGCTTGTCGGTGAGCGTGACGTAGATGTTGTCGGCGTCGTCCACCACGTGGGCGTTGGTCATGACATAGCCATCCTGCGACAGGATGAAACCGGACCCTACACCGCTGCTTTGCTCGGAATCGGAATTGTCGGGCGCATCCTGACTGCCGCCGTTGCCGCCACTCCCGCCGCTACCCCCGTTGCTGCTGCCGTTATCGCCGTTGTCGCCGCCACCGCCGCCATGCGGCGAGCCGCCCGGTTGCTGCGGCATCGGAATGCCGAAGAAGCGCCGGAAGAACTCCGACATGTCGCCATCGTCTAGCCCCGGTGCCGAGCCATGGGCACTTCCGCCGCTCGACACACGGGTGGTGGTGCGGATGTTGACGACCGCCGGGCCGACTTTGTCGACGAGATCGGTGAAGTCGGGAAGATTGGCTGCGGGGGCCGCCGACGCCGCATGCGGCACCAGCGGCAGACAAACTGCCACCACCGCGGCTGCGAGAAATTTGCGCACCGTGAAAATCGTCATATCTTAGCCAGCCGAGGGATTCGAGGGATTACTTGGGAGCCTTATATTCTATGGCAGACGCAAATTGCTGCAATGTGGCCTGGGGCACTTCCCCTAGCAGAGTAATCCAGAAGTCACCGCGACGCTTCACCAGGACGTGCGTCGCCCCGCTACTGCCCGCGCCTTCCTTGCGCGTGTTGTTTTCAACCGGTTCGACAAACACCGAAATCGCCGCGAGACCGTCCGAGAACACGGCCTGATCGACCGGGATGGCCGGCTCGCCCGGGTCGCGCGCCGCCATTGGGCGGCGCAACTCGCGAATCTTGTGGAAACCGGGCACGGTGGGCTCGATGTCCCAGCCTTGCGCCTCCATGTCCACCGGCTCGACCGGCGGACGCACCATCGTCCAGCCTGCGGTGTTATGAATGCCGTTGACTATCGCGGTCTTGTCGACCGGGACGCCAATGCTGATCTGCGAGAACGACAACTGCTCGAGCACCTGGCCGCTCGGGTCGAGCGTTTGCGCGCGCAGCAGCAGGCCGGTCTTCTTGTCGGCCCACAGCTTGTACGCGAACCGGTAGGCGTCTTTCGGATCGAGTTCGACGACGTCGCTGTCGATTCCCGCCACACGGTCGTCGCCAAGCAGCTTGGGCTCGTAGACCGACAGCACCTGGTCGCTGCTGGCGGCTAGCAGTGCGGGGAACGAATCCTTGTTTTGGCGCTTTTCGACGACACACAGATGCCGTTCGGGGATGAACGTGTACATGTCGTCGTTATGGCGCAACATCTTGCGCGGCTTGCCGTCGAGGCTTTCGAGCTGCTCGAACTCGCCGTCGTTGCGGGTGGCGTAATGGGCGATCCGCGAGGTCTGGACGAAATTGCCCCGCTGATAGACGAACGCACCCTCGTAATTCTGCTGCTGGGCAGCCTGGTGGATCCGGTTGAGCAAGTCCGCCGCAGTGCGGCGGACGACGAGCGGATCGTCTGATTGCGCAAAGACACGCGGCGTGGCGGACAACAATACGGCTGCGCAGAACAGAAATGCTGGCAGCCGCCCCCAGATAGTCGTTTTATTCAACCGCAGTGTCTGCATCAGACTATTGGCCTTGCGTGGTCATGGCGGAGGTACGAATCAGCGGCATCGAACCGGGCATGACCGGCTGCTGCGCAAACTGCTGATGGGCTTCCAGATACTGGTCGAGACTGGCGTCACGGATGATATTGCCGTCCTGGACCGGCTGCGTGGCGGTTACAGCCGGCACGGAGGCCATCGCCACACGCTGCATCGCATCCCCATGGGACTGGATCGACGCGACCTGGCTCACGCCGGCGCCGCCCGGCACACCCTGCAGTTGCGGCACGACAATCCACGTCAGCGTGGCGGCGGCCGCGGCGACCGCAAAGGCCGGCACGACACGGCGGCGCAGCGCCAGCAGACGGCGTGCAACCGGCAGCGCGGCAGGCGCGAACACGTGCGGCTCCTGCTCGAGGCGCGCCGCAAAGCCGGCGAGGAACGCACTGCTGGCCGCGGGACTCACCGCCAGATCGTCGGAGCGCATGGCGTCGCCGATCAGGTGGTATTGCGACCAGGATGCACGATCTTCGTGATCCAGCTCCGAAATAAACTTGTTCAGATGCTCTTCGCCGAACAACTCACCGTCGACAAAAGCGGACAGACGCTCGCCTCGCGAGCTTGCTTGCGATTGCATCGAGACCGACCCCATGATGCTCCCCATCTTACAGACACCCCTAGTGACACCACCTAACCCAGATATTGCCCCATTGCCCCGCAGGGCGAGCTGGCCGACTACCAGCGTTTGCCTTCGGGTGTGTCAAGCAATGGACGCAATTTTGCCGCAATGGCTTCGCGAGCGCGAAAAATTCGTGATCTGACCGTGCCGATTGGGCACCCCATCATCTCAGCGATTTCCTCATAGCTCAAACCTTCAATTTCACGAAGAGTAATGGCGGTACGCAACTCTTCCGGTAAAACCGCCATCGCAGCATTGACCGTCTCAGCGATCTGCTTGCTCATCAACATCGACTCAGGCGTGTTGATATCCCTTAGTTGGTCGGCGTCCGAGAAAGTTTCAGCTTCTTCAGCATCCGCTTCGGTCGAGGTAGGTGCGCGCCGCCCCTGGGTCGCAAGGTAGTTCTTTGCCGTATTGACCGCAATCCGGTACAACCACGTGTAAAAGGCCGATTCGCCGCGAAATTGGGGCAACGCCCGGTATGCCTTGATGAAGGCATCCTGAGCCACGTCCTCAACTTCAGCGGGGTCGCGCACAAGGCGCGAGATCAGCCGGAGGATCTTACGGTGGTATTTGGAGACCAGAAGCTCGAACGCGGCCTTGTCGCCCTTCTGGACGCGTTCGACCAGCACCTGATCAATTTCTTTTTCGCTCACCTGATAAATCCGTTAACTATAGGGCGCATCGCGGGGCACCATTGTAGCGTCCCCATCATCGCGTCACGATACTAAGGTAACAGCGGTTACAGTCGTTACAGTCAAACGTGCGCGGCGCGCCGGCCCAGCACGGCCAGCTCGCGAAAAGCGTCGGCGCAAAGCGCGTCCGCCGCGATCAGTAGTGTCCGGGAACGGCCGCCCGCGTCCGCGAGCGCCAGAATGAGAAGCCGGCCGCTCCACTGCGAACAGCCGGCAATGCGGCCCTGCACAAGCATCTGCCCCGCGTGGTTCCAGACGGCTAGGCCATCCGGCCCGATTTTGATGGCGCCGGGCTCGGCGCGTTCATGCCGCCACGCGCCTAGCATCAGCGAGGCTAGCACAGCCAGCGTGGCGGGTGCGGCCGGCAAGACACCGAGACGCGCTGCCAGACACATTTGCACCGCCGCGACGGCGATCAGGATAAACGCTGCCGTTGCGCAGCGCATCGTGGCGGAGCGCCGCAGCGTGATCAACGACGCCCCATGGGACGAGGCCGGTCCGGGCATCAGCACCGGACCGGCCTGCGTGGGGTGTTGCGTGAGCGCGGGTGTCGACGTTGGGGTCAAGCGGCCAAGCCTGCTCAGGCGCGCTTGAAGACCAGCGTGCCGTTGGTGCCGCCGAACCCGAACGAGTTCTTCAGCGCGACGTCGATCTTCATCTCCCGCGCGGTGTTGGCGCAGTAGTCAAGATCACACGCGGGATCCTGGTTGAAGATGTTGATCGTCGGCGGCGACACCTGATGATGCACGGCGAGCACCGTGAACACCGACTCGAGACCGCCGGCGCCGCCCAACAGGTGGCCCGTCATCGATTTGGTTGAATTCACCACGATGTTCTTCGCGTGATCGCCGAAAGCGCGCTTGATGCCGGTGGTTTCCGCCAGGTCGCCCAACTGCGTGGAGGTGCCGTGTGCGTTCAGGTAGTTCACCTGATCCACGCTCACGCCCGCGTTCTTCAGGGCCGCCAGCATGCAGCGGCGCGCGCCGTCGCCGTCTTCCAGCGGCGCAGTCATGTGATACGCGTCGCCGCTCATCCCATAGCCGCTGACCTCGGCGTAAATCTTCGCGCCACGGGCCTTCGCGTGCTCATACTCTTCGAGCACCATCACGCCTGCGCCCTCGCCCAGCACGAAGCCGTCGCGATCCTTGTCCCACGGGCGGCTCGCCGTTGCCGGGTCGTCATTGCGTTGCGACAGCGCACGCGCGGCCGCAAACCCGCCAATGCCGAGCGGCGACACGGTGGATTCCGCACCGCCCGCAATCATGACGTCGGCGTCGCCGTATTCGATCAGGCGCGATGCTTCACCGATGCAATGCAGGCCAGTGGTACACGCAGTGACGATGGCGAGATTCGGGCCCTTGATGCCGAATTTGATCGACAGGTGGCCGGAGATCATGTTGATGATCGAAGCCGGCACGAAGAACGGCGAAATCCGCCGCGGGCCGCGGTTGAGCAGTTCGGTTTGCGTGACTTCGATCATCGGCAGACCGCCGATGCCCGAGCCGACCACCACACCGATGCGCTCCGAATTTTCATCGGTGACTTCGAGTCCGCTGTCCTGCATCGCCTGGATGCCGGCAGCCACGCCGTAATGGATGAACGTATCCATGTGGCGCGCTTCCTTACCGGGGATGTAGTCCTCGATATTGAAGCCCTTCACCTCGCCGGCAAAGCGGGTCGTGAAGTTCGACGCATCGAACTTCGTGATATTGGCAATACCCGACTTGCCTGCGACCAGATTGGCCCAGCCGTCGGCAACATTATTGCCAACAGGCGAAATCAGCCCCAGGCCTGTAACGACAACACGACGACGGCTCACGGTAACCTCTTTTTCATAGGTGACAAAAGCAAAAGCCACAGCGGCTACAGGAATCAGACCTGTGAGCCCTGTGGCTGTTAACCTGGAAACTGCGCTGAAAACTGCGCTCGAGACCGCGCCGGCAACTTCATCGCCAGCCTGGTCGGCAATAGCGCCAACCCTGCGCTTGCCGGAAACCGGCACGACAGGGCGTCACACGCAGCCAACCCAGCAACGCGGGCGCGAATGACCTTAGGCCTTGACGTTTGCGCGAGCGTAGTCGATGGCTTGCTGAACGGTCGTGATCTTCTCAGCTTCTTCATCCGGAATTTCCATGCCGAATTCGTCTTCGAGGGCCATCACGAGTTCGACGGTGTCGAGCGAGTCAGCGCCGAGGTCGTTCACGAACGATGCTTCGTTCTTGATCTCCGCTTCCGCAACGCCCAGTTGTTCTGCGACGATCTTCTTGACGCGCTGTTCGATATTGTCCATTAACCCCTCCAAGGGAAAAGAAGTTCAAAAATACAGGTGCGCGCATTTTATCAGGTTTGCCCCTGCAAAAAAGCGGCGCGCACGGTTCCTGTCAAGGCATCCGCCCCACCGCGTCGAGAAACGCGTCACGGCGCGGATGGTAACCGAATTCCGTTACGACATGTACATGCCGCCGTTTACATGGATCGTCGTGCCGGTGATGTAGCCGGCCTGCGGCGAAGCAAGAAACGCGACGGCGTGAGCAATGTCTTCCGGGCTGCCCAGACGGCCAAGCGGAATCTGCGCCTTCAGCGCGGTTTGCTGCTCTTCCGGCAGGGTCTTCGTCATGTCGGTGTCGATAAAACCCGGCGCAACGCAATTCACGGTGATGCCGCGGCTGCCGATTTCACGCGCCAGCGCCCGCGTCATGCCTGCCACGCCGGCTTTCGCCGCTGCGTAGTTGGCCTGCCCCGGGTTGCCGGCCGAGCCGACCACCGAAGTGATGTTGATGATCCGGCCGCCACGCGCCTTCATCATCGGACGCAAGACGGCGCGCGACAAGCGGAATACGGACTTGAGATTGGTGTCGATCACCGCGTCCCAGTCGTCGTCCTTCATGCGCATGGCCAGTTGATCCTGGGTGATGCCCGCGTTGTTCACGAGGACGTGCAATGTTCCGAATTCTTTCACGGTGCCGTCGATCAGCGCTTCGGCAGCCGCGGCGTCGTTCACGTTCAGCACGGCACCGCGGCCGTTCACGCCGGCGGCCTTGAAGGCTTCGCTAATCGCGCTGGCGCCGCTTTCGCTGGTTGCCGTGCCGATCACCGTTGCGCCCTGGCGCGCCAGTTCGAGCGCAATGGCGCGGCCAATGCCGCGCGAGGCGCCCGTCACGATCGCGATCTGCTTATCGAGAGTCTTTTCCATCTGTAGTCCAGATTGCCCGTGAGGGCTGATTGCACGTTAGGCGGGTTGGGTCTTGCGATGCCGGCGCGGCGTTCAGGCCGTCACGAGCTTGAGCGTTTCTTCGAGCGAGGCCGGATCGAACACCGACGCGCCGACCAGATTGCCGTCGATGCGCCTGGTCAGACCCGCCAACACCTTGCCGGGACCGCATTCGATCACATGCGTCACACCTTGGCTCGCGATTGCCTGCACGCATTCCACCCAGCGCACCGCACCGGCTGCCTGACGCACAAGCGCATCCTTGATGGCGGCCGGCTCGCTAACCACGGCCACGTCGACGTTGTTGACGACCGGAATCGCCGGCACCAGCACTTCGACGCTCGCCAGATACTCGCGCAACTGGTCCGATGCCGGCTTGAGCAGCGACGAGTGGAACGGCGCCGAGACCGGCAACGGCAAAGCGCGCTTCGCACCCTTGGCCTTGGCAAGTTCGCAGGCCTTCTCGACCGCGGCCTTGTGGCCTGCGATCACGACCTGCGCAGGCGCGTTGAAATTCACCGCTTCCACAACGCCCGCGGACGCCGCTTCCGCACAGACCGCGCGCACTGCGTCATCGTCGAGACCGAGGATGGCTGCCATGCCGCCCACGCCAACCGGCACCGCCGTCTGCATGGCCTGGGCGCGGAAACGCACGAGCGGCACCGCGTCGCGGAACGCCAATGCGCCCGCCGCGACCAGCGCCGTGTATTCGCCGAGACTGTGGCCGGCGACGATGGCCGGCGCCGGACCGCCCGCAGCCGTCCATGCGCGGTAAATCGCGTACGCCGCCGTCAGCATGACCGGCTGGGTATTGGTGGTGAGATTCAGGTCGTCCGCCGGACCTTCGGCAATCAGCTTGCCCAGATCCTGGCCGAGCGCGTCGGACGCTTCCTGAACCGTCTCGCGCACGATGGCGTGATCGGCAAATGCATTAAGCATACCGACCGATTGCGAGCCCTGACCAGGAAAAACAAACGCAAATTTCATAGGATCCTCAACATTCGATATTTCAGAGTCGCGCGGCACACGGTCCGATCGACGCAATCAACCGCTGCAGACGGCGCGCATGCGCCGCCTCACTCAGCAGATCAATAGCGGATAACCGATGCGCCCCACGTGAAGCCGCCGCCGACGCCTTCGATCAGGATGTTCTGGCCGCGCTTGATGCGGCCGTCGCGCACGGCGACGTCGAACGCGAGCGGAATGGACGCAGCCGACGTATTGCCGTGCTCGCCCACTGTGACGACCATGCGCTCCTGCGGCAGGCCGAGCTTGCGGCACGTGCTTTGCATGATACGGATATTGGCCTGGTGCGGAATCAGCCAATCGACCTCTTGCGGTGCGAGGCCAGCTTTGCTAAGCGCTTCGACCGCGACCTTCTCGAGCACGTTGACGGCAAGCTTGAATACCGCCTGGCCGTCCATATGCAGGAACGCGCTGCCGGCGATCACACCGCCGTTCACGTTGCCCGGGGTGCAAAGAATGTTTGAGTGGCTGCCGTCGGCATGCAGGGCGCTCGCGAGCACACCCGGCTGGTCGGAGGCCGAAAGAATTACCGCGCCGGCGCCGTCGCCGAACAGCACGCAGGTCGTGCGGTCGTTGAAATCGAGCAGGCGCGAGAAGGTCTCAGCGCCGATCACCAGCGCAGTGCGATGCTGGCCGCTGCGGATGAAACTGTCGGCCGTCGCCACGGCGTAAGCGAAACCGGAACAGACCGCCTGCACGTCGAACGCAGCGCCGTTGTTCTTGATGCCGAGCTTGTTCTGCAGCAGGCACGCCGTGCTGGGAAATACATAGTCCGGCGTGGAAGTGGCGACAATGATCAGATCGATCGATTGCGGGTCGATGTCGGCCGCTTCGATCGCACGCTGGGCGGCGATGAGGGCGAGGTCGCTGGTGGTGACATCGGGTTCTGCGAAATGGCGCGCATGGATGCCCGTGCGGGCTACGATCCACTCGTCGCTCGTCTCGACGCCCTGCCTGGCGAGACGTTCTGCCAGATCCTGATTGGTGACGCGCCCGGGCGGCAGATAGCTGCCGGTGCCCAGCACGCGGGAATAAATTGTCGATTGAGCCATTATGCCTTCGAGGATAGCGCAGCGTAGGGCTCGGCTGGCTGGCCTGCGGCCGGGCTTGCGTAACCCGCGCCGCTTGCGTCGCGCGTGGCCTGTTCCAGAGAACTCGCATTCTCTTCCATCGCCCGCGCAAGGCGCTCCAGCACGCCGTTTTTGACGGCATCATACCCGCGTTTGATCGCCCACTCAAACGCGTAGGCGTCCGCCGAGCCGTGGCTCTTGATGACGAGACTGCGCAGGCCGAGCAGTGCAGCACCATTGTATTGCCGAGGATCGACCCGCTTCTTGAAGCGCAACAGCACCGGCAACGCGAGCACCCCCATCACCTTGGTCAGCCACGAACGGCCGAACTCTTCCTTGATGATGTTGTTGAGCATCTGCGCGAGCCCTTCCGACGTCTTCAGCGCGACATTGCCGACAAAGCCGTCGCAGACGATCACGTCGGTCGTGCCCTTATAGATGTCATCGCCTTCGACGTTACCGCGAAAATTCAGTGTACTCGCCCGCAGCAGTTCACCGGCACGCTTGATGGTCTCGTTGCCCTTGATGACCTCTTCGCCGATGTTGAGCAGGCCGATTGTCGGACGCTCCTTGCCTTCGAGCGCCGACACGAGCGCATGCCCCATCTCCGCAAACTGCAGCAGATGCTGCGGCTCGCAATCGACGTTGGCGCCCAGGTCGAGCATCATCGTATAGCCGGTGGGATTGGGCAGCGCGAACGCGATCGCCGGGCGTTCGATGCCCGGGAGCGTTTTCAGGACATAGCGGGAGACGGCCATCAACGCGCCGGTGTTGCCGGCGGAGATGCAGGCCTGGGCCTCGCCTTCCTTGACGCGGTTCAGCGCCACGCGCATCGACGAGTCTTTTTTCTTGCGCAATGCGACTTCAACCGGATCGTCCATGGCGACGATCTCGGAAGCAGGCACGACGATCAGGGAAGGCTCGCTCTCAGCCTTTAACTTCTTGAGCTGGGCGCGAATGGCACTTTCGATGCCGACGAGCATCAACTGCGCGTCGGGATGCGAACGAACGAAACTGACAGCCGCGGGAACGGTCACGGACGGGCCGTGGTCGCCTCCCATGCAATCTATTGTGAGCTTTACTGTCATGGAGTGCGACGAATTTCAGGCGCTCTGCATGGGATCGCAATAGGCGTTAAAGCGCCAACTGCGATGGACACAAAAAAGCGGCAGTAGAATGCCGCCTTTTTGCCGAGCCGGGAAAGTGTCAAGCGAGCCGATCGCGACGCGAAACGCCAAGGGGCGCAACGCAGTGCAACGATTAGTCGTTCTTCGTCTTGACGACTTTCTTGCCGCGATAGTAGCCGTTCGGGCTAACGTGGTGACGCAGATGCACTTCACCCGTGCTCGGTTCCACAGCCAGCGGCGCTGCGCTGAGGAAATCGTGCGAGCGGTGCATACCGCGCTTCGACGGCGACTTCTTGTTTTGTTGGACTGCCATGATAACTCCTAAAAATTTTCCGAATTCTAACACAGCCCGATACTGCAATCGCCAATGGCCGGATGGCCAACGCGCCGCATCGCGCTCCTATGCAACTGTTCAGTGCTTCTCGCCGCCGGAACCGCCCTTCTTGAGCGCTTCGAGCGCCGCGAACGGATTGGGCCGAGCGGGCTCGCCACCCGTTTCAGCTTCGTCCTGCGCGGCTTCGTCGCCCTCGCCCTCGTCACCCGCTGCCCCCGACACGAGAGACTCGTGCACTTCAGGGCAAACCTCGTGCTTGGGCACCAACGGCAAATTCAGCAGCAACTCTTCTTCGATCAAGTCGATAAGATCGAAATGGGCTGAGCCCACGATCACATCGACTTCATCCTCGTCGAGCGGAAACTCTTCGGCTTCCGCCTCAGTGTTGACGATCCGGTAAGTCGCATCGACGTTGAACGCCTGCAAATACGGCGTGAGACACCGCTGGCATTCGAGCCATGCCGACCCGTGAATCGCAAGCCTCAGATAAGGCTGCGGACCCTCGGTGCCGTCGTCCTGCAATTCCGGCTGCGTCGCCCCTTCGGCCTGCCAGGTGAACGCGCTTTCGCGCTCTGGCGCTTCCGCCGGGACTTCGTTTAACATGCGCGGCAGTTGCGAGACGCGCACGAGACCCGCGGCCTGGCGCCCACTACGCGCGAATTCGAACAGATCGAGATCATGCGGGTCGGCGAGACCTACAGGTTTGCCAGGATGTTGAGTCATGTGCGCTCCTGTGTCGGCACGGATTTAGCCGGGGTAATCGGTATGGTGAGTATGCTGCCTGTTACGGCATTGCTACTACGAGACAAACCCTGATTGCAGCGACGCCGCGCGAGGTTTGCGACGTGGCGGCAACGGGCTTGAAACTGCGTTGCAACACACGCATACCGATGAAAAGCCCAAAATCATATCCGTTTTATCTTTTCGAGTCAAACACTTAAGCCCGCACGCGCCAAGGCCCGTGCGGCCTGCCCTCTCTAGCCGTTGGTTCACCATGCCGGATACCCTTTCCCGCCCGCCGCGCCTGATTCTGGCGTCGAGTTCGCGCTATCGCCGCGAGCTTCTGGAACGCCTGCGCGTACCGTTCGACGTCGTCGTCCCCGCCGTCGACGAGACGCCCCAACCGGGCGAAACGCCCGAAGCGACCGCGCTGCGGCTCTCCGAGGCCAAAGCACGCGCCGTCGCCGCCAAACTGCCCGCCGGCGAGCACGCGCTCGTGATCGGTTCGGACCAGGTCGCCACCTACGACGGTCTGCAAATCGGCAAACCCGGCTCGCACGACAGGGCCCTCGCCCAGTTGCAGGCGATGCGCGACCGCGAAGTGCTGTTTCATAGCGCACTGTGCCTGTTCGATAGCCGTGACGGCAGTGCCCAGACGCTCGACGTGATTACGACGGTGCGCTTCAGGAATCTGTCCGACGCCGCGCTGGACGCTTATCTGCGCGCCGAAACACCCTACGACGTGGCGGGCAGCGCCAAATCCGAAGGACTCGGCATTGCGCTGCTGGACGCGATCGAATCGGACGACCCGACGGCCCTCGTCGGACTGCCGCTGATTGCTTTGTCGCGGATGCTGCTGGCAGCCGGCTTTCCTCTGTTGGGGGCGCAATGAGCGGCACACTGTATTTGATCCCGAACACCCTCGGCGAAGGCGACGCCGAGGCGCTCGACGCCGTCCTGCCCGCGCCGGTGCGGGCTCGCGCCGCGGCGCTGCACTACTACATCGGCGAAAACGCGAAAACGACGCGGGCGTTCCTGAAGAAGGTCGGCACCGAACGCCCGATCCAGGAAATCGAAATTCGCGAGCTGAATGTGAATACGCCGGCGGGCGAGATCGACAAGCTGCTCGCGCCGATTCTGGCCGGCACCGACGCCGGGCTGGTCTCCGAAGCCGGCTGCCCGGCCGTGGCCGATCCGGGCGCGTTGCTGGTCCGGCGGGCGCACGAGCGCGGCGTCAAGGTCGTGCCGTTCGTCGGACCCAGTTCGATTCTGCTGGCGTTGATGGCATCCGGCCTGAACGGCCAGAGCTTTGCGTTTCACGGTTATTTGCCGGTGGACGCCACGGAGCGGGCCAAGCGGCTGCGCGATCTGGAGCAGCAATCCCGCAAGGGGAAGCAGACCCAGATCTTTATCGAGACGCCTTATCGCAATAAGGCGCTGCTCGATACGCTGCTGGCGACCTGCGCGCCGTCGACACTGGTGTGCGTCGCGGTCGATCTGACGCTGGAAACGGAGACGATCGTCAGCCGCACGGTGACGGACTGGAAAAAAACGCCGGCGCCCGATCTGCACAAGCGCCCGGCGATTTTCCTGCTGCTGGCCGTCTGAAAGAGGCGCCCGCCGCCCAGCGGCGGCGGCCCGCCCTCACCGCAAGCTCATCTTCCCACCCAGCACCATCGCATGCACGGCGGCGCTGCCCACGGCGGCGCCGAACTTGCGCGCCACGCGGTCGGTGATGCTTTCCTTCACCGTGTAATCGACGATATCCGGCGCCTTGATGATGTCGCGCGCCACGTAATCGGTATCGCCAAAGCCATCCGCCAGCCCCAGATCGACACTCTGCTGACCGGTCCAGAAGAGGCCCGAGAAGATATCCGGCGTCTCATGCAGCCGCTTGCCGCGACCCTCACGCACCGCGTCGATGAACTGCTGGTGGATCTGGTCGAGCATTTCCTGCGCATGCGCGTCCATCTTCGGTGTTTCCGGCGAGAACGGGTCGAAGAAGCCCTTGTTTTCGCCCGACGTATGCAGACGCCGCTCGACCCCGAGCTTGTCCATCAGCCCCGTGAAGCCAAAGCCGTCCATCAGCACGCCGATCGAGCCGACGATGCTCGCCTTGTCCACGTAGATCTTGTCTGCCGCCGCTGCCGCGTAGTAGCCGCCGGACGCGCACATATCCCCCACCACCACATACAGCGGAATGGACGGATACTTGGCCCGCAAGCGGCGAATATCGCGGTTGATGATGCCCGCCTGCACCGGACTGCCGCCCGGACTGTTGCAGCTCAGGATCACGCCAGCCGTGCCGGCATCGTCGAAGGCGCTTTCCAGCGCGGAGTCGACGTCGTCGGCATTCGCGTTGGTATCCGCGGCGATCTCGCCGTCCAGCGACACGAGCGCCGTGTGGCGCCCGGTGGTCGCCACCTTCTCGCCGGAAAAGTCGAACACGCCCCAGACGACCAGCAGCACGATGACGATGAACACGAAGCGGAAAAAGATTTTCCAGCGCCGCGCCGCGCGCTGCTCGCTGATGGCCGCGAGCGCAATGCGTTCGAGGGCGGCGCGTTCCCAGCCCGGTTCATCAGTTGGCGTCGGCTTGCGGCCCGCTGAGGACGGTTGGTTTGGATCGGGAGTGAGATTGTCGGCCATGCGTCGCAGATCGAAGAGTCAGGGGGTGACCGGACACAGGTCGTCGTCCGGCAGCCAGAATACCGCGCGGCCATCCGGCGTATCCCGTTCGTCGACCTGAACGGGACGCAGCCTGCCGCCACGGCACGGACCGCCGACACACTTACCCGTGTCCGGCGCGTAAATTGCGCCGTGCGTGGCGCACATCAAGTATAAGCCCGAAGATTCGAAGAACTGGCCTTCGACCCAGTCAAGCTCCATCGGCACGTGCGCACAGCGGTTCAGATAACCGTAAGCCTCGCCACCATAGCGGACAAAAAAGACCACCGCATCGCCGCCGGCATATTTAGCCGGGCGGCGCAGCCCGGCGCCGCCTTCGAGCAGTTCATCGGAGGCGCAGATCCGCACCGGTTCCATGGCGGCCGCGCTCATGCGTTCTCGAGCAGCCAGGCGGACAGCGCGGCGACGTTCGGCGCGACGAACTTCGGCTCGAGCGCGGCAAGCGCGGCGGCCGGATGGGCGCCGTAAGTGACGGCGATGCCCGCCACGCCGGCGTTGATCGCCATCTGCAGGTCATGGGTGGTATCGCCGACCATCACGGTGCGCGTCACGTCCTGACCCAGCTCGCGGGTCAGTTCGTGCAGCATCGCCGGATGCGGCTTCGAGAAGGTTTCGTCGGCGCAGCGGGTGCCGTCGAAGAGGCTCGTGAGGCGCGACTGGTCGAGCGCCCGGTTCAGGCCCACACGGCTCTTGCCGGTGGCGACGCCCAGCAGATAGCCCTGGTCGCGCAAGGCCTGCAGCATCTCGCGCACGCCGGTGAACAGCTCGGTGGTCTGGTCCTTGACCAGATAGTGGAAGCGATAACGCTCCGCCAGCCGCGGATAGTCCGACGGATCGAGCGTCGGCGCGGCGATCTGCAGGGCGTCGCGCAAGCCGAGGCCGATCACGTAGCTGGCCGCTTCGTCCGCCGGCACCGGCAAACCGAGATCGCGGCAAGCCGACTGGATACTCCGTGTGATGTGCACGGTCGAATCCATCAAGGTACCGTCCCAGTCGAAGACGATCAGATCAAATTGCTCTCTAGCCATGCAGTTCCGTCTCCGGGTTGGACCCTTGGTTCAGTTCATTGAGCTGGTCGATGAAGCGCCGGCATTCCGCCGGCAGCGGCGCCTCGAACTGCAGCACCGCGCCCGTGACCGGGTGCGCCAGCTTGAGCCGGTACGCATGCAGAAACATCCGCTTCAGCCCCGGGCGCGCATTGCTGCGCGCCAGATCTTTGTTCAGCGCGAAATCGCCGTATTTGGCGTCGCCGACAATCGGCAAGTCCAGATGCGCGAGGTGAACCCGGATCTGATGCGTACGCCCCGTCTTCAGTTCCGCTTCGAGCAGCGCGTACTCCGGCCAGCGGTTGACCAGATTGAAAACCGTATGCGACGCGAGGCCGTCCGCCTGAACCCGCACGCGGCGCTCGCCGTCCGCCGTCAGATATTTATGCAACGGCTCCTTGACCGCCCGGCGGCGGCCCCAGTCGCTCGCCCACTCGCCATGGACGCACGCATAGTAGCGCTTGTCCATGCGGTTCTCGCGGATCTGCTCGTGCAGGCCGACCAGCGCCGCACGTTTCTTCGCCAGCATCAGGACGCCGGAGGTCTCGCGGTCCAGCCGGTGCACCAGTTCGAGGAATTTCGCCTGCGGACGCGCCTCGCGCATCTGCTCGATCACCCCGAAGGCGACGCCGCTGCCGCCGTGCACGGCGACGCCGGCCGGTTTGTCGATGACCAGCATGTGGTCATCTTCAAAAAGAATATTGAAATTAGCGGCCGGGACTGGCGTGTGAGCACTCGCTTCGGTTCCCTGGGCAATGCGGATGGGCGGCACGCGCACCAGATCGCCATGCTCGAGGCGGTACTGGGCGTCGACCCGACCCTTATTCACACGCACTTCCCCGCTACGCAGGATGCGGTAAATATGGCTTTTCGGCACGCCTTTGCAGACGCGTAGGAGGAAGTTGTCGATGCGCTGTCCGGCCGCGCCGTCGTCGATCTCGATCATCGAGACCTGGTCGCTTGCGACCGATTTCTGGGATATTTTGCCTAACTCTTTCATTCTGAATATAATTTGCCCAGCAGTCTGCGGCGGCCGGCGCATTGTCCGGTATTCCGGCGGTCTGCGCAGGTGCAAGCGATAAACAGTCATTTTACTTGCGCCCGGGTCTGGTTGCTCACCCGCATAACGAGATGCAACAAGTTGTACGCACGGAGTCAGCACCCGGCAGGGACGGCGCCCACAGGCGCGTTCGGTCATGGTCGGCTCCGCGGAAACGGAATTTTGGTAAAAAAGAATTTAACTGCGAGCCTTGGTATCGGGCGGTTTGACGCCCTGCAGGACGAGGCTTCCAGTTGCGAAAATACGGCGTGCGCCCGAGGCGTCTTGTAGAAAGTACAAGACATGGCGACGTCAAAATGAGGCGAGACACCCCCGGCGAGAAAAGACGCGCCTTTTGCGCGAACTTCCCGCTGCGGCATGACCCCATCCTTCGACCCTCCGGTCACGCGCCCAGTTGGCGCACCGGCGCGAGTGGACGAAGGCAGATGCAAGGTCAGCCGGCAGAACCCGCGGCGTGTCGGGTCGTTATTTGAAGCCGTGTTCGCATGTGCCCTGCGGCACCGCGCCCTTTTTGTGTGGGCCGGGCCCTCTCAGGCAATTCTCCCCGCCATTTTTCCCGCTCCAGCGTGCTTGTGAAAACACAATAAGGCGCGGCATGCCGCTGCCCTGATCGTCCTTTGCGTCCGACAAACGTGAGGCGTGGGCAGGCTAAGCCGCTCTGGAGCCGTTCAATGAAACGAATGTTGTTCAACGCAACGCAGCAGGAAGAACTGCGCGTAGCCATCGTCGATGGGCAAAAACTCATCGATATCGACATCGAAACCGCCGGTCGCGAACAGCGCAAAGGCAATATTTACAAGGGCATCATCACCCGCATCGAGCCGTCGCTCGAAGCCTGTTTCGTCAACTACGGCGAAGACCGCCACGGTTTTCTGCCGTTCAAGGAAGTCGCCCGCCAGTATTTCCGTGACGGCGTCGACATGCGCTCCGCGCGTATCCAGGACGCCCTGAAAGAAGGTCAGGAACTGATCGTTCAGGTCGAAAAGGAAGAGCGCGGCAACAAGGGCGCCGCCCTCACTACCTTCATTTCGCTGGCAGGCCGGTATCTGGTCCTGATGCCGAACAATCCGCGCGGCGGCGGCGTGTCGCGCCGGATCGAAGGCGACGACCGTCAGGAACTGCGCGAAACCATGGCGCAACTGCAACTGCCGGAAGGCATGAGCATCATCGCGCGCACGGCCGGCATTGGCCGTTCCGCCGAAGAGCTGCAGTGGGACCTGAACTACCTGATGCAACTGTGGCGCGCCATCGAAGCCGCGTCGCAAAGCGGTTCGGCCGGTCAGCCGATGCTGATTTATCTCGAATCGAGCCTGGTGATCCGCGCGATTCGCGACTATTTCCAGCCGGACATTGGCGAAATCCTCATCGACACCACTGAAATCCATGACCAGGCGCGCGCCTTTATGGATATCGTGATGCCGGACAATGTCAGCAAGGTGAAGCGGTATCACGACGACGTGCCGCTCTTCTCGCGCTTCCAGATCGAACACCAGATCGAAACGGCGTACTCGCGCACGGTGCCACTGCCTTCCGGCGGCGCCATCGTGATCGACCACACCGAAGCGCTGGTGGCGATCGACGTGAACTCGGCCCGCGCCACCAAGGGCGCCGACATCGAGGAAACCGCAGCCCGCACCAACCTCGAAGCCGCCGACGAAGTGGCCCGCCAGTTGCGCCTGCGCGACCTGGGCGGCCTGATTGTGATCGACTTCATCGACATGGAATCGGCCAAGAGCCAGCGCGAAGTCGAACAGCGCCTGAAAGATGCGCTCAAGCACGACCGTGCGCGCGTCCAGATGGGCAAGATTTCGCGCTTCGGCCTGATGGAACTGTCGCGTCAGCGTCTGCGTCCGGCCCTGTCGGAAGGCAGCCACGTGACCTGCCCGCGCTGTAACGGCACGGGCCACATCCGCGATACCGAATCGTCCGCGCTGCAAGTGCTGCGGATCATTCAGGAAGAAGCGATGAAGGAAAACACCGCGGCAATTCATTGCCAGGTGCCGGTCGAAGTGACCGCCTTCCTGCTGAACGAGAAGCGCGCCGAAATCAACAAGATCGAGTCGCGTTTCAAGGTCAATGTCGTCCTGATCCCGAACAAGCATCTTGACACGCCGCATTACAAGCTCGAACGCCTGCGTCACGACGATGCGCGCCTCGACGAGCCGCGTGCTTCGTGGAAGATGGCCGAAGAAGCGGCCCGCGAACTGGAATCGGAAACCGGTTACAGCAAGCGCGCCGAAGAAGTGAAGCCGAAGCAGGAAGCGGCGGTCAAGGGCATCACGCCCGAGAAGCCGGCGCCGAGCGCACCGGTTCGCCCGGCTGCCCCGGCTACGCCTGCGCCTGTCGCAGTCACGCCGGCTGGCGGCGGTTTCATCGGCTGGCTGAAGAACCTGTTTGGCGTGGCACCGGCCGCGCCCGCTCCGGCAGCTCCGGCACCCGCCGAGAAGACGGCGCGTCCGGCCCGTGGCGATCGTCCGGAACGTGGTGAGCGTACCGGCGAGCGCGGCGGCGACCGCAACCGCAATCGCCGTGGCGGCGCAACCGGCCGTGACGGCGCCGCTCGCGGCGAAGCTGCTGCCGTCGGCGGCCGTCCGGGCCAGCCGTCGCAACGTCGCGACGAGCGGGAAGGACGCGAAGGCCGTGAAGCGCGCGAAGGTCGTGAGCCGCGTGAAGCACGCGAGCCCCGCGAACCGCGTGAGAGCCGCGAAGCCCGTGATGTCCGCGAGCCGCGTGGCAACCGTGAACCGCGTGAAGGCCGCGAACCCCGTGGCGAGCGCGAAGGCCGTGACAACCGTGCCGAGCGTGGCCAGGACCGTGCTGACCGCGGTGAAACCGTGGACAGCGCACCGCGTGCCGAACGTGGCGAGCGCCCGGAACGCGGCGAACGTCGTGAGCGTGGCGAGCGTCCGGAACGCGGCGAGCGTCGCAAGCAACAGCCGGAATCCGCCGAAGCGCTGGGCCAGGACGAAAATCAGGAACTGCTGACTCAGAACCAGGCAGGCAACCTCGAAGCTGGCGCGCCGGTCGATCAGGAAGCCGTGGCACGCGAAGGCGAAGAGCGTCGCCGCCGCCGTCGCGGTCGCCGTGGCGGTCGTCGCGAGCGTGAAGAAGAAGGTGTGAACGGCAACGTTGGCGTGGAAGGTGCCGAAGGTGCTGAAGCAGTCGAAAGCGCCGAAGCGGACAATGAAACGGCCAGCGCCGCGAGCGAAGCGCCGGCTCAACAGCCGCGTCACGAAGCGCCGGCAGTCGCGCCGGTCGAAGTGGTCGTCGCAGCGGTCGCAACGGAAACCGCCGTCGTCGCCGAACTGCACGCCGCAACCGAAACGCCTGTTCTGGCCGCCGAACAGGCTGCCAAAGCGGAAGCCTTCGTGCCGGCTCCGGCCGCTGAAACCGTCGTTGCCGAAGCCCCGGCGGTTGCACAGCCTGAGCCGACGCCGGTTCCGGCCGCAGCGGTTGCCCCTGCAGTGTCTGCAGCTCCGGTCGTGACCGAAGCCGCAGCCGCCGCCGTCGAAACGACGCACGCAGCGGTTGAAGCACCGGTGTTTGAAGCGCCCGTGCAGGCGCCGGCCGCGGTTGAGCCGGTTGCTGCAGAGCCGGTGGTCGCTCAGGCGCCCGTCAGCGATGCCGCATCGGTAGCGCCGGCCGTTCAGGTTGCCGCACCGGTAGAAGCCCAGCCCGTGGCCGAAGCAGCGCCGCAGGTCCACGCCGAAGCCGCCGCTCCGGCAGCCCCGGTCGCAGCGCAACCGGCGTTGGTCGCCGAACAGGCACCGGTGCAGGCAGCCGCCCCGGCTCCGGTCGCCGCCGCGCAACCAGCTGCACGCAACGGTCTGTCGCCGGAAGCCCTGCAGCCGGTGCTGGAAAACGCCGGACTGGTGTGGGTCAACACCGACACGTCCAAGCTGCGCGCCGCGCAGGAAGCCGCTGCGCAGGCCGTCAAGCCGGCCCGCGTGCCGCGCGAGCGCAAGCCGCTGCCGCCGGTCGACAGCGCGCCGATGCAACAGGTCGAGACGGCGAAGCACCAGCAGTAAGCCGTCGCTCCGGGGGCGGTGAGTTAGCCCCTGGTTCAGAAAGCCCGCCGTCACTGGCGGGCTTTTTTTGTTATGTTCGTGCACACGTTCGCCCCACTATGACCGCGCCCCCCTTCCGCTAGAATGGAAGTCTGCCTCCTTTAAAAGCACCATCCTGCCTTCCATGTCCCGACGCATCATCCCTGTTGCCGATGTCAGCGCAGTGCCGGTCGTCTCCGGCCCCGTGCAGACGCCAAGCGGCGTGCTGCGCGACACCCTGTCGCGTCCGCTGCGGGATCTGCGCATCTCGGTGACGGATCGCTGCAACTTCCGCTGCGTCTACTGCATGCCGCGCGCGGTGTTCGACAAGGATTACGGGTTCCTGCCGCATAGCGCGCTGCTGAGCTTCGAGGAGATCGAACGGCTGGCCCGCCTGTTCGTCGCCCACGGCGTGGAAAAAATCCGCCTAACCGGTGGCGAGCCGCTGTTGCGCAAAAACCTGGAATTCCTTATCGAGCGGCTCGCGCGGCTCACCACGCCGGATGGCCGGCCGCTCGATCTCACGCTCACCACCAATGGCTCGCTGCTCGCCCGCAAGGCGCGCAGCCTCAAGGACGCCGGTCTCACCCGTGTGACGGTGAGCCTCGACGCGATCGACGACGCCCTGTTTCGCCGCATGAACGACGCCGACTTCGCGGTGGACGACGTGCTCGAAGGCATCGCCGGGGCCCAGGCGGCCGGGCTCGCGCCGCTCAAGGTCAACATGGTGGTCAAGCGCGGCACCAACGACACGGAAGTCGTGCCGATGGCGCGCCACTTCAAAGGCTCGGGCACCATCCTGCGCTTCATCGAATACATGGATGTCGGCACCTCGAACGGCTGGAACATGGCCGAAGTGCTGCCGTCCGCCGAAGTCGTGGCGCGGATTGCCGAGTACTTTCCGCTGGTGCCGCTCGAAGCCCACAGCGCCGCCGAAACCGCGCAACGCTGGGGCTACGCGGACGGCAGCGGCGAAATCGGCGTGATCTCGAGCGTCACGCGCGCGTTCTGCGGAAGCTGCACGCGCGCCCGGCTTTCGACGGAAGGCAAACTCTATCTGTGCCTGTTCGCGTCGGCGGGACACGATCTGCGCGCACTGATGCGCAACGGCTCAAGCGATGCCGAGATCGCCTCGGCGCTCGCCCACATCTGGCAGGCCCGCGGCGATCGTTACTCGGAATTGCGCGGCAGCAACGCCATCGCGCCTCATTCCCCGGAAGAGCGCCGGGTCGAAATGTCGTACATCGGCGGCTGAGGCTGCCTTGTCCATGAACCTCACCCCAGCGAACCTCACGGGCCTCGTCCTTGCCGGCGGCCGCGGCACGCGCATGGGCGGCGTCGACAAAGGGCTGCAACTGCTGCACGGCGAGCCGCTCGCGGCGCACGTCCTGAAGCGGCTCGCTCCGCAAACCGGGCCGCTCCTGCTCAGCGCCAACCGCCACGCCGAGGTCTATGCCGGGCTCGGCGCGCCGTTCGGCGCGGCCGTCGTGGCCGACACCCTGGCGGGCTTTCCCGGACCGCTGGCGGGTCTGCTGGCCGGTCTGCGCGCCGCCGGCACGGACTTCGTGCTGAGCGCGCCGTGCGATTCGCCCGGGCTGCCGGCCGATCTTGCCGCGCGGCTCGGCGAGGCGCTCGACGCGCACGGCGCGGATATCGCCACCGTCACCACCACCGACGCGCACGGACAGACGTCGATTCATCCCGTCTTCGCGTTGTTGCGCACGAGCCTCGCCGACGACCTGGCCGCCTTTCTGGACGCGGGTGAACGTAAGGTGCGCGCGTGGTACGCGCGCCACAAGACGGTGGAAGTCGCCTTTGCCGATGAGCGCGCGTTTTACAATATCAATTCTTTGCAGGAGCTCGCCGACCTCGAGCGTCACTGAGACGCCGCGGAGGTTGTAGCCGATGCCCTGCTCCAGCCGCACGGCGGCCGCCGGATCCGGCCGACCGTTTCCGGTCGCGACGCTCCTCCATTCATGACCACGCTTAACGAATTTTCCAACTGCGTCGCCCAGTACGATCCTCATGCGCTGCCGGTCACGGCCGCGCAGGCGATCGTGCGGCAGTGGGCCACGCCGGTCGCCGCCGTTGAACGCGTGCCGCTGCACGACGCGCTCAACCGCGTGCTGGCCGAAGACATCGTCTCGCCAAGCGACGTGCCTGCCCACGACAACTCGGCCATGGACGGCTACGCATTCCAGAGCGCCGCGCTCGCGGATGCATCCGCCACCGTCGAACTCACGGTCGCTGGCAAGGCGCTGGCCGGTCACCCGTTCGGCGGCGCCGTGGCGCTCACGCAATGCGTCCGGGTCATGACGGGCGCCTGCATGCCGGCCGGTTGCGATACGGTCGTGCCGCAGGAACGGGTCACGCGCAGTGGCGAGACCGTTCAGTTCGCTGCCTCTGCCGTGCGCGGGGGCGCCAACCGGCGTCTCGCCGGCGAAGACCTCGCCCGCGGCAGCGCAGCCTTGCGCGCCGGTCGCATCCTGCGCGCATCGGACCTCGGTCTGATCGCGTCGCTCGGCATCGGCGAAGTGCCGGTGCGGCGGCGTCTGCGCGTGGCGTTCTTTTCGACCGGCGACGAACTGCGTTCGCTCGGCGAGCCGCTCGAACCGGGCTGCGTGTACGACAGCAACCGCCACACGCTGTTTGCGATGCTACGCCGAATGAATATCGACACGCTCGACCTGGGCGTCGTGCGCGATCAGCCTGCCGCGCTCGAAGCCGCGCTGCGCAGCGCCGCAGCCAGCGCCGACGTGGTCCTGACCTCGGGCGGCGTCTCGGTCGGCGAAGCGGATTTCACCAAGCAGTTGGTGCAGACTTTCGGCGACGTCGCGTTCTGGACGCTCGCCATGCGCCCCGGCCGCCCGCTCGCGTTTGGCCGCGTCTGGTCGGGCGACCGGCCGGGCCTTGGCCTGCCCGCCCTGTTCTTCGGTCTGCCGGGCAATCCGGTCGCCGTAATGGTCACGTTTTATCAGATCGTGCGCGAGGCGCTGCTGGTCATGTCCGGCGCCACGTCGCAACCGGTGCCGCTCCTGCAGGCCGCCAGCCGCGAGGTGATCCGCAAGCGCGCCGGCCGCACCGAGTATCAACGCGGCGTCGCCGAACGCGACGCCCGCGGCCAGTGGCATGTCACGCCAACCGGCTCGCAAAGCTCCGGCGTGCTCAGTTCGATGAGCGAAGCGAATTGCTTTATCGTGCTCGAACACGAGCGCGCTGACGTCGCCCCCGGCGAGAACGTCGACATCATGCTGTTCGACGGCCTGATCTGACGCCCCCGCCGGTTGCCCGCTCCGAACTCCTTACCCCTTACTCTTTACCTACGACCAACGGGTTTGACCTACATGAAAAAACAGATCTCTTTCATCGCGCCGGGACAGACCGCCAAGGCGCTGATCCTGGTGTATCTGACCTTCAGCGTGCCTATCGTGCTGCTCGGCGTGCTGGTTGCCTTTATCCGCTATGGTTCGGTCGAACTGAGCACCGTGTTCAGCGCACTGCTGCTCAATGCGATCCTCGGCTTCGTGCTGCTGTGGATTGCCTGCCATGCCTATAACTGGGTGGCCTCGCGTTTCGGCGGCATCGAGATCCAGTTGAGCGACGTACCCGAGGAAGCGTAATGAGTGCAACGATCCGTGCCGCCACACCCGCCGACGTCGGCGCTATCTTTTCGCTGATGCTCGAGCTGGCCGAGTTCGAAAAGCTGACCCATCTGTTTGTCGCCACCGAAGCCGGTGTGCACGATGCACTATTCGGCGCGCGGCCGTCGTCGGAAGCCATGGTCGCGCAGGAAGAAGACGGCCGCATTGTCGGCTACGCGCTGTTCTTCCATAACTTCTCGACCTTTCTGGGCCGGCGCGGACTGTATCTCGAAGACCTGTACGTGCAACCGACGCAGCGCGGCAGCGGTCTCGGCACCCGCATGCTCAAGGAACTGGCCGCGCTGGCCGTGGAGCGGCAATGCGGCCGCTTCGAATGGACGGTGCTCGACTGGAACCAGCCGGCCATTAGCTTCTACGAGAAGATGGGCGCGACCGTGTTGTCCGACTGGCGCGTCGTGCGCATCACGGGCGAAGCGCTGGAAAAGCTGGCGGGAACGGCGGCAGTGAACGCCGGGTGAAGGTCCGCTGAGAGCGTACGTCTCTCGCTATTCGTCCCCATCCGCGCCGAGCAGCGCGTCCCCTAGCAGACCGCTCGCCTCATCCCCCGGCAGCGCTTCGACATCGCGCAGCTTGCGGTTCATCATGCGGGTGCGCGTCTCGGCGGCTTCGATCGAACGGGTCACCGTTTCGAGCTGCGACTTCGTCTTCGCCAGCACGTCGCCGAACTTGCCGAACTCGGTCTTCACCGCGCCCAGCACCTGCCAGACTTCGCTCGAACGCTTCTCGATGGCGAGCGTGCGGAAACCCATCTGCAAACTATTCAACAAAGCGGTGAGCGTAGTCGGGCCGGCAATCGTCACGCGGTAGTCCCGCTGCAGCATATCCGTGAGCCCGGGCCGGCGCAGGATTTCTGCGTAGAGTCCTTCGGTGGGCAAGAACAGCAGTGCGAAGTCCGTGGTGTGCGGCGGCGAAACGTATTTTTCCGCAATCGCGCGGGCCTCGGCGCGAATCCGCGCCTCGAGCGCGCGCGACGCGTCTTCGACCGCCACCGGGTCGGCCCGCTCCTGGGCATCGATCAGGCGTTCGTAGTCCTCGCGCGGGAATTTCGCATCGATCGGCAACCACACCGGCACGGCGGGACCATCCGGGTCCTGGCGGCCCGGCAGCTTGATGGCGAATTCGACCCGGTCGGCGCTCTTCGGTATGGTCGCGACATTCTTCGCATACTGGTCCGGCGTCAGCAACTGTTCGAGCAAGGCCTCGAGCTGCACCTCGCCCCACGTGCCGCGCGTCTTGACGTTGGTCAGCACCTTCTTCAGATCGCCCACGCCCGCAGCCAACGTCTGCATTTCGCCCAGTCCGCGATGCACCTGCTCGAGGCGATCCGACACCTGCTTGAACGATTCGCCGAGGCGCTGTTCGAGCGTGGCATGCAGCTTCTCGTCCACCGTGCGGCGCATCTCTTCGAGTTTGGCCGAGTTGTTCGCTTCGATGTCCTTCAGACGCTGTTCGATCGTCGCGCGCACTTCGGCAAAGCGGCGGTCGTTCGCCTCGGTCAGCCGCCCCAATTGCAAGGTCAGCGTCTCGCCAAAATGCCGCAGCGCCACGCCCTGCTCGTCGCGCGCCTGCTGGGCCTGCTGTTGCAAGCTCTGGCGCGTCGTCTCGAGTTGCAGCGCGTTCGTTTCGGTCAGCTTGACAAGCTGTTGCGCGAAGCCGTCGATCTTGCCGCTCTGCAGCGTCGTCATGCTGGTGAACTGCGCGGCTAGCGTCTGCTGAAACTGCGCGAAGCCGCCGTTCAGTTCGGTACGCGAGACGCGGGCGGTTTGCTCGATCTCGCTGCGCAACTCGCGCTCTAGCCGCTCGAACGCACGCGTCTGCGCTTGCCCCGTCGAGCCGATGTGGTCGCCCAGGCCGTCGAGTTGCGCTTCCAGATCGCCGTGGCGGCCGCCGCGCATCAGGATCAGCAAGGCAATCGCCAACGCGACAGCCAGCACCACCACCGCCGCCGCAAGCAAAATCATCGTCATGCGCGGGCCTTGCCGATCACGTCAGGATTGATCGGGTTCGCCGGACGTCCCGCATTCGGCCCCTCGCCGAGCGCCGCAATCAGATTGTCCGCGGCGAGATTGGCCATGGCGCGCCGGGTCGATTCGGTGGCGCTCGCGATATGCGGCGTCAGCACGACAGTCGGCACCGTGAGCAAGGCCGGATTCAGGTTCGGCTCGCCTTCGTAGACATCGAGCCCCGCCGCCGCGATACGTTTGGCACGCAAGGCCTCAGCGAGCGCCGCATCGTCGACGATGCCGCCGCGCGCGATGTTGGTGAGCGTCGCGGTCGGCTTCATCTGCGCGAGTTCCGCGGCGCCGATGGTGTGATGGTTGTCCTTGGTATAAGGCAACACGAGCACGACGTGATCGGCCCGCTTCAACAACTCCGCTTTCGACACATACTGCGCGTTCAGCTCGGCTTCGATCTCAGGCGCGACCCGCGAGCGGTTGTGATAAATCACCTGCATGTTGAAACCGCGGGCGCGGCGCGCCAGCGCCTGGCCGATGCGCCCCATGCCGATCACACCGAGCGTCGAGCCATATACGTCAGTGCCGAGAAAACCGTCGTAGGCCCACTTCTGCCATTTGCCGGCGCGCAGCCAATGTTCGGACTCCGTCACGCGGCGCGCCGCGGCCATCATCAGCGCCCAGCCGAAGTCGGCGGTGGATTCGTTCAGCACGTCCGGCGTATTGGTGCCGAGGACGTTCGAGGCATTGAACGCCGCCATGTCGAAGTTGTTGTAGCCGACGGCCATGTTCGACACCACCCGCAACCGCGGCGCCGCGGCCAGCACCGCCGCGCCGACCGGGTCGCCGGCGGTCAGCGCGCCGTCCTTGTCGGCGAGGCGGCGCGTCAGTTCTTCGGCGGAGAGGACTTCGCCGTTGTTCCAGTCAACCTCGAAATGCTGTTTGAGGCGTTCGATTACATCCGGAAAAATCGGACGGGCAACCAGGATCTTTTGCATTGCAATTCTCCGAATAGCGCGACGGAACCGTCAGCGGTCCCGTCGTCATCAACCGCTAAAAGAACAACCAGGTGGTCACGAGAAACACCGGCACCAGGATCGCGACCGACCACATCAGATAGGCGAAAAAGCCCGGCATGCGCACGCCGCGCGATTCCGCGATCGCCTTCACCATGAAGTTCGGCGCGTTGCCGATATAGCTGTTCGCGCCCATGAATACCGCGCCGGCCGAAATCGCGGCCAGCGTGGTTGCACCCTGGGTCATCAAGGTCTGCGCGTCGCCGCCGGCCAGATTAAAGAACACCAGATAGGTCGGCGCGTTGTCGAGGAACGACGAGAGCAAACCGGTCGCCCAGAAATACATCGCATCGTGCGGCTGGCCGGACGCATCGTTGACCAGATGCACGATGCCCGCGAACGCGCCCGCGTCGCCGGCGCGCAGGATCGTGATGACCGGCGCAATCGTCACGAAGATGCCGGCGAACAGCTTGGCCACCTCTTCGATCGGCGCCCAGTTGAAGGCATTGCCCTCGCGCGCCGCACGCGGCGTCACAGCCAGCGACAGCAGCGTGACGCCGATCAGCGCCACATCGCGCACCGCGTTCTGCAAGGCGACGTGCGTGCCGAATACGTCGAATTCGATGCCCGGTTTCCACAGGCCGCTCATCAGCACGAGAGCGATCACCGCGCCGAGCAGCACGAAGTTGATCTTGCCGTCGATGCCGAGGAGCGGCGTATCGGGCGTCGGATCGAGAAACCGCGAGCGCTCCTCTTCACGACGATGGTAATAGTACGAATCGAGCGCGTAAAACGTCACTAGCAGCACGGCACAGACAAACAGCATCGGCAACGCCAGATGCGTGGTAGTCCAGAAGAAACTCACGCCGTTGAGGAAGCCGAGAAACAGCGGCGGGTCGCCGAGCGGCGACAGCGAACCGCCGGCATTGGCGACCAGAAAGATAAAGAACACGACGACGTGCACGACATGCTTGCGATTGTCGTTGGCGCGCAGCAGCGGCCGGATCAGCAGCATGGCGGCGCCGGTCGTGCCCATGATGCTTGCGAGCACGGTGCCCAGCGCGATGATCGCCGTATTCATGCGCGGCGTGCCGTGCAGGTTGCCACGCACGCAGATGCCGCCGGCCACGGTGTAGAGCGCGGTCAGCAGCACGATAAACGGCACATACTCTTCGAGCATCGCGTGAACGAACGTGCCCCATGCGACGCCCGCGCCGAACGCGACGGCGAACGGCACGAGGAACAGGACCGCCCATGCCGCTGCGATCTTGCCGAAATGGTGATGCCAGAACGTCGGCGCGATGAGCGGAAACACCGCGATCGACAACAGCACGCCGGCGAACGGCAAGCTCCACCACGCCGACAGCGCCGCGCCGTCGAGCGTCGCCGCCGATGCCAGTTGCGGCCACCACAGTGCGAGTGCGGCGACGAGCCCCATGCTCGTCCATCCGGCATGTCGCGTCATATTCGAATCCTTTGGTTTTCCAGGCTAAGCGAGGCGCTTATGAAAAGCGTACGGGGCACGCGGGGTGCGGACAAAACGGCCATGCATGGCGCTCACGCGCCGCGCACGACGATCGCATGGACCCGATACGGCCCGTGTGCACCGAGCACGATGGTTTGCTCGATATCGCCGGTGCGCGACGGACCCGATACGAAGTTAACCGCGCGCGGCAGTTCGCCACGCTCACTGCGGATCAGATCGAATGCCTCTTCATGACCGGCGACGATACGCGAGGCCGGCACGATAGCAATGTGCGTCTCAGGCAGCAACCCCGCGGATGCATAGGTTTCAGGCCCGGACAACAGCACCAGGGTGCCAGTCTCCGCAGTCGCACAGAAACAGCCTGTGATGCCGACCACGTCGCTGTCTTGCGGTTTGCGGAATTCGACGGTGAGACCCGCGGCGGCCCAGCCGAGATCCTGCAGCGTTTGCCAGGCAATTGCCTGCACCGGCAAGCCTTGCTGCGTGAGATAGCGATGCGCAGCGGCCGGCACTTCGCTCAAGGCCTCGACGGTCTCGACGCTGGTGGCCAGCTTCTGCGCCTCCTCGATAAAGCGTGCGGTGAGATCGTCCGGCATGGGCGGCCGCGGGCCTTGCGGATGACGTGCGAGATAGTCGGCGACGGCCTCGCGCTCGGAGACCGCCGGTTCGGCGTCGCGCCCCTGCGCCGCGCGGATGCGCGCGAGAATGTTGCGGCGGGCGATCGATGTATCCATGGGCGAAGTCCTCGCGAGGTTGCCGTTGCGATAGCCGTGCGGCATCGCGAGGATTATACCGGCCACCCCGCGCGCAAACACTCGTCCGGATGGCCAGGGTGGGCACACGAAGCGCGTTCGCCGCGAACCTTAGTTCGACACTTCCTCGTCCGGCTGTTTGATGCCGAACACCTGGCGCAGATAGGCGAGATAGGCCTTGTCGTCGCACATGTTCTTGCCCGGCGAATCCGACAGCTTGGCTACCGGCTGGCCGTTGCAGCGAACCATCTTGATCACGATCTGCAGCGGGTTATAGCCCAGGTCGTTGGTGAGGTTGGTGCCGACGCCGAACGCCAATTTGCAGCGGCCGCGGAAGCGTTCGTACAGTTGCAGGACCTTCGGGATATCCAGCGCGTCCGAGAACACCAGGATCTTGGTACGCGGGTCGCAGCGGTTCGCTTCGTAGTGCCTGAGCAGGCGCTCGCCCCACTCGAACGGATCGCCGGAGTCGTGGCGCGCGCCGTCGAACAGCTTGCAGAAGTACATGTCGAAATCGCGCAGGAACGCTTCCATGCCGTACACGTCCGAGAGCGCAATGCCGAGGTCGCCGCGATATTCCTTCGCCCACATCTCGAAGCCGTAGATCTGCGAATCGCGCAGCCGCGGTCCGAGCGCCTGGCAGGCCTGCAGATACTCGTGCGCCATCGTGCCGAGCGGCGTCAGGCCGTGCTTCATGGCGTAAAAGACATTGCTCGTGCCGGTGAACTGTTCGCCGAGATCGTCTTTCAGCGTGAGGATGACCTCTTCGTGCCAGCGCTTCGAGAAGCGGCGCCGCGTGCCGTAATCGGCGATCTTGCAGTCCGCGAATTCGGGGCGTGCGCCGAGCAGCTTGATCTTTTCGGAGAGACGCTCGCGGCCTTCGCCGTAGGCCGGCTCCCGCTGCGTATTGCGGAAGTAGACCTCGTTGACGATCGCCAGCACCGGAATCTCGAACAGGATCGTGTGCAGCCACGGACCTTTGATCTCGATGTCGATTTCGCCGTTGCCCTTCGGCGAAGGCGTGATCGAAATGTACTTGTCGTTCAGATGGAAGAGCGCGAGGAACTCGATGAAGTCGCCCTTGATGAAGCGCATGCGCCGCAGGTAGTCGAGTTCGTCGTCGGTAAAGCGCAACTCGCACAGCTTGCGCACTTCCTCGCGGATCTCCTCGATATACGGCACGAGGTCGACGTTCTGGGTCCGGCAGCGGAAGCGGTATTCCACGCTCGCGGCAGGGAAATGATGCAGAACCACCTGCATCATCGTGAACTTGTACAGATCAGTATCGAGCAGTGAAGTAATAATCATGATGGTACGAACCGACTGCAGGAGAAACGGAAGGCCTCAGCGGGCCCATGCGCCTGCGGCACGCCCCGGCGCGCCGACCTGACGCATGTTACCCGAATGCGCACGGCCATATCGCGCCGGCGGCCCGGCTGCCTGAGGCGCCATAAACTAATCACGAAAACGTATAAACCGGTTGGGCCACCGCTGCATACGCCACTTGACGTTACGTTACAATAGCGCTTTTGGCGTTTCGCCTCCCCAGATACCGCATGCAGGAGCTGCCTGAATGACTCACGTTGTGACCGAAAGCTGCATCAAGTGCCGCTATACCGACTGCGTTGATGTGTGCCCGGTGGACTGCTTTCGCGAAGGTCCCAACTTCCTCGCGATCGACCCCGATGAGTGCATCGACTGTGCTGTGTGCGTCGCCGAATGTCCGGTGAACGCCATCTACGCGGAAGAAGACGTGCCGGGCGACCAGCAGGACTTCATCGCGCTGAACGCCGATCTCGCCAAAGGCTGGCCCAGCATCACGAAAACCAAAGCTCCGCTGCCCGAGGCAGACGAGTTCAAGGACGTGAAGGAAAAGCTGACCCTGCTCGCCCGCTGAGCGGCCATGGGCGGTGCGCCCGCCTGGCCAGGGCTTCAGCGCGGCGCGCCTGTCGACCAGCGTTCGCGCTTTAGCTGTCGACGAGAGTTCGCGCTTCAGCTGTCGACCAGAGTTCGCGCTTCAGCGCGTTACTCTGGTCCCATGCAAAGCTCGTTACTCCGGTCCCATGCAAAGCTCGTTACTCTGGTCCCATGCAAGATGCTCGCGGTTCGAATGAAATAGAGATGGGCTCAGGGTATTGACAGGTCCTGGAGCACCCCCTACAATTTCGTTCTCTGCTTTTGCTGTTCCCCGATAGCTCAGTTGGTAGAGCGCCGGACTGTTAATCCGTAGGTCCCTGGTTCGAGCCCAGGTCGGGGAGCCAAGAATTGCAAAAGGCCCGTTAACCAAAACGGGCTTTTTTATGTAAAGGTTGTACTGCTGTTCCTCGATAGCTCAGTCGGTAGAGCGCCGGACTGTTAATCCGTAGGTCCCTGGTTCGAGCCCAGGTCGAGGAGCCAAAAAATTCGAAGGCCCGCATCCGTGCGGGCCTTTTTGTTTTGGCGCTACGCAACATATCAATGTGCGCAACGGATGCGAGCCGCTTCGGCCGTCCTATATTCCGCGCTCCCCTTCGGCGGTCCCCACACACTCACACACCCACCTGCGTCAGGCTTGCCGTTATACGATGGTACTTTCCCTGCGCGATCATTCCGGTCTCCCGATGAAATCCACCTTGTTGTGCGTCACCCTCGCCGCTGCTGCGCTCTTCGCTCCGCTCGCCCACAGCGAGGAAGTGGCCAGCGTCAACACCAACTTCCATCTCACCGGCTCCGACCGCGTGGTGGTCGAGGCCTACGACGATCCGCTCGTCAACGGCGTCACCTGCTATGTCTCGCGAGCCCGCACGGGCGGCATCAAAGGTACGCTGGGTATCGCGGAAGATCCCACGGAGGCGTCGATTGCCTGCCGGCAAGTCGGTGCGATCAAATTCACCGGACCGCTCAAACAGCAAGCCGATGTGTTTTCCATGAGCATGTCGCTGATCTTCAAGACCCTGCACGTCGTGCGCGTGGTCGACGCGAAGCGCAACACGCTGGTGTATCTGACCTATAGCGACCGGGTCGCGAGCGGCAGCGCAAAAAACAGCGTGACAGCCGTGCCGATGCCCGCCGGCACGACCATTCCGCTTAAGTGAAAGCGGCCAGGCCGGTATCGGTCCGCCCGCGCTAAACTGGCAGACCGAGCTGGACTTTCATCATGACCGTCACCCGTTTCCGCGATTCCGCCCGCTACTGGCGCACGCCGCTTTTGCCCGGCGCGGATCTGCTCACAGCCGAATATCACGATCACGAGTTTTCGCCGCATTGGCATGACGCGTACACCATCCCGGTGATCGTGGCCGGCGCGGAGGGCTACCGGTATCTGGGCACGGACTACGTCGCCGAAGCGGGTAGCGTGCCCATCATCAATCCGGGTGAACTGCATACGGGCGCGCGGGCGATCGAGGCAGGCTGGCGCTATCGCGTGCTGTATGCGCCGGTGGACTTCCTCCAGCAACTCGCCTCAGACGTCGCCGGCCAGCAGCAGGATTTGCCATGGTTCGAACCCGGCGTGATCCGCGATCCGGGGCTCGCCCAGCGCCTCGCCCGCGCTCACCGTCTGCTCGAAGCGCAAGCCGATCCGCTCGTGGCTGAAGCCGCGATGCTCGACGCCCTGTCGACACTGCTCGTCCGCTATTCGGGCAGCCAGAGCAGGCCGGCGCGGCTCGCCTCGGACGACGCGCGCGTGGCCACCATGAAAGAGCGTCTGACCGGCGACCTCACCACCCCGCTGCAGCTAGCCGAGCTCGCGGGCGCCGTGGGCCTGTCGCCGTTCCACGCCGCGCGCCTCTTTGCCGAGAGCACCGGTCTGCCGCCGCATGCGTGGCGCAACCAGGTCCGGCTGCAACGGGCGCTGGCGCCATTGCGTGCGGGCGTGTCGGTCACCGAGGTGGCTGCGGCCAGCGGTTTCACAGACCAAAGCCACTTCACGCGGCATTTCCGGCGCATGTTCGGGGTACCGCCGGGGCGCTGGCAGGCCGCCTGAGCGCAGGCGCGCCGACACAGCCCCCCCACCGCAAGAACGTACAAGCGCTCCCACCCCGCCGCAGCTATGCTCGGCGGACCAAGGAGACAAGATTGACCCACCCCAACCACTCGACCCGACTCGCCGAACTCACCGCCGGCGCCCGCGACATCATCCCCATGATGGTCGGCGCGGCGCCGTTCGGCGTGATCTTCGGCACGCTCGTCACGTCCGGCCCGCTGCACCTGTGGCACGGCCAATTGATGTCGCTCGTCGTCTTCGCCGGCTCGGCCCAGTTCATTGCGCTGGGCCTGATAGCCGGCCACGCGAGTTTCGCCGTGGTGCTGGCCACCACCCTCGTCGTCAACCTGCGCCACGTGCTGTACAGCGCCACGCTCGCCCCCTACGTCTCGCATCTGCCGCTGCGCTGGCGGCTCGCGCTCGGCGGCGTGCTCACCGACGAAGTCTTCGCCGTCGCCTGGTCGCACTACCGGCACCATCCGCCCGGCTCGGTGAGTCCGTACTACTTCCTCGGCGCGGGCCTCGCCATGTATCTCAACTGGCAGATCTGGACGCTCGCCGGCCTGCTGTTCGGCGCGGCGTTCCCCGGTCTGCAGTCGCTCGGGCTCGATTTCGCCATGGTCGCCACCTTTATCGCGATCGTCGTGCCGCAACTGGTCGCGCTGCGGTACCTCGCCGCCGCGGCCACCTCGGGCGCGCTGGCTTTCTTCTGGCAGGCCTGGCCGTACAAGCTGGGCCTGCTTGGTGCGGTGTTCGCGGGGGTCGTGGTCGGCGTCCTGCTGTCGCGCCCCGGCAGCCAACGGCGCACGGCGGAGGTGGCGCAATGAACTACGTCGTTCTGATTCTCGGCATGGCGCTGATCACCTGGACGATCCGCGCGGCCGTGTTCGTGCTCGGCGACCGGCTGGTATTCCCGCCGCTGGTGCGCACCGCCCTCGGCTTCGTGCCGGTGACGGTGCTGACCGCCATCATCGTGCCGATGGCCGTCTCGCCGCACGGCGGCGGCGCCGAGCTGACCTGGCGCAATCCGCAGTTGATTGGGGCGCTTGCCGCCGTGGCGGTCAGTGCGCTGACCCGCCGGCCGCTGCTGACGATTGCCGTCGGACTCGCCGTATTTTTCGTCTGGCAGGGCGTCGTGCTCAAATAGAGTTGGCCATCTGATTGCGCCGCGCGCCTTGTGCAGCGCCGCAATCGACGCGACTCCCGGTTCCGGAAGCGCATCGTACCCTCAAGTTTTACCCTGGTCCGCCGTTATGCAGTCGAGGTCCGCTCGTCGGGAAGGTATCCCCGCTGGTTACGCGGCAACAAAGCAGGATCAACCGCGTCGAGCATCGACGTCGCCCTCTCACGGGGGCAGTTCGCAGATGGCGGCACTTTTGCGATGCCACGCGGGAGGACCAAACGGGATAAGACATGGGTCAGATCACCCTTTCACTCAAAGACGAAACCCTCGCCACCTTGCGCAAGGACTTCGACGCTTTTTTGCGCGTCTCGCTGAAGCTCGACCCGCAGTTCGCGACGCCGTCGTTTGAGGACTTTCTGCGCGCCAAGCTGCTCGACAACATGGTGCCGCTCACCGAACACGCGGTGAAGCGGATGTTGCAGGGCGGCCAGTACGCGTGGGCCAAACGCACGCTGGACAAGGAATTTCCGGACGTCGTGGCGATTTTGATGCAGCAGGCCTCCGAGTTCGGCTTCGGCTTTGCGTCGCGCTCGGAATGGACCCCTGAGGAACTGGCCAAGCAGTGCCACGACTGGGCCGCGGCGATCGTCAAGGAGTCGGAAGGCGATGCCTCGCTGGTCGATCCGCTCGCCGCGCAGATCAAGGGCGCCGCGCAGGACATCCAGGCGCTGGAAGAAGCCATGCAGACGCCCGCCTGGCGGCTCGTCGAGTCGCTGCGGCAGCGGGTGTACGAAGCCAAGGTGGCCTGCGAGACGAGCATCGGCAGCACCGCGCGCGAAAAGCTCGGCGAACTGCGCGGCCTGTTGCGCCTCGGCATCTCGCACGGCTCGTTCCAGAAACAGGAAGCGCAGCAGATCATGGAATACCTGCGTCTGCTGAAGCCGGAAATCTTCGTCGAAGAACCCTACGATGTGTTCTCGCGGCTCGCGGCGTGGCTACGCGCTTTCTTTACGCCGCCTCCGCGGCCGGCGCAGCCACGGCAGCAGCAACAGCCGCGGCAGACACGTTAAACGCGTTGCGGGCTAGCCGCGGTCCTACGAGGTGCGTGGTGCTGCACGGCCGCCGCACCGCGCTCAGTCCCACATGCTCTTGAGCTTCGCCGCAATGTCGAGCTTCGCCTGCGCCGCCGCGGCAAGTCCCGCTGCGCTCGGCGCGGCGGGCTCGACCACGCGCGGCCAGGCGTAGGCGTCGAACAACGGCATCAGATGCGCCGGGATAAAGCGCGTGCGCGACGCCCAAACGTGGCGGTCGCCCAGATGCGTCTGGTTATGCACATAGAAGCGCTGCGGCACGACGATATGGAGATCCTCCTTGGCGCGCGTCATCGCCACATATAGCAGGCGACGCTCCTCGTCGATTTCCGCATCGCTGCCGGTGCCGAGATCCGACGGAATGCAACCGTCGACGCCGTTCAGCACAAACACATTGCGCCATTCCTGCCCTTTCGCCGAGTGAATCGTCGAGAGGATCAGGTAGTCCTCGTCGAGCAGGGGCACGCCGGATTCGCCGCTGGTAGCATCGGGCGGATCGAGCGTCAGCTCCGTGAGGAAGCGCTCGCGCGATGCGTAGGTGGCGGCGATGCTCTCCATTTGCAGCAGGTCCGCGTGACGCATGGCAGCGTCTTCGTGATTGCGTTCGAGGTGCGGCTCGTACCAGCGGCGGATCAACTCGAACTCGGCCGGCCACGACGAGCTTCGACTGCACACGCTCGACATCAGCGCGACAAAGGGCGGCCAGTCTTCGAGCGCGCGCGGCGGCGGGACGAAGGCGGCGAGCGCGTTGGCGGTATCGCCGCCCGCCACGCCACGCGCCGCCACGGCATCGAGCAGCCGTGCGGCCGTGGCCGGCCCGACGCCAGGCAGAAGCTGCATGACCCGAAACCCGGCGACGCGATCACGCGGATTCTCCGCCCAGCGCAGCACTGCCAGCACATCTTTCACGTGCACGGAATCGAGAAACTTGAGGCCGCCGAACTTCACGAACGGGATGTTGCGCCGGGTCAGTTCGACCTCCAGCGCGGCGCTATGATGCGCGGCGCGAAACAGCACCGCCTGCGCTTTCAGCTTCATGCCGGCTTCGCGCGCTTCAAGTATCTGCTCGACCACGTAGCGCGCCTGATCGGCTTCATCCGCCACGCTCACAAGACGCGGGCGTTGAGCAGACGCCTTGTCGGTCCAGAGGTTTTTTGTGAAGCGTTCGGTAGCGAGCCCGATTACCGCGTTCGACGCGGCCAGAATGGGCTGCGTGGAGCGATAGTTACGCTCGAGCGTGACCTGTTTCGCGGGCGGATTGAAGTGGCCCGGGAAATCGAGGATGTTGCGCACCGTCGCACCGCGAAACGAGTAAATCGACTGGGCGTCGTCGCCCACCACGGTCAGACCGCGCCCGTCCGGCTTCAAGGCAAGCAGGATGGACGCCTGCAGGCGGTTGGTGTCCTGATACTCGTCGACCAGCACGTGATCGAAGCGGCCCGTCAGATCCGCGGCAATCGTGGGCTGCCCGGCCATCAGGGACCAGTAAAGCAGCAGGTCGTCGTAGTCGAGCACGCTCTGTTTCTGCTTGGCCTCGACGTAGGCGGCAAACAGCATCCGCAGATCCGCCTCCCATTCGCGACACCACGGAAACGCGCTCGCCAGCACGTCCGCGAGCGCCGCACCGGTATTGACGACGCGCGAGTAGATCGCAAAGCAGGTGCCCTTCGCCGGAAAGCGCCGCTCCTTGGCCGACAGCCCGAGTTCGTGCCGCACCAGGTTCATCAGGTCGGCGGAGTCCTCACGGTCGTTGATCGTGAAGGTGGGGGCGAGGCCGATCAGATCGGCATATTCGCGCAACAAGCGCGCGCCGATGCCGTGAAACGTGCCCGACCACGTCAGGCCCTGCGCCACCGCCGCCCGCGCGCCCAGCGCCTCGCCGGCGATGCGCGTGACCCGCCGGGTCATTTCGAGCGCGGCCCGGCGCGAGAACGTCAGCAGCAGAATGCGCCGCGGATCGACACCCTTGACCACCAGATGCGCCACGCGATGCGCCAACGTATTGGTCTTGCCCGAACCCGCACCGGCGATCACGAGCAAGGCGCCCGACGGCTGCGTGGGATTTTCGGCGCCGTATTCGACGGCTTCGCGCTGCGCGTCGTTGAGCTTCGCCAGCCAGGCGGCGGTATCGGACGGCGCGGAGTCGGCAACGGAGAGCACGGTGGTCGGGATCGGGAGGTAAGGGTCGCAGGAGAAGGTCGGCGCCGCATACTGTATATCCATACAACCGGCGCCGACAAGCGCCCTTTTTTCGATGAAGCCTCGTCAAAAGCAAACGGCCCGGGCGCTGATGCGCACCGGGCCGCTGTTGGGCACTCACGAAAGGAAACCTATTCCTTCTTCGCGTCCTTTTCCTTGGCGTCGGCGGCAGCCTTATCGGCGTCAGTCTGCGCTTCCGTCTTGGACTTGTCGGCCTTCGCCTGGGCGACGTCAGACTTCTTGTTCGCCTTGGCCTGTGCCTTGGCGGCCTTCTTGTCCGCGTGCGTGGGCGCCGCCGACGGGTCCGTCGTCTGCGCCAGGGCGACCGAGGACAGGCAACCGGCGATCAGCGCCGCGTAAATCCGGTTCATGCTGGGCTTGTTCATGCGTGACCTCCCTGATGGCCTGAAGTGAACGAAACTGAGGTGAAGCGGCTGGCCGCGAACCAGACCGGCCGGGACGGCCAGACGAACTCGCCGCCCCATGCGTCATGCTTAGTGCTTGATGTCCGAAGCATCGTCCTGGCCCGGCGTCTGGCCTTGCATGTTCATCTTCATCTCGTTGTTGGCGGTCTGCTTGTCGGCCTTCTTGTTGAGCTTGGCGTCCTTGACCTGTTCCTTGTACTTCGCCTTGGCGGCCGCTTGCTGCTCCTTCAACTGGCTCTTCGACGCCTTCTTCGAAGCGCTGTACTCAGCGTTGGCCTGCGCGTCGGCATCGCGCTTTTGCACCAGCGGATCGGTCGAACCCGATGCCGTAAGGCGCTGCGGCGCCGGCGTCACCGGCTGGACGCCTTGCGCGGCCGGAGCGGCGGTATCGGCGCCCGGCGCCATCATTTGCTGGCCCGCCGTGCCGGCGTCCGGCTGCGCGTTGGTCTGCGCAAACGCGCCGGTAGCGGCAAAAGCGGTCAGGGCGGTACCGATCAGGAGCGAATGAATCTGGGTCATAGCAATCCTCTCTAAAATTGTTGTCAGGACTCGGGCGCCGACGCATCCATCCCCAGTCGAATGAAGACTGGACGTCGACAGCGAGGCTGGCACTGCAGCTCGCCCGGTCTGCTGTCGCCCGTCGCCGAACATGACCATACGTCACGTAGGCAGCAGGCTTTTCTACAGACCCGCCCTTTGCGAGTGAAGTTCGTGAGAAATGTACACTGTTACGCAACGTTTCATTTTCTAACAATCACCCAACGCGGGCTTTCATTCCCCCCGGACGCCGCATCGGCCAGGCCACTGCACCGGCTTCTGGCTTATGATGCGAACCCCGTTACCCAAGCCGCAATCGCCATGCCCAACCTCGATTTCACCCTGACCGGCGACTATGTCGAACTGCACAATCTCCTGAAGATAACGGGGCTGGCCGACAGTGGCGGCTCCGCGAAATTGATGGTTGCGTCGGGTGCCGTGACGGTCGACGGCCAGGTCGAACTGCGTAAAACCTGCAAAATCCGCGCAGGACAGGTCGTTTTGCTGGGCGATACCCGCATCGCCGTGCATGAGGCATAGCGGCGCGGCAAGCGCTAGCACGGCCGCGCTCCCGCACCGCCAAAAATCCGCACCAAAAATGTGCTTACAGATCGACAACAGCCCGCCCACACAATAAGCTGTCTGTTTTGACAGAAAACGGCGCGGGCATCGCCCCGCAACCCTGCACTTTTGATGACCCAATCCGGCCTCTCCCGGGTGGCCGCCCCGCCGCCGACCTTATCTCGTCACGCCGCCGACACCGCCCGCCTCGCCGCCCCGCTCGCCATCGCCCAACTGTCGCAGATGGCCATGGGCGTCACCGACACCATCCTGCTCGGCTCGCTCGGCGCTGACGCGCTCGCCGCCGGCGGTCTCGGCGCGAACCTGTTCTTCGTGGTCGTGACGCTGCTGCAGGGCGTGCTGACCTCGGTGAGCGTGAGCGTGTCGCATGCCCGCGGGGCCCGGGCCGAAGAACGCGTGCCGCATATCTACTGGACCGGCCTCGTGATGTCGGTGCTGCTGTCGATCCCCGCCTTCATGCTGCTGTCGTTCGCCACGCCGGTCCTGCTGGCGTTCGGCGAGCCGGCCCTGCTCGCGCACAACGTCGGCGAATATACGGCCGTGCTGCGCTGGGGCGCGCTCGGCAGCCTGATCGGTATCGGCCTGATGCGCTCGTTCCTGCCCGCCATCGGCGCGGCGAAGCGCCTGCTGTGGGTCTCGCTGGCCGGCGTCTTCGTGAACGGTTTTCTGAACTACGGCCTGATCCACGGGGCTTACGGTCTGCCACGCCTCGGTTTTCTCGGTTCGGCGTGCGCCACCACCATCACCGTCTGGGTGACGGCGCTCGTCCTGATGGCATGGCTGCATCTGCGGCCGCGCTATCGTCATTTCGTCACGGCGACGCGGCCCAGATTGCCCCTGATGGGCGAGCTGTTCGGCATCGGCTGGCCGGTCGCGATCACCTATGGCGTGGAATCCACCTTGTTCCTGGCCACCGGCCTGATGGTCGGCTTGCTCGGCGAATCGCAGCTCGCCGCCCACCAGATCGCGCTGAACGTTGCGTCGGTGGCCTTTATGGTGCCGCTCGCAATCGGCCAGGCGGCCAATGTGCGAGTAGGCTACTGGTCGGGCGCGGGACAACCGCTCGCCGCGCGGCATGCCGGCTTCGTGGCGATCGCGCTCGGCGTCGCCTTCATGTCCTTGTCGGGGCTCGTGCTGATTCTCGCGCCGCACTGGATCGTCGGCCTGTACCTGCATCTGGACGACCCCGCCAACGCGGCCACGGTCAAGCTCGCCAGTTCGCTGCTCGGCGTCGCTGCCATCTTCCAGATCGTCGACGGCATGCAGACGGTCGGCTCGGGTTGCCTGCGCGGCCTGAAGGACACGCGCGTGCCGATGCTGGCCGCCGCGTTCGGTTACTGGGGCATCGGCTTTCCGACCGGCTACACGCTGGCGTTTCACTTTGGACTCGGCGCACGCGGCCTGTGGTGGGGTCTCGCCGCCGGCCTCGCGAGCGTCGCGCTGCTGATGACGCTGCGTTTTCACCGCCTCAGCCTGCGCCGCGTACCGGCGGCGCCGAAACCAGCGGCATGAAGAAAGGCCCGCGCGTCCCACAAGGCCGCGCATGCGCCGCCATCGCATTGAAACCAATTATTCGTTGAAACAGAATCAAGGACCTCCTGACATGCTTGCCCGGGTAACCCGTCTCTTTCCGCTGTGGGCCGTGCTGATTTCGCTGGCCGCCTATTTTTCGCCGGCATCCTTCAGCCCCATCGCGCCGCACGTCACCACCCTGCTGACCCTCATCATGCTGGCGATGGGCGTGACCCTCTCCCTCGCCGATTTCAAGCGTGTCTTCACACGACCGGCGCCGGTCGTCGCCGGCATCGTGCTGCACTATCTGGTGATGCCGCTCGCCGCCTGGGCCATCGCCAAGGCGTTGCACATGCCGCCGGACCTGACCGCCGGGATGGTGCTGGTGGGCAGCGTCGCGAGCGGCACCGCCTCGAACGTGATGATCTATCTGGCGCGCGGCGACGTCGCGCTGTCGGTGACCATCAGCGCGCTGTCGACGCTGGTCGGCGTGTTCGCCACGCCGCTGCTCACGCGCCTTTATGTCGACGCCTCGATCGTGGTCGACGTGCACGGCATGCTGATTAGCATCCTGGAGATCGTCGGCCTGCCGATCGTCGTGGGCCTCGTCATCAATCATCTGTTCGGCAAGCTGGTGCGCAAAGTGGAGCCGGTTCTGCCGCTCGTGTCGATGATTGCGATCCTGCTGATCATCTCGGCGGTCGTCGGCGGCACGCAGAAGAGCATTGCCTCGGTTGGGCTGGTGGTGATGCTCGGCGTGGTGCTGCATAACGGCATCGGCCTGCTCGGCGGCTATTGGGGCGGCCGGCTGCTCGGCTTCGACGAAGCCGTATGCCGCACGCTCGCCATCGAAGTCGGCATGCAGAATTCCGGTCTCGCAGCTACGCTCGGCAAGCTGTATTTCTCGCCGCTCGCCGCGCTGCCGGGTGCGCTGTTCTCGGTGTGGCACAACCTGTCGGGTTCGCTGCTGGCGGGCTATTGGGCCGGCCGTCCCGCCAAAGGGTCCACGCATCCGGACGGCGCCTCGGCCTTCGAGGTCGAACGCGGATAAAAGCCGTTCACGGGCGGCGGCTCGCAAAGCTCGCGAGGCTCCCGCTGCCGCCCTTCCATGACAAGCCGCACCGGGAGCGCGCAGGCTCTCTTATGCGAAAGCAACCCATGCTTTGTCATTCGTTGGCATAACGAACAGATTCACTCACACATGATGGCTTGAACGGCACGCAAGCCACCAAGCCGAGACAGGATGCGCACCGTCTGCATCCACGTCAACTGCGCGATCGGGCCACTCGTCCGGTCAATTCCCCTTAGAATGCTTTCCTCAACAGCGCCCAGAAGCATCGGGTGCGCGCCGGCTTCGAAGCCGTGTGCGCGCACCGACTCAAGCGGAGGAATAGCGTGCCGGCGTACGACAGCAACAACAACATCGCGTCGCAATCTCGTCAGGGTCCTGCAGGCATAACGCCGTCGATGCGCACGGCAGCGCAAACCGCGACGCGCATCGGCAAGCGTTGCCTGTTGCTGTGCACCGTCGCGGCACTTTTGACCGCCTGCGCGAGCCGGCCACCCGCCGCCGCCTTCGACCGTCCGGTCACTCACGCGCTGCCTGTGACCACCACCACGGCACTGAGCACCGCCCTCGCCCCCGTCGAACTGGCCCATCCCGGCGAATCGGGTTTTCGCGTCCTCTCGAACGGCACCGAGGCGCTGCAGATGCGTATCGCACTGGCCCGCGCCGCGACGAAGACGCTCGACATGCAGTACTACATCGCCAACGAGGACACCACCGGCAAACTGCTGCTCGGCGCCGCGCTGTATGCGGCCGATCACGGCGTGCGGGTGCGCATGCTGGTCGACGACCTGAACTTCAAGGACATCGACGACGTGATGGCGGGCTTGAACTCGCATCCCAACATCGAGATCCGCGTCTTCAATCCGTACGGCAGCACGCATCGCAGCGTGTTCGAGCGCACCACGAACCTGCTGACGAAGATCGACCAGTTCACGCGCCGCATGCACAACAAGGCGATGATCGCGGACAACCAGTTGGCGATCGTCGGCGGCCGCAATCTCGGCGACGAGTACTTCAGCGCAAGCCCGACGCTGCAGTTCCGCGATCTCGACGTGCTGGCCGCCGGCCCGATCACCGCCGACGTCTCAGCCAGCTTCGACGAGTACTGGAACAGTTCGGGCGCCTATCCGCTGAAGGCGCTGAACCATCAGACCTTCTCGCCGCAGGAGCTGGACGCCACGCGCGATAGCCTGCGCCAGCACTGGCGCACCAACGCCGACCCGTATAACGCGAAACCGCTGAACGCAACGCCGCTCGCTGCGCAGATCGCGAACGACGAACTCGGCCTGACCTGGGCGCCGGCGGAATTCAAGGCCGATACGCCCGGCAAGATCGATCAGCCGTCGCCCGATTACGTCAGTCCGCCGATGCAACGCCTCGTCGAACTGATGAAGGACGCGCAGACGGAGTTTCTGGTGGTGTCGCCGTACTTCGTGCCGCACGATGCCGGCGTGAAAGCGCTCGCGCAACTCACGCAGCGCGGCGTGCGGGTGGCGGTGCTGACCAACTCGCTCGCCGCCACCGACGCCGTCGCCGTGCAGGCCGGCTACAGCCCGTACCGCGTGCCGCTGTTGCAAAACGGTGTCGAGCTCTACGAGTTCAAGCCGGAGCAGAGCAGTTCGCGTACATCGGTCGAAGGCTCGCGTTCGCGCGCGAGCCTGCATGCGAAAACCTATGTGATCGACCGCAAGATCCTCGTCGTCGGCTCGATGAATCTCGATCCACGCTCGGCCAATCTGAACACCGAACTGGCGCTCGTGATCCACAGCCCGGCGCTGGCCGGACAAGTGGCGACGATGTTCGACCACGCCACGGCACCCGAGGTCAGCTACCACGTCACGCTGGCGACGCCGGCACAACTCGCCGGACTCCGCTACATTGGAGCGCCGCAGTCGCAACTCGAATGGACCGATGTCGAGAACGGCGAGCAGCGCACCTATAACTTCGACCCGCAGGCAGGTTTGTACCGGAATCTGCTGACGGGTCTATTCTTGCTATTGCCAGTCCAGGGACAGCTTTGATGTGTGCCATGCGGCAGCGGCGCGCAGGCTACCCAAACCATGCATTATTCAGCGCAGTTATTCAGCAAAAGCGGAGTTGAACCATGACCGAAGACGTACGATTGGAGCGCGACACGTTCGGCGAGATTGCCGTGCCGAACGCTCGCCTGTGGGGCGCACAAACCCAGCGCTCGCTGCAGAATTTCAAAATCTCGACGGAGAAGCAGTCGCCCGAACTGATCACGGCGCTGGCCGTGATCAAGCGCGCGGCGGCCGAAGTCAATCAGGGTCTCGGCGTACTCGAGGAGAGCAAGGCCCGCGCGATCATGCAGGCCGCCGACGAGATCATCGAAGGCAAGCATGCCGGCGAATTTCCGCTGGCGGTATGGCAAACCGGCTCCGGCACGCAGACCAACATGAACCTCAACGAGGTGATTGCCAACCGTGCGAGCGAGCTGCTGGGCGGCGAGCGCGGCGAAGCGCGCAAGGTGCATCCGAATGACGACGTGAACCGCGGCCAGTCGTCCAACGACGTGTTTCCGACCGCCATGCACGTGGCGGCGGCAGTGGGCATCGTCAAGCATCTGGTGCCGGCGCTGAAGACGCTGCGCGCGACGCTAGACAGCAAGGCGAAGGCGTTTGCCGGGATCGTCAAGATCGGCCGCACGCACTTGCAGGATGCGACGCCGCTCACGCTCGGCCAGGAATTCTCCGGCTATGTCGCGCAACTCGACCACGGCATTCGCCACGTCGAAGCGGCGCTGCCGCATCTGTACGAACTGGCGCAGGGCGGCACCGCGGTCGGCACCGGTCTGAACGCGCATCCGCAGTTCGCCGACAAGGTCGCGGCGGCGATCGGCAAGCTCACCGGCGTGCCGTTCGTGTCGGCGCCCAACAAGTTCGAAGTGATGGCCGCCGCCGACGCGCTGGTGTTCGCGCACGGCGCGCTCAAGACCGTGGCCGCCAGCCTGATGAAGATCGCCAACGACGTGCGCTGGCTCGCGAGCGGTCCGCGTTGCGGTCTCGGCGAGCTGTCGATTCCGGAGAACGAGCCGGGCAGCTCGATCATGCCGGGCAAGGTCAATCCGACCCAGTCCGAAGCGATGACCATGCTGTGCTGCCAGGTGTTCGGCAACGACGTCGCAGTGAATATGGGCGGCGCGAGCGGCAACTTCGAGTTGAACGTATTCCGTCCGATGATTGCGCACAACGTGCTGCAATCGATCCGCCTGATCGCGGACGGCGCGCACAGCTTTAACGACAACTGCGCGGTGGGCATCGAGCCGAATCGCGAGCGCATCGACACCTTGCTCAACGAGTCGCTGATGCTGGTCACCGCGCTCAATCCGCACATCGGCTACGACAAGGCCGCCAAGATCGCCAAGCAGGCCCATAAGGAAGGCACCACGCTGAAGGCAGCGGCGCTCGCGCTCGGTTATGTCACCGAGCAGCAGTTCGACGAGTGGGTGCGGCCGCACGACATGGTCGGCCATACGCCGGGGTGATGGCGCGTTAGGGCGCGACGCCGGTCCGCAGGATCGGCGCAGCTCACCGCCCGCTTAGATCTTGCCCTTGGCCACTTCTTCCGGCTTGAGTTCGACGATGGCGTCGAGCGCCTCTTTCACGTCCAGCGCGTATTTGGCGAGGCGCTTCTGTTCATCGGTCTCGGGCACGTACGCGGGCACCGGCACCGGATGCCCATTCTCGTTGACCGCCACCATCACGACGAGGCAGTCGGTGGTCTGCATCAGTTCGCCGCCCTTTGGATCTCCCGCCTGCACCGACACGTGAATGTGCATGCTGGTGCGGCCCGTGTTGACGACGCGCGCACGCAGTTCGACGAGGTTGCCCACGAGGATGGGCCGGCGAAAGCGGATATTGCCGACGCTGACCGTCACGCAGTAGCGCCCGGACCAGACGGCGGCGCACGCATAAGCGGTCTCGTCGATCCACTTCATCAGCGCGCCCCCGTGCACCTTGCCGCCGAAGTTGACCGAGGTCGGCTCGGCGAGAAAGCGGAACGTGGTTTCAGAACGGTCCAGCGGCGCAGCGGCAGGGGTGCTCATCTTGACTCCGGTCAAACGAATGTCGAAAGGAGCCGATTATACGAGTGCAATTTTGACTGCGGCGCGTAATGAAGGGCGGTAACGCTGTTTTGCCTCCCGCGAAAGGGTCGCAACGAGCGCTGCGGCGTGCGCCTCAGGACAGCGGCTCCGCCGCGGCAAAGCGCTCGCGGTAATCGAGCGGCAACACGCCGAAGCGGCGCACGAACGCCCGCCGCAGGTTCTGTTCGCTGCCGAAACCGCATTCGAGCGCAATCCGCTTGAGCGGCCGGCGCGATTCGGCAAGCCAGCGCGAGGCGGCCTCCAGACGCAGCGCCGCGACGGTCGTGGCGGGCGTGCGGCCCACTTCGTCGACATAGCGCCGCGCAAAGGTGCGCGGGCTCATGCGGGTGCGCTCGGCGAGCCGCTCGACCGACAGGTCGTCGCGCAGATTCGCCGCCATCCAGCTATGCAGGGCCTCGAACGGGCCGCCGGCCGACGCTTGCGCCGCGAGCGCCGCGCTGAATTGCGACTGGCCGCCCGGCCGCTTCATGAACACCACCAGCCGCCGGGCGGCCTGCATGGCGACCGCGTGGCCGAGATCCTCTTCGATCAACGCCAGCGCCAGATCGATGCCGGCCGTCACGCCCGCCGAGGTCCACACCGCCCGGCCATCGCGCACGTCGCGGATGAAGATCGGATCGGCGTCGACCTCGACCTTCGGAAAGCGCCGCGCGAGCAGCGCCGCGTCGCGCCAGTGGGTCGTCGCGCGGCGGCCGTCGAGCAGGCCCGCGGCGGCCAGGTAAAACGCGCCGGTGCATACCGAGCACACGCGCCGCACCTGGGGTGCACGGCGCGCGAGCCACGCGACGAGTTCCGGTTGCAACGGCGCGTCGTCGTCGACCGGCACGCCGGGGACGATCAGCGTGTCGATCGGCTCGTCGTCGAGCGCATCCAGCCGCGAGGTCACCACGGGCAGGCCCGGAAACGTCTGCAGGACCCCGCCGTCGATCGACGCCACCGTCGTCCGATAGGCCGCCGCCGCGCCGCCATGCGCCGCCGGCTGCGCGCCCGCCGGAGTGGCCCGGCGCGCTGCGATCGTCAGTTCGGCGCGCCAGAACGCCTCGAGCGGACCGCACGCGTCGAGCAGCACCAACTCAGGCGCCACGGCGAACACCACATGGCGCACCTCGGGCGCCACTTCTGCACCAGGCAAGTCACCCGCACCTGAAACCACAGCGTCAAACGAAGAGACCATCAGCGTGTTTCCCCAATCGAAGCAAATCGAACCACCGGACGACCGACCGCCCTCACGACACCCATGCCGGTTGCCGGGCGCGCGACCAGGCATAGCCGAGCGTCGCCACCGCGGCGAGCGCGAGCGGCGGGAAGATCGCCGCGTTGATCGCCGCCCAGCCGAAACGCGCGAGCAACTGCCCCGCGAACAGCGAACCGAGCGCCGAAAACGCGAAGGTGGTGAATTCGCTCGTCGCCTGTGTCTTGGCGCGCTCGGTCGGCCGGTACGATTGTGCGAGCAGCGTCGTGCCGCCCACGAACATGAAATTCCAGCCCACCCCGAGACAGGCGAGCGCGGCGTAGAAATGCGGCAGATCCGTCGAGCGCAGCGCGAACACACCGCACAGCGCCGACAGCACGATCCCGCAGCCGATCACGCGCAGCACGCCGAAGCGCTGGATTAGCCGTGCCGAGAACAGCGACGGCGCGTACATGCCGACCAGATGCCACTGGATGATCTGCGCGCCGTCGCCGATCGTGTGCCCGCAGGCGACCGCCGCAATCGGCGTCGCGGTCATCACGAACATCATCACCGCGTAGCCGAGGGCATTGTTCGCCAGCGCGGCGACGAAGATCGGCTGCCGGACGATCTGGCCGAGCGGGCGCGGCCCTTCGACGGCCTTAAAGGCGGCGGCGGAACCGGCGTGAGTGGATGGCGCGACGTCGCGATACGCCAGCGCCAGCAACGCCACCGAGGCCAGCCCCAGCGCCGTCACCAGCGCATACGAACCGGCGAATGCGACCGGGGCGAGCCAGTCCTTGCTCCATGCCGCGAGCAACGGCCCGAGCACGGCGGCGACCACGCCGCCGGTCAGCACCGTCGAGATGGCGCGGCTCTTCGCGTCCACGGCCACCGCATCGGCGGCGGCGAGGCGGTAGTACTGCGCGAAGGCCTGAAACACGCCCACCGTCGCCGTGCCCGCACAGAAGGCCCAGAAACTGTGATGAAAAATCGCCCACACGGAAATCGAACCGCCCAGCGCGCCGACGCCGGCGCCAATCAGGAAGCCCGCACGCCGGCCGATGCGCGCCATCAGGAAGGAGGCGAGGACCGTCGTCAGCGCGGCGGCGACGGTGATCAGCGAAAACGGTAGCGTGGCGAAGGCTTTGTCGTCGGCGAGGTTGTAGCCGACGAGGCCGGTGAGCGTCAGATCAATCGAGACCGAGGACGTGTAAAGCGCCTGACAGACCGCCAGCACGCGGGTGCCGCGCCGGTGATCCGGTTGCGGCGCGGGGCGGCCGGAATCGACGGCAGCGGTGGAACCTGCGCCGGAGCGGGCGTCGGCGCAGGCGGTGGGAACATCGGACGATGACGACATCGGCAAGCCTCGTATGGCAGGAAGAACGAAGCCTGATCGTCACATGGCTGACGTTGGCAGAGATGCCAATGATGCATCAATTCCTGCCAAACGTCGTCGCCGCATTCACCATTGCCGCGCTCGTGCGTTGTCGCGAGCGCCGGCGCGCAGCGGCACTACGTTTCATTTGCTGTGGTAGGAAATGCCTTCGTCGACCGTGCCGTACATCGTGATGCCGCTCGAATCCGCGCTCGGCGGCGCCGAGCCGCCCTGCGCACAGGCGGCGCACAACAGCACGGTAGCGGCAATGGCTAGCAGGAGTTTCATGAGCGCGTGTTTCTCTGAAGACAGGTTTTGATTCTAGCCTGGTGCCCCGCAGCCGCGCGAAAGCGCGCCGCGCTGTCCTGCCCGCCCCGCCTGCATTTCCCAACGCTGCCCGCGCGCTCGCATTCATAGTTCACGCCAGACTGAAACGTCGAATGCCGCACTCCGATATAGTGAAGACGTCGGCGAGCGCTCATGCGCGCCAAGCCTCAGGAGGCTCCTATGCCTGCTTCACTGTCCGATGAACAGAATCACTTCCCCGGCTTGAGCCGGATCGGCGCGCTGCTCGCCGACCCCGGCCGTGCCGCCATGTTATGGGCGCTGATGGACGGCAGCGCGCGCCCGGCCGGCGAACTGACGATGGTGGCCGGCCTGTCGCCGTCCGCCGCCAGCGCCCACCTGGCGCGTCTCACCGAAGGTGGACTGCTCGCCGTCGAGGAGCGCGGCCGGCACCGCTACTTCCGGATTGCCTCGCCGGATATCGCGGCTTCCATCGAAGCGCTCGCCAACGTGGCGCAAGTCAGCGCGCCGCAACGCATGACGCCGCGCCCGGCGCGCACCGTGCCGGTCGACATGCGCTACGCGCGCACCTGCTACGACCACATGGCCGGCGAACTGTCGGTGCAGCTCTTCGAGCGGATGCTGAGCCACAAGCTGCTGAACCTGCACGGCAACACGCTCGAAGCCACCGAGGACGGCGCGGCCCAGCTCGCCCGCTGGGGCATCGACGTGGCCGGCCAGCACAGCCGGCGGCGCCGCTTCGCCTGCACTTGCCCCGACTGGAGCGAGCGGCGGCCCCACCTGGGCGGCGCGCTCGGCGCGGCCCTGCTCGACGCCTGGTCGACCCACGGCTGGGTTGAGCGCACCGAACGGCCGCGCATCCTGCGGGTCACGCCGGCCGGTCACCAGCAGTTCAACGATTTTCTGAAGGACTGAGCGCAAACCGGCGACATCGAAGCGTCCGTTTCATTGCGAATTTGAACCGCCACATTTTTTGTTACACGGCAGGTAAGGAGGCTTACAAATGTCGACGCCTTGAAACAGGCCGCGACGGTAGAGTGCTTTCACGGATGCAAAAACGAAGCGTCCGTTTGAGAGACACAACATGAAAAAGCTCACCGCCCCCCGCCTCGCACTGCGCCGCGTCACCGGTTACACCCTGATTGCTGCGGCAGTGTTCACGCTCGCAGCCCAGACCACCTTCGCTCAGGAAGCGCCGCCGGACAATGCGCCGGCCGTCGCGCAGAACACTGGAAATACCGATCCGCCGGGACGTGTGGCGCGCCTGAACTACACCTCGGGCGCGGTGACCACCGAGCCCGCCGGCGCGACCGACTGGTCCTACGCACAGATCAACCGTCCGCTTACCACCGGCGACCAGCTCTGGGACGACCAGAACGCGCGCGCCGAACTGCATATCGGTTCGACCGCGGTGCGGCTCGGCGATACGACCAGTCTCGACATCCTCAATCTCGACGACACCAGCGCGCAGCTCAAGGTTGCGCAAGGCACGCTGTCGACCCGCGTGCGCGAACTCGCGCCGGGTTCGACCTACGAGATCGACACGCCGAATCTCGCGCTCGGCGTGAACGGCCCGGGCGATTACCGCGTGGACGTGGCGCCGGACGGCAGCAGCACGACCGTCACGGTGCGCAGCGGCAGCGCGACCGTGTATGGCGACAACGGCCAGGTGCCGGTCGCCGCCGGCCAGCAGATCCGCTTTGCCGGCACGGCCCTGCAGCAGGTGGCCGATAACGGCGCGCCGGGGCTCGACGGCTTCGATCAATGGGCCGCGAGTCGCGATGCGGCCGAAGACCGCTCGGTGTCGGCGCGCTACGTGTCGCGCGACGTGCCGGGTTACGAAGACCTCGATGCGAACGGCAGCTGGCGCAGCAGTCCTCAGTATGGCGAAGTGTGGGTGCCGAGCGTGGTGCCGACAGGCTGGGCGCCTTATCACGACGGTCACTGGGTGTGGCAGGCGCCGTGGGGCTGGACGTGGGTCGACGACGCGCCGTGGGGCTTCGCGCCGTACCACTACGGCCGCTGGGCCTATGTCGACGATTCCTGGGCGTGGGTGCCGGGCCCGGTCGTCGTCAGCGAGCCGCCCGTCTATGCGCCGGCGCTGGTCGCGTTTGTCGGCGGCGGAGGCGGCTCGTTCAACTGGGGCGTGAGTCTGGCGATCGGCGGCGTGGCCGCGGCCGGCGTGGCCTGGTTCCCGCTCGGGCCGGGCGAACCGTGGCATCCGCGCTGGGGCGGCTGGAGTCCCGGTTACTACAACCGTGTCAACAACACGGTGGTGGTCAACAACTACAACCGCAACGTGAATGTCACGAACATCACCAACATTCACAACACCTACATCAACTACCGCGCACCGGGCGGCGTCACCGCCGTGCCGGCGACAGCCTTCGTGCATGGCCAGCCGGTCGGCCGCTTCGCGCAGAAGGTCGACCCGCAACAATGGCGCAATGCGCAGATCAACCCGGGCGGCCCGGGCATCGCGCCGGTGCGTCAGAGCTTCGATTCCGGCTTGCGCAACGCGAACTATCGGCCGCCCGCAGCGGTGATGTCCCGCTCGGTGGTGGCAACGCGCAGTCCGGCCGTCCCGCCGGCGTACCACGACACGCTTGCGCAACGTTTTGCGCAAAGCGGCGGGCGGGTGCCGGGCGCCGGCGAACCGATCGTGCGCACCTCGGTGCCGGCGCATTTCGCCGCTGCCCAAACGCAAGGCGCGCATGGCGGACCCGCGACGGGGGCGCAGAACGTGCGCGTAGTCCAGGCGAACTCGCCGCGCATGGCACCCGGCGCCGAGCCGCGTGTCGCGCAGGGTGCGCCGCGGCCCGGCGAGCCTGCTGCGAATGGCGGCCGGCCGGCGCCATTTGGCGGCGGTGCGCAGAATGCGGCGCAAGCGCCTCATGGCGTGCCTGAGCAGGCAGCACGGCCGGGGACGCCCGGCGCGCCGGCCCAGGTAGCCAATGAGCGGCCGCAGCCGAACAACGGCGTGCCGCGTCCGCCGCAAGCGGCCGGCGGCAATCCGGGCACGTTCGCACAGCATGGCGCTGCAGCGCTTACGGCCGGTCAGCAGACCGCTGCACAGGCTCACCATGAGCCGGCGTGGACGCAGCCGCATACGCCGATGGCCGTGCAGGCGCAGCAGGGTCAGCAAGGGCAGGCTCACGGTGTAACCCAGCAGGCCGCCGGACGCGAGCCGGTTGCGCAGCAACCAGGCGAGCCGCAGAATCGTCAGCAGCCAGGTGCGTTCGCCGCGCCGCAGGCGCAGGAGCATGGTGGTGTGCCGCATCCGGGGGAGAATCCGTCGCCGGCGGCGCGTGCGCCTCAACAGGCTGAGCGGGAAGTCAATGCCCAGCCGCACGCACCGGCGCCCGAGGCGCAGCAGCAACAGCAGGCACGTGCAGCGGAGTCTCGTCAGCAAGAGGCACAGCAGGCCCCGCGTGAAGAAGCACGGCCCCAGCCCCAGCCGCAGCCGCGTCAGGAATATCACCCGCAACAGGCTCAGCAGGCCCCGCGCGAGGAACTCCGGCCGCAGCCGCAAGCCCAGCCGCGGCAGGAATACCATCCGCAGCAGGCTCAGCAGGCCCCGCGCCAGGAACCCCGGCCGCAGCCGCAGGCCCAGCCGCGTCAGGAATATCATCCGCAGCAGGCCCAGCAGCCGCGCCCTGAACCGCGTCCCGCGCAACAGGCTCAGCAACCGCGTCCTCAGCCGCATCCGGAGCAACATTCGAATAACGGCGGCCACGAGGAGCACCGCAAGGGCTAAGGGTACTCACCGGCGAAAGCGGCGCTTGCGAGGTAGCAGCGCCGCTTTCGTACTCACAGATGGCTTCAAATGCCGCCGCTTGCCGACGCCCATAATGAGCGTTTTGACGAGCATGAAGGTCACTCAAGCTTCCAGCCTCCCGCCGTCACTGCTCGAACAGAGCAAGCGCTTACCGTGAGAGGCCCCAGGCCGGCCTCAAACCGCCATCGGCGCGGTCAGCGGCTCGTGATGCCGATAACCGACCAGCGAGAAATCCGCCGGCTCGATCTTCTCCAGCCACTCCGGCTCGTACACGCCCGTTTTCGCGTAATCCGGCACGCGTTCGTCGATCGCGAACTGCGGGCTCTCATACGGCTCGCGCGTCAGTTGCCGTTGCAGCATGTCGAGCTGATTTTCGTAGATATGAGCGTCGCCGATGAAGTACGTAAACCAGCGCGGCGTATAGCCCGTCAGCCGCCCGACCAGATGCAGCAGGGCCGCGCCCTCGGTCAGATTGAACGGCGTGCCGAGGCCCACATCGTTGCTGCGGATATACAGGCACAACGAGATTTCATGCCGCGCCGCATTCGGTAAAAACTGATAAAGCAGGTGGCAAGCCGGCAAGGCGATCTCTTCGAGCACCGCAGGGTTCCATGCATGAAACAGAATGCGCCGGTCGCCGGGGTTCTGCATGATCGTGTCGAGACACTGCCGCAACTGATCGATGGCCTTGTACAGCAGCACCTTGCGGCTGCCGTCTTCGTCGAACTCGGTGATAACCCGGTAGCCGCGACCGGTCGCATCCGCGAGCTGCGCGCTCGCCGACGCATCCAGCACCTTGTAGGCCGGCCACTTGCGCCATTGCACGCCGTACACGTCGCCGAGGTCGTCAGGACCTTCGCGATACGGATTGGCAAGCCATTGCGGATTCTGATTGGCGTTCGCGTCCCACACCTTGCAGCCCAGATCGCGAAAGTCCGCCGCGCTGCGCGACGCGCGCAGGAATCCCACCAGCTCGCCAATGGCCGACTTGAACGCGAGCTTCTTGGTCGTGACGGCGGGGAAACCCTGCTGGAGATCGAAGCGTAGCATCGCGCCGGGCATGCTGATGGTGCGGATGCCAGTGCGATTTTCCTGCCACGTGCCGGTGTCGAGAATCGAGCGGACGAGGTCGAGGTATTGTTTCATTCGGGTTCCTTCGGCCCGGCGCCGAACGCCTGGGACTTTTTGCGACAAAACCCGATTCTAACAAGCGCGGGCGACGGGCGTCCGACGCGTCTCAGATGTGAGGCACCGAGGCCGGCTCGGCATGCGGCACGATGGGCTCGCCTTCCATATGGCGCATTCCATGCGCGCACAGCAGACGGTACAGCGTGACCCGCGAAATGCCCAGTTCCTGCGCCGCGTCGCCGAGGCGGCCGCGATGGCGCAACAGCGCCAGTTCGATAGCCTGCCGCTCCGCCGCTTCGCGTGCCTGGGCAAGCGAAACCGGCACGATCTCCACGTACTCCGCCAGCTCGAGATCGCGGGCCGTAATCGCGCGCCCTTCCGACATCACGATGGCGCGCCGCACCCGGTTGATCAGTTCGCGCACGTTGCCCGGCCAGCTGTAGTTGTGCAGCGCGGCGATCGCATCGGGCGCAAAGCCGCGCAAGCGGCGGCTTGCATCCTTTTTGAAACGTTCCAGCATGTGCCGCGCCAATAGTTCGATATCCTTACCACGTGCCCGCAACGGCGGTTCGTCGATCTGCAGCACGCACAGGCGGTGATACAGGTCCGAACGGAAACGCCCCTCGATCATCGCGGCATTCATATCGACGTGAGTGGCCGAGATGATGCGCACGTCGACGTCGATCGCGCCGTGGCCACCCAGCCGTTCGACCTTGCGCTCCTGCAGGAAGCGCAGCAGGCTCGCCTGGCTTTCGAGCGGCAGATCGCCGATTTCGTCGAGAAACAGGGTGCCACCGTTGGCGGCTTCAACCCGGCCGATCTTGCGCTGGTTGGCGCCCGTGAAAGCACCGCGCTCATAGCCGAACAGTTCGGATTGCAACAGATGCGGCGGAATCGCGCCGCAGTTGATCGGCACAAAAGGCGCGCTGCGGCGCGACGAACGCTCGTGGATCGCCACCGCCGTGAGTTCCTTGCCGGTACCCGATTCGCCCGAGATAAACACCGGCGCATCGGTCATCGCCACCTTGCGGATCGAGCGGAACAGAGCGAGCATCGCGTCGCACGAACCGACCATTTCGCCCTCGGTGCCGCTCGGCGAGGCGTCGTTCGAGGCAGACTCGCCGAGCGAGATCATGCCGTAGGCGTGTCCCACCGAGTCGACGATCCTGTCGCCCGAGTACGGCACCGTTACGTAATCGAAACAGTAGTCGCGCACGAGCCGGCGCAGCGCGGCGTCCTGCAGTTGGCCGGGCATGGTCGCGGCGACCCAGCCGACGTTCGGCATCGTCAGGCACGATTCGAACGCAGCGATCTCATGTTGCTGGAAATGGCTCGACAGATCGAGCAAACCGCCCGCGGCCATACCGGCGCGAACGGCACGACGGACATCGCGCGCCGAACCCACCACTTCGACGTGCCAGCCGCGCTGGTGAAACCGCGTATTCAATTCCGCGCTAGGGTCACGCGAAACGTAAATCAGTTGCCGCGTTGCGGGTTCCATTATTCAGATCCTCTCGTCAACGAACGTTAAGGATGACGGCACGCACCTGAACAAGTTTCAGACACGTTGACTCAGCTCGGGATTCGCGCATAGCAAAAACCGAACGGCCATTCCATTCCGTGCGGACAGCTGATCCCCGAAAAGCGGCGTGTGTGATTGAGACGGCCCAGCTTCAGGCTTTTTTTAAATGTGACTCTGTTTTCGAGAGCTTACTATACGCGCGCCGCTTCGAAAACAAATATGCGAATTTAATCGCCTCGGACGCCGCTCAGCAAGGCTGGGCGGGCGTTGCACAAGTCTACGTATTCTGAATAAAACGTTTCCAGGAAGGCCGGCTACGTATCTACCCTGGCCTTTCGCGTACCGACGCTAATTGCGATTTATCGGTATTTCCTGCCACCCGTTTCAGGGCTGAAACGTTTTTGCCGCATTTTTGCGGATTCCCTTCTCACTGCTTACCTCACACCCAGACGCATCAACGGATTGCGCCTCATGGCACATGTTTCGCTAAAAGTCCTGCACCAAGGAGACACACCATGCGACTCGCTTTCCGCATCGACTTGCGCCACTTCCGGCCTCACGCCGCAATCTGCGCCGCATTGCTGATTGGTGCACTGCCCCCTGCCGTCAATGCACAGGAACCCGTCACTGCCAGTTCCCCCGATACCGGGTCCGTCACCCTCGCGAGCGTGACGCCCGCAGCGGCGACGGCCCCGGATACCGCGGCGGCCGATCCAGCCAACACCGCGAATCCCGCTGCCCAGCCCAGCGATCTCGCCGGCGACGCGCTGAGCATCCCGGCCGACGCGGTCGCGGCGAACGATCTGGTGCTCGACGATCAGGCGTTGTCGCAACAGCGCGGCGGCTTCGGCGGCATGGTGATGGTCGCCGCCACGCCGCAACTGATGCGCAGCAGCAACAACGGCGGCAACGGCGTGACGCTGTGGGACGAAATCGCCCCGCCCTCGCCGCTGCCGATTCCCGTCGACGTGGCCCGCTCGGCACAGGGCAACGTGACCACCTATCAGCGCAATTAGCTGAACGACGCCCGCCGGCTGCCCGCTAAAAAAACGGCACCGAACGATCGTCTGCCAGCAAGGAACCGACATGAACGCCTCAACCCAGATGCCACGCCTGCGCAGCGACCACACCGCGCTGCTCTGCGTACTGTGCAGCGTGCTCGCCGCCGGCGCCGCGATGCCCGCCGCCGCGCAGCAGGCGACGCAGCCCGGCAACCTGATTATCGAGCGCGACGTCACTCCGCGTGATGCGTTCGTGCCGGTGCCGAAGAACGACGATCCGATCGGCGTGCAGGTCCAGACGTTCCCGACGGCCGCTTTCGACGCCGCGATCGGCTCGATGGCGAGCGATCTCGACCTGAACGGCGCGCACGGCACCGCGGGCATCGCGGGCAATGGCTTCATGCCGGCGCTGGTCGGCAGCAACGGGCTCGAACACCTGCTCGCGGGCAACGGCAACGGCAGCGGCCTGCCGGTCGGTGCGGCAGCCGGCCTCAGCGGCGGTGCGGGCGGGCTCGGCAGCACGATTACGCAGACCGTCACCGGCGCCCTCGCCCCGCTCGGCGCAGCAATGGGAGCGATCAAATGACAACGTCCCGCGCTCCGGCCATGCACACCTTGCCGTCACGCCAGCCCGTACGGACGCTGATCGCCCTCGCGCTGCTCGGTTGGGCCAGCTTCGCGGCCCACGCCCAGACGCTGCCCGCCCTGGTGGACGCGCAGTCGCTGATCGGCAGCGGCGTCGCGAACGGCGCCATGGGAGTCGTGGCCGTCAACGAGGCATCCGGGCTCGACAACGTGCAGGCCAATCAGGGCGTCCTCATGAATGGGCCCGCGCCCATCAACCTGACTGGCAGCGTGCAAGCCGCGTCGACCAACGCGAAGACGACGGCTGCAAAAAGCGACATCGGTAATAACGCATTCTCAAACACCTCTGGCCTTATCGAAGTGAATCAGTCGGCGGGTGTAGCGAATCTTCAGCGGAACAGTGCCGTGATCGGTTCTGCGCCGGTTGAAGGGGAGATCGTAGGGGATGGGGTCCTATCCGCTACGACCGCCAAAAACGGCGGTACAGGTAGATCTGGCGAAAACCACGACGCACGCGAGGTGTCCATCGGCACGGACGCGCTCAAGAACGTCAGTGGGATTGTCCAGATCAACCAGGCTGCCGGTACAGGCAATGTCAGTTCAAACAGTTTTGTGCTCCGTCCCCCGGCGGGCACCTTTTTCTAACGAGCCACACTCTTTATCGGAGCGTCATCATGAAGCGCACTCTCATTGCAGCAGCGGTTCTTTCGACGATGGCAGCAAGTTCGGCTTACGCCGAATGCACAGCGGGCTGCGACCCGGCTGAGCTCTTTACGGCCACCAACGTCTACACCGACATCGGCGAATTCGGCTTCATCACCCTGCACGGCAGGGTCAATGTGTCGAGCAGCAACGGCGCCACGGTCAACAACACGCAGAACGTCGACCTCGGCGGAGTCGACATGAAGACGCCGCCGCAGACCTACACGTCCGGCAATGTGACGACCAAGATCAATACGAAGGACAGCTGGAACAACGCGAGCGGCAGCAGCAGCGGCGGCGGCTACAGCCAGTCGTACAGCACCAGCGGCTATGCGTACAAAAACACCAACACGCATACGACGACCAGCTCGTCCAGCGGCGGCTTTATCGCCGGTGGCGGCTTCGCAACGGGCCTGTCGACGGCTTATCAGGGCTACAACTATGTGAACACGCACGCCTCCGCCAACGGCGCGCTGGCTGCGGGCTTCATTGCCGGTCTCGGCTTCGGCCCGGGCGTGATCCTCGGCGGCGTGGCAGCAGGCTTCGCGGCAGAGCTGAACACCCATGCGTCGGATAGCTTCGGCGGCGGACTCGCGGTTGCAGCAGCAGGCTATGGCGTCGCCTACGGCGGCTACGCAGCCGGCAGCACGAGCACATCAACGAAGTCCGACTCGGGTTCCGGCAGCAAGACGAACTACAGCTTCTCGGAAGGCAGCCACGCCTATGCATGGACGCATGACTACTCCGACAACTCCGGTTCGGTGACGGTAACGGGCAGCGTCACGCAGCACATCAACACCGAAACGGCCACGGATATGTCGGCAGGCATCGGCAACGGCGCCCTGAGCGGCACGAGCGGCAACATCGGCGTCAACATCGCCACCGGTGTCGACAACGCGCAGTCCAACGACGCGGCTCTGTCGAACATGGATGTGGGCCCGGTCTTCGGCAGCTCGCAGATCTACTCGACCCAGGCATCGAGCGGCAAGGCCACGATTGGTGACTTCAACTTCATCGCTGCGGTCGGCACAGGCGCACTGGCAGGTGCGACCGGTAACGTCGGCGTGAACGTGGCGTCGGGTGCAGGCAACGTGCAGAACAACAGCCTCTCTGCATCGGCCACGACTGACAGCACCCCGAGCGGCAAGGGCTGGTCGCATGGCAGCTCCGGCGACGGCGGCGAAGTGATCGCCAGCGATCAGAACTGCCAGACCGCCAGTGCTAGCGTGAACGGGGAGTTCACCGGCTCGTCGCTGCTCGGTAACGGTGCGCTCGTCGGCGCAACCGGCAACATCGGGGTGAACATCGCGTCGGGGGTAGGCAACCTGCAACACAACGGCCTCGCAGTCGCCAGCGTGTCGCACTAAGCAACTAAAGCATCAACGCAGGAAGACTCCGGTCAGCCTTCGGGCTGGCCGGCCGTCTCCGCAGGGGGAAGTACCATGTTCGGGGTGAGCAGGGTAGCGCGTTGTCTGATGGTCGCGCTCGGTGCCGGCCTTTTGCTGTCGCAGCCGGGTCATGCGCAGAGTGCGCTCAACATGTATGCCTCGGCGGGCGTGCCGTTCGACCTGAACGTGCATTCGATCCGCGAGCTGCGCTACAACCACATCGTTTCCCAGCGTTACGACTATAGCTGCGGGTCCGCAGCCCTCGCCACGTTGCTGAAGTACGGCTACGGCATCGACATTCCCGAAACCGAAATGATCCGCCGCATGATGGTGTTCTCGACACCGGAAGTGGTGGTGAAAAACGGCTTCTCGATGCTCGACATGAAGAAGTTCGTCGAAACGCTCGGCCTGCGCGGCCGCGGCTTCCGGGTCGCATCCGAAGCGCTCTACCACCTGCAGATTCCCGTGATCGTGCTGATGAACAGCGACGGTTACGAACACTTCGTCATCGTCAAGCACGCGGAAAACGGGCTCATCTTCGTTGCCGACCCCGCGTTGGGCAACCGCATTATTTCCGAAGACGATTTCGTCAAGAAGTGGAACGGCCTCGTATTCGCGGTCGTGGGCAAGCCATTTATGGAGGATTCTCCGCTCTTGCAAGGCAACGAGTCGCTCGCGCTCAAACTGCGTGAACGTGCGCTGGAAAACGGTACGGCAGCGACTCCCTTTGTTGAATACGGTTTGATCAAGGCAGAGCTGTTCTGACTCATCATGGATCGAAACCTAATCACTGTCGGCTGCGCGTTATGCTTCACCACCTGCAGCCTTGCCTCCGTCGCGCACGCTGCCGAGCCGACGACAGCCCCTATTTTTGAAGACGTCGCCGCCGTCAAACTGCAACCGGTCGACGACACTATCCTCGCTGCGCAAAGCGGCAAAGGCATCGCAGGCGACATCATTTCCGGCGTCGTGGTGAACCTGCTGTCGCAATGGAACCTGCCCAACGGCACCACCGCCGTGGCGCAGAGCGCGCTCGCCATCGTCACCAACACGCTCAACCAGGTGTCCGTTCAGGTCGGCTCGTCCGCCGCCGTGATCGGCTCGAACAACACCTCGGGCAACGGCGCCAATCCGAACGCCAGCGCCACCGGCGGCCAGAACGCGAACGTCAACGGCGTCTCGCAGATCACCCAGGTAGCCGGTAATGGCAACTCCGGCAACAACCAGACGGTGATCGACTTCAACACCCCGTTGAACAGCCTCTCCGGCGGCACCTATAACAACGAGACATCATCCTTCGCCAGCAACACCAGCGGCTCCGTCAAGGCCAGCGTCGCGTTCGGCAACGGCGGCATTTCGATCGCACTGCAGACACCGGCGGGCCTCGCCAGCCAAACGATCAACCCGGGTACTTCACAACAAGCCGGCCAGATCGCCCAGCTACTCCAGATTGCAGGTAATAACCAGCAAGTCGTCAACGCTTTGCAACTGCATTTGCAGACGCAACAGATGTCGGCCTCGATGCTTCGCCAACTCGGCGTATTACAAGCCCTGCAAAACACGGCGAGGAGGTAACACACGGGCTGCAACCCGATGAAAAAGAGGAATACGAAGTATTGAAGCATCAAGGCGACCGCGCAATGCACAAGGAGACATGTGACGCGCTGTCAGAATACCGGGGGAACAAAAAATGACCAGACTTTCCACGACCGGGGCACCGCGCATGATGTTAGCGGCCATCCCTGCTGCAGTCTTGCTGTTCGCACTTTCACAAGGAGCCAGCGCGCAGGCGCTCGCGGATCAATCCGTAGAAGAACGGCTGAACACGCTGATGCGTGTGGTCAGCCAGCAGCAGAAGCAGATCAATTCGCTCGAACAACAGGTCACCAACCTCGAAATGTCGCAGCGCGGCCGGGGCGTACCGGGCGTCGGCGCACCGACCGACAGCGCCGCGGTCGCCGAGCAGCCCGGCGCCGACGGGCTGCCGGTGCCGCTCCCGCCGCTCGCCCAGGTCAACCCCGGGACGCCCGCGCCCGCCGGCGGCGGCACGGGCACCGCGACCGGCGTGCCGGTCAATCCGCCCACGCCGGATAACAGTAGCGGCGGCGGCCTGCCTGCTGCCACCGACGGCACCGGCGCCGTCGGCCAGACCCAGAAAGAAGCCCAGCCGGTGCGTACGCAATCGGAAGACGCCGTGGTGCAGAGCCAGCAGCACACGCCGCTGTTCGACCACAAGCTGACCTTCGACTGGGGTATCAGCGATACCTACTACGACCGCCGCCAGCTCCAGCTGTCCGGCTTCCTCGCGCTCGATGCGATTTTCCTCGGCAACATCAATCTGGGCGAGACCAAGTCGCACCAGGTGATGGCGGACCTCGACACGCGCTACGGCATCACCGACCGGATCAGCGTCGACCTCGACGTGCCTTACATCTACCGGCACAGCAACTTCATCGTCGGCGGCGCGGGTGGCGCGGCGAGCACGCTGTCGGACGCGTCGGCGAATTCGAGCGACATCGGCGACGTCAACTTCGGGGTGTATTACGAGTTCCTGAAGGAGACTAACAATCTGCCGGACCTGGTCGGCAGCCTGCGCATCAAGACCCCGAGCGGTTCGTCGCCGTTCGGCATCAAGCTGCAGCAGGTCGACGCCGACAACACCAACCTCGTCGCGCCCAGCAAGCTGCCTACCGGCACAGGCTTCTGGAACATCACGGCGGGCTTGTCGGCCTTGAAGACCTACGATCCGGTCGTGCTGTTCGGCAGCATTTCGTACACCTACAATATCGCGCGCTCGTTCTCGGACATCTCTTCGGTCATCGGCCAGACCGAACCGGCGACCGTCAAGATCGGCGACGTCATCCAGTTCGGCGGCGGCGCGGCGCTGGCCTTCTCCGACAAGGACTCGGCGAGCGTGTCGTACACCATGGCACTGGAGCCGGAGTCGCAGACCAAGGCGCCTGGCGGCACTTACTCAAAGGTACCCGGCAGCGAGACCGCGGCGGCTGCCCTGACCTTTGGGTTGAATCACGTAGTGAACAAGCACCTGACGATCAACGGTTCGGTGTCGGTCGGGCTCACGCCCGATACGCCGAACTTCGTGGTCGGCGTGCGCTTTCCCTACACCTTCTGACGTGCCAACGATACGAGGTTGATCGTGCGCGAATCATCCCATCTGACCAGTGTTGCACCGCCCTCAGGCACGCATCTCTCTTTGGCACGGCCGCAGGAAGTCCTCGCCGGGGTGCCCCGGGAGCTGCCCGTGGGGCGCGCCCTGGACGCTTCGATACGACGCGCGCAGGACACCGCCGCAGGGTCGCAAGAGGCGCCGAAGCCCCCGCATGCGCAGAGCGAGCGGGCGCTGCTGTACGTCGCACGCACGCCGGACGAAACGCTCACCGCGCATTTGAAGAGCCGCGGCTGGAACGTCATGGTCGCGCGCTCGGCGCACGAAGCGGGTCGCCTCATCAAGCCCGACGTGGTCTGCGCGGGGATCGTCGATCTGGCGAGCTTTGCCGCGCGCGACCTGGGCGGCCTCGAAGCGGGGCTGCGTCAGCAGCAGATCGGCTGGATTGCGCTGTCCACTTCCGAGCGTCTTACCGATCCGGAAGTGCGCCGCCTGATCCGCCACTACTGTTTCGACTACGTCAAGATACCGGTTGCCAACGCCACGATCGATTACCTCGTCAGTCACGCGTTCGGCATGGTGACGTTGTGCGATCCCGACGACATCGGCAGCGCGCCGGCCTCCGACGAAGACGAAATGGTCGGCACCTGCGAGGCGATGCAGCAACTGTTTCGCACCATCCGCAAGGTCGCCAACACGGACGCCAGCGTGTTCATCTCGGGCGAATCGGGCACCGGCAAGGAACTCACCGCGCTGGCGATCCACGAACGCTCGCGGCGACGCAAGGCGCCCTTCATCGCCATCAACTGCGGGGCGATTCCGCATCATCTGCTGCAGTCCGAACTATTCGGCTACGAACGCGGCGCGTTCACCGGCGCCAACCAGCGCAAGATCGGCCGGGTCGAAGAGGCGGACGGCGGGACGCTGCTGCTCGACGAGATCGGCGACCTGCCGCTGGAAAGCCAGGCGAGCCTGCTGCGCTTCCTGCAGGAGGGCAAGATCGAACGGCTGGGCGGCCGCGAATCGATTCCCATCGACGTGCGCATCATCTCGGCCACTCACCTGGACCTCGAAACCGCGATGCGCGACGGACGGTTCCGCGCCGACCTGTTCCATCGCCTGTGCGTGCTGCGCGTCGACGAACCGCCGCTGCGCGCTCGCGGCAAGGACATCGAGATCCTCGCTCATCACATCATGCACAAGTTCAAGACCGACAGCGCGCGCAAGATCCGCGGCTTCACGCCGTCGGCGATCGAGGCCATGTACAACTACAACTGGCCGGGCAACGTGCGCGAGATGATCAACCGCGTGCGCCGCGCCATCGTGATGGCGGAAAACAAGCTGATTTCCGCCGAGGACCTCGATCTGGCCCATTTCACCGCGCAGCAGACCATGAGCCTGGCGCAAGCCCGCGAAGCCGCCGAAAAGCGCGCGATCGAAGCCGCGCTGCTGCGCCACCGGCATCGCCTGTGCGAGGCGGCGCTGGATCTGGGCGTCTCGCGCGTGACGCTGTCGCGCCTGATGGGCGCGTACGGTCTGCGCGAGATGAGCGCGCCGGACGAGGAAGGGTTGCCCAATGAGCGTGCCGAGGCAAGCGAGTGACGGCGCGGGCCCGCATGCCCCACTCCGCCCGCACACACCGATGTAGCCGACCCGGGGTGGGCGTCAGGTAGAATCGGAGCGATTACGTTCCCGTGTTCACTCGATGACGACGCTCACCCTGATCGTCGCTCGCGCCCGCAACGGCGTGATCGGCCGCGACAACCAGCTACCCTGGCGCCTGCCCGAGGATCTTGCGTTCTTCAAGCGCACGACCATGGGCGCCCCCATCATCATGGGCCGCAAGACCCATGAGTCGATCGGCCGGCCGTTGCCGGGACGGCGCAATATCGTCGTCACCCGCGATGCGGCGCGCCGCTTTACCGGCTGCGACACCGCCACCAACCTCGAGGACGCGCTCAGGCTGGCGGCTCAGGACCAGGCGCCGGAAGCCTTCCTGATCGGCGGCGCCGAGCTGTATGCCGAAGGGCTGCGCCACGCCGACAAGCTCGTCATCACGGAAATCTCGATCGACTTCGAAGGCGACGCTCACTTCGCCGCGCTCGATCCGCAGGAATGGGAAGAAGTGGCCCACGAGACGCACCGCGCCCACGCGCCCAACGAGTTCGACTACGCGTTTGTGACGTACCGGCGCAAGGGCGCCGTGGCGGGGGCGCGCGAGGCGTCGGCTTAAGCGGGTACGCGGCGCTGGGGGTAGATAGCGTCGTCAGGCGCCCGCCGGCGCACGCAAACAAAAACGCCACGGAAAGTACTTTCCGTGGCGTTTTGCTTTATGCAGCGGACCAGGCCGGCGCGTTGCCGCGCCGCTGGCTGCGCGGGCCTTACTGCCCAGCGATCGTCATCCGTTCGATCAGCACCGAGCCGGTCTGCTTGGTGCCGCGCACGAGCGTGTCCGCGCCGATCGCGACGATGTGGTGGAACATCTCCTGCAAGGTGCTCGCCACCGTGATCTCTTCCACCGGGTACTGGATCTTGCCGTTCTCGACCCAGAAACCCGACGCGCCGCGCGAATAGTCGCCCGTCACGTAGTTGACGCCCTGCCCCATCAGTTCGGTCAGCAGAAGGCCCGTGCCGAGTTTCTTCAGCATCGCCTCGAAATCGTCCTCCGGACGCGTCTTCGAGCTCAGCAGCTTCAGGTTGTGCGAGCCGCCGGCGTTGCCGGTGGTCTGCATGCCGAGCTTGCGCGCCGAGTAGGTGGACAGGAAGTAGCCTTCCACCACGCCGTCCTTCACCACCGAGCGCTGCTTCGTGCGCACGCCTTCTTCGTCGAACGGGGCGCTGCCCATGGCGCGGGCTACGTGCGGGTCTTCGACGATCTGCACGTGCGGCGCGAACACCGGCTTGCCGAGACTGTCGACGAGGAACGAGGTCTTGCGGTACAGCGCACCGCCGCTCACCGCCTGCACGAACGCGCCGAGGATGCCCGCCGCCAGCGGCGCCTCGAACAGCACCGGCACCTTGCGCGTGTCGAGACCGCGGGCGCCGATGCGCGCCAGCGCGCGTTGCGCGGCATAGCGGCCGACGGCTTCGGGATCGGCCAGTTCTGCCGCGCTGCGCTGCGAGGTGTACCAGTCGTCGCGCTGCATGTTGCGGCCGCTGCCGGCGATCGGCGCGCACGCCACATAGTGGCGCGAATACGGGTAGCCGGAGAGGAAACCGCGCGACGTCGCCAGCACGAACTGCGAGTGCTGGGCGGAGACGCTGGCGCCTTCCGAATTGCGGATCTGCGGATCGGTGGCGAAGGCCGCGTCTTCGGCGCGGCGGGCGATCTCCACCGCTTCGTCGGCGGTGAGGTTCCACGGATGATACAGATCGAGGTCACGCGGCGCGGTTTCGAGCAGCTCGGCCTCGGCGAGGCCTGCGCAGTCGTCTTCCGCCGTGAAGCGCGCGATGTTGTAGGCGGCCGCGACCGTATCCTTCAGCGCCTGCGGCGAAAAGTCCGAGGTGCTCGCATTGCCGCGCTTGTTGCCGATGAAGACCGTGACGCCGACCATCTTGTCGCGGTTATGTTCGATTGTCTCGACCTCGCCACGCCGCACGGAGACGGACAGGCCGTCGCCCTCGGAGATTTCAGTCGCCGCGTCGGTGCCGCCGAGCGACTTTGCGTGACGCAGGATGTCCGAGGCGATTTCCTTCAGTTCATCCTGGGTATGCGGGAAAAAGCGCTGTCTGACGTCCATGTCTGCTGCCATATTCGTTGCCGTCCTTCGTTGCGTCCTGGGCGGGGCCGCGAGCGGCCCTCCGATGTGTTCTCAAGTACGTCGCTACGTATCCCGCGATCATAGCAAGGTCCGCGCGGACGCACCTGGCATTTGCTGCGCCGAAAAGGCGCAACGGCTGGAGGCGCGGGCACGGCACGCTACAATATCGGTATGACACGCAAAACCCGCATTCAACCGATGGAACCCGCCGCCGACAACGTCGTCGACGAAAACGGGTATGACCGTCCCAGTAAATCCCAGCTCAAGCGCGAAATGCACGCGCTGCAGGAGTTGGGCGAGGCGCTGATCGCGCTGCCGAAAGATGCTTTGAAACGCATGCCGATGCCCGAAAAGCTCGACGACGCCGTGCGCGAAGCGCGCCGCATCACCGATCACGAGGGCAAGCGCCGCCAGGTCCAGTACGTGGGCCGCGTGATGCGCTCGCTGCACGAAGACGAAACGGCCGCGCTGCGTACCGCGCTGGACTCGTACAACGGCGTCAACAAGGCCGAAACGGCGCGCATGCACTGGATCGAGCGCACCCGCGAGAAGCTGCTCGCCGACGACGCCGCGCTCACCGAATTCATCCGCCAGCACCCGGCCGCCGATCCGCAGGAAGGCCGCACGCTGATCCGCAACGCCCGCAAGGAGGCGCAGCAGAGCAAGCCGCCGCGCTATTTCCGCGAGTTGTTCCAGTGGATCAAGCATGCGGACGGCCCGGCAGCGGCCGACGATGATGCAGACGACGCCCCGGAAGACAACGATGACGAAGATCGCGCGTAGCCATCCCGACGAGATCGTGATCGGCCTGGTGTCGGTCAGCGACCGCGCCAGCACGGGCGTCTACGAGGACAAGGGGATTCCGGCGCTGCAGGAATGGCTCGGCACGGCGTTGAGCTCGCCCTGGCAGGCCGTCACCCGGCTGATTCAGGACGACGCGCCGACGATCTCCGCCACGCTCGTCGAACTGGTGGACCAGCTCGGCTGCGATCTGGTGCTGACCACCGGCGGCACCGGGCCGTCGCGGCGCGATGTCACGCCGGAGGCGACGCTGGCCGTCGGGACCAGGGAAATGCCGGGGTTCGGCGAGCAGATGCGGCAAATCAGCCTGAATTTCGTGCCGACCGCGATTCTGTCGCGCCAGGTGGCGGTGATCCGCGAGACGGCGGAGCATGCCGCGCTGATCGTGAATCTGCCGGGGCAGCCCAAGTCGATCCGGGAAACGCTGGAAGGCCTGCGCGATGAGGCGGGCACGGTGAAGGTGCCGGGCATTTTCGCCGCGGTGCCCTACTGCGTGGACCTGATCGGCGGTCCGTACGTGGAAACGAACGCCTCGGTCGTGAAGGCGTTCCGGCCGAAAACCGCCATTCGCGCGCCGCGGCCGGACTGAGCCGCGGAGCTTGCCCGCCCGGCTTGGCTGGCCTCGCCGGGTGGTGTCTAACGATAGATTCGGGCGCGCCCGGGCAGGTTCAGGCCTCGGCAACCGGCGCGCTGGCCGCCGGGATCAGAAAATGCTCACGGTAGTACTTGAGCTCGTCGATCGACTCGTGGATGTCGGCCAGCGCCGTATGCATGGCGCGCTTCTGGAAGCCCTTGTAGATGGCCGGCTGCCAGCGGCGGCACAGTTCCTTCAGCGTGCTGACGTCGAGATTGCGGTAATGGAAGAAGCGCTCCAGATCCGGCATCCAGCGCGCCATGAAGCGGCGGTCCTGGCAGATCGAATTGCCGCACATCGGCGATTTGCCTGGCGGGACGAACTGGCCGAGAAATTCGCGGATCTGCTCGGTGGCGTCCGCTTCGCTGACCGTCGAGGCGCGCACCCGGTCAATCAATCCCGAACGGCCGTGGGTGTTCTGGTTCCACTGATCCATTTTGGCGAGCGTTTCGTCGCTCTGATGGATAGCGAGCACCGGCCCTTCGACCAGCCTGTCGAGCGTCGAATTCGTCACGACGACGGCGATCTCGATGATGCGGTCGGTATCGGGCTCGAGCCCGGTCATTTCCATGTCCAGCCAGATCAGATTCATGTCGCTGCGCACGAGCGACGGCTGGTCAGCGGATTCGAGAATGTCAGTCATGAAGGGCAACCTTGGTGGAGAGCGCCACGCGCCCTGAGCGACGCGCGTTTTTGGCTGTTGAAACAGTTCGTTTTAGCGTGGCCCCGCCAGCCGGCGGGAACAAACATATAATTCTCGCATAGATACCACGGATTCCCCGGATGCCTACCCTGTACTTCACCGTTCTGTTCGCCATCGCCGTCGTGGCGATGGTCGGCACCAAGCTCTGGCTCGCGTCGCGGCAAATCCGCTTCGTCGCGGCGCATCGCGAGAAGGTGCCGGGCCAGTTCGCAGCCACGATCGCGCTCACGGCGCACCAGCGCGCCGCCGACTACACGGTCGAACGCACGCGGCTGACGATGATCGAGATTGTCGTGAGCGCGGCCGTGCTGATCGGACTCACGCTGCTGGGCGGCGTGCAGGCGCTCGATCTCGCCATCTCCGACTGGCTTGGGCGCGGTTACGTCGGCCAGATTGCACTGATCGCGGCGGTCATCGCCATCACCAGCGTGATCGATCTGCCGTTCGACTACTACCGCCAGTTCGGCATCGAAGAGCGCTTCGGCTTTAACCGCATGGGCAAGGGCATCTTCTTCGCCGACCGCATCAAGGGCGTGCTGCTCGGCGCGGCTTTCGGGCTGCCGCTGCTGTTCGTCGTGCTGTGGCTGATGAACCAGGCCGGCAGCCTGTGGTGGCTGTGGACATGGGTGGTCTGGGTAGTGTTCCAGTTGCTGGTGCTGGTGCTGTATCCGTCGTTTATCGCCCCGCTCTTCAACAAGTTCGAACCGCTCAAGGACGAGGCGCTGAAAAGCCGCATCGAAGAGCTGATGAAACGCTGCGGCTTCGCAGCCAAGGGTCTGTTCGTGATGGACGGCAGCCGCCGCTCCGCCCATGGCAATGCCTACTTCACGGGCTTCGGCGCGGCCAAGCGCATCGTGTTCTTCGACACGCTGCTCGCGCGCCTGTCCGGCAGCGAAATCGAAGCGGTGCTCGCGCATGAGCTCGGTCACTTCAAGCGCCGTCATGTGATCAAGCGGATGATCGTGATTTTCGCCGTCAGCCTCGTGATGCTCGCGCTGCTCGGCTGGCTCATGCAGTGCGTGTGGTTCTACGAGGGGCTCGGCGTGCGGCCCTCGCTGCTGGGTGGCAACAGCGGACTCGCGCTGGTGCTGTTCTTCCTCGCACTGCCGGTGTTCCTGTTCTTCGTGACGCCGCTTAGCAGCCTCAGTTCGCGCAAGCACGAATTCGAAGCCGACGCGTTCGCCGCCACTCAAACCGATGCGCAGGATCTCGTCAACGCGCTCGTGAAGCTGTACGAGGACAACGCGTCCACCCTCACGCCTGACCCGCTCTATACCGCGTTCTATTATTCGCATCCGCCGGCGTCGCAGCGGATCGACCGCCTGCTGCGGCACGCATGAGCGCCCGCTCCCCGAAGGCGCCGCGCGCACCGTCCACGACGCGCGTGGGCGGCCTGGTGATCGCGGCCCATGGCCGGCACTACCTGGTCGCACCGGAAGACGGCGGCGCGATGCTGCAGTGTTTTCCGCGCGGCAAGCGCAGCGAAGTGGCGGTCGGCGATCGCGTGATTTACGAGCCCACTTCGGCCGATCAGGGCGTGATCGTCGAGATCGGCGAGCGGCGCAATCTGCTCTACCGCTCCGACCAGTACAAATCGAAGCTCTTCGCGGCGAACCTCGATCAGTTGCTGATCGTGCTCGCCACCGAGCCGCATTTCAGCGAGGACCTGCTCGGCCGCGCGCTGGTCGCCGCCGAAGCGAACGGGCTGAAGCCGCTGATCGTATTGAACAAGACCGACGTCACCGCCGAGTTACCCGGCGCACGGACGCGACTCGCGCGCTATCAGGCGCTCGGCTATACGGTGGTGGAACTGTCGATCAAGACCCAGCCGGAGGCGGCGCGCGCAGCTCTCGACGAGCATCTGCGCGGTCATGCCACGCTGCTGCTCGGGCAGTCGGGGATGGGCAAGTCGACGCTGGTCAACCTGGTGGTGCCCAATGCCGAGGTGGCGACCCGCGAGATTTCCACCGCATTGAACAGCGGCCGCCATACGACCACCTTTACGCGGCTTTACCCGCTGCCGGATGGCGGTGCGCTGATCGACTCGCCGGGGTTCCAGGAGTTTGGGCTTCATCACCTGACCGAGGGCAAGCTCGAGCGCGCGTTTCCTGAATTCAGGCCGCTGTTGCCGAATTGCCGCTTCTACAACTGTCATCATCTGCAGGAGCCGGGCTGTGCGATTCTCGAGGCGGTCGCCGACGGACGGATCGCACCGGCACGGCACGCGCTGTATGCGCAGCTCGTGCATGAGGCGAGTCAGATCGTACGTTGAGGGCGGCGCGGCGCCTGAGCGGCCTGCCGGCCTGGGCACCTTGATCGGCACACTGGCACATCAGATTGGCAACCCCTAACCCGCCTCACTCACCCGCCACGGATCTCCCCTCATGATGAAACTGATGCGCGCGCCGAATCTGCTGATCGGACAGCATTGGATCAATGTGCTGGCGACAGCGGGGATTGCCTGTGAGTTGCACAACCGCTACCTGAACGGCGCGTTGGGGGAAATTCCAGCAGATCAGTGCGCGCCGGAATTGTGGCTCGTCGACGAACGCGACGAGGTCATCGCGCGCAAGCTCATCGACGTGGCGGCACATGGGCCGAGCGCGGGTTCGCCGTCATGGCGCTGCGCTCAATGCGGCGAAACGCTGGAGGCGCAGTTCACGGTCTGCTGGCAATGCGGGACGGCGCGTAATCCGCTCGACGGCTGAGGCACCTGAGGCACCTGAAGCACCGCGCTTATTTGCGCTTAGGCGAGCCACACGGCGATCGTCAGCATCAGCAGCAAAATCATCCACAGGATCACCGCGCGCCAGACCAGGCCCACCGCCGATTGCAACGTGCGCGGCGTGCAGTCGTCGCCGACCTGCATCGGGCCGCCATCGCCCGTCGCCAGCGCGTCGAGACTCGACGGCTCCGCGAGCGGCCCGCTCAGGCGGGCGCCCAGGGCGCCGCTACCCGCTGCCAGCAGCACGCCGTCATTGGTATCGGGCCATTGGCGCGCATGATTGCGCCATGCATAAATCGCGTCCTCGAAATTGCCGACAATCGCAAAACCCAACGACGTCAACCGCGCCGGCAACCAGTCGATCACGAAGAAGGCCCGTTGCGCGAAGCTGGAAAAGGCCACGGTGCGGTCATCCGCCGGGCGCGACCAGGTGCGCGCCAGATACTCGGCGATCCGGTACAGCACCGCGCCCGCCGGACCCACCGGCACGAGGAACCAGAAGAACACGCCGAACACATGGCGATGCGACGCGACGACCGCGTGAATCAGCGTATGACGCACGATCTCGCTGACCGGCATGTCGACCGTATCGAGGCCCGTCCATTCATTGAGGATTTCCCGCGCGCGCGGCACGTCGTCGTTGTTGAGCGCGAGGTGAATGTCCGTGAAGTAGTGGCTGAACTGGCGGAAGCCGAGCGTGAAATAGACGATCACGACGTTCCACAGGAACGCCAGCACGAAGTTGATGTGATACAGCACGTAGTAGACGAGCGCGACGGCCAGCGTCCATGGCACCACCACCACGAGCCACGCGAGCAGGCCGTGCTTGGGCTTGCCGGCGTCGAATCCGTGCGCCGCCGACTCCGCATGATATTGAAGCAGCGCGGACACCGGATTGTTCGGCGACAGCGCGCGCACCTGTTCAATGATCAGAGCCAGCAATACGGAGAAAAAAGTCATGCGGTGCGCCGTGCCATTCGGGTTTTTACGATTGTTTTATAACGATAGCACAGGGTCGGATACGACTGAGCGCAGCGATGGTTGCAAAGCCGCGACACTCGCACCGGTTCCGGCCGCCCGGCGCCCGTCATGCGGCGAGGAAGCGATAGAAGTTGCGTAACATACCCGCCGTTGCCCCCCAGATGAAGTAGTGACCGGCCGCGTCGCCGCGCGGGTAAGGCATCGAAAAAAAGCGCCGCTCGCCGCCTTCCCAGCGGAACACCCGGACCTCGTGATGGGCCGGGTCCATCAGAAAGCGCAACGGCACTTCGAAGACCTCGGCGACTTCGAGCGAATCGGCCTCGACGGTAAACGGCGGATGCACGAGCCCCACCACCGGCGTGACGCGAAAACCGGTGCCCGTCAGATAGTCAGGCAAGGAACCGAGAATCTCGACGCGCTGAGGATCCAGCCCGACCTCTTCCTGCGCCTCGCGCAGCGCGGTAGCCGTTGCGTCCGCATCGAACGGTTCGTGGCGTCCACCCGGAAAGCTGACCTGGCCCGCATGATCGTTCAGGTGATCGGCACGTTGGGTGAGCAGCACCGTGAGCCCCTCGTCGCGCACCACCAGCGGTACGAGTACGGCCGCGACCCGTGGATCGCCGAACTCTTTCCAACGTGCATCGCCCGGCTCCGCCGTCCATGACAGGCGCTGCTCGAAGCGCGCACGCAGTCCGTCTGGCGTCAGACGCGCGGGAGCAACCAGTGGCAGATCGTCGCCCGTCGATTCGACAGGCAGGGTTTCGGGTTCGAAGACAGGGCGGGTCAACGGGATCTCAAAGCGAGCGGGTATAGGGCATGTTGCTATTCTGACCCAACAAAGAAAAAAGCACCCGCAAAGGGTGCTTTTTCTTACAGCTCTTACAGCTTTTATGCCTGCGAAGCAGCACGGTCTTTCGAGACCAGCTTTTCCTTGATCCGGGCCGACTTGCCCGAACGGTCGCGCAGGTAGTACAGCTTCGCACGACGCACATCGCCACGACGCTTCACGACGATGCTTGCCAGCAGCGGCGAGTACGTCTGGAACGTACGCTCGACGCCTTCGCCCGACGAAATCTTGCGGACGATGAACGACGAATTCAGACCACGGTTACGCTTGGCGATCACGACGCCTTCGTAAGCCTGAACACGCTTACGCGTACCTTCAACTACGTTCACGCTGACGATCACCGTATCGCCAGGGGCGAATTCGGGGATGGTCTTCTCGCCGAGGGCGCGCGCGATTTCTTCCTGCTCGAGTTTTGCAATCAGATTCATCACTGACTCCTAATGCCATCTTGTCGGCGTTCGTACCTGCCTCACAGAATACTGCTTGGCTACGGCCCCGATAGAGGATGGGTTCACATCAGGCACCGTACACGCATGTGCGGTGCCGCCAATTCGCAAGTGACACCGGGGCTTTACGCCTTCGATGCTTCCTTTGCGAGACTTGCGAGCCATGCCTCGTCGGCACGGCTCAACATCTTGTTCTTTCTGGCCTTCTCGATCAGATCGGGCCGCTTGTTGACGGTGTTGCGCAGCGCTTCGCGCCGGCGCCACAACTCGATCTCCGCATGATGGCCGCCGAGCAGCACATCGGGCACACGCACACCCTCGTATTCCTCGGGACGCGTGTAATGCGGACAATCCAGCAGCACGTCAACAAAACTATCCTGCACCGCCGACTGCGAGTCGTTCAGCACGCCGGGCAACTGACGCACCACGGCGTCCATCAGGGCCATGGCCGGCAATTCGCCGCCCGACAGCACGAAGTCGCCAAGGCTCACTTCTTCGTCGACGCAGCGGTCGAGCAGACGCTGGTCGATCGCTTCATAGCGGCCGCACAGCATGATCAAGCCAGGTTCCGCGGCAAATCCCATCACCCGTTCGTGATTGAGCGTCGCACCTTGCGGGGACATCATCACGACGCGCGAACCGGTAATGCCCTGCTCCGCCTGCGCGGCTTTCGCCGCACCGATCGCGTCTTCCAGCGGCCTGCCCAGCATCACCATGCCTGGGCCGCCGCCATAGGGGCGATCGTCGATCGTGCGGTAGTTGTCTGTCGTGAAATCGCGCGGATTCCACGTACGCAAACCGTAGCGCTCCTGCTTCGCCGCGCGACTGGTGATACCCCAGTCGGTCAGCGCACGAAACATCTCAGGAAAGAGCGTGACGACATCGAACTGCATCGCTCCCTCCAGTCACCGAGCTCGTTTAATAGTCGGCTTCCCAATCGACGACAATCTGCTTCGCCTTCTGGTCCACCGTTTTGACATAGACACCGACGAACGGGATCAAACGCTCGCCAGTTGCCGGCTTACCGTCTTTGCCGGTAGTCGGATACTCGATGCGCAACACCGAATGCGCACCATTGTCGATCATGTCGGCCACCTTGCCGAGGGCGACCCCGGTCAGGTTCACGACATCCAGGCCGAGCAGGTCGACCCAGTAAAATTCGTCAGCGTCCAGTGCCGGGAAATCGCTGCGGCAGATGTACACACGCGTGCCACGCAGCGCGAGCGCCGCATCGCGGTCAGCCGTGCCGCCCAGATGAGCCACAATGCTGTCGCTGTGAATCTTTGCCTGCAACGCCGGCGCTGAAGTGCGCTCGTGGCCTTTCATCAGCCACCAGCGCTTTGCGCTCAGCAACGCGTCGCCACCTCGCCCGGCATCCGCATGCGCGGCTACCTTGACCCAGCCCTTGAGGCCGTAGGCGTCGACGACTGCGCCCACTTCGACAGCGTCGTCCGGCCAGCTTTCGGCCGTTTCGGCGCGCAGAGCTGCAGCGCTCGAATCGACCACGGCATCTGACTTGGCCTTGCCCTGGGCGCGCTCGACCGGCTTGCGGGCGAATGCGCCGAATGGGGCTTGCTTCGGTGCCTGAGCCGATGCTTGCGTTGATGCCTGAGCACGCGGACCTGCCTTGGCGCGACCTGAACTTCCCGAATCACGCTCAGACATGAGAACACCTCAAGGCGACGCTCGCTGCTACCTTCGACGTCTGCTGTTTCAGTAAAACACGCAGCAAAACTCGCGCATCGGACACCTCGCGCAAGCTGCGCGAGCCGCCGGCGATGCACACGCTAGCGACCATTAAGCAGCCGGCTGCGCCTTTTGCGCTTCCTTCACGAGACGCTCGACCGTCGGCGACAGTTGTGCGCCAACGCCTTGCCAATACGTCAGGCGGTCTTGAGCGATACGCAGCGACTCACCCTTCGTAGCGACCGGGTTGTAGAAGCCAACGCGTTCGATGAAGCGGCCGTCACGACGGTTACGCGAATCGGTTGCGACGATGTTGTAGAACGGGCGCTTCTTGGAGCCGCCACGAGCCAAGCGGATGATGACCATACTAGAATCCTTGAAAACCGGGGTTCGGAACCACTGAAACACGCGATTATAGCGGGAAACTGAAGCCATAACAAACACTTACCGGGATAAACTGAGATTCGCGGTTGCGCTGGCCATACAGTCCAGCCGGCCGGGGGCCGTCAAATCGCCTGAATAACCGGATGGAAAGCCCGTGAAACCTGCCCTCACTGCCGCGCTAACCGTGACGCGCGTCGCCTCGCTCCGGTTTGTCGCGCTCGCCCGTGCGGCGCGCGTCGGGCGTTGCGCTCGCCTCGGTGCTGGCTACCTGGCGGCCACGCTGCTGCTGATCCTGAGCGCCCGCTCGGCGCTGGCCGCCCTGCCGGTCGAGCGGCTCAGGCTGCCGCCGGGTTTCTACATCCAGGTGCTCTCCGACGACGTACCCAGTGCGCGCGAGATGGCGCTTTCGCCGAATGGCGTACTCTACGCCGGCAGCCTCGACGGTCATGTGTATGCGCTGGAATTGCGCGACTCGCATGTCGTGGCGCGTCACGTGATCGCGTCGGGATTGGAGCTGCCGGCCGGCGTGGCATGGCGCGACGGCGCGCTCTACGTCTCGGCCGTCTCGAAGATCCTGCGTTTCGACGCGATCGACACCCATTTAAATGACCCGCCCACACCGGCTGTCATCACCGACAAGCTCCCCACCGACCGCCATCACGGCTGGAAATTCATCGCTTTCGGCCCAGACGGCAAGCTCTACGTCCCGCAAGGCGCGCCGTGCAATATCTGCCTGCCCGACCGCGACCGCTACGCGATGATCGGGCGGATGGCTCCGGACGGCAGTCATGAAGAAACCGTGGAGCGCGGCATACGCAATACGGTCGGCTTCGCCTGGCACCCGGTCACTCACGAACTCTGGTTCACCGACAACGGCCGCGACATGATGGGCGACGACGTCCCCGACGACAAGCTGAACCGCGCCCCGCGCGCCGGCATGGACTTCGGTTATCCGTACTGTCACGGCGGCGACACGTCCGACCCCGAGTACGGCAAGGATCACCCCTGCAGCGCCTTCACGCCGCCGGTGCTGAAGCTCGGCGCCCACGTCGCTTCGCTGGGCATGCGTTTCTATACCGGCTCGATGTTCCCCGCCGCGTATCGCAACAACATCTTTATCGCCGAGCACGGCTCCTGGAACCGCAGCAAGAAAGTCGGCTACCGGGTCATGCGCGTCGTCACGAACCCGGACGGCAGCGGTATCCATCAGGAGGTGTTCGTCGAAGGGTGGCTGATGCCCGATGAAAGCGTCTGGGGCCGCCCGAACGACGTTCTGCCGATGCCCGACGGCTCCTTGCTGATCAGCGACGACTACGCAGGCGCGATCTATCGCGTGACGTACACGGCGCCCTGACGCGACGAATGCTCTCCATCAGGGTCGACATGACCGCCGCCATGCCGCCGGGCGTAGAATGCGCGTCGGTCCGCGCACCGTTGCGCGCCGGTCCTTGCGACTGCCTGTCACTGAACTCTTGCCCACATGTCCACGCGCGTTTCGAATTCCTCACGCTTCAGGTCCAAGACGCTGACCGCGGCGCTCGCCTTCTTTTTCGGCAGCCTCGGCGCGCACCGCTTCTATCTATATGGAAAGCGCGACGTGTATGGCTGGCTCCACCTGATCTGCACGCTCGCCGGCATTCCAGGCGTTCTGCTGCTGATCGCCAGTGAACGGACCTCGACGCCTGGTTGGGTGCTGGCGGTTCCGGGCGCCATCTCCCTGTTTGCCGCCTTCCTCGCGGCGATCGTCTACGGCCTGCGCCCCGACGAAAAATGGGACGCGCAATTCAATCCGCAGTCCCAGCAACATAGCCGCTCCGGCTGGGCTGTGATTTTCGTGGTGATCTTTTCGCTGTTCATTGGCGCAATGCTGCTCATGACGGCCCTCGCGGTAACTTTCCAGACTTACTTCGAATCGCAAGTCCAGCCGGACAAGACGCTGTCCCAATAGCAGAGACGGCGCCCAGGTGTTGCGCGCCCCGCCTAGAACAGATTCATCTGCGGATCGTCGCGCACCGGGCCAGCCGTCGGCGCCGTGCGCATGAACTGCGACATATCGAGAATGCCGCGCCGGCGCTCGTTCAAACCGAGCCGGCGGACAGCCTGATGAAACCGCTGCTTCAGCAGGTCGGCCCACAAACCCTCGCCTTTCATACGCGTCGCAAAGTTGGCGTCGTAGTCCTTGCCACCCCGCATGTCGCGCACACGGCTCATCACCCGCTCCGCGCGATCCGGAAAATGCGCCGCGAGCCAATCTTTGAAGAGCGGCGCCACTTCCCACGGCAGACGCAGCACGATATAGCTGGCATTGCTCGCGCCGGCTTCGGCACACGCCTCCAAAACCCGCTCCATGTCCGGCTCAGTGATGAACGGAATCACCGGCGCGATGCTCACGCCCACCGGGATGCCGGCTTCGCTCAACGTGCGGATCGTGCGCAGCCGGCGCGCCGGGGTTGCCGCGCGCGGTTCGAGCGTGCGGGCAATCTCGGCATCCAGTGTTGTAATGGTGATGGCCGCCATGAATTGCCCGCGCGCCGCCATAGGCGCCAGCAGATCCAGATCGCGCTCGATCAGCGACGATTTCGTAATCGCCGCGAACGGATGTCCCCGCGCGCTCAGCACTTCGATCACCCGCCGCGTCAGGCGCAACTCGCGCTCGACCGGCTGCCAGGCGTCGGTATTGACGCCTAACGCAATCGGCTCCGGTACGTAAGACTTCTTCGATAGCTCGCGCTCCAGCAATTCCGGCGCATTGACCTTGGCATAAATGCGGCTCTCGAAATCGAGCCCCGGCGACAAGCCCAAATAACTATGCGTAGGCCGGGCGAAGCAGTAGATGCAGCCATGCTCGCAGCCCCGATACGGGTTGAGCGACACGCCGAAGGGAATGTCCGGCGACGCGTTGCGGGTCAGAATGGTTTTCGCCCGCTCGTCGAAGACCTGCGTGCGCAGCGCGGGCGGCCCACCCTCTTCCTCCTCGTGCAGCACCCAGCCGTCGTCGACCGCTTCGCGCTGGTCGACTTCGTAGCGGCCCTGCAGGTTCGTGACGGCGCCGCGACCCTTGCGCGGCGCGGGCGGGGCGATCGGATATTCGGGGACGGAATCGGTCACGGTGAGGTCCAGCGCAAACGGACAGCGGATACGAAAAAGACTCAAACACTGTATAAATATACAGTGTTTGAGCCTTTTGTCGAGTCCTCTTTGAGCCCGTCTGACCTGGCCCGCAGCGGCCTACTCGCCAACCGCGATCGTCAAGGTTTCCTTGATTTCTTCCATCACCACATAGCTCTTCGACTGCACCGCGCCCGGCAGTTGCAGCAGGATGTCGCCGAGCAGTTTCCGGTAATCGGCCATCTCGCCGATACGCGCCTTGATCAGATAGTCGAAGTCGCCCGAGACCAGATGGCATTCCAGCACCTCGGGAATCTTCTGCACTTCGCGGCGAAACTGGTCGAACATATTGCCGCTCTTGTGGTCAAGCGTAATCTCGACGAACACCAGCAGCGCCGCACCCAGTTCGGCCGGATTGACGCGGGCGTGATAGCCGGTAATGACGCCGTCGCGCTCCATGCGCTTGACCCGCTCGATACAGGGCGTCACCGACAGCCCGACCTGCTCCGCGAGGTCTTTCATCGCCATCCGGCCGTCCTGTTGGAGGAGCCTGAGGATCTTGTGATCGAGCTTGTCGAGTGCACGAATCGGTTGACGCTGAGTTCGCATGGTCTTTCTACTGAAAATCTGAAAAATACAATAACAAAACCTAGTGGACACTCAATAGTATAGCGGTTAACACTGGGCTGAAAGCGTATCACCTCGTTAATCGAATGATTCACCAACGAGTTGAGCCATCTACGGACGCGCGAGCCCCAAAGAACCTTCTGGAGCAGCTATGCGAGTCGTCGTTTTGGGCAGTGGCGTCGTCGGGGTCACGAGCGCCTATTATCTTGCGCGCGCGGGTCATGAAGTGACCGTGATCGACCGCGAAGCCGGTCCCGCGCTCGAAACAAGCTTTGCCAACGCGGGCCAGATTTCGCCGGGCTATGCGTCGCCGTGGGCAGCGCCGGGCGTGCCGCTGAAGGCCGTCAAGTGGATGTTCCAGAAGCACGCGCCGCTCGCCATCCGGCTCGACGGCACGCAATTCCAGCTGCAGTGGATGTGGCAGATGCTGCAGAACTGCACGTCCGCGCGCTATGCGGTGAACAAAGGCCGCATGGTGCGCCTCGCCGAATACAGCCGCGACTGCCTGCAGGCGCTGCGCGCCGACACCGGCATCCAGTACGAGGGCCGTACGGGTGGCACGCTGCAGGTGTTCCGCACACAGCAGCAATTCGACGGCGCCGCGAAAGACATCGCCGTGCTGCAAGACGCCAATGTGCCTTATGAACTGCTGTCGTCGGCCGAACTGGCGCGCGCCGAGCCGGCGCTCGCCGCCACCGCGCACAAGCTGACCGGCGGCCTGCGCCTGCCGGGCGACGAAACCGGCGATTGCCAGCTCTTCACCACGCGCCTCGCGGCACTGGCCGAAGAACTGGGCGTGACGTTCCGCTACAACACGCCGATCGACGCGCTCGCCATGGCCGGCGGCCGGATCGCCGGCGTGCAGTGCGGCAACGAACTGGTCCGCGCCGACGCGTTCGTCGTGGCGCTCGGCTCGTATTCGACCAAGTTCCTCGCGGACATCGTCAAGATTCCGGTCTATCCGCTGAAGGGCTATTCGATCACGGCACCCATCGTCAACGCGGCGGCGGCTCCTGTGTCCACCGTGCTCGACGAAACCTACAAGATTGCGATCACGCGTTTCGACGACCGGATTCGCGTCGGCGGGATGGCGGAGATCGTCGGCTTCGACAAATCGCTGCGCCAGGCGCGCCGCGAAACGCTCGAAATGTGCGTGAACGACCTGTTCCCCGGCGGCGGCGACACAGCCAAGGCCAGCTTCTGGACCGGCCTGCGTCCGATGACACCGGACGGCACGCCGATCGTCGGTCGCACGCCCGTGTCGAACCTGTTCCTCAATACCGGCCACGGCACGCTCGGCTGGACGATGTCGTGCGGTTCGGGCCAACTGCTCGCCGACCTGATGTCGGGCAAGCAGCCCGCGATCCAGTCGGACGATCTGTCGGTGCATCGCTATCTGGGCGAGACCGGCGGTACGACGCGTCCGGCGTACGCCTGAGGGATTGCTTCAGGTAGCCTTGGCCGGAGCTCTGACGTCATCCGGTTAGACGAAAAAACGGCACCTTTGCAGGTGCCGTTTTATTTTGCGCGATCAAATTCGATCGACCACGCAGCGACTCACTGACGAATGCGCAAAATCAGAACTGATCTTCCGACAACGCCAGCACCCCTTCATCGCCCTTCGCGCTGACAATCGACGCTTCCAGCGCCGACGCTTGCGGCAGCACATGCTCGGCATAGAACTGCGCCGTGGCAATCTTCGCGCCGTAGAACGACGGATCTTCCGCGCGCGTCTCGTCGGCCACCAGCAACGCACGCGCCATCTGCCAGCCGCCGAGCACGATGCCCGCCAGCTTCAGATACGGCACGCTGCCGGCAAACACCGCATTCGGATCGCGCTTCGTATTCGCGATCACGAACTCCACCGCCGCGCCCAACGCACGCTGCCCCTGCGCGAGTTGCTGCTGCATTGACCTGAACGCCGCCCCTTGCCGCGAGCCGAGCGCCTCGACCGTCTGCGCGATACCGGCCAGCAGCGACTTCGCGACCGCGCCGCCGTCGCGCAAGGTCTTGCGTCCGATCAGGTCGTTCGCCTGGATCGCGGTGGTGCCTTCGTAGATGGGCAAAATGCGCGCGTCGCGGTAATACTGGGCCGCGCCCGTTTCTTCGATGAAGCCCATGCCGCCATGCACCTGCACGCCGAGACTCGTGACGTCGATCGACAGCTCCGTGCTCCAGCCCTTCACGATCGGCACGAGGAATTCGTAGATCGCCTGGTGTTCAGCGCGCTTCGTCTCATCAGGATGACGATGCGCGATATCGCAATGCGCCGCGGCCACATAGGCAAGCGAGCGCGAACCCTCGGTCAAGGCACGCATCGTCGCGAGCATGCGACGCACGTCCGGATGATGGATGATCGAGACCGATTGTTTGGCAGAACCATCCACCGGACGGCTTTGCACGCGGTCTTTCGCATACGCAACGGCCTTCTGATAAGCCCGGTCCGACACGCCGACACCCTGCATGCCCACCGCAAAACGCGCGGCGTTCATCATGATGAACATGTACTCGAGACCGCGGTTCTCGTCGCCGATCAGATGACCGATCGCACCGCCGTGATCGCCGAATTGCAGCACCGCCGTCGGGCTCGCCTTGATACCGAGTTTGTGTTCGATCGACACGCAATGCACGTCGTTACGCTCGCCGAGCGAACCGTCTTCGTTGACGAGGAACTTCGGCACGATAAAGAGCGAGATGCCCTTCACGCCTTCGGGCGCACCCGGCGTGCGTGCCAGCACGAGATGGGCGATGTTCTTCGCCATGTCGTGTTCGCCCCACGTGATGAAAATCTTGGTGCCGAACAGCTTGAACGAGCCGTCGCCCTGCGGCTCGGCGCGCGTGCGCACGAGCGCCAGATCCGAACCGGCCTGCGGCTCGGTCAGGTTCATCGTGCCGGTCCATTCACCCGAAATCAGCTTCGGCACGTAGCGTTGCTTCTGCTCGTCGCTGCCGGCCGTGAGCAACGCTTCGATGGCGCCGTCCGTCAGCAGCGGGCACAGTGCAAAGGAAAGATTCGACGCATTCAGCATCTCGATACAGGCTGTTGCGATCAGCTTCGGCAGCCCCTGGCCTTCGTAGTCCAAAGGATGCTGCACGCCTTGCCAGCCGCCCTCGGAGAATTGCCGGAACGCGTCGGCGAAGCCGGGCGTCGCCGTGACCTTGCCATCTTTCCAGCTGCTCGGATTGCGATCGCCTTCAACATTCAACGGCGCCAACACCTCGCCGCACAGCTTGGCCGACTCTTCGAGAACGGCCTGCGCGGTGTCGAGGTTGGCGTCCTCGAAACCCGGCAGCGTCGCGATGTCTTCGAGTGCTGCCAGTTCTTTCATCACGAACAACATGTCCTTGACGGGCGCCGTATAGCTCATTTCAGTTCTCCTCCTGCCTGCGATATAAAAAGGGACGCCGGACTATGGGTCCCTGCGTCCCTTTGTGTACTGCCAGACGCCTTTTTGCGGCGTGGCTGGCTTTAGCCCAGCTCGCTCACCAGTTCCGGCACCACCGTGAACAGATCGCCCACCAGACCATAATCGGCGACGCTGAAAATCGGCGCTTCCGGGTCCTTGTTGATCGCCACGATGACCTTCGAGTCCTTCATGCCGGCCAGATGCTGGATTGCACCCGAGATGCCCACCGCGACGTACAGTTGCGGCGCGACGATCTTGCCGGTCTGGCCCACCTGGTAGTCGTTCGGCACGAAGCCTGCGTCGACTGCGGCGCGTGAAGCACCGAGGGCCGCGCCGAGCTTGTCCGCCAGCGGCTCGAGCACCCTGGTGTAGTTCTCGCCGCTGCCCAGACCCCGACCACCGGAAACGATGATCGACGCCGAGGTCAGCTCCGGACGGTCCAGCTTCGTCACTTCACGGCTAACGAACTGCGACAGGCCGCTGTCGGCTGCGGCGGCGATCTTCTCGACCGCTGCGCTGCCGCCTTCTGCCGCCACCGGGTCGAAGCCGGTGGTACGCACCGTGATGACCTTGATCGGGTCGCCCGATTGCACCGTCGCGATCGCGTTGCCTGCGTAGATCGGGCGCTCGAACGTGTCGGCGCTATCCACGGCGGTGATATCGCTGATCTGCGCGACATCGAGCTTCGCGGCGATACGCGGCGCAATGTTCTTGCCGTAGGCGGTAGCCGGCGCCAGGATATGCGAGTAGTCCTTTGCAATGTTCAATACCGTGGCTTCGACGTTTTCCGCGAGGCCCGCTTCGAGTTGCGGCGCATCGGCCAGCAACACCTTGGCGACGCCTGCAACCTTCGCTGCCGCATCCGCCGCGCCTTGCGCGTTGTGACCCGCGATCAGCACGTGGACGTCGCCGCCAATCTTCGCGGCTGCCGCAACCGTATTGAGCGTCGCCGCTTTCAGCGACGCGTTGTCGTGTTCCGCAATTACCAGAATCGTCATTTCGTCCGTCTCCTGCGTTGTCCTTAGAGCACCTTGGCTTCGGTCTTCAGCTTCTCGACCAGCGT